>NZ_JAUJXA010000001.1:0-761655 GCF_031931935.1 Pseudomonas sp. rhizo25
GATAGCGGTCTAAGGCCTTACGAATACCTCAGCGCATGGGCCGGCTCAATCTTCGCCGCCCGATACGCCGGGTAAATCGTTGCCAAAAAGCTCAATACAAACCCCGCCGAACATATCAGCAACACGTCCCCACCCTGCAGTTCCGAAGGCAGGTTGCTGACGAAGTACACATCCGAGCTGAAGATATGCTGCCCGCTGACCCGCTCCAGCCAGCCCACCAGCTCACTGACATTCAGCGCTGCGATCACCCCCAGCACCCCGCCAATCAGGGTGCCGACCACACCAATCACCGTGCCCTGGACCATGAAGATCGCCATGATCTGCCGGGGCGTGGCGCCGATGGTGCGCAGGATCGCGATGTCCGCGCCCTTGTCGTTCACCACCATGATCAAGGTGGCGATGATGTTGAACGCGGCCACGGCGACGATCATCAGCAACAGCAGGCCGATCATGGTCTTTTCCATTTTCATCGCGCTGAACAGGCTGCCCTGGGTGTGAGTCCAGTCATCGGGCTTGTAGGCTGCGCCCAGGCTGGCGGCGATATCCGCAGAGACGGTCGGCGCTGCGTACAAGTCCTTCACCGCCAGGCGCACGCTTTGCACCTGGTTGGGCTGCCAATGCTGGATTTCTGCCGCGTCGGCCATGTGGATCAGCGCCATGGAGCCATCCAGCTCGGCGCCCACCTTGAAGATACCCACCACGTTCAGCCGTTGCATGCGCGGTGTGATGCCACCTGGGGCGCTGCTGAGTTCCGGCACGATCAGGGTCAGCTTGTCGCCCACATTCAGGCGGAAGCGGCGTGCGGTGATATCGCCGACCACCACGCCGAACTCACCGGGCTTCAGGTCGTCCAGCTTGCCGCGCACAATGTGCTGGGTCACGATCGACACCTTGCCTTCCTGGACCGGGTCGATGCCGCTGATCTCGATCGGCTGCATGGCGCCCTTGTAGGAGAACATACCGTCCATCTGCGTGAAGGGTACGGCGGCGGTGACTTGCGGATTCTTCATCGCCGCGGCGGCCACCGGTTGCCAATCATCAATCGGCTTTACGCCGACGATGGTGGCGTGGGGCACCATGCCGAGGATGCGCGAGCTCATTTCGCGCTGGAAGCCGTTCATCACCGAGAGCACCACGATCATCGCCAATACGCCCAGGGCGAGGCCGATCATCGAGGTCATCGAGATAAACGAGACAAAACGGTTGCGGCGCTTGGCGCGGGTATAGCGCGTGCCGATGAAAATGGATAACGGTCTGAACATTCGCGTACACCGCCTGAAAAAATGAAAAAGCCCGACGCCAGGCGCCAGGCTTGAAACAGGTCAGATGGTGACCAGGTGACCTTCCTGCAGGTGCAACACGCGGTCCATCTGCCGGGCCATGCTCATGTCATGGGTCACCACCAGGAACGCGGTGCGCATCTGGGTGCTCAGTTCCAGCATCAAGTCCTTGATGCCCTGGGCGGTGTGGGAGTCGAGGTTGCCGGTAGGCTCGTCGAGCATCACCAGGCCCGGGTTGTTCACCAGGGCGCGGGCAATCGCCACACGCTGGCGCTCGCCGCCGGACAGTTCGGCCGGCTTGTGCTCCAGGCGGTGGCCGAGGCCGACGCGCTCCAGCAAGGCGGTGGCACGTTGGCGCGCCTCCGGGATCGCGGTCTTGCCGATCAACAGCGGCATGCACACGTTTTCCAGGGCGGTGAATTCCGGCAACAGGTGGTGGAACTGGTACACAAAGCCCAACGAACGGTTGCGCAGTTGCCCACGGGCCTTTTCATTCAACGCCGAAAGCTCTTCACCGGCCAGCCACACGCTGCCCTGGGACGGCGTATCGAGGCCGCCCAGCAGGTTGAGCAAGGTACTTTTGCCGGAACCTGAACTGCCGACGATTGCCACGCGCTCGCCCGGGTGCAGTTCAAGTTGCAGGTTGGACAGCACCACCACAGACTCCGGGCCTTCCTCGTAGGATTTGCCCAGGTTGCGGCAGCTCAGGATTGCTTTTTCACTCATGCCCGATTCACTCATAACGTAATGCCTGTGCTGGCTGGGTACGTGCCGCGCGCCAGGCTGGATACAGGGTGGCAAGGAAACTCAGGACCAACGCAGCGCCGCCCACCATCAGCACGTCCTGGGTTTGCACCTGGGACGGCAAGTAGTCGATGAAGTAGACGTCGGCGTTGAGAAACTTGTGGCCGATCACTTTTTCTAGCAGGGCGATGGCGGCGCTGACGTTCAACGCGGCGAGGATGCCCACCGCCGTGCCGATCAAGGTGCCGACCACGCCGATCACGGTGCCCTGCACCATGAAGATCGCCATGATCTGCCCCGGCGTGGCACCTAGGGTGCGCAGGATGGCGATATCGCCCTTCTTGTCGTTCACTACCATCACCAGCGTGGAAATGATGTTGAAGGCAGCAACCGCCACGATCAGCAGCAACAGCAGGCCGATCATGGCTTTTTCCATGCGGATGGCCTGGTACAGGTTGCCGTGGGTGCGGGTCCAGTCGCGGGCATAGTACTGCGACTCGCCCAGGTGCTGGGCGATTTCCCAGGCGCCGCGCGGCGCATCGAACAGGTCATTGAATTTCAGGCGCAGACCCTGCACCTGGTCCGGCTGCCAGCGATGCAGGCGGGCCAGGTCGGTGAGGTTAGTCAGGCCGATGTAACCGTCGATCTCGCCGGCGCCGACATGGAAGGTGCCAACCACGGTAAAGCGCTTCATGCGCGGGAACATGCCGGCCGGGGTCACAGTGACTTCCGGAGCGACGAAGGTCAGCTTGTCACCGACGCCCACGCCGAGCTTGGCCGCGGCCTTGTCGCCGATGACGATGCCAAAACTGCCGGGCGCCAGGTCGTCGAGCTTACCCTGCAGCATGAACCGGTCGATGATCGAGACGTTGCGCTCCTGGGCCGGGTCGATGGCATTGAGCAGAATCTTCTGCACCTTGCCGTCGTTGGTCAGCAACCCCTGCATCTGGGTAAACGGCGCAACGGCCACCACCTTGGGGTTCTGCTTGACCTTGGCGGCCAGGCTTTGCCAGTCATCGATGGGCGCGTCGCCCTCGATGGTCGCGTGGGGCACCATGCCCAGCACGCGGGTACGCATCTCATGATCGAAGCCGTTCATCACCGACAGCACCACGATCATCACGACCACGCCCAGGGCGAGACCGATCATCGAGGTCAAGGAAATGAACGACACAAAATGATTGCGACGCTTTGCACGGGTATAACGCGTGCCAATAAATACGAAGAGAGGTCTGAACATGTCGGGGCTTGTTCGGAGGAAAAGAAGACGTCCCGGTGGCGGGGTCTGGTAAGCAGCTTTACACTCAGACCATTACCGTAACCTGGGGTTCGCCATGTCGACATTAGATGAAGAAGAGCGCCGCGAATACTACCGTATCGACGACATGATCGCACTTCAAATCAGCACATTGTCTGGCCCCGAAGCGGCGAGCAAGGAAGTGTTGCTGGATGATTCGCCGCTGTTCAACCTGCTCAGCGAACTGCACCTGAGCGAATTCGAAGCCCAGCACCTGCTGCGCCAGATCAGCGAGAAAGACCGCAGCCTGGCAGCGTTCCTCAAGGTGCAGAACAAACGCCTGGACCTGCTCAGCCAGGTCATGGCCCGCGGCCTGCTCAATGAAGTGGGCGCGCCGCAACCGGTGATCCTTTCCGAGGGCGGCATCGACTTCCAGCACCCTACCCCGCTGGCACCCGATACTCACCTGGCAGTCAAGCTGGTGCTGATGCCCCAGGCGCTCGGCCTGTTGCTGCGCGCGCGGGTGACCCATTGCGACCCCAAGGGCGACAGCTTTGATGTGGGCACGGAATTCGAATCCATGACCGATGCCCAACGCCAGTTGCTGGCGCGCTACATCCTGCAGAAACAGGCGCAGGAACGGCGCCTGGCGCGAGAACAAAGCGACGCCCAAGACACCTGAATTCGTATGACCCCGCCAGCTCACCTGGCGCAAAGGAGCAACTGTGACCCTGATCTACGGCCACCGCGGTGCCAAAGGCGAAGCACCGGAAAACACCCTGACCAGCTTTCAGGAGTGCCTCAAGCACGGCGTGCGCCGTTGCGAACTGGATTTGCACCTGTCCATGGACGGCGAGCTGATGGTCATCCACGACCCGACCCTCAAGCGCACCGCCGACCGGCGCGGCAAAGTCGTCGAGTACTCGGCGGCCGACCTGGTGAAAATGGACGCACGCAAAGGCGGCCCGGGCTGGGTCACCCCGTGCCCGATCCCGCGATTGGAGGAGCTGTTCGAAAAGTGCGACTTCGATCACTGGCAACTGGAAGTCAAAAGCGCCTCGCGCACCCGTGCTGCCACCACCGTGCTGGCAATCCGTGAAATGGCCGTGCGTTTTGGCCTGATGGACAAGGTCACCGTGACGTCAAGCTCGCGGGAAGTGCTCAAGGCGGCGGTCGAACTCACCCCGGACCTGTCACGTGGCCTGGTCGCCGAATATGCCTGGCTCGACCCGTTGAAGGTCGCGCAGAACTATGGCTGTGAATATTTGGCGTTGAACTGGACGCTGTGCACCCCTGAGCGGCTGGAAAAAGCCCAGCGCCAGGGCCTGCACGTGTCCGTGTGGACAGTCAACGAACCCGCGCTGATGCGCAGGCTCGCCGACTTCGGCGTAGATAGCCTGATTACAGACTTTCCCGGTTTGGCCACTGCCACCCTCGGGAATTACTGAAATCGGTCTCCCCGGCCGGCTCAGGCCACCGGCCGGAGCCGCTCAAAAAAGCCGGTTGAGGCCGTCGTAGGCGGCCACCCGATAGGCTTCGGCCATGGTCGGGTAGTTGAAGGTGGTGTTGACGAAATACTTGAGGGTGTTGAGATCACCCGGCTGGCTCATGATCGCCTGGCCGATGTGCACGATCTCCGACGCCTGGTAGCCGAAGCAATGCACGCCGAGGACCTCCAGGGTTTCACGGTGGAACAGAATCTTCAGCATGCCTTGCGGCTCACCGGCGATCTGCGCACGTGCCATGCTCTTGAAGAACGCCTTGCCGACTTCGTAAGGCACCTTGGCCTTGGTCAGTTCGTGCTCGTTCTTGCCGATGGAGCTGATCTCGGGAATCGTGTAGATCCCGGTCGGCACATCGTTCACGTAGCGCCAGCTGCCATTGTCGACGATGCTGCCGGCGGCCGAACGGCCCTGGTCATGGGCGGCGCTGGCCAGGCTCGGCCAGCCGATCACGTCACCGGCGCCGTAGATGTTGGTCACGCACGTGCGGTAGTTCTCGTCCACCTCGATCTGGCCCCGGGTGTTGACCTTGACCCCGATGTTTTCCATGCCCAGCTTGTCGGTGTTGCCGGTACGGCCGTTACACCACAGCAAGGCGTCGGCCTTGATCTTCTTGCCGGACTTGAGGTGCAGGATCACCCCGTTGTCCAGGCCTTCGACCCGCTCGTACTCTTCGTTGTGACGCACGGTGATGTTGTTGTTGCTGAAGTGGTAGCTCAACGCCTGGGAAATTTCCGAATCGAGGAAGCTGAGCAACTGGTCACGGTTGTCTACCAGCTCCACCAACACACCCAGGCCGCTGAAGATCGATGCGTATTCACAGCCGATCACGCCGGCGCCATAGATGATCAGTTTGCGCGGGGTGTGGCCCAGGCTGAGGATGGTGTCGCTATCGTAGATACGCGGGTGGTGGAAATCAATGTCCGCCGGGCGATACGGGCGCGAACCGGTGGCAATGATGATGTGCTTGGCCACCAGTTTCTCGACCACGCCATTGGCGCAGACCACTTCGACGGTTTGCTCGTCGGCGAAGCTGCCGGTGCCGAAGAACAGGTCGACGCGGTTGCGGGCGTAGTAGCCGGTACGCGAAGCGACTTGCTTGGAGATGACTTTTTCGGCGCTTTTCAACACGTCCGGGAACGAGAACCAACGTGGCTCGCCAATGGCCCGGAACATCGGGTTGGTGTTGAACTGCATGATCTGGCGCACGGAGTGACGCAACGCCTTGGACGGGATGGTACCCAGGTGGGTGCAGTTGCCGCCGACCTGGCGACGGCTATCGACCATCGCCACCTTGCGCCCTGCTTTGGCAGCGTTCATCGCCGCACCTTCTCCAGCTGGGCCGGAACCCAGTACCACCACGTCATAGTTGTAGACAGCCATGCGTACTCCTCAGAACAGGCCAGGCGTACGGTTGGACGCCGGGCTAAATCATGCCGCGGCCAGCGGTCATGAAGGACAATTTGGCTCAAGTGTGTGAACCGGGGCACAGTCTATAGAAGGCCGAGCGCGGCGAACATTAACCCTTGGTCGCGTCGTAGGCCAGTGTTGCCATACTACAGGACGCAAATCAGCGCCGAATTCAGGATGAGCCAGTATGCGACAACTATTTTTTTCTCCGATAGTTTAAGCGACAAGCTCCTCAATCACTGATACACACCCTCCACTGTAGGAGCGAGCTTGCTCGCGAAAAACCTGAGTACCACGCGTTAAACCAGAAGCGCTGCGTTATCGTTGATGGTTTTCGCGAGCAAGCTCGCTCCTACAGGTCCACATATGCCAGACACAAAAACGCCCCGAATAAGTCGGGGCGTTTTCATTCAGCGCTAAGGCTTAGCGCGGAAACGCAGGCGGGTTGACCCCAGCCATGTCTTCCATCACGCGAACCACCTGGCAGCTGTAGCCGAACTCGTTGTCGTACCACACGTACAGCACAACGCGGTTGTCCTGGGTGATGGTCGCCTCGGCGTCCACCACACCGGCGTGGCGCGAACCAACGAAGTCGGTGGAGACCACTTCCTGGGAATTGACGAAGTCGATTTGCTTGTGCAGATCGGAGTGCAGCGCCATGTAGCGCAGGTATTCGTTCATCTCTTCACGGGTGGCGGCTTTCTCAAGGTTCAGGTTGAGAATGGCCATCGACACGTTCGGCGTCGGCACGCGGATCGCGTTACCGGTCAGCTTGCCGGCCAGTTCAGGCAGGGCCTTGGCAGCAGCGGTGGCAGCACCGGTCTCGGTGATCACCATGTTCAACGCGGCGCTGCGACCACGGCGATCGCCCTTGTGGAAGTTGTCGATCAGGTTCTGGTCGTTGGTGTAGGAGTGAACGGTTTCAACGTGGCCGTTAACGATACCGAACTTGTCATTCACAGCTTTGAGCACCGGCACGATGGCGTTGGTGGTGCAGGAAGCGGCGGACACTATCTTGTCGTCAGCGGTGATTTCAGCGTGGTTGATACCGTGCACGATGTTCTTGAGCTTGCCTTTGCCAGGCGCGGTCAGCACAACGCGGTCGATACCCGGGCAAGCCAGGTGCTGGCCCAGGCCCTCGGCATCACGCCATACACCGGTGTTGTCCACCAGCAGGGCGTCCTGGATGCCGTACTGGGTGTAATCCACCTCAGTCGGGTTCTTAGCGTAGATCACCTGAATCAGGTTACCGTTGGCAGTGATGGTGTTGTTTTCTTCATCGATGGTGATGGTGCCGTTGAACGAACCATGTACCGAATCGCGACGCAGCAGGCTGGCGCGTTTGGTCAGGTCATTCTCGGCGCCTTTGCGCACCACGATGGCACGCAGGCGCAGGCCGTCGCCGCCACCGGTTTTCTCGATCAGGATGCGCGCCAGCAGGCGGCCGATACGCCCGAAGCCGTACAGCACCACGTCGGTGCCCTTGCGAGGCGCGGCGTTTTGCTGGCCAACCACATCGGCCATTTCTTCACGCACGAACTGCTCGGCGCTACGGCCGGCGCCTTCCTTGCGGAACTTGTAGGCCAGCTTGCCCAGGTCTACCGAGGCCGCGCCGAGCTTGAGCTCGCTCATGGCCTTGAGCAGTGGGAATGTTTCGTGGACGGAGAGTTCGCTGTCGTCGGCGGAACGATGGCGCGCAAAGCGGTGCGCCTTGAGAATCGCGATGACAGACTGGTTGATCAGGCTGCGGCCATAGATCGAGCTCACCACATTGTTATTGCGGTACAGCTGGCCGATAAGCGGAATCATCGCTTCTGCGAGTGCTTCACGGTCGATCCATTCACCAAGACACTGGTCGGGCTTCTGAGTCACGGGAACCTTCCACATGTAGGGGCTGAAAAAAGGGGCTACATTATGTCGCCCGACTGCA
Source organism: Pseudomonas sp. rhizo25 (assembly GCF_031931935.1). NCBI lineage: Bacteria > Pseudomonadati > Pseudomonadota > Gammaproteobacteria > Pseudomonadales > Pseudomonadaceae > Pseudomonas > Pseudomonas sp. rhizo25. Next base: position 8,104 of record NZ_JAUJXA010000001.1, read on the forward strand.
CGATGAGCAATGCGCGAGGGGCAACAAAAAGCCCTTGCAAAAAAATACCACCGCGCTACAGCCCAGGAAATACGCGGGTTCCAGAAGGCCACTAGTTGAGCGGGCGGGCCGACTTGTCCGTAACACTCCTAAACATTCGCGCTTTTTGGCACTACATATTGAGTCAAAACCCGGCATTGTTTGTCTTAGCCACTACATTTCCTACAAACCGTAATAGGCACAGTCAGCAACTGACAGGCGGCACCTCGGGCCGTTACAATTACCGACTTTGTCGCAACGCTTGGAGCTCAACCTTCCGTGCCCGTTCTGCGTCTACCGCTTCTCCCTGCCGCGGCAGGTAAACAGCACTGGGGCAACCTGCCCGGTGCCGCCCTGAGCCTGGCCATAGCCGAGGCTGCCAGCGCAGCCAAGCGCTTTACCCTGCTGCTTACCGCCGACAGCCAAAGTGCCGAACGGTTGGAGCAGGAGCTGAGCTTCTTCGCCCCGGATTTGCCGGTGCTGCATTTTCCCGACTGGGAAACCCTGCCCTACGACCTGTTCTCGCCGCACCAGGACATCATCTCCCAGCGCATCGCCAGCCTGTACCGCCTACCGGAACTGGCCCACGGCGTGCTGGTGGTGCCGATCACCACGGCCCTGCATCGCCTGGCGCCGACCAAGTTCCTGCTCGGCAGCAGTCTGGTGCTGGATATCGGCCAGAAGCTCGACGTAGAACAGATGCGCACGCGCCTGGAAGCCAGCGGCTACCGCTGCGTCGACACGGTGTACGAGCACGGTGAGTTCGCAGTGCGCGGCGCCCTGATCGACCTGTTCCCGATGGGCAGCAAGTTGCCGTATCGCATCGACCTGTTCGATGACGAAATCGAGACCTTGCGCACCTTCGATCCGGAAAACCAGCGCTCCATCGACAAGGTCGACTCGATCAAGCTGCTGCCGGCGCGGGAATTCCCGCTGCAAAAAGATGCGGTGACGCGCTTCAAGGCGCGCTTTCGTGAACGCTTTGACGTGGACTTCCGTCGCTGCCCAATCTTCCAGGACTTAAGCAGCGGGATTACCCCAGCGGGTATCGAGTACTACCTGCCATTGTTCTTCGACGAAACCTCCACCCTCTTCGACTACCTGCCCCAGGACACCCAGGTGTTCTCGTTGCCGGGTATCGAGCAGGCGGCGGAAAACTTCTGGAACGACGTGCGCAACCGCTATGAAGAGCGCCGCGTCGATCCGTCTCGGCCTTTATTGCCGCCCGCAGAACTGTTCCTGCCGGTGGAAGACTGCTTCGCCCGTCTGAAAAACTGGCCGCGTGTAGTTGCCAGCCAGCAGGATGTGGACGCCGGCAGTGGCCGTGAGCGCTTCCCGGCGGGGATGCTGCCGGACCTGGCGATCCAGGCCAAGGCAACCCAGCCGCTGGAAGCGCTGTCCAATTTCCTTGGCGACTTCCCCGGTCGCGTGCTCTTCACCGCCGAGTCCGCCGGGCGCCGCGAAGTGCTGTTGGAGCTATTGGAACGCCTGAAACTGCGGCCGAAGACGGTCGACAGTTGGCCGGATTTTGTAAATAGCAAAGAGCGCCTGGCGATCACCATCGCGCCGTTGGACGAGGGCTTGTTGCTGGACAACCCGGCCCTTGCCTTGATCGCCGAAAGCCCGCTGTTCGGCCAGCGTGTGATGCAGCGCCGTCGCCGTGAGAAGCGCGCAGACGCCAACAATGATGCGGTGATCAAGAACCTCACCGAACTGCGCGAAGGCGCGCCGGTGGTGCATATCGACCACGGCGTCGGTCGCTACCTGGGCTTGCAGACCCTGGAGATCGACAACCAGGCCGCCGAATTCCTCACCATGGAATACGCCGAAGGCGCCAAGCTCTACGTGCCGGTGGCCAGCCTGCACCTGATCGCCCGCTACACCGGCAGCGACGACGCCCTGGCACCGCTGCACCGCCTGGGCTCCGAGACCTGGCAGAAAGCCAAGCGCAAGGCTGCCGAACAGGTGCGCGACGTGGCTGCCGAGTTGCTCGACATCTATGCCCGCCGCGCGGCCCGCGAAGGCTATGCCTTCGCCGACCCGAAAGCCGACTACGCCACCTTCAGCGCCGGCTTCGCCTTCGAAGAAACCCCGGACCAGCAGACCACCATCGAAGCGGTGCGCGCCGACATGCTCGCGCCCAAGCCGATGGACCGCCTGGTGTGTGGCGACGTGGGCTTCGGCAAAACCGAAGTGGCCATGCGCGCAGCCTTCATTGCGGTACACGGCGGCAAGCAAGTGGCGATCCTGGTGCCCACTACCCTGCTCGCCCAGCAGCACTACAACAGCTTCCGCGACCGTTTTGCCGACTGGCCGGTGACCGTGGAGGTGATGAGCCGCTTCAAGTCCGCCAAGGAAGTGAACGCCGCCATCGCCGATTTGGCCGAGGGCAAGATCGATATCGTCATCGGCACCCACAAACTGCTGTCGGACGATGTGAAGATCAAGAATCTGGGCCTGGTGATCATCGACGAAGAACACCGCTTCGGTGTGCGTCAGAAAGAACAGCTCAAGGCCCTGCGCAGTGAAGTCGACATTCTTACCCTGACCGCCACGCCGATTCCGCGCACGCTGAACATGGCGGTGTCGGGCATGCGCGACCTGTCGATCATCGCTACGCCGCCGGCGCGTCGCCTGTCGGTGCGCACCTTTGTGATGGAACAGAACAAGAGCACGGTCAAGGAAGCACTGCTGCGCGAACTGCTGCGTGGCGGCCAGGTTTACTACCTGCACAACGATGTGAAGACCATCGAGAAATGTGCCGCCGACCTCGCCGAGCTGGTGCCCGAAGCACGCATCGCCATCGGCCACGGGCAGATGCGCGAGCGCGAACTCGAGCAGGTGATGAGCGACTTCTACCACAAGCGCTTCAACGTGCTGATCGCCTCGACCATCATCGAGACCGGCATCGACGTGCCGAGCGCCAACACCATCATCATCGAGCGTGCCGACAAGTTCGGCCTGGCCCAGCTGCACCAGCTGCGCGGGCGCGTCGGGCGCAGTCACCACCAGGCGTATGCCTACCTGCTCACACCGCCGCGCCAACAGATCACCTCCGATGCGGAAAAGCGCCTGGAAGCGATCGCCAACACCCAGGACCTGGGTGCCGGCTTTGTATTGGCCACCAACGACCTGGAAATCCGTGGCGCCGGCGAACTGCTCGGTGATGGCCAGAGCGGCCAGATCCAGGCAGTCGGCTTCACCCTGTATATGGAGATGCTCGAACGCGCAGTGAAAGCCATCCGCAAGGGCGAGCAACCGAACCTCGACCAACCCCTGGGCGGCGGCCCGGAGATCAACCTGCGCCTGCCGGCGTTGATTCCCGAAGACTACCTGCCGGATGTGCATGCACGGCTGATCCTGTACAAGCGCATTGCCTCGGCGACTGACGAAGAAGGTCTCAAGGACCTGCAAGTGGAAATGATCGACCGCTTCGGCCTGCTGCCGGAACCGACCAAGAACCTGGTGCGCCTGACCCTGCTCAAGTTGCAGGCCGAGCAGTTGGGGATCAAGAAGGTCGACGCCGGGCCGCAAGGTGGGCGTATCGAATTCGAAGCGCAGACGCCGGTAGACCCCTTGGTGCTGATCAAGCTGATCCAGGGCCAGCCCAACCGCTACAAGTTCGAAGGGGCTACGCTGTTCAAGTTCATGGTGCCGATGGAACGTGCCGAAGAACGCTTCAATACCCTGGAGGCGCTGTTTGAGCGCCTCCTTCCGAAATCCCCTTGAAGGACGCCGCCATGCGCCTGTTCCGCATTCTGAGCCTGTTGTTGGTGGTACTCGCGCCTTCGGCATTTGCCGACAGCCCGTACCAGGTGGAAATGATCCTGGTGCGCCAGAATGCGGAGCCGGTGATCAACAGCCGCGCCGCCCCGGAAAACTGGGATGGCGGCGCCCAGCGCCTGGGCGAGCGGCTGAGCCCGCCGCGCCTGGGCAACATCGTCGAAAAATTGCGCGCCGACTCCAACTACACCGTGCTCGCGCACAAGGCCTGGGAACAGAATCTGGGCGAGCAGCCGGTAAAGATCGCGATCACCGACGGCCAGGAGCAATTCGGCCAGTTTCCTATCGAGGGTGTGTTGAGCCTGCAATTGGGTCGTTTCACCGACATCGATGCCGATTTCTGGATCAACCAGTTCGACGGCAACGGCAGCGTGATCGCCAGTGAACACCTGGCGCAGAAAGACGTACGCACCAAGAACAACCAGCTTAATTACCTGGACGGCGGCCACCTGGCGTTGTTGATCAAGATCACCTCGCTGACCGCCAAGCCGCCCAGCGCACCACCGCCCGACATGCAGGACTGATCCAGCGCCATGCCCCTCACTTCGCCTCTGACCAAACCCCTGGCCCCTTCGTGGGCCAATCGCTTCAAAGAGCAGAGCCTGGAGCGCGGGCGGCGTTACGCACTGGAAAACCGCGTGCGTATCGTCGAGTGCGGTGACAGCACCATTACCGCCAGTTGCGAAGGCTCCGGCGGTAACGTCTATCGGCAAACCATCTCGTTGCGTGAGTCGGCCAAGGGCCTGCTGATCCTGGTGGATAGCCGCTGTACCTGCCCGGTGCACACCAACTGTAAACACATCGCGGCGGTGCTGCTCAAGGTTCAGGAAACCCTGGCCTACCCGGCGGCAACCCAAGATGCGCAACTGCTGGAAAAACTCCAGGCCGTGCTGGATAACCGCGTGGTCCTGCCGCAGGTGGTCATGGAGGACGTGCGGCCCGTGCCGCGCCTGTGGCTGGCCAGCGTCGAGTTCAGCGCGTTCGAACCGCGCAACGGCAAGATGCAGCGCTATATCCAGCACCGTGCGGCACTGTCGTTCAACTACCTGGGCAATTACGTCAGTGGGCAAAAGAACGCCGATATCATCGTGCGCCAGGACACCCAGAGCCTGCGAATCAAGCGCCATCCCGAGCAGGAACAAGCCTGTCGCGAACAACTGCGCTTGCTGGGTTTCAAGATCGCCACGCGCCAAAGCAAGGCCTTGCCTGAAAGCGCCGGCGAGCTGTTCGAGATGGTCAATGACAGCGCCTGGCTGAACTTCACGCTCAACTCATCGCCGACGCTGCGGGCCGAGGACTGGGAGCTGCAAATCGATGAAGACTTCGGTTTCGACCTGAGCCCGGTGGACGACTGGTACGCCAGCGTCGATGAAGCGCCGGAGCGTGACTGGTTCGACCTGGAGTTGGGCATCATCGTCAATGGCGAGCGGTTGAGCCTGCTGCCGATCCTGTTGAACCTGATGCGCTCCCACACCGAGATCCTCAACCCGGAAAAACTCGCAAGGCGCCGCGATGATGAACTGATCCTGGTGAATATTCCCGGGCTGCCCAACGGCCACGGCCCGCTGCAAGTGGCGCTGCCCTACGGGCGCTTGAAGCCGGTGCTGGCGACTCTCGGCGAGTTCTACCTGCAGGAAACCGGCACCACGACGTTGCGCCTGGCCAAGGCCGACGCGATCAGGCTCAACCCGCTGGAAGACCTGCCGTTGCAATGGGAAGGCGGCGAGAAGATCCGCAACTTCGCCCAACGCCTGCGGGACATCAAGAACTTCACCTGCGTCGCGCCCGAGGGCCTGAACGCAACCTTGCGCCCCTATCAACTGGAAGGCTTGAGCTGGATGCAGTCACTGCGACAGCTGGAAGTGGGCGGGATTCTCGCGGACGATATGGGCCTGGGCAAAACCCTGCAAACCCTGGCGCATATTCTCACCGAGAAAATCGCCGGGCGCCTTGATCGGCCCTGCATGGTCGTGATGCCCACCAGTCTGATTCCGAACTGGCTCGATGAAGCTGCGCACTTCACCCCGCAACTGCGGGTGCAGGCGCTGTACGGCGCAGGGCGCAAGAAACACTTCGCCAACCTGCACGACTACGACCTGCTGCTGACCACTTATGCCCTGCTGCCCAAGGACATCGACACGCTCGCCGCCCTGCCCTTGCATGTATTGATCCTGGATGAAGCGCAGTACATCAAGAACCCGTCCAGCAAGGCCGCCCAGGCCGCACGCGAGCTGAACGCCCGCCAGCGCCTGTGCCTGAGCGGCACGCCATTGGAAAACCACCTGGGTGAACTGTGGTCGCTGTTCCATTTCCTGTTGCCGGGTTGGCTGGGCGACGTGAAGAGCTTCAACCGTGATTACCGCGTGCCGATTGAAAAACGCGCCAGTGACGTGCGCTTGCAGCACCTCAACGGTCGGATCAAACCGTTCCTGCTGCGCCGCACCAAGGAACAGGTGGCGACCGAACTGCCACCCAAGACTGAGATCATCCACTGGGTCGACCTCAACGAGGCCCAGCGCGACGTGTACGAAACCATGCGTCTGGCCATGGATAAAAAAGTCCGCGACGAAATCACCCGCAAGGGCGTGGCCCGCAGCCAGATCATCATCCTTGAAGCGCTGCTCAAACTGCGACAAGTGTGCTGCGACCTGCGTCTGGTCAACGACGCCACTCTGCCGGCGCGTGGCAGCAGCTCGGGCAAGCTCGACAGCCTGATGGACATGCTCGACGAGCTGTTTGCCGAAGGCCGCAGGATTCTGCTGTTCTCGCAGTTCACTTCGATGCTGAGCCTGATCGAAATCGAACTGAAAAAACGCGGGATTGCCTACGCATTGCTGACCGGCCAGACCCGTGACCGACGTACACCGGTGAAGGATTTCCAGAGCGGCAAGTTGCAGATCTTTTTGATCAGCTTGAAGGCCGGTGGCGTGGGTTTGAACCTGACCGAAGCCGACACGGTGATTCACTACGACCCGTGGTGGAACCCGGCCACGGAAAACCAGGCCACCGACCGTGCGTATCGCATCGGGCAGGAAAAGCCAGTGTTTGTGTACAAGATGATTGCGCGGGGCACGGTGGAGGAGAAAATCCAGCACCTGCAGAAGGAGAAGTCCGACTTGGCGGCGGGCGTGCTGGATGGGCGTACGACTGGGGATTGGCAGTTGGGTAATGAAGAGATTGAGGCGTTGTTTGCGCCACTGCCCAACAAGCAAGAAAAGCGCTGACTGCTCCATCGCCATCGGGGGCAAGCCCCCTCCCACATTTTGATTTGTGAATAGATTCAAGTGTGGGAGCGGGCTTGCTCGCGAAGGGCGCGCCGCGATTTTCAGCCAGGTAAAGGCGCAAACAGCGCCTCAATATCCCTCTGCTCCAGCGTCCAACCCGCACCGGCGCCACCTTCCAGCACCCCATCAGCCAATGCAGCCTTCTCCAACTGCAACGCCTGAATCTTCTCCTCGACCGTGCCCCGGGCAATCATCTTGTACACAAACACCGGCTTATCCTGGCCTATACGATAAGCCCGGTCGGTGGCCTGACTCTCCACGGCAGGGTTCCACCACGGATCGTAATGAATCACCGTATCGGCCGCCGTCAGGTTCAAGCCCGTACCGCCCGCTTTCAGGCTGATCAGGAATAATGGTGTCTTGCCGTCCTGGAAGTTCTTCACTGGCGTACGTCGGTCAAGGGTGTCTCCCGTCAGGATCGAATACTCAAGCCCACGCTGCTTGAGCTCTTCTTCAATCAACGCCAGCATCGAGGTGAATTGCGAGAACAACAAAATCCGCCGCCCCTCGCTGAGTAACTCTTCCAGCATCTCCATCAGGCTGCCCAACTTGCCAGTGCCGGCCTTGACAGCTTTAGTCACCGGCGCAGATTTGACCAGGCGCAAGTCACAGCACACCTGGCGCAGTTTGAGCAGTGCTTCGAGAATGATGATTTGGCTACGGGCCACGCCATGCCGACTGATTTCGTCGCGCACCTTTTTGTCCATCGCCACGCGTACCGTTTCGTAGACATCCCGCTGTGCGTCGCTCAGCTCGACCCAGTGGACGATTTCGGACTTGGGCGGTAATTCCGTCGCGACCTGCTCCTTTTTACGTCGCAACAGGAACGGTTTGATACGCGCGCTGAGGTGCTGCATACGCTGCGCATTACCGTGTTTCTCGATGGGCGTACGGTAATCACGATTAAAGGTTTTGCTGTCGCCCAACCAGCCCGGTAACAGGAAGTGGAACAGCGACCACAGCTCACCCAAGTGGTTTTCCAAAGGCGTACCGCTTAAGCATAAACGCTGACCGGCCTCCAACTGACGAGCAGCCTGGGCCGCTTTGCTGTTGGGGTTCTTGATGTTTTGCGCTTCGTCCAGGATCAGCACGCTCCAGCGCTGAGGCTGCAGGACTTCAAGGTCCCGCGGCAACAGTGCATAGGTGGTGAGTACCAGGTCGTAATCGGTCAAGCCCGTGAAGTCAGCCTGACGCTGCGCACCGTGCAGTGCCAGGACTTTGAGCTGTGGCGTAAAACGCGCAGCTTCGTCCATCCAGTTCGGGATCAAGCTGGTGGGCATTACCGCCAGTGCAGGCGCCTGTAAACGGCCAGACTGCTTTTCGCAGAGTAGATGGGCGAGCGCCTGCAGGGTTTTGCCAAGCCCCATGTCGTCACCCAGGATCCCGCCGACTTCCAGCTCGCGCAGGGTTTGCATCCAGTTCAGCCCTTCGAGCTGATAGCCGCGCAGTTCCGCGTTCAGGCCCCGAGGAGCCGGCACATGAACGTGAATGGAGTCTTTAAGGCGCTTGGCGAAATCACGCAGTCGCTCGCCGCCCTGCCAGACCAAGGGTAGTGCATCCAGATTACTGAGCCGTGCCGCATCCGGCGCACTCAGCCGCAGTGCATCGCCTTCTGGTGCACGCAGGTAGAGTTCGCCGAGGGTCGCCATCAGGGGTTTGATACGACCGTAGGGCAGCGCGACTTTGGTATGAGTGCGGGCGCCCAGACTGACCAACACGCGCTCTTGATCATCACGCTCGGCCATGTAGGCGGCGTCAAGCAGTTTGGGTTGACGACGCATCAAGTCTAATACGATTGGCAGCAGGCTGTGACGCTCGCCGTTGACCTCAATGCCCAGCTCAAGGTCAAACCACTCGTGGCCGGGCGACTCTTCGATGTCCGCGTACCAGCCGTCTACAGCCTCCACATCGTAATAAAACCCCGGATGGATGACGACGTCCCACCCTGCCTCACGCAAAACCGACAGCCCGCTCTCAACAAACGCCAGCCAGGCTTCATCATTGGGTAGATCGAACATCTCTCCTGCACTGGCAGGCAGCGCACGGGTTTTACGATTGACCGTTTTGAAGCCGATTTTTGTGAGCGTCTTGCGCAGGGCTTTTTCAGACGCCGGCTTGCGTTGAATGCGCTGGGTTTCGGTGCCGTTGAGAAACAGGATGTCTTCAGTGCCCTTGCCGCTGACCAGGCTGGTGTCGTAACGGAAAGCCAAGGCAGCGCGGTGTTCCAGGAAGGGCATTCGTCGATAGTCGGTCTGGCTGTAGACGTAGGATTCGTCGCTTCCCAAGGTGAGGCAGCCTTGTGGTTCCAGCGTATCCACGACGCGCTCGGTCAGCTCACGTGGCGGAGGAATGACTTGGGACACCACACTGAGCCGATGACTGAACATCGCCACCTGATCAGCTGGAATCACGGGCAGGCCACATAAATGTATCGCCAGGTTCTCATCCACCCCAGGCTCAAGCACGCCCAACTGCATGTTGCCCAAGTCCAGATAATGGAGCGGCTTGAGAGGCAATACTTCGTCCAGTTCACGACCATTGCTGAGCCATTCAGGACAATAATTGCCATCAGGCATCACGGCCCAATTGAAACGAGCGGCACGGACAGGCCCTGGGTTAAGCGCTAACCCAGCATCCAAATCAAAAAACAGACGCTGGGTTTTCAACGCCAGCTGGAGTATTTCGGCGCCCGCCTCACCCGTTAACTGAAAAGCGCTGCCGTAGCTTAGGTAAGGACGGCTCAACATGAGCAAGCGACCAAGCTTTATATCCAGCTCATGCATATAAGCGGGAGTACGCCGCAATATTTCATCCATCGAGTGCAGCGGCTTGATATCGCTGTAGTCACCTTTCTTCGTCACGCGTGCCCGATATACCTCTAGTGACCACCTCATTGAATAAGCATCGGGGGCGAGTTGATACAGCAAACAGGTACCAGTGTTCTTGTGTTGTACCTCATCTACAGGAGCGGGCTTGGGGATACTCTCAAGCCAGTTTTCGAGCTGCGGGTTCAGACGGTCAGCCACCTGTTTTTTCGGTTCGTTCAGCTCGTCATACAGCGCGGTCAACGTAAACAAGGTTGCAGCGGCGTGCTTGCAATTGATAGCCACCGGGCAAGAACACACGCACCTGATGCCCGTCCAACGTGATGCTGCACCCTCCAGGGTAATCACCAGGTTATAGACATTACGGCCAGACCCCTTGCACTGTGCAATCAGTCTGCCCTGTCCGAATTCTTTTATCTCAAGACGATTTTCGCCAGCATACTCAAAGCCACGCTCCAGCGAGCGAGGGTCAAAGTATTCCTGCCAATCCAACTCGACGATACGTGCAATCAGGTCATTCATGGAGCAGAACTCTACAGCGGTCAGCAACGAGATTTAAAGCAGGGCGACTCCTACAAGGCGGTAAGAGATAGCTACAGCCATATTCAGACGCTTCTTACACCAAGCTTCTTAACAGCACAGGCGCCGTTCACTCAATCAACTGAGCGTCCCGCAACGCTGTGAGAGCCGTCAACCAGCGCGGATCCTGTTTGTAATCAGTCGACGCAACCGCCTGCCCACGCATACGCGCAATCCGCGCCGACGGCGTGACCTTCATCCGCTGCGCGGCGGTGAGTGCCAGCTCGGCAGCCGCACGGTCATTGCACACCAGACCCATATCACAACCCGCCGTCAGCGCCGCCTCGATCCGACTCGCCGCATCGCCGACCACATGGGCGCCCGCCATGGACAGGTCATCACTGAAAATCACCCCGTCGAACTGCAACTCGCCGCGCAGAATGTCCTGCAACCAGCGGCGCGAGAAGCCGGCGGGCTGGCTGTCCACCTGCGGGTAGATCACGTGCGCGGGCATCACTGCGGCCAATTGCTTGCTCAAGCGTGCGAAGGGCACCAGGTCATTGGCGCGGATTTGTTCCAGGCTGCGCTCGTCATTGGGAATGGCGACGTGGGAATCGGCCTCGGCCCAACCGTGGCCAGGGAAGTGTTTGCCGGTGGCGGCCATGCCGGCGCTGTTCATGCCGCGGATAAAGGCACCGGCCAGTACGGCGGCGCGCTCGGGGTCGCCTTCGAAGGAGCGAGTGCCGACCACAGCGCTGCGTTGGTAATCCAGGTCCAGCACCGGGGCGAAACTCAAGTCGAGACCCACAGCCAGTACTTCGGTGGCCATGATCCAGCCGCACTGTTCTGCCAGGTATTCAGCGTTGGGGTTATCGGCCAGCGCACGCATGGCCGGCAAGCGCACGAAGCCCTGGCGCAGGCGCTGTACGCGCCCGCCTTCCTGGTCGACCGCCAGCAGCAGGTCCGGGCGCACCGCACGGATTGCCGCGCTCAACTCGCGAACCTGGCGTGGGTGCTCGATATTGCGCGCAAAAATGATCAGGCCGCCCACTTCCGGTTGGCGCAACAGATGGCGGTCCTCGGCCGTCAGCCAGGTACCAGCCACGTCGACCATCAAAGAACCTTGCAGGGCAGCAGTCATAAACCTTCCTTAAATAACGCACACAGCCCACCGCCCTTACCGGGCAAGGTAAGCACGACGGGTTGCGAGTAGATAGCTGAAATCGGCATGGCGGCTAGCTTAGCGGATGCAAGCGGCCGCGCACACCCGGGGGCGGTCAAACCTTGGCGGCGGTCGGCGCGTTCTTGCTGCGTGGACGCAACTGGGCAGCGGCCATGGCCGGGTCGGTGACGCCGGTTTCGGCGCGCATGCCGGCCGCGAGAAACGGCACCATCAGGCGCATCACCTGCTCGATGGAGGTGTTCACCCCGAAATCGGTCTCGGCAATCGCCCGCAAAGCCTTGATACCGGACATGCTGAAGGCTGCAGCGCCGAGCATGAAATGCACGCGCCAGAACAGTTCGATAGGCGGAATACGCGGGGCGGCTTCGTTGACAAGCAGCATGTAGCGACGGAACACCTTGCCGTACATGTCTTCCAGATAACGGCGCAGGTGGCCCTGGCTCTGGCTGAATGCCAGGCCCAGCAGGCGCATGAAGATCGACAGGTCATTGCCGCTGCGTGGCTGCACGACCAACGCTTGCTCAACGAGGATTTCCAGCAGGTCTTCCAGGCTCGGCTTGTGATCGGCCTTGGCCTGACGGCGCTCCAGCTCACGATCGAGACTGGCGCAGAACGGCCCCAGGAAGCGTGAGAATACGGCTTGGATCAGGGCTTTTTTTGAACCGAAATGGTAGTTCACGGCGGCAAGGTTGACCCCAGCCTTGCTGGTGATCAGCCGCAGTGAGGTTTCAGCAAATCCTTTTTCCGCGAACAACTGCTCGGCAGCATCGAGAATGCGTTCAACGGTTTCCGACTGGGCCATGGCTACTCCGCCTGACAAACACTTGTTTGAAACATACGTTTCAGAGTGTGTCTTGTCAAGCCTGGAGGTTCGTTTTCCGGCCGGGCAGTCATCACTTGCATGGCTATTTAATCACATCCTTCTCGCTCTGTAGGAAGCACTATTCCTGGGCTGTAGGAAGGGTGACGAATGACCGTCCAGCGGAGCCGATGAAAAGGATGATTGCCAAGCGCAGTTCACTGTATATAATCCCAGTCACTGTATAAAAAGACAGAGCGATCAACATGCTAAAACTGACGCCACGCCAAGCTGAGATTCTGGCTTTTATCAAGCGCTGCCTTGATGACAATGGTTACCCGCCGACCCGTGCGGAAATTGCCCTGGAGCTGGGGTTCAAGTCCCCGAACGCCGCAGAAGAGCATCTCAAGGCCCTCGCCCGCAAGGGCGCGATCGAGATGACCCCGGGTGCCTCGCGGGGTATTCGCATCCCTGGCTTCGAAGCCAAGGCCGACGAATCGACATTGCCGATCATCGGTCGCGTCGCCGCCGGTGCGCCGATCCTGGCGCAGCAGCACGTCGAGGAATCCTGCAACATCAACCCGACGTTCTTCCATCCTCGGGCCGACTACCTGCTGCGCGTGCACGGCATGAGCATGAAGGACGTGGGCATCTTTGACGGCGACCTGCTGGCCGTCCACACCACCCGCGAAGCCCGCAATGGTCAGATCGTCGTGGCCCGTATCGGCGACGAAGTCACCGTCAAACGCTTCAAGCGTGAAGGCAGCAAGGTTTGGCTGCTGGCTGAGAACCCTGAGTTTGCCCCGATCGAAGTCAACCTGAAAGACCAGGACCTGGTGATCGAAGGCTTGAGTGTCGGCGTCATTCGCCGCTAAAGGAGGCATCATGCAGCTCGTGCACACCCCACAACACGCCCAACTGTCGCTGTTCGAGGCCTTCATGGCCCAACCCCTTGCGCCCATCCTCAAGGAAACGGTCGAGGCCCCCTGGGGCGGCGAGCCCGAGGCATTCAGTGAATTGTCGTTGCGCGGTGCGGCTGAGAGCTGCCTGAACCTGCTGGCTCCCATTCTGCGCGACTTGAGCGAAGACAAGGACGCACGCTGGCTGACGCTGATCGCCCCGCCCGCCAGCCTGACGCAGGCCTGGCTGCGGGAGGCCGGCCTCAACCGCGAGCGCATCCTGTTGCTGCAACCACGCGGAACGCAGAGCGCCCAACAGCTGACCTGCGAAGCCTTGCGCCTGGGTCGTAGTCATACGGTGGTGAGTTGGTTGAATCCGCTGAATGCCAGCGCCAAGCAGCAACTGATCAGTGCCGCACGCACAGGTGATGCACAGAGCTTGAATATTCGCTTGGGATAGAGGGGCTTGTGGTGGCGAGCGAGCTTGTTATCGGGGCTCAGTGAAGAACCCGCGGGCCGTCGTCTTTCTCAGGCTCGCCTTCCGCCAGGCGACCTGCCATCTGCACGCCCACGCTCAACATGGCCTTGGCTACTTCCACATGCTGCCCCTGCAGGAACACTTTGGCATCTTCGGAGAAATCCAGAATGACTAGAGAACCTTCGTCCTCAGCTCGGCGCAGTTCGATTCGGCCATCAGGCAGTTCAACAATTTCCAGAAAGGACGTTGGCATAAAAGTCTGTTCTCCACGAAAGGCCGGGATTATATCAGTCATCCACCCAGCCTCGCAGGGTAACTGGGCAGGTTTCTTTACCGCGTGATGAATGGTGCCGGGCAAGTGCCCACTTTCAGCACTCGTTCAAACCCTCACGAAACCGCAGCGCCATCTTTTTCAGCTCCTGGCGCCAGCTTTCCAACTCTTCGCGGCTCAGGGGCTTGGGCTCATCCTGTTCCAACGCCACGGCGACGATCAGCGGCTGGGTGACATCGCCTTTGGGCACATGAGGAATACGCGGCGGCTGAAACATATCTGCATGCGCCTTGAGCAACCGCGCCACCCAACTGTCAGGGCTCTGGGTCATTTCCACCAACTCTGCCAACTCAGGGATCGCCATGGATTCCAGCACTTCGTGATTCATGATCATTTCCGCTCTGGGCGAGCCGGCCTGGGGCAAGCGATAGAACCCGGCGATTTCATGACACAAACCCAGCAAAGCGCCATACAGATGGAACAAGGCCGCCTCGCGCCCCGCCTGGACCAGCGCGATGGCGTTCATCTCCTTCCCTTCCTCGGCACGGCCAAGGGCCTCCAAGGACAAACCCGCGAAGTAAATTTTCTGATTGGTACGGGTATAGAGTTCGTTGGCCATGACGGCAATCTCCACAACGAATAGGCGTGATGCTGGCTGTGTAGGAGCGAGCTTGCTCGCGAAAAACCTCCCGGCACGGCAGGGTGCCAGGCTTCCCGCGTTTAACTAACGATCTTCGCGAGCAAGCTCGCTCCTACAGTAAGCAAAAACCGTCTATACAGACGGCTTTTGGCGTTAACAGACTAGCGGATCAAGCGCCCTGGCGCTTGTCCTCGACCTTCCACTTGCCACCGTCGTAGAACGCTTTCCAGCCAGTAGGCTTGCCGTCCACTTCGGTCTGCACGTACTGCTCCTTGGTCTTGCGGCTGTAGCGGATCACGGCTGGACGACCATCCGGGTCCTTCTTCGGCGCTTCACACAGGAAGTGGTACTTGGGATCGATCTCGTCCTTGTGCGGTACGATTTCCATCACCAGCGGCGCACGGGTCTCGCGGTTTTTCGGGAACTGGCTGGCCGCCAGGAACAGGCCCGAAGCACCGTCACGCAGGATGTAGGTGTCGTTGACCTTCTCGCACTTGAGCTCAGGCATCTTCACCGGGTCCATCTTCGGCGGCGCCGCGTCACCACTTTTCAGCAGTTTTCGGGTGTTCTTGCACGTAGGGTTGGTGCAGCCGAAGAACTTGCCGAAACGACCGGTCTTGAGCTGCATCTCGCTGCCGCACTTGTCGCATTCCAGGCTCGGGCCTTCGTAGCCCTTGATGCGGTAAGTGCCCTCTTCAATCTCGTAGCCATTGCAGTCCGGGTTGTTACCGCAGATGTGCAGCTTGTGCTTCTCGTCCAGCAGGTAGGCGTCCATCGCCGTGCTGCAGATCGGGCAGCGGTGCTTGCCACGCAACACCAGCGACTCGGATTCGCCCTCGTCATCGGCCGCGATCTCATCACCTGGCACCAGGTTGACGGTCGCCTTGCAGCGCTCTTTCGGCGGCAGGCTGTAGCCCGAGCAACCGAGGAACACGCCGGTGGACGCAGTACGAATCTGCATCGGACGGCCACAGGTCAGGCACGGGATGTCGGTCATTACCGGCTGGTTGGCACGCATGCCGCTCTCAGGGCTTTCAGCCACTTCGAGTTTTTTCTTGAAGTCGCCATAGAACTCGTCGAGCACGTTTTTCCAGTCGCGCTCGCCCTGGGCCACGTCGTCGAGGTTCTCTTCCATGCCGGCGGTGAAACCGTAGTCCATCAGGTTGGAGAAGCTCTCCGACAGGCGCTCGGTAACGATGTCGCCCATCTTTTCCGAATAGAAACGACGGTTGTGCAGCGCGACGTAGCCACGATCCTGGATGGTGGAGATGATTGCCGCATAGGTCGACGGGCGACCGATACCGCGTTTTTCCATCTCCTTCACCAGGCTGGCTTCCGAATAGCGCGCCGGCGGCTTGGTGAAGTGCTGGGACGGGTCGAGCTTGATCAGCTTCAACGTATCGCCCTGGGCCATGTCCGGCAGCACGTCGTCATCGCCTGGCTTGGCGATTTGCGGCATGACGCGGGTGTAGCCGTCGAACTTGAGGATACGGCCCTTGGCACGCAGCTCGAAGTCGCCAGCGCCCACACTGACAGTGGTAGACAGGTATTGCGCCGGCAGCATCTGGCAGGCCAGGAACTGGCGCCAGATCAGCTCATAGAGGCGCTCAGCGTCGCGCTCCATGCCGCTCAGCTTGGAGGGCTCGGTGTTGGCATCAGAGGGACGAATCGCTTCGTGAGCCTCCTGGGCGCCCTCTTTGCTGCTGTAGACGTTGGGCTTCTCCGGCAGGTACTTCTTGCCGAATTCGCTTTCAATATAGGTGCGCGCCATCGCCACCGCGTCTTGCGACAGGTTGGTGGAGTCGGTACGCATATAAGTGATGTAGCCGGCTTCGTACAGACGCTGGGCCATCATCATGGTTTTCTTCACCCCGAAACCCAGGCGGTTGCTCGCGGCCTGTTGCAGGGTGGAGGTGATGAAAGGCGCCGACGGCTTGCTGCTGGTCGGTTTGTCTTCGCGCTTGACGATGCTGTAGCTGGAAGCCTTGAGCTTTTCCAGCGCGGCCATGGCCTGGGCTTCGTTCAGCGGCTTGAAAGCCTCGCCTTTTTCCCGGGCCACTTCGAAGCGCACGTTGGCGCCCTTGGCGGTGCCGAGATCGGCGTGGACTTCCCAGTATTCTTCGGGGTTGAACGCACGGATTTCGCGCTCACGCTCTACCACCAGCTTGACCGCTACCGATTGCACACGGCCAGCGGACAAACCACGGGCGATCTTCGCCCATAGCAGTGGCGAGACCATATAGCCCACCACGCGATCGAGGAAACGACGGGCCTGCTGGGCATTGACGCGGTCAATGTCCAGCTCCCCCGGCTTGGAGAAGGCTTCCTGGATGGCTTTCTTGGTGATTTCGTTGAACACCACACGCTTGTAGCGGCTGTCATCGCCGCCAATGGCTTCGCGCAGGTGCCAGGCAATGGCTTCCCCTTCGCGGTCCAAGTCCGTCGCGAGATAGATGGTGTCAGCATCCTTGGCGAGCCGGCGCAGCTCTTCGATGACCTTTTCCTTGCCCGGAAGGATTTCGTACTTGGCCTTCCAGCCATGGTCCGGATCCACCCCCATGCGCGAGACCAGCTGCTTGCGCGCTTTCTCTTTAGGGCTGAGCACCGGACCTTCGCCCGCAGCCGCCTTGCCGCGCTTGGCGGCAGGCTCCTTGCTGGCGCTAGCCGAACCGCTGGTGGGCAGGTCTCGGATATGGCCGATACTCGACTTCACCACGTACTCGTTGCCCAAGTACTTGTTGATGGTCTTGGCCTTAGCCGGGGATTCCACAATGACCAGCGATTTGCCCATGGATCGGAAAGTTCCTGAATTCGAGAAGTGAAAGGCAGTTGGCGCCTGACGCGGCAACGCTATATATAGTGGCAACAAGGTGAGGTCAAGCGCAGCATTCTGCGCGACCTGCCGTTATTGCCCTTTAAAAAGACTGGGTTCGGCCTGGACCAAAGCAAAGCGCGGGACCTGCTCGCCGTCAACTTCGACGGTCTGAAGGAACATGCTCAAGGGGCGTACCCAAAAGCCGTATTCGCCATACAGTGCTTGGTAGAACACCACTTCTTCTTCGGTTTCGGAGTGGCGTGCCACGCTGAAAACGCGGTACTGCGGCCCCTTATAATGTTGGTAGAGCCCTGGTTCGACTTTCATGCTCTGGCCCCCTTACAAAATTTGTTGAAAAAAAATATTAAAAAGTTTCAAAAAACAAAAACCGGGGCACTGGGCCCCGGCTTCCGTCAACGAAACGCTTAGACGCGTTCGAAGACGGTGGAAATGCCTTGGCCGAGACCAATGCACATGGTTGCAACCCCAAGGTTGCCGCCATTTTGCTTCATCACATTAAGCAAAGTGCCGGAGATACGTGCACCGGAGCAACCGAATGGGTGGCCCAGGGCAATCGCACCGCCGTGCAGGTTAACCTTCTCGTTCATCTTGTCGAGCACTTTCAAATCTTTCAGCACTGGCAGGGCCTGTGCGGCGAAAGCTTCGTTGAGCTCGAAGAAGTCGATGTCGTTGATGGTCAGGCCTGCGCGCTTCAAGGCTTTTTGTGTGGCCGGTACTGGACCATAGCCCATGATTGCCGGGTCCACACCCGCCACTGCCATCGAACGGATCACGGCCAGCGGCTGGATACCCAGGTCCTGGGCACGCTGCGCCGACATCACGATCATGCACGAGGCACCGTCGGTGATTTGCGACGACGTACCGGCGGTCACGGTGCCGCCCTTTGGGTTGAAAGCCGGCTTGAGGGCCGCCAGGCTTTCCAGGGTGGTGTCCGGACGAATGGTTTCGTCGTAATCGAACAGTTTCAGGAAGCCGTTCTCGTCGTAGCCGTTCATCGGGATGATTTCATCCTTGAACTTGCCTTCCACGGTCGCCTTGTGGGCGAGCTGGTGGGAACGCACGCCGAACGCGTCCTGGGCCTCACGGGTGATGCCGTGCATCTTGCCGAGCATTTCTGCGGTCAGGCCCATCATGCCCGAGGCTTTCGCCGCGTACAGCGACATGTGCGGGTTAGGATCGACACCGTGCATCATGCTGACGTGGCCCATGTGTTCCACGCCACCGACAACGAATACATCGCCGTTGCCGGTCATGATCGCCTGGGCAGCGGTGTGCAGTGCACTCATCGAGGAGCCACACAGGCGGCTGACGGTCTGGCCAGCCGCGGTGTGCGGGATCTGGGTCATCAAGGAAGCCATGCGTGCGATGTTCCAGCCTTGCTCCAGGGTCTGGTTGACGCAGCCCCAGATCACGTCTTCGACTTCGTTGGGATCAACCTTGACGTTGCGTTCCAGCAGCTTGCTGATCAGGTGCGCCGACATGTCTTCGGCACGGGTGTTGCGGTGCATGCCGCCCTTGGAGCGGCCCATCGGAGTACGACCGAAGTCGACAATCACGACGTCTCTTGGATTCAAGCTCATAAATATTCTCGCTCTAGTCGTCTGGGCACTTAACCGAAGAAGCTCTGGCCGTTCTTGGCCATTTCACGCAGCTTCGCGGTCGGGTGGTACAGCGGGCCCAAATCAGCGTATTTGTCAGCCAGGGCAACGAACTCAGCCACACCGATCGAATCGATGTAACGCAGCGCACCACCACGGAATGGAGGGAAACCGATACCGTACACCAGGCCCATATCGGCTTCGGCGGCGGTCTCGACAATGCCGTCTTCCAGGCAACGCACGGTTTCCAGGCACAGGGCGATCATCATCCAGTTGATGATGTCCTCGTCGGACACCTCACGCTGTTCGTAGATAACCGGAGCCAGCACTTCATGCACCGACGGGTCGGCCACTTTCTTCTGCTTGCCCTTCTTGTCGGCCTCGTAGGCGTAGAAACCCTTGCCATTCTTCTGACCCAGGCGCTTGGCCTCGTACAGCGCATCGATCGCCGAGCGGCGGTCGTCTTTCATGCGGTCCGGGAAGCCCTCAGCCATCACGTCGCGACCGTGGTGGCCGGTGTCGATACCGACCACGTCCATCAGGTACGCCGGGCCCATTGGCCAGCCGAATTTTTCCATGACCTTGTCGATGCGCACGAAGTCCACACCGGCGCTGACCAGCTTGGCGAAACCGCCGAAGTAGGGGAATAGTACGCGGTTGACCAGGAAGCCCGGGCAGTCATTGACCACGATCGGGTTCTTGCCCATTTTCTTGGCGTAGGCAACGGTGGTGGCAACCGCCAGCTCGCTGGATTTCTCGCCACGGATCACTTCCACCAGCGGCATCATGTGCACCGGGTTGAAGAAGTGCATGCCGACGAAGTTTTCCGGCCGCTTGAGGGCCTTGGCCAGCAGCGAGATGGAAATGGTTGAGGTGTTGGACGCCAGGATGGTGTCGTCCTTGACCTGGGCTTCAACTTCAGCCAACACGGCCTGCTTGACCTTCGGGTTCTCGACAACCGCTTCGACCACCAGGTCGACGTGGCCGAAATCGCCGTAAGATAGCGTAGGACGAATGCCATTAAGCACCTCGGCCATTTTCGCCGCGGTCATGCGACCTTTATCAACACGGCCAACCAGCAGCTTGGCGGCTTCGGCCAGGCCCTGCTCGATACCGTGTTCGTTGATGTCTTTCATCAGGATCGGCGTGCCCTTGGACGCCGACTGATAGGCGATGCCGCCACCCATGATACCGGCGCCGAGTACGGCAGCCTGCTTCACGTCCTTGGCGATTTCGTCGTAGGCCTTGGCCTTTTTCTTCAGTTCCTGATCGTTCAGGAACAAGCCGATCAGGCTCTGGGCCGCCGAGGTCTTCGCCAGCTTGACGAAGCCGGCCGCTTCCACTTCAAGGGCCTTGTCGCGACCGAAGTTCGCGGCCTTCTGGATAGTCTTGATCGCTTCAACCGGCGCCGGGTAGTTCGGGCCGGCCTGGCCAGCCACGAAACCCTTGGCGGTTTCGAACGACATCATTTGTTCGATGGCGTTGAGCTTGAGTTTTTCCAGCTTTGGCTGACGCTTGGCCTTGTAGTCAAATTCGCCGCTGATGGCGCCCTTGATCAGGTTCAGCGCAGCTTCGGCCAGTTTGTCCGGGGCAACAACAGCGTCGACAGCACCGACTTTCAGGGCGTCTTCGGCCTTGTTTTCCTTACCGGCGGCGATCCACTCGATAGCATTGTCAGCACCGATCAGGCGCGGCAGGCGCACGGTGCCGCCAAAACCTGGGTAGATGCCCAGTTTGACTTCCGGCAGGCCGATCTTGGCGGTGGCGGACATGACGCGGAAATCCGCCGCCAGGCACATTTCAAGGCCGCCGCCCAGCGCGATGCCATTGATCGCGGCAACGGTCGGCACGTTGAGGTCTTCGAAATCGCTGAAGATCTTGTTGGCTTCGAGGTTGCCAGCCACCAGCTCGGCATCGGGCAGCTTGAAGTTGTCGACGAATTCGGTGATGTCAGCGCCGACGATAAACACGTCCTTGCCGCTGGAGACGATCACGCCCTTGACCGAAGCATCTGCTTTGATGGTGTCTACGGCCTGACGCAGTTCGTTCAGGGTTAGACGGTTGAACTTGTTGACGGACTCACCCTTGAGGTCGAATTTGAGTTCGACGATGCCACTTTCAAGAGCCTTAACCGTGATGGCTTTACCTTCGTAAATCATCAACTGATCTCCACGATATGGAAGCTGAACAGTACACACTGGACGCTGGTCGCTGGTTTGACATTGACAGTTGCATCAATGCTCACGCCAATCAGCCAGGCACACCCGCCAGTGCGATAGTCGGGATTCTGTACGAGTCGTCTGACAGGCAAACGCTCAATTCATACGCCCGTTTGATTTGGGTACGCCACCTTCATCCAATTCCGAGCAATTGTCAATCGCTCCAAAGGCTAGGAAAAACGCGACTTTCCAGTCATTTCAGAACCCGGACCACGGGCGGGCAACCCGTCAATATTTAAATATTCACAAGATCAATAATAGAAAAGATGTGGGAAATGGCTGTACAGAAAGGGATATACGGCTAGGCTAGCGGCAACTTGCAGATTTACCGGCCTGCCTGGCCACCTCCAGCCCGATGATGATGTCGGGCTTTTTATTGCCCGGCCTCTGTAGGAGTGTCAGGCCAAGGCCCTGAGCAACGCATCAATATCCTTCAACACACTCATGTCGCCCTTCTCGCCCCAGTACAAGGCGATCATCTGCTTGTCGGCCTCGACCTTGTAGACGTTCGCCGGCAGCGTCGCAAAATGCGGCAACAACTTTTCATCCACGCACACTTCACGCCATTGATTGACCCACACCCCCGGCTCCAGCTGCCAGTAACTCCAGAGGGCCGGGGTGCTGCCGCGACGTGGCCGACAGTATTGCGCACAGGGGCTCGGCGGCTCCTGCTTGAGCCAATGCGGCCACTCCTGGGGCGCGAGCTGCATGGCCAGGCCGATGCGGCGCGCCTCCATGCGCAGGGCCATGCGCCCGCTCTGTCCACGCGACGGGCGCAGCCAGGCCAGGGGGCTTAAAACCACCGCAAGGATTGACACCACTATCCACACCGTCATATGTGTACTCCCGAATTTCTAGATGAGCGGATTTGACCTGACGCAACCCCATCCGCTTGAAAGCAGCCATACTGAACTTATTGCAGTCCCTTGGAGGAACGCCTCATGCCCTACAAACATATTCTGGTCGCTGTCGATCTGACCGAAGAGTGCGATCCGGTGATCAAGCGCGCGCAGGAATCTGCATTGGCCAATGGCGCCATACTGTCGCTGGTGCATATCGTCGAGCCCATGGCCATGGCCTTTGGCGGTGACGTACCGATGGACCTTTCCCAGTTGCAGCAACAACAATTCGACCAGGCCAAGGAGCGCCTGGACCGTTTGATTCTCAAATACCCGCACCTGAAAAAGGAAGACTGCCACCTGACATACGGCCAACCGCGCCAGGAAATCCACCACTTGGCCAAGGAAAAGGCTTGCGACTTGATCGTGGTGGGTAGCCATGGTCGTCACGGTTTGGCGTTGTTGCTGGGCTCTACTGCCAATGATGTACTGCACGGCGCGCCGTGCGATGTACTGGCCGTCAAGCTGGTAAAAAATTCGTAAGACCGATGGAGGCTAATGTGGGAGGGGCAAGTCGAATCGTCGCACCGCCCCTCCCACATTTTGAATCGCGCTTCATATAGAAAACCCGGTGCTCATCAGATGAACACCGGGTTTTTTATTGCCCAGCAATCACTCAGGCATCCAGCTCGGCCCAACGCTCAACCAACGCTTCCAGCTCCTGGTTCAACGTCTCCAGGGAAGCGATGACCGCAGCGGTTTCTGCCGCCGGGCGCAGGTAGAAACCGGCGTCAGCCATTTGCGCTTCTACCGCGGCAATCTGCTGTTCCTTGGCGTCGATCTCACCCGGTAAGGCTTCCAGCTCACGCTGCAGCTTGTAGCTGAGTTTCTTCTTGGCCGCTGGTGCAGCTTCCTGGGCCGGTGCAGCCTCTTGCACAGGAGTCACCACCGCCGAGGACAGGTCGGCCTTGCCGGACTTGCTCTCGGTCACTCCCAGCAGACGCGGCGAGCCGCCCTGGCGCAGCCAGTCCTGGTAACCACCGACGTATTCGCGCACCTTGCCTTCACCTTCAAAGACCAGGGTGCTGGTGACCACGTTGTCGAGGAATTCCCGGTCGTGGCTGACCATCAGCACAGTGCCGTTGAACGTCAGCAGCACTTCTTCGAGCAACTCGAGGGTTTCCACATCGAGGTCGTTGGTCGGTTCGTCGAGCACCAGCAGGTTGGCCGGCTTGCTGAACAGCTTGGCCAGCAGCAAACGCGCACGCTCACCACCGGACAGAGCCTTGACCGGCGTACGCGCACGTTGCGGGCTGAACAGGAAGTCGCCCAGGTAGCTGAGCACATGGCGGCTCTGGCCGTCGATGTCGATAAAGTCGCGGCCTTCGGCGACGTTGTCGATCACGGTCTTTTCCAGGTCCAACTGATGGCGCAACTGGTCAAAGTAGGCCACGTCGATGCGCGTGCCCTCTTCCACCTTGCCGCTGGTCGGTTGCAGACCGCTGAGCATCAGCTTCAACAGGGTGGTCTTGCCGGTGCCGTTGGCGCCCAGCAGGCCAATACGGTCGCCTCGCTGCAGGACCATGGAAAAGTCCTTGATCAGGAACGGGCCGTCCGGGTGATGGAAGCTGACGTTCTCCAGCACCATGACTTGTTTGCCCGACTTGTCGGCGGTATCCAGCTGGATATTGGCCTTGCCGGTACGCTCGCGGCGTTCGCTACGCTCGACGCGCAAGGCTTTCAAGGCACGTACGCGGCCTTCGTTACGGGTGCGACGGGCCTTGATGCCCTGGCGGATCCAGACTTCTTCCTGAGCCAGCTTTTTGTCAAACAGCGCGTTGGCCGTTTCTTCGGCAGCCAGGGCGGCTTCCTTGTGCACCAGGAAGCTGGCGTAGTCGCCGTTCCAGTCGATCAGGCCGCCACGGTCCAGCTCGAGGATGCGCGTAGCCAGGCTCTGCAGGAATGCACGGTCGTGCGTGATAAACAGCACGGCGCCCTGGAAGTCCTTGATGGCTTCTTCAAGCCAGGCGATGGCGCCGATGTCCAGGTGGTTGGTCGGTTCGTCGAGCAGCAGCAGGTCCGGCTCGGACACCAGCGCCTGGGCCAGCAGCACACGGCGACGCCAGCCGCCGGACAATTCGGCGAGGGTCTTGTCTGCCGGCAGTTGCAGGCGGCTCAGGGTGCTGTCCACCAGTTGCTGCAAGCGCCAGCCGTCACGGGCTTCGAGGTCTTGCTGGACGTGCATCAGCTTGTCCAGGTCTTCCTCGGTGACGCAGTTCTGCGCCAGGTGATGGTATTGCGCGAGCAACTCGCCAACGCCGTCCAGGCCTTCGGCAACCACGTCGAACACTGTCCGTCCGTCGGCCACCGGCAATTCTTGCGGCAATTCGCCAATCTTGAGGCCCGGGGCACGCCAGACAGAGCCGTCATCGGGCTTCTGGTCGCCTTTTACCAGCTTCATCATGCTGGACTTGCCGGTGCCGTTGCGGCCGATGATGCACACCCGCTCACCACGGGCGATCTGCCAGGACACCTTGTCCAACAACGGCATGGCGCCGAAAGCAAGGGACACATCGCTGAATTTGAGCAGGGTCATACGCTTCTCCAAAAACTGGGCGCGCATTCTACCTGACTTGAGGGTGGGATGCGGTCGGGATTTTCTCTATCGACACGTTCTGTAGGACATTTCCGGCGATCTTCAACCGACCGACCGGCAAAGCTTTCGCGGGCCGCTGGCAAAAGGCTAAGCTAGGGGCAATCAGTGTCGGCAGTGCCGGTGCTAGTCGTGATTTCTCTGCACGGACGTCTCATGCGCAGTCGCCTTTTCAACTTTTTATCTTGTCTGCTTCTTACCGCCACTGCCGTTCAATCCGCCCAAGCGGTGGACCTCACTACCCAACGTCAGTATTACGATCAAGCCAAACGCGCCCTGGCCAAGGGTGACAGCGGCCCCTACATGCAATACAGCCAGGTCCTGGCCGACTACCCGCTCACGCCGTACCTGGCGTATGACGAGCTGACCGCACGCCTGAAAACCGCGAGCAACGAGGAAATCGAACAGTTCCTCGCCAAACACGGCGACCTGCCCCAGGCCAACTGGATGAAACTGCGTTGGCTGCGCTGGCTGGCCGAACGTGGCGATTGGCAGACCTTTGAAAAGTACTACGACCCCAAGCTCAATTTCGTCGAACTGGACTGCCTGCATGGCCAGTACCAGCTCAGCCACAATCTCAAGGCTGAAGGCTACAAGACCGCCGAAAAACTATGGATGACCGGCAAAACCCAGCCGACCGCTTGTGACGCTACGTTCGGCCAATGGGCCGCTGCCGGCCAGTTGACCGAACAGAAGATCTGGGATCGCGCCAAACTCGCCGCCGAAGCTCGTAACTACGCGCTGGCCAACAGCCTGGTGAAAACCCTGCCAACCCTCGGCGCCCAGGGCCGGCTGATGGTGGATGTGGCGCAGAAGCCCGACATGCTCAGTGACCCGTCACGCTTCCTGCCGGCCACCGAAGCGATGTCGGACGCCGTGGGCCTGGGCCTGCGTCGCCTGGCGCGCCAGGATCCGGACAAGGCCATGGCCCTGCTCGACGGTTATGCCAGCAGCATGCACTTCTCCCGTGACGAAAAAGTGTCGATTGCCCGCGAGATTGGCCTGACCCTGGCCAAGCGCTTCGACCCGCGCGCGCTGGAAGTGATGACCAAGTACGACCCGGAACTGCGCGACAACACCGTGTCCGAATGGCGCCTGCGCCTGCTGTTGCGCCTGGCACGTTGGGAAGATGCCTACCAGTTGACCCGCAAGCTTCCACAAGACCTGGCCACCAGCAACCGTTGGCGCTACTGGCAGGCGCGCAGCCTGGAGCTGGCCGAGCCGCAAAACCCGCAGGCGCTGGTGCTTTACAAGAACGTGGCCAAGGAGCGGGACTTCTACGGTTTTCTCGCTGCTGATCGCTCAAAATCCCCCTACCAGTTGAACAATAAGCCGCTGGTGATGAGCCAGGCGCTGGTCAACAAGGTCCGCAATACCCCAGGTGTACGCCGTGCCCTGGAGTTCTATGCCCGCGGCCAGATCGTCGACGGCCGCCGCGAGTGGTATCACGTCAGCCGCCACTTCAACCGTGACGAGATGGTTGCCCAGGCCAAGCTGGCCTACGACATGAAGTGGTACTTCCCGGCGATCCGCACCATCAGCCAGGCGCAGTACTGGGACGACCTGGATATCCGCTTCCCGATGGCCCACCGCGACACCCTGGTGCGCGAAGCCAAGGTACGAGGCCTGCATTCGAGCTGGGTGTTCGCCATTACCCGCCAGGAAAGTGCCTTTATGGATGACGCCCGCTCCGGCGTCGGCGCCAGCGGCCTGATGCAACTGATGCCCGGCACTGCCAAGGAAACCGCGCGCAAGTTCAGCATCCCCCTGGCCTCCCCGGCCCAGGTGCTGGACCCGGACAAAAACATCCAGCTGGGCGCCGCCTACCTGAGCCAAGTGCACAGCCAGTTCAATGGCAACCGCGTGCTCGCCTCCGCCGCCTACAATGCCGGCCCCGGCCGCGTGCGCCAGTGGCTGCGCGGCGCAGACCACCTGAGTTTCGATGTCTGGGTGGAAAGCATCCCCTTCGACGAAACCCGCCAGTATGTGCAGAACGTGCTGTCTTATTCGGTGATCTACGGGCAGAAGCTCAATTCGCCGCAGCCGCTGGTGGATTGGCATGAGCGGTATTTTGACGATCAGTGATAAGAGCAGCTTCAAGTGATAAGTTTGAAGCTGTGAGAAAATGCCCGCATTGATAAATGCGGGCATTTTTTATGGTGCTGCTGGAAGCCCACTTTGCCCAGCTTCGGCCAGCGCCAAGTTCAACGCCTGTAGCATGAACTCTACAAAGGGCGTTGCCTGCGCTTGCTGGTCTGCTGCGGACAGTGCGGCGTAGTAAGCCTCTTGCTGCTCTCGAATCACCGCTTCCACCGGCAGGTATGCCAGCACCGAGCGCCACTGGCTGAGTATCAAGGTTTGCCAGAGCCGCCCCATCCGCCCATTACCGTCTGCAAATGGATGAATGAATTCGAACTCATAATGGAAGACGCAACTGGCTATCAACGGATGCCAGTCGGAAACCGCCAGCCATTGCAGCAAATCGTCCACCAAGTGAGTAACACGGCTCGCAGGCGGCGCCATATGGACAAGTTGCCCGCCGCGATAGATGCCGACACCTTTCTGTCGAAACCGACCGACATCGTCGATCAATCCAAACATGAGCAGTTCGTGAGCCTTGAGCAGGTCGACACGATCACCTGGATTCCACTGCGGCATGGCCTCGTAAGCAGCAAATGCATTACGCACTTCCTGAATTTCCCGGGGCAAGCCCAGCACCCGCTTACCTTCCAGAACAGCCGTCACCTGCTCGACGCTGAGCGTGTTGTTTTCGATCGCCAGTGAAGCCTGAATGGTGCGAATTCGATTGCCGCGCCTTAACTGAGGCGTCTGGCGGCCATCGTCACCGACTGAAAGCTGACCAATCTGCTCACTGATATCTGCCACAAGGGCCAGCATTTTTGGAGTCAGCGTCAACGGAGGTTGATAACGGCTCATGTCCTCATCCAGATCAATAACGAAAGATCACATGATGCCTCATTGAGCAGGGGTATCGCAGCTTCATTCCGTCTCCCCCCCTTCACTGAACTGCAACGCCGCCAACCGCGCATACAGCGGATTGCTCGCAATCAATTGCCTATGCGTACCCACCGCCACAAGCTTGCCTTGATCCATCACCGCTATTCGATCGGCATTCTTGACGGTCGCCAGGCGGTGAGCGATCACTAAAGTGGTTCGTCCCTGCATCAGTTGCGGCAGCGCTTGCTGGATCAGATGCTCACTCTGCGCGTCTAGAGCGCTGGTGGCCTCATCCAGCAACAGGATCGGCGCATCTATCAGCAAGGCGCGGGCGA
Source organism: Pseudomonas sp. rhizo25 (assembly GCF_031931935.1). NCBI lineage: Bacteria > Pseudomonadati > Pseudomonadota > Gammaproteobacteria > Pseudomonadales > Pseudomonadaceae > Pseudomonas > Pseudomonas sp. rhizo25. The sequence goes on from NZ_JAUJXA010000001.1 coordinate 36,241, forward strand.
TGGCAAGGCGTTGGCGCTGGCCGCCGGAGAGGCCCATGCCGCCATCGCCAAGATGGGTCTGGTAGCCGTCGGGCATCTGCAGGATGAAGTCGTGGGCATGGGCGATACGCGCAGCGGCTTCGACCTCGGCCATGGTCGCAGACGGCTTGCCGTAGCGGATGTTTTCCTCGACGCTGCCGAAAAACAGCGCTGGGCTCTGGGACACCAAGGCGAAATGGCGACGCAGGTCCAGGGGGTCCAGCTCGGTCAGCGGGTGGCCTTCTAGCAGGATGCGACCTTGCTGGGGATCGTAGAAGCGCAGCAGCAGGTCGAAGATTGTCGACTTGCCCGCGCCGGAGGGGCCTACCAGCGCCAGGGTTTCGCCGGGATTGATGGTCAGGTTAAGGCCATCGATGGCGTAACTGTCCGGCCGTGAGGGGTAGGAAAAGCGCAGGTCTTTAAGCTCCATGCGGCCACTGACACGTTCCGGCAGGCGTTCGCTGCCATTGGCCGGCGCCTGGATATCGTTGCTCGACTGCAACAGCTCACCGATGCGCTCGGCCGCACCGGCGGCACGCTGCAACTCGCCGAGCACTTCGCTCAGAGTGCCGACGGCGCTGCCGACGATCAGGCTGTAGAACACAAACGCGGCCAGCTCACCGCCGGAAATGCGCCCGCTGATCACGTCCATGCCGCCTACCCATAGCATCACGCCCACAGCGCCAAGCACCAACATGATCACCAGGGTTATCAGCCAGGAGCGTTGCAGGATGCGTTTACGTGCGGTGGTGAAGGCGTCTTCCACCGTCACAGCGAACCGCTGTTCGTCCTGAACCTGGTGGTTATAGGCTTGCACGGTCTTGATCTGGCCCAGGGTCTCGGCAACATAGCTGCCGACGTCAGCGATGCGGTCCTGGCTCATGCGCGACAGGCTGCGCACGCGGCGCCCGAAGATCAGGATCGGCGCCAGCACCAGCGGCAACGCCACCACCACGATACTGGTGAGCTTGGGGTTGGTGACAAACAGCAGCACGATGCCACCGATGACCATCAGGGCATTACGCAGGAACAGCGACAGCGAGGAGCCGATCACCGATTGCAGCAAGGTGGTGTCGGTGGTCAGCCGCGACTGGATTTCCGAGCTGCGGTTGTTTTCGTAGAAGCCGGGGTGCAGGTAGATCAGGTGGTTGAACACCTGCCGGCGAATATCCGCCACCACCCGCTCGCCTATCCACGACACCAGGTAAAACCGCGTGAAGGTGCCCACGGCCAGGCCCAGCACCAGCACCATGAACAGGCCGATGGACTGGTTGAGCAGATGAGGTGACTGGGTCATGAAGCCCTGGTCCACCAGCAGGCGAATACCTTGCCCCATGGACAAAGTAATGCCGGCGGTGACGATCAGCGCCAACAGGGCACCCAGCGCCTGCCAGCGATAGGGCGCAATAAAGCGGCTGGCCACGCGAATCGCACGGCGTTGACGGGTCGAGAGCATGGGACATCACCAATGAGGAGTCTGTGTACCTCAACATTGGGGGAACTTGCGTGAATAACAATGAGTCAGGTTAATTATGCCCGCCGACGCAAGCCCATAGAGGCTATCGGTCTAAGACTCATCTGGAAATATGTACCGGTTTCTGGTGGACTGGGTGTTCGAACCGATGATCGCGTAGGGAGTTGTAACAGCGCGTTCACGCGGGGGATTTAAAGTAGGTACACAACCTGATGAGGAGACAGGCCATGACCTTGCAAGATAGCAGCAATGCCAAGATTGAAGTGATCCGCCAGCCGCAGCAACTGCCATGCTCGTACATCGATGCCAAGGGCCGCGAAGTGCAGATTACCGAAGAGATGATCCAGCAAGCCTGCAGCGAGCTGGAACAGCGTCTGGTCAAACCTGCCCAGCAAGGCTGATACGCCCGCGCTCTTTAAGACCCGGCCCAGGTGGCCGGGTTTTTTATGAGTGTCTACAGGGCTTCGGCGCCCAAGGCCGAGACGATAGCGGCCAGCGCCGCCGACTCACCGTTGATCCGCACCTTCAAGCCGTCAATCTCACGCCGCAGCGGATAGTGCTTGCGCAGCAGGTCGAATGCCTTGCGCTGTTCCTCCACCGTGCCGACCAGGCTGCGGCGGAAGTCCGCATCGTCACGGCGCGGGTCGTACACACTGCGGCACAGGGTCGCCAGTGCCCAGGCAGGATCAGTGGCTGCGTTAAGATGCACTTCGGCCAGCCACGGTGCCGGCAATAAATCACTCAACTGAACACTCGGCTCCTGGCCCAGGTGCGCGCAGAACGCCTGGTAGATCTGCGCCGTGCCGCGCTGCTTGCCATCGAGGCTGTAGCCGGCGATATGCGGCGTGGCCAGCACGCACAGGTCAGCCAGGTCGACATCCACCTCGGGCTCACCTTCCCACACGTCCAACACGGCTTGCAGGTCGTCACGGGCCAGCAGCACCTCACGCAGGGCGGCGTTGTCCACCACCGCACCACGGCTGGCATTGATCAGCCAGGTACCGGGCTTGAGCTGCTCCAGGCGCTGGCGATCCAACAAGTGCCAGGTGGAGCCATTGCCCGATTTGGTAAGCGGTGTGTGCAAGCTGATCACGTCGCACTGCTCGATGATCTGCTGCAGGCTGACGTAGTCACCATCCTCAGTGATCTGGCGCGGCGGGTCGCAGACCAGCACGTTCCAGCCCAGGCCCTTGAGTACCTTGACCAGCCGCCCGCCGACTTCACCGGCCCCGACCACGCCATAGGTGCGCTGGCCAAGCTCGACGCCTTCGATTTCGGCCAGGGTCTGCAAGCTGCCAAGCACGTAGTCCACGACGCCACGGGCATTGCAGCCCGGCGCGCTGGACCATTGGATATCTGCCTGTTTGAAGTAGTCGAGGTCCAGGTGGTCGGTGCCGATGGTGCAGGTGCCGACGAAACGTACATTGCTGCCTTCAAGCAAGGCACGGTTGACGTTGGTCACCGAGCGCACCAGCAGCACGTCGGCCTGCGCGACGGTGGCGCGGTCGATGGACCGGCCAGGCACACGGCGAATCTCGCCAAACCCTTCGAAGAATGCATCGAGCAGCGGGATATTTTCGTCGGCAACAATCAGCATGGCAGGCTCCTTTGGCGGATCAGCAGTGTACAGGCTTGTGAGGATCCAATGTGCGAGGGGGGTGCCTGCATGGTCGCATTACAAATCAGCAACACAGGTTTTTTCCTGACCGCTGCGTCAAAGCGTAGAATCCGCCGTCCTTGCGACTGCCTTTTGATTGGACACCTGTACGTGAACACTGCCACCGCTACCCTCTCCCGCCCCGCGCGCATCAGCCGGGAAGTGCGCGGCCTGCTGACGCTGGCCTTGCCGATCATGATCGGCCAACTGGCAACCACCGCGATGAGCTTTGTCGATGCGGTGATGGCCGGGCGTGTCAGCCCCCAGGACCTGGCGGCGGTCGGCCTGGGCAACTCGATCTGGATCCCGGTGTACCTGCTGATGACCGGGACCTTGCTGGCCACCACGCCGAAAGTTGCCGAGCGCTATGGCGCGGGCAAACTCACCGAGATCGGGCCGTTGGTGCGCCAATCGTTGTGGTTGGCCGTGGTGGTCGGCCTCTGCGGCGCGCTGTTGTTGCTATGCGCCGAGCCGATCCTGCATGCGATGAAGGTCGAGCCTGACCTGATCGAGCCGTCCATGGGTTACCTGCATGGCATCGCCGCGGGCATGCCGGCGATTGCGCTGTATTACGTGCTGCGCTGTTTCAGCGACGGGCTGGGCCGCACGCGGCCGAGCATGGTCATGGGCCTGTGCGGCCTGGCGCTGAATATTCCGTTGAACTACATCTTCATCTACGGCCACCTCGGCCTGCCGGCCATGGGCGGTGTTGGCTGCGGCTGGGCCACGGCGATTGCGATGTGGGTGATGATGCTTGGCCTGGCCGGCTGGACGCGCTGGGGCCCGGCTTACCAGAGCAGTGAATTGTTCAAGCGATTCGACTGGCCGCAGTGGACGGTGATCAAGCGCATATTGGGCATCGGCCTGCCAATTGGTGTGGCGATCTTCGCCGAGTCGAGCATTTTCGCGGTGATTGCCCTGTTGCTCGGCAGCCTCGGTGCTACCGTGGTGTCCGGCCATCAGATCGCACTCAACGTCAGCTCCCTGGTGTTCATGATCCCCTACTCCCTGAGCATGGCCGTGACCGTACGGGTCGGCCAGGCCCTGGGCCGTGGCGAGCCCCGCGAAGCGCGCTTCGCTGCCGGGGTCGGCATGGGCACCGCATTGGCCTATGCGTGCCTGTCGTGCAGCCTGATGCTGGTGTTTCGTGAGCAGATCGCAGCGATCTATACGCCGGACCCGGTGGTGATCCACCTGGCCTCGATGCTGATTGTGTTCTCGGCGCTGTTCCAGTTCTCCGACTCGATCCAGGTCACCGCGGCCGGCGCACTGCGCGGCTACCAGGACACCCGGGTGACCATGGTGCTGACCTTGTTCGCCTACTGGGGCGTAGGGTTACCGGTGGGTTACGCCCTGGGGCTGACCGACTGGCTCGGCGAGCCCAGCGGCCCAAGCGGCTTGTGGCAAGGGCTGATCGTCGGCTTGAGCTGTGCGGCGGGGATGTTGCTGGTGCGCCTGGCGCGCAGTGCACGCCGACGCATTCACGCAGACAAGGCGAGGGGTTAATCGAGCTTCTTGCGGATCCAGTACAGATAGGTACCTGCCTGCTCCTGCTGGTCCACCAGTTCGTGGTCAAGAAACACACAGAACTTGGGGATATCACGGCGGGTCGACGGGTCGGTGGCGATCACCTTGAGCAAGCCGCCCGCCGGCAGGTCGCGGATATGCTGGTGCAGCATCATCACCGGCTCCGGGCAGTTGAGCCCGGTGGCGTCGAGGGTGCCGTCTACGGGTAAATCAACACTCATACTTCACTCCTGAAACAGGCCCGCTCTTATGTTGGGAGTGGGCTTGCCCGCGATGACGTGGGCACATTCAACATAGATTTCGACTGTTATACCGCTATCGCGGGCAAGCCCGCTGCCACATTTTGATCTCAGCGGCTTTTGGATTTCTTTACGTCTACCAGGCGGCGCAGGTGGCACGTTACTTCCTCGCGGTCGTGGTAAAGCTGCTTGCACCCGATCTCCACACGTATGCCGCGTGCTTTGAAGCCCTCTTCGATGCGCTCCAACAGACGCTTTACTTCGGCGTAACGCTGCTTCATCGGCAGCTTGAGGTTGACCACCGCCTCACGGCAATGCCCCTCGCCGATCCAGGTTTCCAGCAGCGCCGCATTACGCGCCGGCTTTTCAACGATATCGCACACCATCCAGTCCACCGGTTGCTTGGGTACGAAGGTGAAACCGTCGGCCATCAGGTGTTGCACCAGGCCGGTGTCCATCAGGCTTTCGGCCATGGGGCCGTTGTCGATGGCGGTCACCAGCATGCCGCGGTTGACCAGTTGCCAGGTCCAGCCACCCGGCGCTGCGCCGAGATCAACGCCGGTCATGTCGCCGTGCAAGCGCTCGTCCCACTGGTCACGGGGGATAAAGTGATGCCAGGCCTCCTCCAGTTTCAGGGTCGAACGGCTGGGCGCGTCACGTGGGAACTTGAGGCGCGGGATGCCCATGGGCCACATCGCCGAGTTGTTCGACTCGGCCAGGCCCATGAACGCTTCGCGGCCGCTCTTGAAGGTCAGCAGCAGGCGCGGCTTGCTCGGGTCGTCCACCAGCCGGCCAGCGCCCAGCAGGGCTTTGCGCAGGTGCACTTCGAATTTCTTGCAGAAGTTTGAGAGTTCCTTGCCGTCATTGGTATCGACCATCTCCAACCACAGGCTACCGCACACCGGGAAGTCGCGCAGGTGGGTGAGGATCACGCTGATGCGGTCGGTTTCCGGCAGGTCGATAAACACCCCACGCGCCCACTGCCTGGGGAAAATCAGCTCGGCAAAGCGCTGGCCGTGCATCAGGCGCTGGGCGCCGTCTTCCTCGGTGCAGACAAATTCGGCGCAGGCGCTGCCGGTCTTGGCCTTGGCGTAGCCGGAAACGTTCAGGCGCGCGGCGTGTTCCGCGATCTCGGAACAGACTTCGCCTTCAAAGCCGGGGCGGCAGTGCATAAAAAGGGTGTTCATCAACTCTCCTGGTGAATCAACTGACCTTGCGCTATCGCAATGCCTGTCATGAAAACGCGCGCATGATAGCCGAGTTCGGAACCTTGGGCTCGGCGATAGAGTCCAGTTATTAGCTTGCTATTGAAAACAGCGCTAACGTGATAGCTCTGTTCGTCCCGTCAGGTCCGTAGCCGTGCGGACCATAAGGAGTCATGTAATGTCATCCCTTGATAGCCTGAGAACCCTAAAAACCCTGGAAATAGACAGCAAGACTTACCACTACTTCAGCCTGCCCGAAGCCGCCAAGAGCCTGGGTGACCTGGATAAGCTGCCGATGTCCCTCAAGGTGCTGCTGGAAAACCTGCTGCGCTGGGAAGACGCCAAGACCGTCACCGGCACCGACCTCAAGGCCATCGCCGCCTGGCTTAAAGAGCGCCAGTCTGACCGCGAGATCCAGTACCGCCCCGCCCGTGTGCTGATGCAGGACTTTACCGGGGTGCCCGCGGTGGTTGACCTGGCCGCCATGCGCGCCGCCGTGGCCAAGGCCGGTGGCGACCCGCAGCGTATCAACCCGCTGTCGCCGGTGGACCTGGTGATCGACCACTCGGTGATGGTCGACAAGTTCGGTAGTACCAGCGCCTTCGAGCAAAACGTCGATATCGAAATGCAGCGCAACGGCGAACGCTACGCCTTCCTGCGCTGGGGCCAGAGCGCCTTCGACAACTTTAGCGTGGTCCCGCCGGGCACCGGCATTTGCCACCAGGTCAACCTCGAATACCTGGGCCGCACCGTGTGGACCAAGGAGGAAGACGGCCGCACCTACGCCTTCCCAGACACCCTGGTCGGCACCGACTCCCACACCACCATGATCAACGGCCTCGGGGTACTCGGCTGGGGCGTGGGCGGGATCGAAGCCGAAGCGGCGATGCTCGGCCAACCGGTGTCGATGCTGATCCCGGAAGTGATCGGCTTCAAGCTCACCGGCAAGCTCAGGGAAGGCATCACCGCCACCGACCTGGTGCTGACTGTCACGCAGATGCTGCGCAAGAAAGGCGTAGTGGGCAAGTTCGTCGAGTTCTACGGCGACGGCCTGGCCGACCTGCCCCTGGCCGACCGCGCCACTATCGCCAACATGGCTCCGGAATACGGCGCCACCTGCGGCTTTTTCCCGGTCGACGAAGTGACTCTGGATTACCTGCGCCTGTCCGGCCGGCCGGCTGAAACGGTGAAATTGGTGGAAGCCTACACCAAGGCCCAGGGCCTGTGGCGCAACGCTGGCCAGGAGCCGATATTCACCGACACCCTGGCCTTGGACATGGGCAGCGTCGAAGCCAGCCTCGCCGGGCCCAAGCGCCCGCAAGACCGTGTATCCCTGCCAAACGTCGGCCAAGCGTTCAGCGATTTCCTCGACCTGCAATTCAAACCCACCAGCAAGGAAGAAGGCCGCCTGGAAAGTGAAGGCGGTGGCGGTGTGGCCGTGGGCAATGCCGACCTGGTCGGTGAAACGGACTATGAATACGACGGCCAGACCTATCGCCTGAAAAACGGCGCCGTAGTGATCGCTGCGATTACCTCATGCACCAATACCTCCAACCCCAGTGTAATGATGGCTGCCGGGCTGGTGGCTAAAAAAGCCGTGGAAAAAGGCCTGACCCGCAAACCTTGGGTCAAGACCTCGCTGGCCCCAGGTTCCAAGGTGGTCACCGACTACTACAAGGCCGCGGGCCTCACCCAATACCTCGACAAGCTCGGCTTCGACTTGGTGGGCTACGGCTGCACCACCTGTATCGGCAACTCCGGGCCGTTGCCCGAGCCTATCGAAAAAGCCATCCAGAAGGCCGACCTCGCCGTGGCCTCGGTGCTATCGGGTAACCGCAACTTCGAAGGCCGCGTGCACCCGCTGGTGAAAACCAACTGGCTGGCCTCGCCGCCCCTAGTAGTCGCCTATGCGTTGGCCGGCACTGTGCGCATCGACATCAGCAGCGAGCCACTGGGTAACGATCAGAATGGAAACCCGGTGTACCTGAAGGACATCTGGCCCAGCAGCCAGGAGATCGCCGACGCGGTGGCCCAGGTCAGTACCAGCATGTTCCACAAGGAATACGCCGAGGTGTTTGCCGGTGACGAGCAATGGCAGGCGATTGAAGTGCCACAAGCGGCAACCTACGTGTGGCAGAAGGATTCCACTTATATCCAGCACCCACCGTTCTTCGACGACATTGCTGGACCCCTGCCGGTGATCAAGGACGTCAAGGGCGCCAACGTGTTGGCCCTGCTGGGGGATTCGGTGACCACCGACCACATCTCCCCTGCCGGCAATATCAAGACCGACAGCCCGGCCGGGCGCTACCTGCGCGAGCAAGGCGTGGAGCCGCGTGACTTCAACTCCTACGGCTCACGCCGGGGCAATCATGAAGTGATGATGCGCGGCACCTTCGCCAATATCCGTATCCGCAATGAAATGCTTGGCGGCGAGGAAGGCGGCAATACGCTGTATATCCCCACCGGCGAGAAGATGGCGATCTACGATGCTTCAATGAAGTACCAGGCCTCAGGCACGCCGCTGGTGGTGATCGCAGGGCAAGAATATGGCACCGGCTCCAGCCGTGACTGGGCAGCCAAGGGCACCAACCTGCTGGGGGTCAAGGCGGTGATCGCCGAGAGTTTCGAGCGCATCCACCGCTCCAACCTGGTGGGCATGGGCGTATTGCCGTTGCAGTTCAAGCTGGACCAGAACCGCAAGACGCTCAAGCTCACCGGTAAGGAGAAGATCGACATCCTCGGGCTGACCGATGCAGAGATCGAACCGCGGATGAACCTGACACTGGTGATTACCCGGGAAGATGGCAGCAGCGAGAAGGTTGAGGTGCTGTGCCGGATTGATACCTTGAATGAAGTGGAGTACTTCAAAGCGGGTGGGATCTTGCACTACGTATTGCGGCAGTTGATCGCGTCATAAGCAACACCGCAAACCAATGTGGGAGGGGGCTTGCTCCCGATGGCGGTATGTCAGGTTAAATATCTATACCTGATCCACCGCTATCGGGAGCAAGCCCCCTCCCACATTTGGCTGCATTTCAAGTCAAGAAATCACAATCAGCCGAACAACCACTTCCACAACAGCACCAACACCACCACCGCCAGCACCGGCCGCGCAATGCGGTAGGCCTTGGGATGCTTGCGCTTCCACTGTTTGACCTGGCCACTGAACTTGTCGCTGAACGTCTTGCTCCAGGCATAGGCCTGGTTGATGCCACCCACGCGTTCGTCATCGAGGTTCTGCGGAGCGGTAGCCCGGCCCAGTTGCTTGCTGACCCAGCGGTTGATACGGGTCATCAGGCGGCTGCTCAATGGCCGCTCGATGTCGCAGAACAGAATCACGCGGGTCTGATCGGTTTCGTTCTTGACCCAGTGCACGTAGGTTTCGTCGAACATCACATCTTCACCGTCGCGCCAGGCGTAGACCTGGCCGTCGACGAAGATGCGGCAGTCGTCGGAGTTCGGCGTGGACAGCCCCAGGTGATAGCGCAGGGAACCGGCAAACGGGTCGCGGTGAGGGTTGAGGTGGCTGCCGCCCGGCAACAGCGCGAACATCGCGCCCTTGACGGTGGGGATGCTGCTCACCAGCGCCACGGTCTTGGGGCACAACGCCTCGGCCGATGGCAGGGGTTTGTCGTACCACTTGAGGTAGAAGCGTTTCCAGCCCTTCTTGAAGAACGAACCGAAGCCGGCGTCGTTGTTCTTTTCGGCAGCGCGGATGTAGCCCTCGTCGAACAGGTGCATGGCCTCTTCGCGAATCACTTCCCAGTTGTCCTTTAGCACGTCCAGTTCCGGGAACTTGCTGCGATCCAGGTAGGGCTTGGACGGCACCGCGGAGAACAGGTACATCAGGGCGTTATACGGGGCGAACAGCGCCGAATGGTTGACGAATTGGCGCAACATCGGCAAACGGGCCTTGCCGCGCAGGTGGACATACAGCGTGCTGCCAATAAACAGCAGCAACACCGACAGTTTGGTGGCCAAGGAAAAGGTCATGCAGCAACTCCTGGAAATAAGCGCCTGGCCAGCAAACTTCCGTCAACGGAAACCAGACGTAATAGCCGGCCATGATAAACACTTGGAGCATTATGCAGAAGGCCCAGGCCGTCTGGCTGATCTGGATCAACACGCCTTCCCTCTGTAGGAGCGAGCTTGCTCGCGAAGAACCTCAACGATAACGCGGGCTTACTGATACAACGTGGCGCTCTCAGGTTTTTCGCGAGCAAGCTCGCTCCTACAGTCAGGCCTGGTTTTCCTGGTCGGTAAACAAGTCGCTGAACAACATGCTCGACAGGTAGCGCTCACCGGAGTCCGGCAGGATCACCACTATGGTCTTGCCCTGCATTTCCGGCTTCTCGGCCAGGCGTACCGCCACGGCCATGGCGGCGCCGCAGGAGATACCGCACAAAATGCCCTCTTCCTGCATCAGGCGCAGGGCCATGGCCTTGGATTCTTCGTCGGTCGCCAGTTCCACGCGGTCAACCATCGACAGGTCGAGGTTCTTTGGCACAAAACCGGCACCGATGCCCTGGATCTTGTGCGGGCTGGGCTTGATCTCTTCACCCGCCAACGCCTGGGTGATCACCGGCGATACCCTCGGCTCGACGGCCACCGACAGGATCGGCTTGCCCGCCGTGTTCTTGATATAGCGCGACACACCGGTGATGGTGCCGCCGGTCCCTACCCCTGCCACCAGCACGTCCACGGCGCCGTCGGTGTCGTTCCAGATTTCCGGGCCGGTGGTTTTCTCGTGGATCGCAGGGTTGGCCGGGTTATCGAACTGGGCCGGCATGAAGTAGGTGGTCGGATCGCTGGCGACGATTTCGCCGGCCTTGTCGATGGCTCCTTTCATGCCTTTGGCCGGCTCGGTCAGCACCAGTTCGGCACCGAGCGCCTTGAGCACTTTACGGCGCTCAAGGCTCATGGACGCTGGCATGGTCAGTAGCAGTTTGTAGCCACGGGCGGCAGCGACAAACGCCAGGCCGATACCAGTGTTGCCGGAAGTTGGCTCGACAATGGTCATGCCAGGCTTGAGCTTGCCGCTGCTTTCCGCGTCCCAGATCATGCTCGCGCCAATCCGGCACTTCACCGAATAACCGGGGTTGCGCCCTTCGATCTTGGCCAGGATGGTCACGCCACGCGGTGCGATGCGGTTGATCTGGACCAGCGGCGTATTACCGATGGAGTGCGCGTTGTCTGCAAAGATACGGCTCATGACGGGTCCTATTGACGGCTTTGAAGAAGGCCCCAAGGGTATGCCTCGTACTTCAACGCGTCCAGACGGTGGAACGTTGCGTTCATCAGAACAGTCAATCTCCTACAAGCAAGGAGAACCAACCCATGAAACGTCGCTACAGTTGGCCGTTATGGACAATCGCCGCGCTGCTGGTGCTGCTGGTTGCCCTGGACCTGGCCCTGCCCTACCTGGTGCGTAACTACCTCAACGACAAGCTCGCCGACATGGGCGATTACCGTGGCCAGATCACTGACGTGGACCTGGCGCTGTGGCGTGGCGCCTACAAGATCAACGGCCTGCAGATCGTCAAGGTCGACGGCAAAGTGCCGGTGCCCTTCGTCAAGGCGCCGCTGATCGACTTGTCGGTGAGCTGGCATTCGCTGTGGTACGACCATGCGGTGGTGGCCGAGGTGGAGTTTCTCAAGCCTGAGCTGAACTTCGTCGATGGCGGTGCCAACAAACAGGCGTCCCAAACGGGTAAGGGCACCGACTGGCGAGCGCAGTTGAGCAAGCTGCTGCCAATTACCCTGAACGAAGTGCGCATCCGAGAGGGCAAGATCGCCTTCCACAATTTCAGCTCAAAGCCGCCGGTCAATATCAATGCGACCTCGGTCAATGCCAGCCTCTATAACCTGACCAATGTGGTAGACGTTGAAGGCAAGCGCGACGCCAGCTTTGAAGGCAAAGCCCTGCTGCTGGGGCAGGCGCCGCTGGAGGCCAACGCGACCTTTGATCCGCTGAGCAATTTCGAAGACTTTGAGTTCCGCTTCCGCGCCAGAGACTTGCAACTCAAACGCATGAATGACTTCGCGTCCGCCTATGGAAAATTCGACTTCAAGGCCGGCACCGGCGATGTGGTGATCGAAGCCCAGGCTGAGAAAGGCCAACTGAGCGGTTATATCAAACCATTGCTGCGTGACGTAGAAGTCTTTGACTGGCAGCAGGATGTTGAGAACAAGGACAAAAATATCTTTCGCTCAATCTGGGAAGCGGTGGTCGGCGCCAGCGAGACCGTGTTGAAAAACCAGAACAAAAACCAGTTTGCGACCCGGGTAGAACTCAGCGGCAGCGTGCATCAGCAAGATATCAGCGCCTTTTCCGCGTTCCTGGCGATTTTGCGCAATGGCTTCATCCAGGCCTTTAATGCAAGGTACGAACAACCCAAGCCCAGCGCGGACTAAAAAATGTGGGAAGGGGCTTGCCCCTCTCACATGTAGCGCACTGGTCAACGGAAGTGACCGGCCATTCAGAGACTGAATAACCCGTCTGCGTTCACAGTCGCCAGGGCTGCGCGGTATAGTCCGGACATTGATGAATTCGAGGAATGACCGATGAAGTTCGAAGGCACCCAGGCCTATGTGGCTACCGATGACCTGAAACTGGCCGTCAACGCCGCCATCACCCTGGAGCGGCCGCTGCTGGTCAAGGGCGAACCGGGCACCGGCAAGACCATGCTCGCCGAGCAACTGGCCGAATCCTTCGGTGCCCGGCTGATCACCTGGCACATCAAGTCAACCACCAAGGCCCATCAGGGCCTGTACGAGTATGACGCGGTCAGCCGCCTGCGCGATTCGCAACTGGGTGTGGACAAGGTTCACGATGTGCGCAACTACTTGAAGAAGGGCAAGCTCTGGGAAGCCTTCGAGTCCGAAGAGCGGGTGATCCTGCTGATCGATGAAATCGACAAGGCCGATATCGAGTTCCCCAACGATCTGTTGCAGGAACTCGACAAGATGGAGTTCTACGTCTACGAGATCGACGAGACCATCAAGGCCAAGAAGCGCCCGATCATCATCATTACCTCCAACAACGAAAAAGAGCTGCCGGACGCCTTCCTGCGCCGCTGCTTCTTCCACTATATCGCCTTCCCTGACCGCCCTACCCTGCAGAAGATCGTGGATGTGCACTACCCGGACATCAAGAAGGACCTGGTCAGCGAAGCGCTCGATGTGTTCTTCGATGTACGCAAGGTGCCGGGCCTGAAGAAAAAACCGTCCACCTCCGAACTGGTGGACTGGCTCAAGCTGCTGATGGCCGACAATATCGGCGAAGCGGTGCTGCGCGAACGCGATCCTACCAAAGCTATCCCGCCGCTGGCCGGCGCCCTGGTCAAGAACGAGCAAGACGTGCAACTGCTGGAACGTCTGGCCTTCATGAGCCGTCGCGGTAATCGATAATGTTGCTCAACCTGTTCAATGAAATGCGTGCAGCCAAGGTACCGGTGTCGGTGCGCGAGCTGCTCGACCTGATCAACGCGCTGAAACAACGCGTGACCTTCGCCGACATGGACGAGTTTTACTACTTGGCCCGGGCGATCCTGGTCAAGGACGAGCGGCATTTCGACAAGTTCGACCGCGCCTTCGGGGCCTACTTCAACGGCCTGGAGAAGCTCGACGACCACCTGCAGGCGCTCATCCCCGAAGATTGGCTGCGCAAGGAGTTCGAACGCTCCCTGAGCGATGAAGAACGCGCGCAGATCCAATCCCTGGGCGGCCTCGACAAGTTGATCGAGGAATTCAAGAAGCGCCTGGAAGAACAGAAAGAACGCCATGCCGGCGGCAACAAATGGATCGGCACCGGCGGCACCAGCCCGTTCGGTTCCGGTGGCTACAACCCCGAAGGCATTCGTGTCGGTGACGCCGGCAAGCGCCAGGGCAAGGCGGTGAAAGTCTGGGACCAGCGCGAGTACAAGAACCTCGACGACCAGGTGGAACTGGGCACGCGCAACATCAAGATCGCCCTGCGCCGGCTGCGCAAGTTCGCACGTCAGGGTGCCGCCGAAGAGCTGGATATCGACGGCACCATCGACCACACCGCCCGCGACGCCGGGTTGCTGAATATCCAGATGCGCCCCGAGCGCCGCAATACCATCAAGCTGTTGTTGCTGTTTGATATCGGCGGTTCGATGGACGCCCATGTGAAGACCTGCGAAGAGCTGTTCTCAGCGTGCAAGACCGAGTTCAAGCACCTGGAGTACTTCTACTTCCATAACTTCGTGTACGAATCGGTATGGAAGAACAACCAGCGCCGCACCTCGGAGCGCACCTCCACCCAGGACCTGCTGCACAAGTACGGCGCCGACTACAAGGTGATCTTCATCGGCGATGCAGCCATGGCGCCCTATGAGATCACCCAGGCCGGCGGCAGCGTCGAGCATTGGAACGAGGAGCCTGGGTATGTGTGGATGCAACGCTTCATGGCCAAGTACAAGAAGCTGATCTGGATTAACCCGTACCCCAAGGACACCTGGGGCTATACCGCATCGACCGGGATCGTGCGGGAGCTGGTGGAGGATCAGATGTATCCGCTGACCTTGCGCGGCCTGGAGGAAGGCATGCGCTTCCTGGCCAAATAAGCCGCCTCGGAAGGCCCTTTACGGCCGATTCAGCACCGGTTTGCATGGTGGTGTCGACGGTGTGGGCCTGCACGCATCATGCCAGCCGAACAGCAGGAAGTTACTGGAGAACCGCCGCACCAGTTCCGCATCGACGCCATTGACGCGGCCGTCGTTGTTCACGTCCTGGCTGATATGGGCGCCATCGGCGGTGCCCACCTCGTTGGTAAAATAAGCCGCTGTGTAGGCCAGTGACTCATCATCGAGCTGCCCCTCACCTTGGTGAAAATGCAGGCGCACGGTATCCGGTATGCCGTTGGCATCGAAGTCTACGGCAAACACCATCAGGTATTTATCGGCGGCGCCGTCCTGGCTGAACCAGTTGAACTCGAGGAATTGCTGGGCGAACTCCAGCGCCATGGCTGCATCCAGCGTGTCAGTGACACCGTTATGGTTGATGTCGTCAGCCAGCTTCCAATCAAGCCTGCCATCACCCTTCATATCCACCACTGCAGCCGCCATGGCAAGGGGCTGCGCGAGTGTGTCGTCGTAGAAGTCCAGGCAGACCACGTCGGGCCTGGCGTTGTCGGTAATATCGTAAGCACGCAGAATCAAGAATCGCATAATACAAACTCGTAACAAGAAGAGCCCACAGGCTCCCATTGCTGCGACTCGAGGTCGACGGCCTCAAGCCGTCAGGGCAAGTCAGGCAATTCTGGCGTGCCTGTCCGGCCGAGCAGTGGTTTTTGGCCCATAGGCTCGATTACGTGTACCTGCGAATGTTGCGAGGCGTGGAGCAAGGGAAGCGGTTCTTTTCCCAATAGTGGCTGGAACCTGTAGTCGGTAGTCCCGACTGCAGGCATTTCACTCAGCAGTGCTCGCTGTCTACCCAGGAAAACTTTAGGAAGCGCGCGGCGAACTGTTTGACCAACTCCGTATCCTGGCGGTCCACTTTTCCATCATTGTTGACATCCTGATGGATCGAAACACTGGCGCCCAGGCCATTTCCGTCACTGTAAACCGCCGCCGAATAGACCAGGGTATCGTCCCGGGCCACGCCGTCGCCCTGATGGAAGTGCAATCGGACCGTGTCGGGAATCCCGTTGTTGTCAAAATCCCCCGCAAACACCTTCAAGTACTTGTCAAAAGGCGCATCGACGCTGAACCACTCAAACGCCAGGAACAACTGGGCAAACTCAAGTGCCATCTGCCGGTCGAATGTATCGACAATACCATCTTGATTCATATCATCGGCCATGACCCAGTCAAGCTTGCCATCATCCGTAATATCGAAGGCCGTCGCCTTATAAGCCAGCGCAGGCGTGCAGGTGTCGTCATAAAACTCCAGATAGACAACATCGGGAATGTCGTTATCGAGTATGTCCTGAGCAAAAATCTTCAAGTAACGCATAACAAAGCCTGATAGTGAATGACACGATCAGGCTTGCATGGAGAGGCGATCGAACAAAGAAGGCAAACATCGGGCACGCGTAGGAATAACCTTAAGATCGTCCCCCGCGCTCGGCGTAGGGACGATCAGGGGCGGTGTTATTTAAATCGGCGCAGATATTCGTTGTGCTGCCGATGCGCCGTCTCTTGTACCACCGGCGCCAACCTGATTTTCTCCCCCGGCAAACACTGTGCCAGGCGCGCCAGCGCCAACGGCGTCAACGCACCCAGGCGCGGATAACCACCGATAGTTTGCCGGTCATTGAGCAATACAATCGGCTGCCCGTCCGGCGGCACCTGGATCGCGCCCAGTGGGATACCTTCGGAAATCAACGACGGCCCCTGGTAGTGCAGCGGCGTACCGAGCAAGCGCATGCCCATGCGGTCGGCCCGGCTGTCCAGGACCCATTCGGTGTTGAACGCATCAAACAGGCTCTGCCCGCTGAACTGGCCGATCTGCGCACCGATGATCACGTCCAGGGATGCAGCGGATGGCAAATCCGGGTTGGCCAGCACTTTCATCGCGCCCCCGGTCCCGGAATAGGTCAACCGCGCGCCTTCAGCCAAGGCTTTGCCGAAACCGTCCACCCCGCCCATCGCCTCACGCACCACCGTGGCGCAACTGCCGAGCACGTGCGGCGCATCGAACCCGCCCGGCGCCGCCAGGTAAGCCCGTGCCCCACTGAATGGCTGGGTAAAGCGCAAACGCTGACCCTTTTGCAGGATAAAACTGCGCCCGGGGCTGATGGCACGCTCATCGATATACGCGCCCAGGTCCGCACCGGCCAAGGCCAGCAGACAATAGTCCTCGGCCTGCACGGTAAAGCCGCCGAGGGTGACTTCCACCACAGGCGCATCCAGGGCGTTGTCCAGCAGCCAATTGGCCCAGGACATGGATACCCAATCCAGCGCGCCGCCCTGGGTTACGCCGAGGTGGCGCACGCCAAAACGCCCGGCGTCCTGCAACAGGCACAGCGGTGTGCTGGCCTCGATGATCAAGCCGCTCATGCCTGCGCCTCCAACGGCGTGTCATCGCCTCCCAGGTGGATAAATTCAGCGTGATTGACCGCTTCGAAGCGCACCGTGTCACCGGGCTGCATCAGGCTGTAGCCGTCGCGGTCGCGGTCGAACAGCTTGGCCGCAGTGCGGCCGATCAGGTTCCAGCCGCCCGGTGACACCACTGGGTAAGCAGCCGTTTGCCGTTCGGCAATGCCGACGCTACCGGCCGCCACGCGTTTGCGCGGGGTGCTGAGGCGCGGCGTGGCGAGGGTTTCGTCCACCAGCCCCATAAAGGCAAAACCCGGGGCGAAACCGAGGGCGAACACCTGGTATTCGTGGGCGCTGTGGCGGCGGATCACTTCATCCACCGCCAACCCGCTACGCTGGGCCAGCAGGGTCAGTTCCGGGCCGACACTCAGGTCGTACCACACCGGCAGCACATGGCACTGGCCGCTGCCCTGTGCCTGGGGTTGCAGATCGGTAAGGGCCTGGTCGATCAGTTCCCGGGCCTGGGCCGGGGTCAACGCCGTGAGATCGTAATGCACCATCAAGGTGGTATAGGACGGCACCAGGTCCACCAACGCGGGGCCGAATCCGGCCCGCAGGCGCTGGGTGGCGGCGAGCATCCACGGCATATTGGCTTCGGCAATCGCCTCAAACAGACGCACCATCAGACAATCGATGGCCACCACTTCAATGCGTGGCTTCATGCTGTCTTCAACGCCTCACGGATACGCTGCACCGCAGCCACCGAGCTGGCGTTGTCGCCATGCACGCACAAGGTATTGGCCTGCAATACCAGCGCACTGCCGTCGCTGGCGACCAGCGCCTCGCCAAGGGAAATGGTCAGGGCCTGCTGCACGATGGTGTCGGAGTCGTGATGCACCGCGCCGGGCAACTGGCGCGAAACCAAGTGGCCCTTGCTGTCATAGGCACGGTCGGCAAAGGCTTCGAACCACAACGTCACGCCGTATTCATCGGCCAATGCCTGGGCAGCGCTGTTGTCGCGCATGGCCAGCAGCATCAGCGGCAGGTCGCCGTAGGCGGCCACGGCCTGAATCACCGCACGCAACTGCGCCGGGTTGGCCATCATGTCGTTGTACATCGCGCCGTGGGGCTTCACATAGCTGACGCGACCGCCCTGGGCCCGGCAGATGCCGTCCAGCGCGCCGATCTGGTAGTGCAACAGATCCTGGATTTCCTGGGGCGTGTAGTGCATCGAGCGCCGGCCAAAGCCCTGCAGGTCTTGATAGGCCGGATGGGCGCCGACTTGCACGCCATGCTTGAACGCCAGGCTGACGGTCTTGCGCATGATGCTCGGGTCGCCGGCATGAAAGCCGCAGGCCACGTTGGCGCAGTCGATGAACGGCATGACTTCGGCGTCCAGACCCATGGTCCAGTTACCAAAGCTTTCGCCGATGTCGCAGTTCAAAAGCAGGCGGCTCACGCTGGTCGCTCCTGTAGGCTTTGTTTTTTTGTAGTGTGGGATTTATTACACAGAACTCGCAACTTGTCCTGGCACCCCTACGACGCTTATCGTGGAACAGCTCGATTTTTGGCGCTTGCCCGGTGCGACGTCCAACTAATAAAAACCGATCCATGCATAAGAAAAAGTTGATCCCATGAATTTGAAGTTCCTCGAAACCTTCGTCTGGGTGGCCAAGCTCAAGAGTTTTCGCCTGACTGCCGAGAAGCTGTTCACCACCCAGGCCTCGATTTCCAGCCGCATCGCGGTGTTGGAAAGCGAGTTGGGCGTGAAGCTGTTCCTGCGCGACTCCCGGGGCGTGAGCCTGACCCCGGAAGGCTTGAAGGTGCTCGATTACGCCGAGCAGATGATGGTGACCATGCAGGGCTTGAAGCAGTCCCTGGAAACCAGCAGCAGCAAGGTCGGGCGCATTCGCATAGGCGTGATGGACACAGTGATCCACACTTGGCTGAGCCCGTTGGTCGCGGAGTTGATGGATCATTTCCCCCTGGTGGAAATCGAGTTGGTCGCCGATACCGCGCTTAACCTCAGCGATCAGTTGCAAAAAGGTTTCCTCGACCTGATCCTGCAAACCGACCTGCTGCGCCTGGAAACCGTACGCAGCCTGGAACTGGCCAGCCACCCCATGGCCTGGATCGTTGCCAGCCAATCGATCTATCACCGCGACTACGCCTCCCTGGCCGAACTGGCCCAGGAGCGCATCATCACCTACTCGAAAAATTCTCACCCGCACCAGGACGTGATCAGCCTGATGCAGGCCAACGGCGTGGCCGCGCCACGGATGAACTGTGTGAACTCGGTGTCGGCGATTACCCGTTTGCTGCGCGATGGCTTCGGCATTGGCGCACTGCCGCCGGTACTGGTCAGCGAAAAACTGGCGCGGGGCGAATTGGTGATGCTGCCGATGGCCCAGCGCCTGCCGAACTTGCAGGTAGTGGTGTCATGGCGCGTGGGGGTTGAGTTGGTGGAGGAGATTGTGGGGTTGTGCCAGAAGGTGGTGGCCCGCTACGCCGAAGAAGTCGGCGAAGAGCGGATGCTACTAAGCCACTGACTAAACCGGATCCAAATGTGGGAGGGGGCTTGCTCCCGATAGCAGAGTGTCAGTCGATGAAGATGTTGACTGACCTGCGGCCATCGCGAGCAAGCCCCCTCCCACATTTGGCCGAGTTGGGCGTTAGAGGCCCTTGAGGTCCCGCTCTTCGATGGGCCGGCTCTGACGCAAGCGCCTGCCGCCCAACACCACCCAATCAATCAGTCGGTACAGGCATTCGATGCCAAACGACAACAGCATCGCCCCACCCAGGCCCCAGCCCATGGCTTCGGGTGTGAGCAAGATCTGGTAGCTGTAGCCATTCCAGGTTTCCTGGCGGATATCCGGGTCGGCGGCCACCGCCACTTGCAGCACGCGTATGTACCACGGGCCCTGCATGGCCTGGAATTGCTTGTCCAACTCAAGCTGGCGATCGAGCATCGCGCCCAGGCTGCTGGCGTCGCTCTGGAACACCGGGTCATCGCTGGCACGGTAATGGGCCACCAACGCTTGCATATCACCGTTGAAAAACTGTTGCGCCGTGGATTCAAAGCCGCGCAGGCCAGTCTGGGCCTCGATCAGGTGGGCTTCGACGCGCTTGGCGTAGTCGTTGATAAACCCCGGCACCTGCACGCCGATCAACAAGCCCATGGCAAACAGCACCAACCGCAGATAGCTAAGCAACATGGTCGATATCCTTACTCGGTAACGCCCTGGCTGACGCATTCACCGCGTCGCCATAGGCTCCATTGGCCCGGTTCGTAGCGGGTCCAGTTTTCGTTGTCGGTCAGGGGCTCGGTGGCGATCACCGTTACCACGTCATTGGGGGTGGTTTCGGCCTGAAAATCGACGATCACGTCGACATCTTTCAAGCGCGCCGGGCCAAAGGGTGCGCGCCGGGTAATCTGCGCCAGTTTGGTCGAGCAGTAGCAGAACAACCAGTCGCCATCGCTGAGCAAGCAGTTGAACACGCCCTTGCTGCGGTATTCGGCGCAGGCGGCGATCAGGTCCGGCAGCACTTGCTCGATGTCTACCGGCTCGGGGAAGGCTTCGCGCACGCGGTTGAGCAGGTCGCAGAAGGCCGCTTCGCTGTCGGTATCGCCCACCGGGCGGTAGAAGGTGGCGCGGGGGTTGAAGTCCGCCAGTTGGCCGTTGTGAGCAAAACACCAGTTGCGGCCCCACAGCTCGCGCACGAACGGGTGGGTATTGGCCAGGCTCACCTTGCCCACGTTGGCCTGGCGGATATGGCCAATAACCACTTCGCTCTTGATCGGATAGCGCTGCACCAGCAACGCGACTTCCGACTCACTGCTGGCGGCCGGGTCCTGGAACAGCCGCAGGCCACGCCCTTCGTAGAAGGCGATGCCCCAGCCGTCGCGGTGCGGGCCGGTACGCCCACCGCGCTGCATCAGCCCGGTAAAGCTGAACACGATATCGGTGGGGACGTTGGCACTCATGCCCAATAATTCACACATGCCAGGGCTCTCGCTGCAGGGCGGACAACGTTAAAGGCGCGGTTCGACCCGCATGCCACTCACCGGCGCCGGGCGACGGAACGGTTCGTCGTCTTCCGGCTCGGCGGCCAGGGCAGCATCCGTGGCGGCCTTGCGCTCACGCCGGGCGTTGGCCGCACGCTCGATTGGCCAGCGGATCAACACAAACACGATGTATAGGGCGAACACGATCATGGTGTACATGAACAGATCGGAAATCGCCCGCCAGGCGTTGTTGCCGACCTTGAGCACCAGGTCCAGGGCGGTAATCGCCACGGCCGGCGCGAACTGGGTCTTGACCGGGTCGACGATGGTCGGGCTCAGCAACAACACCGCCATCAGCAATTGCAACGGCTCGCGCAGCCAGCGCCACATCCAGCGGGTCATGCGCCACCACACCAACAGGCAGCCCAAAGCGGCGAAGGCGTAGAGGCCCCAAGCGGTCAGATAGTCGTTCTCGGTCATGGTGTCCATGGCAAGGTTGGCAAACAGGCGGCTATGATAACGGCTTTTGCGTGTCGCGGCTGCAATGCCTGCCACCTTCCGCCAGACAGAGAGTGATCCATGACGTCATCGACCGCCCCGATTGCCCGCAAGGCCCCAGGCCCAGACCCGTACGCCTGGCTGCAAGCGCGGGACACCCCAGAAGTGCTCGACTACCTCAAGGCCGAAAACGCCTGGCAGGAGGCCCAGTTGGCCGACCAGCAGGCGCTGCGCGAGACCCTGTTCGAAGAGATCAAGGGCCGTATCCTTGAAACCGACCTGTCCCTGCCCTCCCCTTGGGGCCCGTACCTGTACTACACCCGCACCACCGCCGGTGACGAATATGCGCGCCATTACCGCTGCCGCCGCCCGGCTGACGACAGCAACCAGGTAGATGACAGCAGCGAAGAACTGCTGCTGGACCCGAACGCATTGGCCAACGGCGGCTTTTTCTCCCTCGGCGCGTTCAGCATCAGCCCCGACCACCAGCGCCTGGCCTACAGCCTCGACACCAGCGGCGAAGAGATCTACACCCTGTTCGTGAAGGAATTGGCCACAGGTAAAGTCAGCGAACTGTCGTTCGAGAATTGCGACGGCAGCATGACCTGGGCTAATGACAGCCTGACCCTGTTCTTCGGCGAACTGGACGACACCCACCGCCCGCACAAGCTGTATCGCTATCGCCTGGATGGTACGGCGGCGCAGGAAGTATTCCACGAGCCCGACGGACGTTTCTTCCTGCACTGCTACCGTTCCAGCTCCGAGCGCCAACTGCTGCTGGCCCTGGGCAGCAAGACAACCAGCGAAATCTGGGCGCTGGACGCCAACCAGCCGCACCTGGGCTTTACCTGCCTGGCGCCACGTGTCGAAGACCATGAATACGATGTCGACCATGGCAAGCGCAATGGCGAATGGACCTGGTTTATTCGCAGCAACCGCGATGGGATCAACTACGCGCTGTTCATCGCTGCCGATAACGGCACGCCGCCTACCGAGGCCGACTGGCAGAACCTGATCCCTCACAGCGATGAAGTTATGCTCGACGGTGTGAGCCTGAACGCCAGCGCCATGACCTTGAGCCTGCGCATCGGTGGCCTGCCGGTCATCGAGGTGCACCCCGAAGATGTACCGGCCTATCGCGTGGAGTTACCCGATGCGGCCTACAGCCTCTACGTACAAAACAGCCTGGAATTTCACAGCGACAAGATCCGCCTGCGCTATGAGGCCTTGAACCGTCCGGCCCAGGTACGTCAGCTCGAACTGGCGACAGGCGCCCAAGTGGTGCTCAAGGAAACCCCGGTACTTGGCGTGTTTAATGCTGACGACTACGTCAGCCAACGCCTATGGGCCACCTCCGCTGACGGCACCCAGGTGCCCATCAGCCTGGTGGTCAAGCGTGACCGGCTCGGCCAGCCGACGCCGCTGTACCTGTATGGCTACGGTGCCTATGGCCAAAGCCTCGATCCGTGGTTCTCCCACGCACGCCTGAGCTTGCTGGACCGTGGGGTAGCGTTTGCCATCGCCCATGTGCGTGGCGGCGGTGAGTTGGGCGAAGCCTGGTATCGCAATGGCAAGCAGCAGCACAAGCAGAACACCTTCAGCGACTTTATCGCCTGCGCCGAACACTTGATTGCCGAGGGCGTGACCACCTCCAGGCAACTGGCGATCAGCGGCGGCAGTGCCGGTGGCCTGTTGATCGGCGCCGTACTCAACCAGCGTCCGGAACTGTTCCAGGCAGCGATTGCCGAAGTGCCGTTCGTCGATGTGCTCAACACCATGCTCGACCCGGAACTGCCGCTGACCATCACCGAGTACGACGAATGGGGCAACCCCGAGGACCCCGAGGTGTATGCGCGCATCAAGGCCTACGCGCCCTACGAAAACGTCAGCGCCCAGGCTTACCCGGCCACTCTGGTGATCGCCGGCTACAACGACAGCCGCGTGCAGTACTGGGAAGCGGCCAAATGGGTGGCCAAGCTGCGCGACACCGCCACCTCCGACAACCTGCTGCTGCTCAAGACCGAGCTGGGCGCCGGCCATGGCGGCATGAGCGGTCGCTATCAGGGATTACGTGACGTAGCGCTCGAATATGCGTTTGTGTTCAAGGCGCTCGGGCTGATTTAGGAACTTACCGGGGCGGCCCTGTCTGAACAGGGGACCGCCCTACATATTGACGGACCAATACTGCTGCCATGCCACAAGCCACGTTACTCAACGACGAAATCCGCGACATGCTGATGGACTGCGGGCTGTTTGACCCGTTGCTGCCCGAAGATTTTCATATCGCCGCGGGCTACTTCAATATCAGCAGCATTCCCCAGGGCGAGGTGATTTTCCTCGAGGGCGATGCCGGCACGTTCATGTGCATCCTCCACACTGGCCAGGTGGCCGTGCAGAAAACCAATCACACCGGCCAGCGCCTGACCATCGCCACCCTGCGCAGTGGCCGGGCGTTTGGCGAAATGGCGGTGCTCGACGGCGAGCGCCGCTCGGCCAGTTGCGTCGCGGCCAGTGATTGCGTGCTGTTGAACCTGGGCAAGGACGCCCTGGAAAAAATGCTCAATGAAGCGCCAAGGGTGGCGGCCAAGATTATCCGCGCCATTGCCGTGGCCCTGTCCAAGCGCCTGCGCATGGCCGATGGGCAACTGTTATCTCAACAGTTTTAACCGCCGGGGGTCTTGGGCTTGCTATCGTTCTGCTGCAGGCCGGGGACGGTCTGGTCCTTGGGCGGCGCGGGCAATACGATGGGCACCAGGGGCGGCGAGCCGTTGGTCTTGGGCACGGCTGGTGGCGTGACTTGCGGGTACAAGGTCGGCGTTGGCGTGCCCGGCGCGCCTGGGGTTGGAGCGGGCGCGACCGGAACGGTTTGCAACTCCTGAGCCTGCGCCACAGCAGATATGAGCGCGCTCAATACAATGGCCGTTAGAATGCTGCACTTCATCGATGGCTCCATGGCCTGACCGGAATATCGTAAGGCTACTCCCAACTGCGCAAGAATGCCCTTCCCAATGAGATTTCCATGAAACGTTTCGTTCTGCTGGACACCACTCCGATTCCCGACAATGGCGGTGCCTTGTGCCTGTTCGAATACGGCGAGGACTTTGTCATCAAGATCCAGGGCGGTGACGGCGGCCAGCTGATGAACACGCGCATGCACGGCTCCGAAGACGCCCTGGCCGAGATCCCCTGCCGCAAGGTGGCCGGCCGCCCGGGCTCACGGGTGCTGATCGGCGGCTTGGGCATGGGTTTTACCTTGGCCGCAGCGCTCAAGCATTTGGGCAAGAGCGCCGAAGTGGTGGTCGCGGAGTTGGTGCCCGGCGTTGTGGAGTGGAACCGTGGGGCGCTGGGGGAAAAGTCCGGGCGCCCGCTGCTGGACCCACGCACGGTGATCCGCCTGGAAGACGTGGCCAAGGTGCTGCAGGCCGAGCCCCAGGGCTTCGACGCAATCATGCTCGACGTCGACAACGGCCCCGAGGGTCTGACGCAAAAGGCCAATAGCTGGTTGTATTCCGCCGGTGGCCTGGCCGCGTGCGCCAAGGCCCTGCGCCCCAAGGGCGTACTGGCCGTGTGGTCGGCGAGCGCCGATAAGCTGTTCAGCGACAAACTGCGCAAGGCCGGCTTCAAGGCTGAGGAAGTCCAGGTGTTTGCCCATGGCAACAAGGGTACGCGGCATACCATCTGGATTGCGGAAAAGCTGAAGGGCTGAGCTCCCTCCCACATTTGGTACTGCTTCAGTCTCTGGATTTGCGGTACTCGATCACATATGGCAGTTTTTTATCGAAAGTCTTTTCCAGCTCCCTGTGATCCAGCTGGGTCATACCACCCAATTGCCGGGCCGTGAAACCGCTGTCGCCCACCTTCGATCCCGGCGCCAGGCTGACTATGCGTTGGGCCACAGCTTCAATGGCGTCCTTGTACCCGCCTTTCTTATTCAGGTTGTAGCTGCCCAGGTCAATTTGCGTGCGCAGCCAGTTACCCCAGTAGAACTCGAGGAATTCCGGCGCAATCGCACCGTCGGTTGGCTTGCCATAGGCGGCCTTGCGGGTGAAATACACCAAGCTGCGGAACGTGTCGTCCTGCAGGTTCTTGAAGCCCAGGTGCGCTGGCAATTGCGCAGGTGGCAGCGTCTGGCCCCGGTTGTCCTTGAGCCAGACCTTGCGCGCAGCCTCCATGCGTTGCCAGAAGGTGGCAAGGTTTGGGCTGCTGCTGAAATCGTCGGTGACCTTGACCCACATTTTCAAACGCGGGCCGGCGCCAGGGGTCTCCCATAGGGTGGTGAAACTGTGATGACCATCGGTCAGGTACAGCTGGCCGCCGGGGCCGACCACCACGGTTTTCATCTCATCGGGATAAGTGCCCACCGCACGCTTGCAGGTGAAGCTGGCGGGCCGCAGCAGTTCGGCGGTCTTAGGCACCTGGTCGGCCTCGCCCTGGCCGTTGGTTTCGCAGTATTCGTCGAAAGCCTTGGCGGGCTTGTCGGCGAACAGCCCCAGGCTGTAGTAGATCTGGTCGAAGCCCACCACGGCCTGGGTCGGGTGCAGTTGTTCCAGGGCGACCTCGATCACCTGCCCCGGTTGTGGCGTCGAAAACGCCTGGGCTTGGGCGGTAAGGGCACAGAGCACGAGCCCGATAGTCCATGAATGCAGACGCATGAATTTCCATTCCTTATCAGTCAGTGAAGCAATCCTAGCGGTCATTTACCGCGCAAGCGGCTAGAATCCACCTTATCCGTGAACCATCAAATAGCCAGGAGCCATGATGAGCTCGACCAACCCGCCCTCCCACACCGCCAAGCTGGACCGCATCCTCGCCGATGCCCAGCGCGACCGCGAAATGGGCTATCGCGACAAAGCCTTGAAGATGTACCCCCACGTCTGCGGCCGTTGCGCCCGTGAATTCGCCGGCAAGCGCCTGAGTGAGCTGACCGTACACCACCGTAACCACAACCATGATGACAATCCCCAGGACGGCTCCAACTGGGAGTTGCTGTGCCTGTATTGCCACGACAACGAACATTCGCGCTACACCGACCAGCAGTACTTCGGCGAAGGCTCCACCAGCAGCCCGAGCATTGCCAAGGCGACGCATAATCCGTTTGCGGCGTTGGCGGGGTTGATGAAGAAAGACGACTGAAGATCGTCCTTGTCTGTACTGGCCTCATCGCAGGCAAGCCAGCTCCCACATTTGGAATGCATTCCCCTGTGGGAGCCGGGCTTGCCCGCGGTGACGATCGCCCAAGCACTGCATACCCCCAGGCCGTATAATCGCCGTTTTTCTCCAAGGCACCCTTCCCCGTGGGCAATAAACGCTACAGCTGCATCGGTCTGTATAACCCCAAATCCCCCGAAAACGTCGGCTCGGTAATGCGTGCCGCCGGCTGCTATGGCGTGGCCTCGGTGTTCTACACGGGCGTACGTTACGAGCGCGCCCGGGATTTCATCACCGACACCAAAAAGGTCCACCACGACATACCGCTGATCGGCATCGACGACCTGAAAAAGATCCTGCCCCTGGGCTGCATCCCGGTCGCCGTGGAACTGGTGGAGGGCGCCCGCCCGCTGCCTGAATACACCCACCCCGACCGCGCGCTGTATATCTTCGGCCCCGAAGACGGCTCCCTGGACAAGGAAATCCGCGACTGGTGCGAAGACGTGATCTATATCCCCACCACCGGCTGCATGAACCTGGCGGCCACTGTCAATGTGGTGCTCTACGACCGCATGGCCAAAGGCAACAACACCCGTTCGGGGCCCAAGTACTGACTTTCCGGGAACATCCGGCACCTGCGCGCAGTCAGCTAATTACACTTGCCCTTGTTGGAGACAGATCATGAGCGACAGCAAAATCTTACAACCTATCATCGAAGCCACGCCGTTGAAGGCTCAGCCGACCCAGAACGTGCATGGCTGGGAACGCATCGGCTCGGTGGCGGGCGGCGTGATGATGGTCGGCAAAGGCCTGCGCCGGGGTGGGATTTTCGGGTTGATCCAGGTGGCGATTGGTGGCGTGGCCCTGGCCCGTGGCTTTACCGGGCACAGTTCGCTCAAGGACAAGCTGGAGCAGGGCCGTCAGGAA
The DNA here is from genome assembly GCF_031931935.1 of Pseudomonas sp. rhizo25. Lineage (NCBI taxonomy): Bacteria > Pseudomonadati > Pseudomonadota > Gammaproteobacteria > Pseudomonadales > Pseudomonadaceae > Pseudomonas > Pseudomonas sp. rhizo25. The sequence goes on from NZ_JAUJXA010000001.1 coordinate 63,946, forward strand.
ATGAACAGCGTACGTACCAAGATCGAGCGCGCCGGGGAAGAGTTGAAGAACTTGAAGACCAAGGCCGAAGTGGCGGCTGAAAAGGCTGTAAAACCCCAAACCTGATCCAGGCTTTAAGACCGCACAGATCAAATGTGGGAGGGGGCTTGCCCCCTCCCACATTTTGAACTGCACATGGCTTGGGATCAGCGCAGTAGTTTGCTGTCCAGAACAACTGAAGACTCGCCGATCACACTTTCAGCCAGTTGCACAAATTCCTTGGTATCAATGCTGTTAACCCGCATCACTGCCTGCGCCAGGTCATCCAGGGATCGTTTATTGTGGGTCTTCACACGGATCTCCCGGTCCAGATCCTGCAACACCAGCACCGCCCGCGCTACACCGGCGCTGCCGATTTGCTCGCCCCTCAGGGTAGTGACCGCTTTGCTCTCCTTGGCAAGCCGCGCCTGGATCGCCGCATAACGCTCATCGGTGATGCCTCCGGCGCGCCGCATCAGCTCAACCGCGTAATATTCCCCCAAGCCCTCACTGATCCAGTCACTGCTGTCATGGTCGTTAAAGCGCCCGATAGCCTGCACCACTTCGCGCAGCAACGGGCTGCTGCCGTTTTCGCTGACCAATGGCGTACGGCTGTTGAGGTAGATCGAATCGCGCAATGAATAGGCGCCACGGCGCATCGGGTCACTGGCGCCGACGATCAACAATTTGCCGGGATGGCGCGGGAATGCGGCCTCCACCTGGGGCCAGACAAACGTCAGTAGTGTGAGCACGTCCATGCGGCGCATGCCCTGCCCTCTGGGCGAGGCCACCGTGATTTCGGTTTCGCCCAGGCGCAGGCGGCGGCTGCCGAGGTTACCGGCGAGCATCCAGCCGGTGGGCCGGTCGAACAGGCGGGACACGTTATCAATGCGGAATTTATGCTTGCCAATGCGCGGCCAGGCGGTTTCGATACTCTTCCAGCCCGTGGGCAACTCGAACGCCAGGCGCGAGACCAACTCAATGCCATCTTGCTGATCGAGACGCGCAGCCGGCACCAGGTCTTCACCGCGCAGTAACGCCCAACTCGGCGTGACCCGTGTGTCATAAACGCCCGGCTTGCGCGTATGGCTCAGGCGTACTTTGTAGGTCAGGCTGGCCTTGTCGGCGCTGGGTTGCCACAGGCCACGGCTGCCCGTGACCTGCCATTGGCCGTCGGCCTTAAAGTCGCTGTAGTCACCCTCGCGGCCCAGGTCGAAGTCCAGGCTACGCACCGCCGAGCCTTGGGACAGGCTGACGCGCACCTGCGCCTGATCGCTCTGGGGCAGCAGCTTGACGTGATAGTCCAGGTCGACTTTCTTCGCGCACCAGCCCGGCCCGCTCAGCGCCAGTAATACCAGGCCCGCGGCTAACTTGGCTGCCGCCTTCATACACACTCCTTAGTTCAACCTGCGCGGAAGATCAGGTAATCCTCCCAGTCGTCCTCGGGCACGCTGCCTTCGCTGAGCATGCGCCCGGACTGGGAAATGCGTTCGTGGTGCACCGCGTCACGGTCGCCACACACCAAGTGGTGCCAAAGCGGCAAGTCCTTGCGCTCGCTGACCAGCCGGTAGCCGCAGGTCGGCGGCAACCATTTGAATTGGTCGGCCTGGCCCGGGGTGAGCTGGATGCAGTCCGGCACCGTGGCCCGGCGGTTGGGATAATCCGTGCACTGACAGGTTTTCAGGTCGAGCAGTTTGCAGGCGATACGCGTGTAGTAAACGCTGTTGTCGTCTTCATCCTCAAGCTTTTGCAGGCAGCACAGGCCACAGCCATCGCACAACGACTCCCACTCCTCCTGGTCGAGCTGTTCAAGGGTTTTGCGTATCCAGAAAGGTTCGACTTTGGCGGCCATGGCTCTACATCAGTATCGGAAGCTGAAAAGGCCGCCAGTCTAGTGCCCAAGCCCGCTGGGGCCAAGCGCTTACGACTGACGGTGTAGCAACACTTGTCAGACTACTGAGCCCGCAGTAGTTTTGAGCACCGAATTGACGATCAGGAACAGCCCATGACACGCGTTGCCGATTACCCGATCCACACCCAATTCACAGAACGCTGGTCGCCCCGCGCCTTTACCGGCGAAAGCATCTCGAAAGAGACCCTGCTGAGTTTCTTCGAAGCCGCACGCTGGGCACCCTCGGCCTACAATTCGCAGCCGTGGCGGTTTCTCTATGCACGTCGGGACACCCCGGACTGGGAGCGTTTCCTGGGCCTGCTGAATGAATTCAACCGCAACTGGGCTCAGCATGCCTCGGCCCTGGTGATCATTGCCTCGAAAACCGACTTCATGGTTCCAGGCGCCACCGAAGAAACCCCGGCGCTATGGCACACCTTCGACACTGGCTCGGCCTGGGGCCATCTGGCGCTGCAAGCCAGCCTAAGCGGCTGGCATACCCATGGCATGGCCGGTTTCGATCAGGAGCTGACCCGCAAGGAGCTGAAGATTCCACAAGGGTACGCGTTGCATGCGGCCGTGGCCGTGGGCAAGCTGGGTGACAAGTCGAGCTTGCCGGAGTATCTGCAGGGCCGTGAAGCGCCGAGCCCGCGCAAGCCGTTGAGCGAGTTGGTGTCCGAGGGCGACTTCAGTCTGTAAGCCATACGCAAATCTAATGTGGGAGGGGGCTTGCTCCCGATAGCGGTGGGTCAGTTAGAAATGTGCTGACAGACATACTGCTATCGGGAGCAAGCCCCCTCCCACATTTTAGATTGATGCATGGCCAAGGATCAGTAGCCCCGGTCGAAGTCCACTTCCCCACGCAACGCTTGCTTGGCCTGGTAGGCGCGCACGTTTTGCACAAACAACGCCACCATCATCGACGGCGATGTCGGCGCCGAGCTGTGCCCGGTCAACAGCAAACCCCACGCAGTCCAAAACGGGTGGCGCTGCGGCAGCGGCTCCTGACGGCACACGTCGATCACCGCGCCGGCCAGGTGCCCTTCTTTCAGGGCTTCAACCAGATCGGCATCCACCACCGCCACGCCGCGCCCGACGTTGATAAACAGCGCAGTGGACTTGAATTGCTTGAACAGTGCGCAGTCGTACAGGTCATGGGTTTCGGGCGTATTGGGCAGCAGGTTGATCACGTAATCGACCTCTCCCACCAAGCGGCCCAACTGGTCGAGCCCGGCCACCTCGATAAACGGTGCCTGTTCCCGCGCCGTACTGGCGATGCCGTACAGCGTGACACCAAACGGCACGAGAAAATCGGCGACGCTCTGGCCAATATCGCCGGTGCCGACAATCAGCACCTTGCGCCCCGCCAGGCTCTGGCCCATGCGGTTGTCCCACTTGCGCTCGACCTGGCTGACCAGGCGCGCCAGCACTTCGCGCTCGTGGCCCAGCATGTAGGTGAGGACGAACTCGGCCATGACCTGGCCATAAATCCCCACCGCACGGGTCAGGCGATAGTCGCGGGGCAAGCCATCGGCCAGCAGCGGCGTAATACCGGCCCAGGTCGATTGCAGCCACTGCGGGTGATGGCCCTGGCGCAACAGGGTCGCCAGCAGATCGGGCTGGCCCAGCCATACCGGGCAATCGGCGGCCAGCCGCGAGAGTTCGGCAGAATCGCCGCTGGTCAGCACTTCAAGGTCTGGGGCCGCTTCCTTGAGCAATTGGGCGTAGAGCGGGTGATCCTGTTCAGCAATCAGAACACGCATGGTTCAAACCTTTCAAAAACAGTGCAGACGGCCGCCCGCATCCTTACGGCCACCGTCCTCTAATACGATTCCATTAAAGCCTGTGCCCTGATGCGGGCACTGATCGATCACATCGGGTCGTTGCGGCGCAGCAGCTCTTCGGGCAAGTGCTCGATGTACTCATCCTCGGCCGGCGGCATTTGCAGGTGGTAACCCTGCTTGTCGAGGTTTTCCAGCACCACCGTGATGTCTTCGCGGGACAGCTTGCGCTCCGGCGTCAGCACCATGTCGAAGGCGTGGTGCGCCTTGCCGAAAGCGTCCATCAAGGGTTCAGGCACGCGCTCCAGGGCGTCGCTTTTGAGCACATAGAGGTACATGCCGTCTTTTTTCTTGCTGCGATAGATGGAGCAAATACGTTTCAAGGCTGTTCTCCGGCAGTGGCCAGGCTGTCGAGCAGCGCTTGGCCCATCAACTCGCGACGCCAGCCACGCAGCGAGTCTGGCAATTGATAAGGCCCATCGGGGTAGCCGCTTTTAACCAGGGCTTCGAGGGTTTTCTTGCGCAGCATCAGTTCCGGCGCCATGTCCAGGCGTTCGGCGAACGTCTGGCCCAGGGCGCGCAGTTGCTTGATCAGCGTGGCTGCGTCCACCGGCAAAGGCTCGGCGACGGCGGGGGGCCATTGGTCCATCGGCACGCTGCCGGCTCGCTTGATCAGGTCCAGCAGGAACTGGCCGTCCTGGCGCACGGTGCGCGGGTGCATGTCTTCGATCTTGCCCAGCGCCGCCAGGTTATCCGGCTGGGATTTGGCCAGCGGCCACAACGAGTGTTCGCGAATGATGCGGTTGCGCGGCAGGTCGCGGGCACGGGCCTGCTGCTCGCGCCAGGCGCATAGCTCACGCAGCACGGCGAGTTGGGCCCGGGAAAGTTTCCATGCCAGCTTGGCATCGCGGTAGACCTCGTACGGGTCGATCTCACGACGCAGGTTGGCCACCAGTTCGGCACCGTCTTCCAGTACCCAGGCGTACTTGTCATCCGATAGTTGCGGGCGCAGGCGGATATACACCTCGGCCAGGTGCACCGCGTCTTCGGCGGCGTAGCTGACCTGCGTCTCGGACAATGGGCGCTGCAGCCAGTCGGAGCGGGTTTCGCCCTTGGGCAGCTCGATGTCCAGCACGGCCTGTACCAGGCGTGAGTAGCCCATGGAGAAACCAAGATTGAGATAAGCCGCTGCCAACTGGGTGTCGAACAACGGCACCGGCAGACTGCCGGTCAGGCGCAGCAGTACTTCCAGGTCTTCGCTGCAGGCGTGCACCACCTTGATCACGCCTGAGTTTTCCAGCAAGGCGGCCAAGGGTTGCCAATTATCGATGGTCAGTGGATCGATCAGGTAAGCGCGGATGCCATCACCGATCTGGATCAGCCCGGCAATAGGATAAAAGGTGTCGACCCGCATGAATTCGGTGTCGAGGGCGACGAATGGCAACTGCTGCCATTCGGCGCAATGCTGGCCGAGGCTATCGTTGTCGCAGATCCAGTGAATATCGATGGCCACACGGCTCTCCCTTGAAGAATGGCGCGCAGTATATATCGCGAAAGGGACTTGCGAGCATCCGTAGTGCACACAGCATCATGAAAACTCCGACAATAGGCGAAGAATAGTCCGACAAATGGAAGTTATCATCTCTTACGCAGAACGTAGACGCACCACAGTCTGGAGCCCGGCAGGAACTCCTGATAATTCAGAATCTTGAAGCCTGCTTGACGAAATTCGTCCTGCACCGGTGTTCCTGCGCCTACAGCGACAATGACCGTGTCGCGGCTGACGCGATGAAACTCGCGTAACAACATTAATCGCACATCGCTGCCGGGCACATGACGAAACAATTCCAGGCAGAAAATGCAGTCCACCGCATTCGCCGATAGGCCAATGGAAAACGCCGAGCCCTGGAATGTCTTGACGCGCTTAAGTAGCGCCCCAGGATGATGGGTACGAGCGTGATCGAGCGTGGCCTGGGAGTGGTCCGAGGCCAGGATCACCCGGTTGACGTGCTCAGCCAACACCGGCCAGAAACGCCCCGAACCACACGCCAGGTCAAGGATAAGCCCCGGCTCGCCGGCCACCTTCAATGCATGGCGTACCAGCCGCGTATTCCGCCACGCCGCCAGGCGCTGCAGCAGCCGAGGTGGGCGCGGGTCACCGCAGACCCTGGCGTGCTCACGGCCACAGCGCTCAGCGAATTCGATCTCAATGGGGGATGGGGGTTGTGGCGACATCGCGGGCTCATGTGGATAGAACGGTAGTGAACGACCTTGATCCACAGCTTAACTACCGCAACGTGAAAAAAAGGTCGAAAGCTTCACTACCGTGAATCGGTCACGCCTGGTGCAGGTACCAACGCCAATCCTGCTCCCCCACCTCGCCCATGAACTGGCGGTATTCTTCGCGTTTCACCGCCAGATAGACGCCGAGGAATTCACTGCCGAACGCATCCCGTGCCCAACTTGACCCCTCAAGGGCACGCAGGGTGGTCAGCCAATCGGTAGGCAACAACTCCTTGGCCTGGGCGTAGCCGTTGCCTTCCACCGGGGCACCGGGGTCGCGCTGTTCGCGGATGCCGCGGTGGATGCCGGCAAGAATCGCAGCGGCCGCCAGGTAAGGATTGGCATCCGCCCCGCAAATGCGATGCTCGATATGCCGGGAATGGGCCGGGCCGCCGGGCACGCGCAGGCTGACGGTGCGGTTGTCCACGCCCCAGGTGGCGGCCAGGGGCGCGTAGCTGTTGGTCTGGAAGCGCCGATAAGAGTTGGCGTTAGGGCAGAACATCAGCAACGAATCGAGCAAGGTGTCGAGCATGCCGCCCACCGCCTGGCGCAACAGCGGCGTGCCATCAGCCGCCTCGCTGGCGAACAGGTTACGGCCCTGGGCATCGGCCAGGCTGACATGCATATGCATGCCGGTGCCGGCCAGGTCATCGAATGGCTTGGCCATGAAACACGCCGTCATCCCATGCTTGTGGGCCACGCCCTTGACCAGGCGTTTGTAACGCACCGCCTCGTCCATCGCCTGCAACGCGTCAGTGCGATGCTCGAGGGTGATTTCAACCTGGCCCGGAGCGTATTCGGAGATCGCCGTGCGCGCCGGGATACCTTGCAGTTTGCAGGCGCTATAGAGGTCGGCGAGAAACGGCTCGATCTGCTCCAGTTCGCGCAGGCCGTAGACCTGGGTCGAACGTGGACGCTTGCCGTCCGCGTCCCGCGCCGGTTGCGGGCGACCTTTGCTGTCGGGCTTCTGGTCGAGCAGGTAGAACTCCAGTTCCGCGGCCATCACTGGGTAATAACCGTCGGCCTTGAGCGCATCGATGACCTTGGCCAGCAAGTGCCGGGGGTCGGCGACGGTGGCGGGTAAGCCTTCGGTGGGGTGCATGCTGACTTGCACCGCAGCGGTTGGGATCAAGCGCCAGGGCATGCGCTGCAGACTGCCGCTGATCGGGTAGGCGCGACAGTCGATATCGCCCACGTCCCATACCAGCCCGGAGTCATCTACGTCGTCGCCATTGATGGTCAAGCCGAGGATGGTGCTGGGTAGTGGCCGGCCGGTTTCGTACACCGCCAGCAGCTCGTCGCGGTGCAGCAGCTTGCCGCGTGGTACGCCGTTGTTGTCGAGGATAAACAGCTCGAACAGCTCGATGTCCGGGTTCTGTTCAAGGAACGCCTGGGCTTCGTGCAGGCTGGCAAAAACACTCATGGGGGCTTCTCATACGTTTGGGTCAGGCAGATGCGCACAGGAGCGCGTCATCCATGGGATAGATCAACGTAGGAAAACGGTATCGGGTGGGCGTGCGTGTCGGCAGTGAAACAAGGCCCAGAAGGCCAGTTCGGAGGGTAGCGCCTCAATATCGGCCCGGCCGGGCACGGGCAATGTCACGGGATGAGGGGAAGAACCGTCCATGCGCAAATCACATTGAGGTAGATGCCCGGCACCTTAGCACGCGTTGATCGCGAGTTAGATCCAGGTTCTATAACGTTTTGTTGCAATGCGGCCAAACATTCGCCGCCCCTTGCTACCTTGGCGTTCTACTGGAAATAATGGCCGCCCCCCGCATGGCCTCCAAGGATTCGACTCCCATGAAAGTGCCTCTAGCCCTCAGTGTACTGGCGACCCTGGCAAGCACCGCCCAGGCCGACACCGCCGCCTCGCGCCTGGATGAAGTACTTCAGCGCGGCACCCTCACCGTCTGCACCACCGGCGACTACAAGCCCTACACCTCGTTGCGCAGCGACGGCAGCTATGAAGGCATTGACATTGCCATGGCCGAATCCCTGGCCAAGAGCCTCAACGCCAAGGTCAACTGGGTGCCTACGACCTGGAAAACCCTGATGCCGGACTTCCTTGCCCAACGTTGCGACATCGCCGTGGGCGGTATTTCCGTGTCGCTGGAGCGCCAGAAAAAGGCCTTCTTCAGCCAGTCCCTCGGAGTCGACGGCAAGATCCCGCTGGTGCGCTGCGCCGACGTGCAGCGCTACCAGACAGTCGAACAGATCAATCAGCCCCAGGTGCGAGTGATCGAGCCGGCAGGCGGCACTAACGAAGTGTTTGCCCGCGCCCACCTGGCCAAAACGCAGATTCGCCTGCATGACAATGTGACGATTTTTGACCAATTGCTGGCAGGCAACGCCGACGTGATGATCACCGACGCCAGCGAGGCGCGCTACCAGCAGAAGCTCAAGCCTGGTTTGTGTGCGGTCAACCCGGAGCAGCCAATGCAATACAGTGAAAAAGCCTTCCTGCTGCCTCGGGATGATGTGGCCTGGAAGAGTTATGTGGATCAGTGGCTACACCTGAGCGTGGCGACCGGTACGTATGAGGGCATCGTCAGTCAGTGGTTGGCTACGCCTTGATGACGATCCAACGGGTACACAGCGGTTAAAATGTGGGAGGGGGCTTGCTCCCGATTGCGGTGGATCAGTCAGAATATTTTTGACTGACACACCGCTATCGGGAGCAAGCCCCCTCCCACATTTTGGTTGTCTTACACCAGGGCAATCGCGCTTGCCCTGCCACTTGGCGCCATTATCAACTCAACGAACGCCCTGCACGCGGCGCTGCGGTAGGCGCCTTTGCGGCTCAAAAGCGCGGCAGTACGCCGCGGCAGCGGTGGGTCGACGGCCACGTCATGCAGGCCTGCCTGCGCCTGGGCCAGTGCTCGCGGCAGGATGGTTGCCAGCGGCGTGCTGAGCACGATCTCGATAATGGCACTGATGGAGTTGGCCTCCATGGCGATGCACGGTTTAACCCCTTGCTGACGGCAGTAATCATCGATGTAGCGACGGGTGGCGAACCCCGTATTGAGTAGCACCAGCGGCTGCTCGAGCCAGTCCAGGCGGTTCAGTTGGGGATGAGTGGCACCCACGACCACACTCAGTTCTTCGACAAACAACGCCTCGCACTCGATGTCCGGCCCATGCTCGCCAGTAAAACCAATGCCGATATCCAGCAGGTCTTCGCCCAGTGCCGCTTCGATACGGTCCTGGGTCAACTCCTCGATGCTCAGGGTAATGCCCGGATAGAGCGCATTGAACCGCGCCAGCAGCGGGCCGATCAGGTAGGCGGTAAAGGTCGGTGTCATGGCCAGGCGCAAATGCCCGCGGCTAAGGTCTTGCACATCGTGAATGGCGCGGGTGCCGGCCTGCAGGTCCTGCAAGGCCAGCCGGGCAAAACGCACATAGGCTTGCCCGGCATCGGTCAGGCTGATGCTGCGCCCGGAGCGGTCCAGCAGCGGCGCCCCCAGGGTCTCTTCCAACTGCTTGATCTGTTGCGACAAGGTCGGCTGCGACACGTGCAACGCTTCGGCGGCGCGGGTGAAGTTACGGTGCTCGGCAACGGCGAGCAAATAACGGATATGGCGCAACAGCATCGACAATGCTCCAACTATAGGCACAACTTATAGTAAGCATAATAAACCGGTCTTGGACGCTATAACTGAAAACTTCCATCCTTGCCCCATCAGCGACGCAAGGAGAACCACCATGCAGCATCTCATCGACGGCTTTCGCAAATTCCAGGGTGAAGCCTTTACCCAGCGCAGCGACCTGTTCAAACACCTGGCGACCACGCAAAACCCAGGCACCTTGTTTGTGTCCTGCTCTGACAGCCGCGTAGTCCCGGAGCTTTTGACCCAGCAGGAGCCCGGCGATCTGTTCGTCATTCGCAATGCCGGCAACATAGTGCCGTCCTACGGCCCGGAGCCGGGCGGCGTGTCGGCCACGGTCGAATATGCCGTGGCGGTACTCGGGGTCCGCGACATTGTGATTTGCGGGCATTCGGACTGCGGCGCAATGACCGCGATTTCCACCTGCACATGCCTGGACCATTTGCCGGCCGTGGCCAACTGGTTGCGCCATGCCGAGTCGGCCAAGGTGATCAACGCTTCACGCCAGCACGTCTCGGACGCTGCACGCCTGGATGCATTGGTGCGCGAAAACGTAATCGCCCAATTGGCTAACCTCAAGACTCACCCCAGCGTCGCCCTGGCCCTGGAACAAGGCCGGATGAACCTGCATGGCTGGGTCTACGACATCGAAACCGGCGGCATCGACGCTTTGGACGGGCGCACCGGGCGCTTCGTCTCCCTGCTCGACCATCCAGCCACCTGTGCCCACGCCGCCTGAACCTGACTTAAACCAAGAGGACGTCACCATGTTGCAATCCCAATTCGCCCAAACCCCACGCCTGGCCCTGGCCGACACCATTATCGACCTCAAGGCGCGCAAGAACCTGTCCTGGCAGGACCTCACCGACGGCACCGGCCTGAGCGTGGCCTTCGTCACCGCCGCCCTGCTCGGCCAGCATCCATTGCCCAAGGACGCCGCCGAGATTGTGTGCGACAAACTCGGCCTCGACCAGGACGCCAGCCGCCTGCTGCAAAGCGTGCCTCTGCGCGGCAGTTTCCCAGGCGGCGTGCCGACCGATCCGACCATGTACCGTTTCTACGAAATGCTGCAGGTCTACGGCTCTACCCTCAAAGCCTTGGTGCATGAACAGTTTGGCGACGGCATCATCAGCGCCATCAATTTCAAGCTGGACATCAAGAAAGTCGAAGACCCGGACGGCGGCTCCCGTGCGGTCATCACCCTGGACGGCAAATACCTGCCGACCAAACCCTTCTGATTTCCCGGCAACCGTCTACGCTCTTGGCACATCAACAAGATCGAGGGACGGGTAAATGAACACACTGCTTCGAATCACCTGGCTGCTAATGTTGTGTTGCAGCCAGGTGCATGCCGACCCGGCTCAGGAAGCGGACGCCCAAGCCGCCAAGGCCCTGCTGGAAAAGGCCTTGGCGTACTACCACCAGCAAGGCGACAAGGCCTTTGCCGCGTTCAGCCGCCAAGGTGATTTCATCGACCAGGACCGCTATGTGTTTGTGGTCGATACCCGGGGAGTACTGCTCGCCAGTGGCGGCCCCTCCTCTGCACTGCTCGGTCGCGACGTGTCCGAGATACTCGGGCCGGATTTGCGTCAGTCATTCAAGGACGCGCTCAAGGTGCCCGAAGGCCAGGGCATCCAGCAGGCTGACTATCGTTGGCAGAACTGGAACGACGGCAAGGTCGAACACAAGCACGTGTTTTATCAGCGGGTGGGCGAACGCATCCTCGCGGTGGGCTATTACCTGCCCCGGGCCACGCCGGAACAGGCGCGAGCGCTGCGCAACAAGGCGGTGAATGCGCTGGTGAAGGACGAAACCGGCACACTCAAGGCGATCAATTCCTTGCAGGGCGGGTTCCTGCAGGATGACCTTTATGTGTTTGTGGTCGACCTGGATACCCAACGTTATGTGGCCCACGGCACCAACCTGCGCCTGGTCAATACCGACTTCGGCAAGATCAAGGACCCGGATGGCAAGCCGGTGGGCGAGCCGATCCTCAAGCTGATGGCCGAGCAGGACCAGGGGGAATACAAGTACCGCTGGAAGAACCCGGTGACCGGCAAGGTCGAAAACAAGCACGCTTATGTGCGCAAGACCGGGCATTTCATGGTGGCGGTGGGTTACTACAGCCCCTGACCTGACTTGGAATGCAATAAAAATGTGGGAGGGGGCTTGCCCCTCCCACATTTTGATCTCCTACATTCATTTGGACCTAGCGGGCTTTGTCTTCGCGACCGCGCAGCACCCGGTTCGGCATCGCTATCGCCGCCGCCAACCCGAGCAACGACACCGTCGCACTCACCATCAGCAAATGCCGGAACGTCACCGCCAACTCCCCACGCAACGCATCCTGCGCCGCGCCCGGGGCGGCGTTGAGGCCGTCGAGCAAGACGTTGCCGGAGCTGCCTTCGGCCACCAGCGCGCCGCTGGCCAAGTGGGCAAAACTGGAATCGTGCAACAGAGCCAGCAACAGCGCCGACATGCACGCCACCCCGACGGCCCCGCCCAGGGAGCGGAACAGGTTGGTAGTGCTGGTGGCGACGCCGATGTCCCGTTGTTCCACCGAATTCTGCGTGCCTACCAATGAGGTGGGGAACTGCATGCCCGCGGCGATCCCGCACAGCAACATGAATACAGCGGTGACCACTACCGCCTGCGGCGCGCTGTAGGCCATGCCAAGGATGGCCAAGGGGCTCAACAATGCGCCACTGAGGATCATGGGTTTATAGCGGCCGGTCACCGAGGTCATGCGCCCGGCGAAATACGCCCCCATCGGCAAACCCATCGCCAGTGGCAGCAGGTGCAGGGCCGCGCTGTCGGCACCGGAACCGGTCACGGTCTGGTAACGCAGGGGCGTCAGCACGCTCAGGGAAATCGCCTGGAAGCTGGTGATAAAAATCGTGCACCAGCACAACACCGCGCTGCGGTTGGTGAACAGGTGCATCGGCAGCAATGGCTCAAGGGCGCGGCGTTCGTGCCACACAAATACGCTCAACGCCAGCAGCGCGCAGGCCAGCAACCCCAGCACTTGAGCGTCACGCCAATGATGGCCCTGGCCGATTTCAGTGATACCCAGCAACAACGCGGTGAGGCCGATGATCATCAGCACCGTGCCGAGATAATCAATGATCGGCTTGCGCTGCGGCACCGGCAGCCCCACCAGGGTGCGATGGGCCACGTACCACGCGCCTGCGCCCAGCGGCAGGTTGATCAAAAACACCCAGCGCCACGACAGGTACTCGGTCATATAACCGCCCAGCACCGGCCCGGCCACACTGGCTACGCGTACATGCTGCTGAAGTAGCCCTGGTAACGGCCGCGTTCACGCGGGGGAATGATGTCGCCGATGATTGCCTGGCTGACCGAGATCATCCCGCCGGCACCGATGCCCTGGAGAATCCGCGCCAGCACCAATTGTTCCATGCTCTGGGCCACGGCGCAGAACAGCGACGCCAGGGTGAACACGCCCATGCCGACCAGCATCATCGGCCGGCGCCCATACAGGTCGCCGAGCTTGCCGTAGATCGGCACCGCCACGGTCATCGCCACCATATAGCCGGAGATCACCCAGGCCAGCAGGTTGACGTCGTGGAACTGCGCGGAAATGGCCGGCATGGACACCGCGACAATGGTTTGGTCCAGGGCACCAAGGAAGATCGCCATCATCAGCGCAGCAAGGATACTGCGCACGGCGGGAACGGTTGGAGCGGGCTGATTGAGGTGAGTCACGGCAGAACCTTCGAGCAAGGCCCGCAGGAAAAGGTCGCCCGCGGGAATGCTCGATACGATAGCAGGCTATTCGATAGGCTCGTAAGCAAGCCCGACGTAATTTTCTGCGATGGTTTTGCGCCCGGCGTCGGAGTGAATGAAATAGTCCAGTTCGCTCTCGGCAATACGCTGGCTGAAAGCGTCAGCCTGGGGAAACTGATGCAGCATCGAGGTCATCCACCAGGAAAACCGCTCGGCTTTCCACACTCGACGCAGGCAGATCGCCGAGTATTTTTCCAGCAAGTCCAGGCGCCCTTCGCGATACACCTTGAGCAGGATCCTGAACAAGGTGCTCACATCGCTGGCCGCCAGGTTCAGGCCCTTGGCGCCGGTGGGCGGGACGATATGCGCGGCGTCGCCGAGCAGGAACAGGCGCCCGTATTGCATGGGCTCCACCACGAAGCTGCGCAGCGGCGCGATACTCTTTTCAAGCGACGGGCCGGTGACCAACTGCTCTGCCAATGCGCTGGGCAGCCGTGCCTTGAGCTCCTCCCAGAAACGTGCATCCGACCATTGCTCCACGACCTCGTCCTGCGGCACTTGCAGGTAATAACGGCTACGTGTCAGTGAGCGCATGCTGCACAAGGCAAACCCCCTTGCGTGTTTGGCGTACACCAGCTCGGCGTGTACCGGCGGTGTGTCGGCGAGCACGCCCAGCCAACCGAAGGGGTAGACCCGTTCGAACACTTCCAATGCCTCGGCCGGAATCGACTGGCGGGCGACGCCATGGAATCCATCGCAACCGGCAATGTAGTCACACTCCAGGCGCCAGGCTTGGCCTTCATGCTCGAACGTCAGCCAGGGCTGCTCACCCTTGAGGTCATGGGGCTGCACATTGGACGCTTCGTACAGGGTGGTGGCGCCGGCGGCTGCACGAGCAGTCATCAGGTCGCGGGTGACTTCGGTCTGGCCGTAGATCATCACCGACTGGCCGCCGGTCAGGGTCTTGAGGTCGATAGGGATGAGTCGGCCATTGAGCGCTATGTCAAAGCCGTCATGTACCAGCCCTTCGGTGTCCATGCGTTGGCTGACGCCTGCCTCGCGCAGCAGGTCGACCATGCCATTCTCCAACACGCCGGCACGGATGCGACCTTGCACGTACTCGGCGCTCTGGCGCTCTAGGACAAGGGTTTGAATGCCAGCGTTATGCAGCAGTTGGCCGAGCAGCAATCCAGACGGACCGGCACCGATAATGGCGACTTGGGTTTTCAGAGTTTTCATTATTTTTATCGCCTTCATCCTTCATTCGAACGGATCGAGTAAAAGAGTTGTCAGTGGACTTGTGGCTGACATTTTTCACTTGAGTGAGCAGCATAAGAAGGTGAAAACTGCCGCAAAGCCTGCACTTTTCGCCAATCGGGGCGATTACCGAACCACTATCCTGAGTATCGGATTGAAACCATGACCAAAACCGCGATTCCGGTCTTCAAGCTTTACGGGGAAAGCCAGCAGTGGCCGACGCCCGATTTGTTGCACTGCGAAACCATTTCCCGGCGCAGTCGGGAATACCAGTGGGAAATCCAGCCCCACCGGCACGCGGACCTGTGCCAGTTGCTGTATGTGCACAAAGGCCAGGCACAACTGGAAATCGAAGGCCAGCGCACCACCCTCAACGAGTCGAGCCTGCAAGTGCTGCCGCCGCTGTGTGTGCATGGCTTTCGTTTTTCCGAAGATGTACAAGGTTATGTCGTGACCCTCTCGGCGCCGCTGGTCAGCCACTTGCAGGCGCAGCTGGGCGACACCATCGATGGTTTGCAAACCCTTGGCAGTTACCCGGCGGGCAAGGACAGCGACTATTTGAATAACCTGTTTGCCCGTTTGCAGGACGAATACGCCGATGATCAGCCGGCCCGGGACATGATGCTGCATGCCTTGGTGAGCGTGCTGCTGGTGTGGGTCAGCCGCCAGGCGATCCAGCGCCGCCATCCCCGGGCGCCGCGGGGTCGTGAGTATTTTCGCCGCTTCACCCAACTGATCGAGCAGCATTACCGCGAGCACCCCAAGATTGAAGACTTGGCCCACAAGCTGGGCATCTCGGTCTCACACCTGAATGGGACGTGTCGGGAGTTGGGTGGGCAACCGGCGTTGCAGATCATGCATGACCGCCAGTTGCTGGAAGCCAAGCGTTTGTTGACCTACACCAGCATGACCATCAATGAGATGTCCGAGGTGCTGGGTTTTTCCGACCCGACCAACTTCTCGCGGCTGTTTCGCCGCCGAGTCGGGTTTTCACCCAAGGCCTTTCGCGAGCAGTTGAAGGCCGGGCAGCCTACCTGAGTGCGCTGAAACTGCCGGTGCGCGGCACGCATTGACCTTGATGGCAGCTGATGGCGAAAGCCGCCGGTTGCATGCGCGTTTGCTCGACGCGATAGGCGGCAGTGCCATACAGCGCCGTCGCCAATGCGCAGAGGGAGAAAATCGTCAGGTATTTGCGGGTTTTAATACTCATGGCACTGACCTCCGGACCCGATCTACAGGGCGCTGTTTAAAGCATAGGTCAGCTAGGGCAAGTTGCCATGATTGGCTGCCATTCAGCGCGCTTATAGCGTCTCAGAGCCCGGTGTCCCATGCGGGCTCCTCGGGAAACCGCAGCACCAGGAAATCCAGCAGGCTGCGCAGCGCCGAAGGCATGTGCTTGCGCGAGGCATACACCGCGTAGATGTTCATCTGCCGCGGCTCGGCTTCTGGCAGCAAGCGCACCAGTTCACCACTGCGGATCAAGTCACTGGCCTGGTAGCTGGGGAGCATCGCCACCCCTGCCCCGGCCAGGGTGATACGCAATAACGTGCTGGCCTCGTTGGCCGTGATATTGCCGTGCACCGGCACCGACACGTGTTCGCCCTGTTCTTCGAAATGCCACAGGCTCTTGCCGAAATAAGAGTGGGTCAGGCAATTGTGCCGGGCCAGGTCTTCGACTTTCTGCGGGGCTGGATGCTCGCGCAGATAGACCGGTGTGGCGCAGACCACCGAGCGGCAGACGGTCAAGCGTCGGGCGATCAGGTTTGGGTCCAGGTCATTACTGGTGCGAATCGCCAGGTCGATGCGCTCATCCACCAGGTTCACCGTGCGGTCGAGCATCTGCAGATCAACCGTCACCAACGGGTAGCGTTTGACGTACTCGGCAATGGCCGCGCCCAACTGCGCCTGGCCGAACGAGGTGCTCACACTCAGGCGCAGCAAGCCTCGGGGCGCGTCATCGGGCTCGCTGACGGCGGCCTGCATATCACCACACAGTTCCAGCAATTGCCGACAGCGTGGCAGGGTTTCACTGCCGGCTGCGGTGAGGCTGAGCTTGCGTGTGGTGCGGTGCAGCAGCCGCGCGCCGACCCAATCTTCCAGCTCGGCCAGGTAGCGCGACACCACCGGGCGCGACAGGTCCAGATGGTCGGCGGCGGCAGACTGGCTGCCCAGGTCCACCACGGTGACAAACACGCGCATTGCTTGAAGACGATCCATGATTTGCCCGATTTCAGAAACAAACTATGTTCCAGCATCGCATTTTTTGGGGTGTTTTATGCAACTAAGCTCTGTGCATCCCTTACCCATGGCAGGAGCTACCCGATGTTCTCGACCTTCAAACGCTTGACCCTGGCCACTGCCGCCCTGGCCTTCGCCGCTCACGCCGCCGCCGCAGAGCTGAAACTCGACGTCTACAACCCCGGCGAAGCCGCGATCTTCCCGGTCAGCTCGGTGCTGGTCAGCGGCGCCAAAGACGCGATCCTGGTGGATGCGCAATTCGGCAAGGGCCAAGCCGAGCAACTGGTGCAAAAGATCCGCGCCAGCGGCAAGCACTTGACCACCATCTACATCAGCCATGGCGACCCGGACTACTACTTCGGCCTCGACACGCTCACCAGCGCATTCCCCGACGCCAAGGTGCTTGCGCCGCAACCGGTGGTCGACCATATCAACGCCACCGTCGCCGGCAAGCTGGAATTCTGGGGCCCGAAAATGGGCGCCGACAAACCCGCCAAGACCATCGTGCCGCAGGCACTGCAAGGCCACAGCCTGACCCTTGAAGGGCAACAGCTTGAGGTGATCGGCCTCGACGGCCCGCAGCCGGATCGCAGCTTTGTGTGGATTCCGTCGATCAAGGCCGTGGTCGGTGGTGTGGTGGTCGCAGAAAACATCCACCTGTGGATGGCCGATACCCAGGGCGCGCAATCCCATAAAGACTGGTTGGCAACCCTCAAGCGTATTGAAGACCTGAAGCCGCAGACGGTGATCCCGGGCCATTACCTGGGCACGCCATCATTGGCCTCGGTGAAATTCACCGCTGACTACATCAAGGCCTTCGACATCGAGACCGCCAAGGCCAAGGATTCCGCCGCCCTGATCGCGGCGATGAAAAAGCGTTACCCCACCCTCGCTGACGAAAGCTCGCTGGAACTGAGCGCCAAAGTCGCCAAAGGCGAAATGAAGTGGTGATTGGTTTAAACCCTTAACCCTGTTGGAGAACGTCATGAGCAAGATCGCAATCATTGGAGCCACCGGCCGTGCCGGTAGCCAACTGCTGGAAGAAGCGCTGCGCCGTGGGCATACCGTCACGGCTATCGCCCGCAACACCGACAAGCTTGCCGTACGCCCAGGCGTCACGGTCAAGCAGGTCGACGCCCTGGACGCCGACGCCCTGCAACACGCCATCAGCGGCAGCGACGTGGTGATCAGCGCCGCACACTTTGCCACCTTGCCCGCCAGCGCCGTGATCGGCCCGGTGAAAAAGGCCGGGGTCAAGCGCTTGCTGGTGGTGGGCGGTGCGGGTTCGCTGCTGCTACCGGACGGCAGCCGGGTAATCGACAGCCCGGGCTTCCCGGCAGAGTACAAGGCCGAAGCCAGTGCCGGGGCTGAATTCCTGGAAACGTTGCGTCAGGAAAAAGAGCTGGATTGGACATTCCTGTCGCCCTCTGCCCTGTTCGATGGAACCGAGCGCACCGGTAAGTTCCGTCTGGGCCAGGATGATCTGCTGGTGAGCAGTGACGGTAACAGCTCGATCAGCTTTGCCGACTACGCCATCGCCATGATTGATGAGGTTGAAACACCTAGACACTCGCGTCAGCGCTTCACCGTTGGCTACTGACACCACGCGGTAAAAAATGTGGGAGGGGGCTTACCCCCGATAGCAGTAGATCAGGCAGATTATTTGTGACTGACACACCGCTATCGGGGCATGGGTATCTACACAACTTCTGGTACGCCGCCGGCCCATGTGGGAGGGGGCTTGCTCCCGATGGCGGCCTCACAGCCGACCAGGATGTTCGGTTGGATCGAGTACATATCCATTGTTTAGGTGACGACCGCTATTGGTTCCGCCCTTACGGCGGGTCACTTTTGAAAAGCGCAAAAGTAACCAAATGCTCTTGCCCCACCACTCGGCACCTCGCTTAGGCTCGGTGTGCCCGTAATCCGACAGGGATTTGGGGGGCCTGAGATCAAAAGCAGAGCAAGATCAAGAGCGGCTCGCTTCGCATCGTGGTTACTGACGGTCGCATGTCAGAGTTGTGTAGATACCCATGCCCATCGGGGGCAAGCCCCCTCCCACATTTGAATCTTCAGTGCTGTGACTGCTGTGCCTGGCTCACTAGCCAGTCCATCAGGGCCAACAAGCCAGCAGAAGGCACTTTCCCCGGCGGATACACCAGGTAATAGCCCATGCCCGTCGGCACCCGCAATTCAAACGGCATTGCCAGGCGCCCGGCCTTCAAGTCCTCGCCAATCAACGCACGATCACCGATCGCCACGCCATTTCCCTGTGACGCCACCGTCATCGCCAAGTCCAGTGTTTCGAAATGAGGCCCCTGTTTCAGGTGACTCAAGTGCGTACCCGCCGCCTTCAACCACAGTGTCCAATCCCGCTCGTCCCTCGTGGGATGCAACAGCACTTGTTGCTGCAAATCAGCCGGCGTGTGCAAGCCTGCCAGCAACGCTGGCGCGCACACCGGGGTCAGTTGTTCGTCGAACAAATGCCGTGCCTCGGCGGCCTGCTCGGCGATGGGTGCGTAGATCACCGCCGCGTCGAATCGCTCGCGGCGAAAGTCCACGGTATAGGCCACGGTAGTGGTGAGTTCAACCGGCACCTCCGGGCGCTCCTTCTGCCATTGCAACACGCGCGGCAGCAGCCAGCGTATGACGCAGGTGGACGCCTTGAGTTGCAACACCTCGCGGCGGCTGCCGATCTGCTCCACGCCCTCACCGATCAAGCCGAACACCTGTTGCACCCGCAACGCCCACTCGCGGCCTTCCTCGGTCAAGCGCAAACCCCGCGCCTGGCGCAGGAACAAAGCATAGCCCAACTGGCGTTCCAACCCCGCGATCTGCCGGCTCACCGCCCCCTGGGTAATGTGCAGCTGCTCGGCGGCACGGGTGAAGTTGCAGCATTGGGCCGTGACCCAGAAAGTGTGCAACGCGGGCAAGGGCGGAAGACGTTTCATCGCGGCTCAGCCATGACGTGAGGACATGGCGAGTATGACTTTTTATCGGTTGTTGCCGCTACCGGCAAGCCGCTCCAATAGCGCCTTGAATCCATCACAAGAGCGACCTCTATGGCGACCTGCGGCGAAGTATTGGTCAACCTCCTGGAAAGCTATGGCGTGGACCAGGTGTTCGGCATCCCCGGAGTACATACCGTGGAGCTGTACCGTGGCCTGGCGCGTTCCAGTATCCGTCACGTCACCCCGCGCCATGAGCAGGGTGCCGGCTTTATGGCTGACGGCTATGCACGTACCAGCGGCAAGCCCGGCGTGTGCTTTATCATCACGGGCCCCGGCATGACCAATATCACCACGGCCATGGGGCAGGCCTATGCCGACTCGATCCCGATGCTGGTGATTTCCAGTGTGCAGGCGCGCAGCCAATTGGGGGGCGGGCGCGGCAAGTTGCATGAGCTGCCCAGCCAGAGCGCGCTGGTGGCAGGCGTGGCGGCATTCTCCCATACCCTGATGTCGGCGGCAGAACTGCCCGGCGTGTTGGCGCGGGCGTTTGCGCTGTTCCAGGCCGGTCGACCGCGCCCGGTGCATATCGAGATCCCGCTGGATGTGTTGGTGGAGAACGCCGACGCCCTGATGGGCAGTGCACCGGTCAGCGTAGCTCGCGCCGGCGCGGCACCGGCGGCGGTCAGGCAGATGAGCCGCTTGCTCGCCGCCGCCAAGCGCCCGCTGATCCTGGCCGGTGGCGGTGCTATCGATGCAGCGCCAGAGCTGACCCGCCTGGCCGAAACCCTCGGCGCCCCCATGGCCCTGACCATCAATGCCAAAGGCCTGCTGCCTGCCGCACATCCTTTGTTGCTCGGCTCGACCCAAAGCCTGGCGGCCACCCGCGCCATGGTCGCCGAGGCCGATGTGGTGCTGGCCATCGGTACGGAACTGGCGGAAACCGACTACGACGTGACCTTCGCCGGCGGTTTCGAGATTCCCGGCGCGCTGCTGCGGGTCGATATCGACCCGGACCAGACCGTACGCAACTACCCGCCCCAGATGGCGCTGGTGGCCGACGCGACAATCGCCGCCGAGGCCTTGCTCACTGAACTCAACCGCCAGCCACTGGCGCCACGCAATACCGGGTGGGGCGCGGCACGCGTCGCCCGTTTGTGGGCCGAACTGGCACCCACCTGGGATGCCGCCACCCGCGCACAAACACTGCTGCTCCATACCGTCCTGGAAAAGCTGCCCGACGCCGTGCTGGTAGGCGACTCCACCCAACCGGTGTACAGCGGCAACCTCACCCTGAACCTCGAGCACCCACGCCGCTGGTTCAACTCCTCCACCGGCTACGGCACCCTCGGCTATGCCCTGCCCGCTGCTATCGGCGCCTGGTTGGGGCGCGGCAACGGGCAACCGGTGGTGTGCCTGATCGGCGATGGCGGCCTGCAATTCACCCTGCCGGAACTGGCCAGCGCCGTGGAAGCCCGCATCCCGGTGATCGTGCTGTTGTGGAATAACCAGGGTTATGAAGAGATCAAGAAGTACATGCTCAACCGCGCAATCGAGCCGGTGGGCGTGGACATCTACACACCGGATTTCATCGGCATCGCCAAGGCAATGGGGTGCGCGGCAGAAAGCATCGATGGCGTCGAACCGCTGCGTGCGGCATTGCAGGCCGCTGCTGCTCGCCCGGGGCCGACGCTGATTGAAGTCGACCAAGAGCGGTGGGCGTTGACCAAGCCTTAATCCGCTCTATCTAACTCTGGAGATCCGCCTCCCATTTGAAGTGCGCAACGTCAGGGGCCTGCATTTTTTCAATAGCCCCTGCGACTTTCTGATTTGCCCCGCTCCTCCCATCCATGGCCTGATTCGCCCTTGTTCACTCAAGGCAGGCCCATGGAAAACGTTCAGGCAAAACCCACCACCGCTGTTTGGCTGATGATCAGTGTGGTGCTGGTCGCCCTTAACCTGCGCCCGTCAATGGCAGCCGTGGGGCCGTTATTGTCGTCGATCCGCTTGGATGTGCCGTTGAGTTTCAGCAGCGCAGCCTTACTGACCATGTTGCCGGTCATGGCCATGGGCCTGGCAATGTTCTTTGGCATGGGCATGGCCAAGCGCCTGGGCGAGCATCGCAGCATTGTGCTGTCGTTGCTGGTGATTGGGCTGGCAACCTTGTCGCGGTTGTTCCTGGAGTCGGCATTGGAGCTGATCGTCAGCGCCATCGCAGCGGGTGTCGGCATTGCGCTGATCCAGGCGCTGATGCCGGCGCTGATCAAGTCGCGGTTCAGCGCTAATGTCTCGTTATTCATGGGCCTGTATGTCACCGCGATCATGGGTGGCGCCGCGCTGGCCGCCTCGTTCTCACCGTTTGTACAAGTGCAGACCGGCAGTTGGCGCATAGGCTTGGCGATCTGGGCAGCACTGGCGTTGCTGGCTCTGGTGTTCTGGTATGCCCAGCGCGCAGTCTTGCCGCCTTTACCCCAAGCCGGTTCAAGCGCGCAGGCCTCCTTTTTCGGCAACCGCCGCGCCTGGCTGCTGGCGATTTTTTTCGGCCTCGGCACGGCGTCCTACACCTGTGTGTTGGCGTGGCTGGCGCCGTATTACGTCGAACAGGGCTGGAGTGAACAGAATGCCGGTTTGCTGCTGGGCTTCTTGACCGCCATGGAAGTGATCTCGGGCCTGGTCACGCCGGCCATCGCCAACCGCCGCCAGGATAAACGCGCGATAGTCGCGGTGCTGCTGGTGCTGATCATCCTGGGGTTCTGCGGGCTTATCCTTAGCCCCGGACACTGGAGCCTGCTATGGCCATGCCTGCTCGGCCTGGGTATAGGCGGCCTGTTTCCGATGAGCCTGATCCTGTCTCTTGACCACCTCGACAACCCACGGCGCGCCGGTAGCCTTACCGCATTTGTGCAGGGCATCGGCTACCTGATCGCCGGCCTGTCGCCGCTGATCGCCGGAATCATCCGCGACCAACTGGGCAGTTTCGAATGGGCCTGGTGGTCATTGACGGCGGTGATGGTGGCGATGCTGCTGATCGTCATCCGCTTCGATCCGAAGCATTACGCGCAACATATCCGCTGACGTCGTATTGCAAACATTATTTGTCCCACACATAACATTGAAGGGTCCTACAGAGCTTTCTATTGGTACGAGCGTTCCGTTAACATTTTGCCCAGTCTTGTACTGAGTTCGGTACAAAGGGTTTACGGACGAAACCGATGCTAAACAGTAACTTGCTCAGAAAACTCGACATGCAGGACCTGATGGTGTTCATCGCCGTCTACGACCAGAGCAGCGTTACCGATGTATCCGAGACGCTGTTCGTCAGCCAGTCCACCGTGAGCTATAGCCTGAAGAAGCTGCGTACCAGCTTTGAGGATGAGCTGTTTATCAACACGCGGGCGGGCATGCGCCCTACGTACAAGGCCACCACCATGTACGGGCATGTGCAGAAGATCCTGGAAAGCATCAACCTGTGTCACGCTGGTGGCCAGGCTTTCGATCCGACCCAACAGGCGGTGACCTTCAATGTGTGCGCCCCGGAATATTTCGAACAACTGATCCTGCCGCGCCTGCTCAAGCACTTCGACCGCGCCGACCTGCCGGTGATCGTCAATGTGCAAAAACTGGAAACCGATATCCCCGCCGACGACCTGCGTGAAGGTCGCCTCGACCTGGTGATCTGCTTCGGTCCGCACTTTCACCGCGCTCATAAAGACTTCAAGACACAGATGCTGCTTGAAGACGACCTGGTCTGCGTGTTTGACCAACGCTCGGCGCCCCGGGAGCCGGCGTTCAGCCTGCAATCCTACGTTGAGCGACGTCACGTATTCCCCACGCCGTGGACCTCCGACACCAATATGATCGACGGCTGGCTCGCACGGCAGGCCCGCAAGCGCCAGGTGATCGCGCGGGCCAACAGCTACAGCGCGGCGTTAAAGATGATTGCCGGCACCGACTTCATCCTCACCCTGCCCCGCCGCGTGCAGAAATTGCTGGCACCGGCGCCGGCGTTCGGTGTGTGCGAAGCCCCTAATGGCCTTCCGGGCTTCACCCTGGATATGCAATGGAATGAAACCAGTGGGCAGGACAGGGCCAATACCTGGTTTCGTGAGCAAGTGGTGAGGGTGTGTGAGGAACAGAGCCTTTTGTAGGAGCGAGCTTGCTCGCGAAAACTCGCAGGCGCCGCGCTCATTCAGGAATCCCGAGTTAACGTTGACGCTTTTCGCGAGCAAGCTCGCTCCTACATTTCGCCAGCAGGCCCTCGGTCGCTCATGAATGCCTCCAGCCGCGAGCGCATCCAGCGCTCCGCAGGGTCAGTGTCGACATGGCTGAGCCAGACCATCGACAAGTCCAGGGTCGGGGTTTGGAACGGAAACGGCTCGCAGAACAGGTTCCCGCTGGCGGCCATGGCCTGAGCAGTGTAGTCCGGCAGGCTGGCGATCATGTCGGTGCCGGCAAGCAACGCCGGCAGCGAGCTGTATTGCGGCACCGAGAGCACCACATGGCGCTTGCGGCCCACCTCCGCCAGCCACTCATCGGCAAACCCGGCCACGTTGGCAGTGTGGGACACCAGAACATGGGGCCGTGCGCAATATTCGTCGAGGGTCAGCGGCGTGTCCGAGGCATCGGCGCGCAGCAGGCACGGGCGGATATGCCGCAACAGCTTACGCTTGGCATTCGCCGGCAGACCGCGGGTCTGGGTGATGCCGACGGTGATATCGCCGGAAGCCAGCAGGTCGGGAATACGCCAGTAATCCACATGCTGTACCACGAACACCACCTGGGGCGCTTCCTGGCGCAAGGCCCGCAGCAACGGTGGCAGCAGGCCGAACTCAACGTCATCGGACAGGCCGATGCGAAAGGTCATGGTGCTGATGGAGGGGTCAAAATCGTGGGTCAGGCTCAGGGCCGATGACAGCGAATCCAGGGCCGGCGACAGGTGCTGGATAATTTCCTCGGCGCGGGCCGTGGGCTCCATGCGATGTCCGACGCGAATAAACAGCGGGTCATTGAACAGGGTGCGCAAGCGATTGAGGGCCGAGCTGATAGTCGGCTGGCCAAGAAACAGCTTCTCGGCCACCCGCGTCACATTGCGCTCGAGCATCAGCGCTTCGAAGACCACCATCAGGTTGATATCGGCCTTGCGTAATTCATTGCGATTCATCGGCGCCTGCCCCTTTCCCCAAGACAAGCCGCAGTTTAGAAAGGCAGCGGGGCTGCGTCTATGTGCGCACTGTTCATCCGCAGGCTTTGGGACTATAAATCAGCTCTTGAAGGTCGCAGGTACTCCATTGTGTTGGTCATTTTCGCCCTAAGCCTACTGCTCAGCGGTTTTTTGCTATGGGCTATCAAATTCATCGTTCACCCCACCGCCAGGACTTTGCTGCGCGTATTTGTCGGTTTATGCCTGGCGGCGGTGGTGGCTTACCTGGTGCTGGCTTCCGGGTTTCCGACCTCGTTGCTGGTGTGAGGGGCCTCCTGACCCTGGCGCAGGCGTAATGCCGACAACGCGGCCACTAGGCCGCCAAAGCGGGTGCGGTTCTCGACGCAGGCATTGGGGGATGTGGGTAATGTCTCTGAAGGTGTTGCGAAATTCGGTCGTCGCTCTCTTCCAGGCGAGGCTGCTCTTATCAAGCTTCAAGTAAGCTACTGATTTTAAATATTTAAAATTTAGTCTTAATGCCGGATATTTTGGAGGCGGCCCAGGTTCTGCGCGACGGCACCACGTCGACGATGTGACCGGGTTGTTGGGTTGTTAGGGCGAGTACATATCCGTTGCTTAGGTAACGGCCACTTATGGTTCCGCTTTTACAGCGGCTCACTTTTGAAAAGCGCAGAAGTAAGCAAAACACTCTTGCCCCACCACTCGGCACCTCGCCCAGGCTCGGTGTGCCCGTAATCCGACATTGATTTGCGGCCAGCGTGGTTTAACGGGGCGCCTAAGATCAAAAGCACAGCGAGGCGGCCTTATAGCCGACCTGATCGTTGAAGCGTGCGCGTACAACTGTGGGAGCGGGCTTGCCCGCGAAGGTCGTTAACGATGACGCGGGAAACCAGAAAGAACGCGGCGTTCTCAGGTTTTTCGCGAGCAAGCTCGCTCCTACAGAAAAGCAAAAGCGCCGCCAGCGTATCTGCGATGCGCAGCGAGTCGCTCTTGATCTTGATCTCAGGCGCCCCGTTAAACCACGCTGGCCGACGCAGGCTCGAAGCCGCGGGTAACCCGGCAGGACGCCGGGTGGCCGTTACCTAAACAACGGATATGTACCCAGGACGAAAACCAACATCCTCGGCTATCAGGCCGCCACGGGAGCAAGCTCCCTAGTTTGCTGCGCGACAGCGTCACATCGAAGATGTGGTGGGACTCCCACAAATCAACTGAATCGATTTACTGTTAAATCTGACAGTAGATTTTCACTGACATTAGTATTATTCATTAATCACGAAAAAGGCTGTTAAATACTACTGACACTGATGAGAACTCCATCATGACGACTATCGAAAAACGCGCAACTACAGGTCGCTTAGAAGCCGATATCGAAGGTGACACTGAACGGTGGGTGGCTGACTCAGTTATCTATGAGGCCGACACGAACTCTTTTGTAGTAGGTGGTCCAGAAGGAGGATTCATGTTCAAAGGTTTGTATTTTACATTCCCCACAAATATCTCTATTGGCGAGCATGCAATCAATAGAGTTACCAGAGTCGGCGCGTGGTTCAATCCCGGGAGGGCAAACAGCTGGGATGCCGATGAAAAAGGAGGAACGGTGAATGTGTTATCAGTTTCCTCGAACGACGCTTCTATCAAAATATCTTTCAATTTTGTTGCAGTTAACCCGGCAAACAACCAAGAACGTAAGAAAATAGATGGCGAGGGCGAGTTCGAGGGACACTCCCTGAAAAGCGACGTAAAATATAAAAAATAATAATTATTTGCCACCCACATAAATAAAGCGTTTATCTTCAACTTCGAGGAAAACGAAATATAAATATACCCTTTGCATCGGTCATATATGAGAGCGAAGGCACTTTGACGCCCCCCCCACACATACAACGTCGCTCTCAATTTTTTTGACTGGATGGGTACTCAGGGTTTCAGCGGACGCTCCTGGTCCCGCTCGGAAAGCTCAGTCCCATCATCGGGGTGCTTCCAGGTCTGCGGTTTTTCCTCCTCCTGTCGCCGGGGTTGTTCGCGCTCCGACTCATTCTGCCGTTTCTGTTCGTCAGCCATTACCACCTCCCATCCGTAAGAATTGGACACAGGCTCAAGTATAGAACAAGGCAGGTCTTTTGACGGAGGTACTGATTGATAGCCAGCGCGCATCAATCCATTCAAATTTGTCACTTATCATTTCTAAATGTGTCAGCCACTATCCCCAGTCTTAAGCGAAACAAGCACTTTAAAAAGAACGCTGGAGACACAAAACCATGACTAGCCCTTCCCGGCCCGACGCTGCCCGCTCGAAAATCGGTGCGGTATTCCGCGTGACTTCGGGCAACTTCCTCGAACAGTTCGACTTCTTCCTGTTCGGTTTCTACGCCACCTATATCGCTGCCGCGTTCTTCCCGGCCGCTAATGAGTTTGCGTCATTAATGATGACCTTCGCCGTGTTCGGTGCGGGATTTCTGATGCGTCCACTGGGCGCAATCATTCTGGGTGCCTATATCGATGACGTGGGCCGTCGCAAAGGCTTGATCGTGACCTTGTCGATCATGGCCAGCGGTACGCTGTTGATTGTGCTGGTACCGGGTTATCACACCATTGGCCTGTGGGCGCCGCTGTTGGTGCTGCTGGGCCGCCTGCTGCAAGGCTTCTCGGCCGGCGCGGAACTGGGTGGTGTGTCGGTGTACCTATCCGAAATGGCCCCCCCGGGTCGCAAGGGTTTCTACACCAGCTGGCAGTCGGGCAGCCAACAGATTTCCATCGTGGTCGCTGCCGCCCTCGGCTATGGCCTAAACGTTTGGATGGAACCGGCGGTGGTGGCCGATTGGGGCTGGCGTATTCCGTTTGCCGTCGGTTGCGTGATCATTCCGTTTATCTTTGTGCTGCGTCGCAATCTGGAGGAGACCGAAGAGTTCGCCAACCGCAAGCATCGCCCGACCATGCGTGAAGTGATGGCGACCCTGGTGAAGAACTGGACCGTGGTGATCGGCGGCATGCTCATGGTGGCGATGACGACCACGGCGTTCTACCTGATCACCGTATACGCGCCAACCTTCGGCAAGACCGTGCTGCAATTGAGTACCTCCGATGCCTTGCTGGTAACCTTGCTGGTGGCCGTGTCGAACTTTGTCTGGCTACCGATCGGCGGCACCTTGAGCGACCGCTTTGGCCGCAAGCCGGTATTGATCGCCATGACGGTGCTGACCGTTCTCACTGCTTACCCAGCGTTGTCCTACGTAGTGAATGCACCGAGCTTCGCCCATATGCTGGAAACCCTGCTGTGGTTCTCCTTCCTTTACGGCATGTACAACGGCGCGATGATTCCGGCACTAACCGAAATCATGCCGGTGGAAGTGCGCGTGGCGGGTTTCTCCCTGGCCTACAGCCTGGCAACCGCGGTCTTCGGCGGCTTCACGCCAGCGATTTCCACCTGGTTTATTCACATCACCGAAGACAAGGCCTCGCCGGCCTACTGGATGATGTTTGCCGCGCTGTGCGCCCTGTGCTCGACCCTGGCGCTGTATCGCCGGGCTAACACCCGCGGGCAGGTCATGCAGGGGGCCGTTTGATGAGGACTCTACTCAAAACCCTGGCGGCATTCGCCCTTGGCGCCCTGGCGCTGGCGGCCCAGGCCGAAGAACTCAAGGTAATGACCTCTGGTGGCTTCACCGCTGCCTACAAGTTGCTCGGCCCGCAATACGCCAAGCAAAGCGGTGACACCCTCGACACCATCCTCGGCCCGTCGATGGGCAAGGCGCCGGAAGCGATTCCCAACCGCCTGGCTCGTGGCGAACATGCCGATGTGGTGATCATGGTCGGCTACGCACTGGACGAGCTGATCAAACAGGGCAAGGTCGACCCCGCGTCCCGCGTGGAACTGGCGGACTCGCGGATTGGGCTGGTGGTGAAAGAAGGCGCGGCGAAACCTGCGATCACTACCGATGCCGAACTCAAGGCCGTGCTGAGCAAGGCTAAATCCGTGGCGTATTCGGACAGTGCCAGCGGTGTGTATGTCGAGAAGGAGCTGTTCAAGAAACTCGGCATGCCGGCCAAGGGCACCATGATCGAGCGGGTACCCGTGGGCGAACAGGTGGCCAGGGGTGACTACGAAGTCGGCTTGCAACAGGTGGCTGAATTGTTGCCGGTCAAGGGTGTCACGTTTGTCGGCAAGATTCCGGAAAACGTGCAGTCGGTGACACGCTTTGCGGCGGGCATTCCGGTCAACGCCGAACACCCCGACGAGGCCAAGGCGCTGCTGCAGTTCATGGCCTCGCCGCAAGCTCAGCCGGTGGTGCAGTCCACCGGACTGGACTCGGTGTCACGCTGACCGAAACGGCATCTCCCGCACCAATCGCTCCAACTCCAGCGCCGCTGGCGGCAATGTCCGTCCGCGGCGTTTGATCAAGCCTACGTTGCGCATCACCTGCGGCTCTACCAGGGGCACACTCACCAGAATCGGGTGGGTGTGCGCCGGCATCGCAATCGACGGCACCATCGCCACGCCCAACCCCGCCTCCACCAGCCCGATCATCGTCGTCACGTGGTGAGTCTCGCAGATACTCGGTTTTTTCACGCGCACGCCACGCAGGGCCTGGTCGAGCAGGAAACGATTGCCCGAGGTTTTGTCCACGGTGATGTAGTCGTGTTCGTAGGCTTCGGTCCACGTCACGCTCTCACGTGCGGCCAACGGATGGTCACGACAACAGGCGAGCACATAACGCTCCTGCAGCAATAGCTCGAACTCCACTTCATCGGCCAGACTGCCGCTGAAACTCACACCAAAATCCGCTTCGCCACTGGCCACCGCATTGCTCACCTCACCAGCACTGGCATCCAGCACCCGCAGGCGAATCTTCGGATACAGCTTGTGGAATTCGGAGATGACGTGGGGCATGAAGTAATACGCGGTGGATGGCACACAGGCGATGGTGACATTGCCCATGCGCGTCGACGCGACATTACTGATGCCCATCAGGGCGATGTCGAGGTCATCGAGCATGCGCTCCACCTGGGGCAAGAATGCACGGCCGACCATGGTCAGGCTGACCCGGCGCGTGGTGCGCTCGAACAGCTTTACATCGAGGGCGGATTCTAGCTTCTCGATACGCCGGCTGAGGGCCGGCTGCGAGATACGTATGGCCTCGGCGGCGCCGCGAAAACTGCCCTTGTCTACCACGGCGCGGAAGGCTTGGAGGTCGTTGAGGTCGAAATTGATGATCACGGGAGGCGGGCCAAAGTGGTCGAGGTGACGAGCATTATCGTATGGGGGCCGATGGGATGCCATGCGAGCCGGGGCGGCTTTATCGAGATAATCCTGTTACAGATATCAAGTCACACATTTCAGCAGCTTATCGGCCATCCACGGCCACGCGATCGCCAAAACGGGTCAATACTTGCAGCCTGACCCACACAACTGGAGACGCGGCACCCCATGCAAACCTACCCCTTCTGGATGGACGACGAGACGCCGGAGATCGGCATTGATCAGTTGCTTCTTGCATCGCGCCAATGGTCAAGTAGGATTGAATCCTACTCACTTCTGGCGGACATCCCAATGCGCTCAACTCAGCAAATGAGCATCACCTTGCCCCTTGAAATGGCGGCCCTGGTCAAAGCCAAGGTGGCTGCCGGCGAATATGCCAGCGAAAGCGAAGTGATTCGCGACGGATTGCGGGTGCTGCTGGCACGTGACCGTGCCATGGAAGATTGGCTGAGGGACGAAGTCCTCCCGGCAGCGACCGCTCTTGAGGCACAGCCTGAGCTCGGGTTATCTGCAGAACAGGTTCGCGAGCATATGGCAGCCGGGCGTCAGCGCAAAGGCATCGGGAACGCGTGAGCTACTCGGTGGTTTTTTCGCCTGAAGTCCTGACGCAACTCGATGCCCTTGAGGATTACATCTGCGATGCCGGCTCCCCCTTGGTAGCGACGCGCTTTATCGACAATCTCGTCAGCCACTGTGAAAGCCTCGCCCTGTTCCCCTTGCGTGGCACGCGCCGTGACGACCTGCTTACAGGCTTGCGCATCACGCACTATCGTTGCAGCACCATCATCGCGTTCAGGGTGAGGCCTGATTGCGAAACGGTGTCGATAGTGGGGGGATTTTATGGCGGGCAAAACTACACGGCGCTGTTCCAGGGTGAGGGGAACGACTGCTCATTGATAGATGAAAAGCCTGCTGAAAACTGATCGGCAGGCTTTTAGCGCTTAATCGCCTGATAGCTTCTCCCAAGCCGCTGGCGCACTGAAAAACGCCTGCGCATTACTGTCCAGCGTCTCCAGGTGATACCCCCCCTCCTGCACGATCAAGCACGGCAACCCCAGCCCTCGAATGCACTGCCCCAGCCGCGCAAAGCCTTCCCGCGTCACCGCGACCTTGCTTTGCGGGTCCAGCTCGTAAATATCGAAACCCAGTGACAACACCAGCACATCCGCCGAAAAGTCCTTCACCGCTGCCACGGCCAGTTCCAGCTTTTCGAAAAACAGCGCTTCGCTGGCACCATGAAGCATGGGCAGGTTGAGGTTGAATCCTAAGCCTGCGCCATCGCCTTTTTCCTCGGCAAAGCCGGCCACTCCTGGATAGAAGTTAGTCGGATCGCCATGGATCGACGCGTAAAGCACATCATTGCGTTGGTAGAAAATCTCCTGAATGCCTTGGCCGTGGTGCATGTCGGTATCGAGCACCGCGACGCGCTGGAAGTTTTGGCGCAAAGCCTGCGCAGCCACCGCCGCATTATTGATGTAACAGAAGCCACCCGCTGCATCGAAGCGGGCGTGATGACCAGGTGGGCGGCACAAGGCGTAGGCGGCAGGCGCGCCATCGAGGATGGCATGGGCAGCGGCAACCGCGCTTTGGGCTGACCAATACGCCGAACGCCAGGTCAGTTCACCGATCGGGCAACTGCCATCGGCCAGGTACCGTGCCGCCTGGGCAAGAATGCCGCGCAGGGCGTTGGGCTCGCGTACGAAGATGTTGGACATGACTTCGTCGCCCCAGTCTTCGGGGATTTCCTTCCAGCGCTGGTGAGCCTCTTGAAGAAAACCCAGGTATGCCGCGCCGTGTACGGCGAACAGCGGCGCCATGCCGTAGTCGACCGGCTGCTGGATATCGAAACCCAGGGTTCGCGCAGCCAGCAGAAGGTTGCGCGCACGCTCGGGAACCTCCTGTGGCGTGCGCATCTGGCCACGAGAGTAGTAGCTGCGTGGGTGATGCAGCAGTTGTTCGGGGTGAAAGAATGTACGCATAAGAATATTCCTTACTGAACTTGACCGGCGCGTTTCAACACGGCGTTAAGCAATACATCGGTGCCCTGGCGCACGTCTTCAGGCAAGACGTCTTCGGCTTCGTTGTGGCTCAGGCCACCGACGCAGGGGATGAAGATCATCGCGGTCGGGCAATAGCGCGCCAGATGGATGGCATCGTGGCCAGCGCCGCTGATGATGGTCTGCTGGCTGTAGCCCAGAGCGTCCACCGACGCTTGCACACACGCCACGCATTGCGCGTCGAACGGCGTCGCCGGGCTGATCCAGTGCGGTGTGATGGTCACGCTGAGGCCACGGTTGTCGGCAATCGCCTGCAGGCGTGCGCGCACTTGCTGCTCCATGGCGTCGATATCGGTGTCGCGGTGATGGCGCAGATCGACAGTAAAGTCGAGCACACCGGGAATGGTGTTGCGCGACGACTTGGCGATGCTCAACTCACCCACGGTGGTCAGGCCTTGCGGGGCAAAATCGGCAGCGAGGTGTTCCAGGGCCTGGATCATTTTTGCGGCGCCATACAACGCATCTTTGCGCAACGCCATCGGCGTGGTGCCCGCATGGGCAGCCATGCCTTCGACCCGCACATCGAGCCAACGAATCGCCTGGCCGCCGGTGACCACGCCGATGGTTTTGGCGTTGTCTTCCAGGATCGGGCCTTGCTCGATATGCGCTTCGAAATACGCATCCACCGCCCCACCCAATGCACGCTCACCGTTATAACCGGTGGCGCGCAACGCCTCGTCCACGCTGACGCCATCACCGTCGGTGGTCGCCAGCGCCTTGTCCAGCGCGAGGGCACCGGTGAAGACCGCCGAGCCCAGCATCGCCGGGGTGAAACGCGCACCTTCTTCGTTGGTCCACACCGCAATTTCCAGGGGCTTGCGCGTCTGGATGCCGTGGTCGTCGAGGCTGCGGATCACCTCCAGGCCGGCCAATACGCCGTACACGCCATCGAAGCGCCCGCCTTCGGGCTGGGTATCGAGATGGCTGCCGATCATTACCGGGGCGGCGTCATTGTCGGTACCCGCGCGACGAGCGAACAGGTTGCCGATGGCATCCACGCTCAACGTCAGGCCAGCGGCTTTACACCAGTGACTGAACAGCTCGCGACCGGCCTTGTCTTCGGCGCTCAATGCCAGGCGGCAGCTGCCACCGCGTTCGGTCGCGCCGATCTCGGCCATGGCCATCAGGCTGGCCCACAGGCGCTCGCCATTAATCTTCAACATTGCTGACTTCCTCAACTGTGTGCCATTTCCAAGCGGTGGGCCGTGGCATGGCGGCGGGACAAGGCCAGTACGCACATCAACGAGACCGCCGCGATCACGCTGTAAAACACTGCCATCGGCCACCATTGACCTTGGTACTGATGGGCCAGCCAGGTTCCGATCAAGGGTGTCAGGCCACCGGCCAACGCACCGCATACCTGATAAGCCAGGGAGATCGCGGTGTAGCGCACGCGGGTTTCAAACAAGCCGCTGACAAAACCTGCGATGACTGCATAGAACGACGCCATGCACACCACCGCCAGGGCAATGCCGAGGATGATCAACGGCGCCTGGCCGCTGCTGACCAATACGAACATCGGGTAAGGCGAGGCCATTGCCAGCACGCACATGGCGCACAGAAACCGCGTAGCGCCGACCTTCTCCGCCACCCAGGCGGCCAGCGGCTGAACGCAGAACTGGATAATGGCGACGAAGAACAGGCATTCCAGAATCAACGAGCGCGGTAGGCCCAATTGTTGAGTGCTGTAGGCAATCATGAAGGTGTTGGTGAAATACACGCCGGCAATCCCCAACGTATTGGCGCCAATACACAACAACAGTGGGCGCCAAGCGGTTTTCAGCACTTCCAGCACGGGGGCCTGGTCCTTCTTGATCGCCCGCGCTTTTTCCGCCAGGGCTTTGTCTTCGAGGAACTCCGGCGACTCGTTCACACCCAAGCGAATCGCCAGGCCAACGACCAACAACAAGGCGCTGGCCAGAAATGGCAGACGCCAGCCCCAACTGAGCAGGTCTTCTTCGGGCAAACGGGTCACCGCACTGAACGCCAGCAGGGAAAGAATCAAACCCGCCGGGCTACCCAACTGCGCGAAGGACGCAAAGAAGTTACGTCGCCCCTTTGGCGCATGCTCGCCAGCCATCAACACCGCCCCGCCCCACTCGCCACCGACCGCAATGCCCTGCACTACCCGCAGCAGTATCAGCAGCACCGGCGCGGCAGCACCGATCTGTGCATAGGTCGGCAACAGGCCAATGCACACCGTGACCACGCCCATCATGACCAGGGTAATCACCAGGGATTTCTTGCGGCCGATGCGGTCGCCGATATGGCCGAACACAATGCCGCCCAATGGCCGGGCGAAAAAGCCCACGGCGAAAGTGCCAAACGCAGCCATGGTGCTGAACAGTTTATCGTCGGAGGGGAAAAACAGCTGACCGAACACCAGCGCCGCAGCGGTGGCATAGATGTAAAAGTCGTACCACTCGATCATGGTGCCGATAAAAGCGGCGGCCGCGGCACGGCGAGGCTGCGGCGAAGCGGAAGGCTTCATGGGGCTGGCTCCTTTGGTTATTTTTTTGGCAGGAGAAGGTCGAACCGGTGCGCTCTGGTGGCGCTTGTTAAGCCCGATTTTTCGGCTCCAGGCTATGATTAGTCAATTTTCTATTTATTATCTTGATTATAAATCCTGCTTATTATCGAGCGATGCCATGCCCGAATCCCGTCGCGATATTCATCCGCTGCTCAACGACCGCCTGGACTGGAACCTGCTGCGCACCTTCCGCGTGATCGGCCAGGAACTGAGCATCAGCCGCGCCGCCGCGCGCCTGCACCTGACGCAACCGGCCATCAGCCAGGCGCTCAAGCGTCTGGAAGAGCAACTCGACTGCCAGCTCATCGTGCGCCGTGGCCCGCGCTTCGTGCTCACCGAGGCGGGTGAACAGATCTTCGCGATTGCCGGTGAGATGTATGGCCAGGTGTCGCAGATGAGCAACGCCCTGCAAAAGCCCGGTGATGAAGTGATCGGCAAGGTGCGCTTGCTGATGATCAGCCGGATTAATTCAGACACCTTCGATGACTTTCTCGCGGGTTTTCATCGCGACCATCCGCGGGTTGATCTGGAAGTCGAAGTGATGCGCAGCTCCGACATCGTCGCCGCCCTACTGGAAAAAACCGCGACCCTGGGGCTCAGCCTCAATCGCCGGCCGCAACCGCGCCTGGAACAGCATCTGTTTCTGCGTCAGCGTTATGCGTTCTTTTGCGGAAAACATCACCCATTGTTTGGGCGCAAAGGTCTGGCCGAGGGGGATTTGCAGTCGGAAAACTTCGTGAGTTTTACCAGCGACCAGATTGGCGGGATGCTCTCGCCACTGACGATTTTTCGTGATCAGCAAGGGTTCAGCGGACGGATCGTGGCGTCATCTTCCAGCCTGGAAGAAGTGCGGCGTTTGGTCATTGCCGGGTTTGGCTTGGGGTGTTTGCCCATTCATGTGGTGGCGGACGATGTGAAGAACGGGCTGCTGTGGCGGTTGCCGCCGGATGAGGGGATTGCGGATGTGGATATTCATCTGTTGTGGAACCGGGAGCAGAAGATGAGCCGGGCGGAGGGGGTGTTTATTGAGAGTCTTTTGGGGCGGTTGGCCGATGTATAATTGACCACATCCTGCGTGTCAAAAAGCAGTTACAACTCACTGAATGCACGTCGAAGCACACTCGGCTAGGATTGCAGCCAACTAAGCCAATGGCGTACATTAGCGATGATTTTCATAGAGACGTCAGTCTTCACCCGTCGCGTTAAAGAATTGATCGACGAGGATGCCTACATGGCTCTTCAGAACGTGCTGGTAGTCAACCCTTCTGCTGGCGATGTGATTGAGGGTACGGGTGGAGTTCGCAAGATACGAGTAGCAGCCAAAGGCCATGGCAAACGAGGCGGGGCGCGGGTGATCTATTACCATTTCGTCTCGGCATCACAGATTGTTTTACTGATGATCTATCCCAAAAATGAACAGCAGGACTTGACTGCCGTAGAGCGCAAGTCACTGAAGGCTGCGATTGAGCACTGGAGATAGCTATGAGCAGATTTTTTGATGAACTGATGGAAAGCGTTCAAGAGATGAACGAGATCCTGCGCGGAGAACGCGAACCTTCTCGTGAGTTCCATGTTGATTCAATGCGAGTCAAAGAGATCCGTAAGGCGACAGGGCTGACCCAGGCTAAATTCGCAGCGCTGATTGATGTGCAACTTGGCACGTTACGGAACTGGGAGCAGGGTCGTCGTGAGCCTACCGGACCAGCAAAGGCATTGTTGAAAGCTATCCATAATGACCCAGTCCATGTACTGAATGCGTTGGCTAGCTAAAATAAGACTCCACCGCTGCGCCTTAAACATCGTCATACCCGGAAAAGCCCGGAGTTGACCCAGCGACGGGCTTTTTCGTTTGTGCGGCAGATTCAAGGCTCTTTAAATCTCACATCGATAGCACTGATGATTACTATCGAAACGAGCGCCTGAACGATTGCCGCCACTGATTCCTATAATCGCTCCAAATTCCCTCCTCGCCTGGCTTCAGGCGACATTCCTCCCGGAACCCAATCCCATGCCAAGCGCGAGCCAGGCCCCTAGCGGGCTTCCCGAACATAATCAACAAAGCGTCAAACAGCAGTGGCTGGCGATTCTTTCGGTCGCCGTGGGTGCCTTCGCCCTGGTGACCAGTGAATTTCTGCCGGTGGGCGTACTCAACGACGTCGCCAGCGACCTGGGCATCAGTGCCGGTCACGCCGGGTTGATGGTCACATTGCCCGGCATCATGGCCGCCCTCGCCGCGCCGTTTCTGTCGGTCAGCATTGGTGCCATGGACCGTCGCTACCTGCTGATCGGCCTGACACTGGTGATGATCATCGCCAACTCGGTGGTGGCCTTAGCTAACGATTTCAGCCTGCTGCTGTTCGGCCGTGTATTGCTCGGCATCAGCATCGGCGGCTTCTGGGCCACGGCCATTGCCCTCAGCGGGCGGCTGGCGCCCAAAGGCGTTGGGGTTGCGAAAGCCACCTCGATCATCATGATGGGCGTAACGCTCGCCACCGTACTGGGCGTGCCCGTCGGCACCTGGCTCAGTGGACTGATGGGCTGGCGCATGACCTTCCTGGTTACTGCGTTGGTGGGCATTCCGGTGCTGCTCGCGCAGATCTTCCTGCTACCGCGACTGACGCCGGAAAAGGCCATTGAGATTCGTGACTTGCCCGCGTTGTTTATCAACCCACAGGCGCGAGTCGGCTTGATCGCTGTATTGCTGATCGGCCTGGCGCACTTTGCTGCGTATACCTATGTCGCCCCCTTCTTCAAACACAGCTCCGGCTTTGACGGCCCGACAATTGGTTCATTGCTGCTGCTCTACGGTGTGGCCGGGGTAATGGGCAATATCTTTGCCGGTTTCGCCGCCAACCGCAGCGTACGTCACACCCTGCTGCTGGTTGCGTTGATGATCGGTACCAGCACCGCACTGTTCCCCTACTTCGCCACCGGCCTGACAGGCGCCTCGATGCTGATCGCACTCTGGGGTTTCGCCTTCGGCGCCTTCCCGGCTTGCGCCAGCATCTGGATGTTTGTCGTGGCCCCCAAGGATGTCGAACGCGGCATGCCACTGTTTGTGGCGCTGTTTCAGGTGATCATTGCCCTGGGCTCGTTCTTTGGCGGGCGCATCGTCGACCAGATGGGCAGCTCGGTGTTGTTGAGCCTGGCCACGGTGTTGGTGGGGTTCGGGTTTGCGACCGTGCTGGTATTGGGGCGCAAGGTCAGCAATAGCCTGGTGGCGCAGCCTGCCTGACCGGGTTAGAGATGCGCAAAAAAGCCTGCTGAGCATTGAGTTCAGCAGGCTTTTTTCGTTTCAGGGAGCAGGTACTTATTTGGCCGTGGGGAAATCACGCTCGAGGACGGCATCCACCAGCATTTGCGCGTTTTCGATCAATTGAGCCAGGGCCATGATCACGGGCGACTGCGTGCTGTCAGGATCTTCGGCGCATTGATAGGCGGTTTGCAGGGCGAATGAAAGGATTTCGGTGGCGTTGGTGAGGGCTTCTTCGGTGCCGACATCTGCACCTACATGGAAGATTTTCCGAGGGGAAAATTCGGAGTCAGAATCGAGATTGCTCATTGTGTAGCTCCTGTATGCAATGGGAGCTGCCACATCCCGCTGTCAAACAGAATCAGGTGGCAGCTATGCGCGGGTTGACAGACCGGTATACAGGACCCGGCGCACCCGAAGATGCCCCACGCACAGCCGCCATAAAACGACGTCACAGCAGAAACGCTGTAATCGCATGGAGGTCGTACACCTGTAAATCAGTCTGTCAAAACCGGTCGCCATGAGGGCGACGGCGAAAGGTTAGCGTCCTGCCCCAGTCAACGCAACCCTGCTGGAAAACTGTCGAACCGGCACAACGTAAGCACCTGTTTCGGAAAAGCTTGGTAACCAGAATTCCGGCGAGGAAGCTTGTGTGCACAAGCCTGCAAGCTAGCCTCAAAAAGGTCGCCGCCGTGGCGACATACTGTCAAGGATGCTGATATGCCAACGAGATATCGCGATGCGGTCACAGGTGAATACGTAACCGAGCAAGAGGCAAAGAAAAGACCAAGGGAAACGGTAAAAGAATCGGACAAAAAGCGCCCGGCAAAAGAGGATGAAGCGTTGATAGCGACCGTACGTGAGCGCCAGGCGTCTGCACAGCGAGTGAAGGTTTCTCTAGACGACCTGTAGCCTTGATTTTACCGCGGGCCATTTGAATCGGCTCACTGGCCCGCGTCCTTAGTCAAGACATGTGCACTGAATGCCAGGAAATCGCCCAGATGTTTGGTGATGATCGCAACGGCAATAGGCAACTGAAGCGTCTGATACTCATGCACCGCGATATTGCGGAAACCGACCATGTTTTTCAGGTTAGTCAGTAAGGAAGGATTCACCCATCCGCCCTGCGCCAGCAGCTCAAACACGTCACGAGCACTTTGGGGGACACCGAGGCGCTCACGACGAATCAGATGTTGCCCCATGTCCAGAGCCGCCTCGCAGGCACGCTGAATATTGAGAATGGCCGCATCCTGACGGGTGGAGTCATTGGCAAAACTGGCTGGATCCTTTTCGTACTCCTCCCGAGCACGAGCAACGCAACGCTCAATACTGGCAGCCTTGTTGATGAGTACATCATCGGCCATATACCGTTCCATCCTTTTGAATGTCGACTAGCAGCTCTGCCCTGGCGCAATCCAATGCGGTTTTCTCGCTGAGTATGTAGCTCTCAAAGATACCCGCCTGACTGTCCTTGCTCCAGAGGCGGCGCCCTGTCGTTATGACTTGGTATTGCATGACCGTCGAGGCTGCGCGTAAGTCCAGCAAATCGACGGGGACCTTGACGATATCCGCTAATTCCCCGCATAGGCGCCACAGTTGCAGTGGGTCAATGCTTCCCTCAATCAGCACAGCCAAGTCAAGATCGCTGTCGGCATTTGCCTCGCCCGTCGCCTGGCTGCCAAAGACGTACACTGCCAAAAGACTTGGAAGGTTAGCCTGCAAATGCGTGAGCACTTTTTCAAAATTCATGATTGACCCGCATTGTCATCAGGTAATCACGACCGTAGCAGAATTCACCTGAGCATTTCTGCTACAAAAACAAAAACCCCCAACAACCTTTAAGTTATTGGGGGTTTCTGTTTATAAATAATGGCGGAGAGATAGGGACACTCTGCTAAATGCCCCGCGCGCGCCCAAAACACAAGCGCCATAAGGGGTACAGCTGAGTTTTGGTACAAAATGGTGGTACAAAACAGTATCTGTATTGGAAAAATGCGCTTCTCAAACCAAACAGAAGTCGGCCACATCATCTGCCCTTCAATACAAGGTCGGTCTGCTTCATCACAAAGACGGAGGCAACACCGGCAAGATGGTTGATGGTCTGTGCGAGGTTCGATGATGGCGGTACATAACCGGCGCTCTTACCGTGGGAGACGCTTTTATCGTTCCTAGAAGCCCCTACACATTGGAAAATCGTAGCTGTACCTCGCAACATCTGAGAGGTGTTTTCATCAATAGCCCCTGATGCCTTCAACGCTTTCATAGTGAGAGTGGAAAGCCGTTCCACAGCCTCTTTCTCGTAACCACTTCCACCTAGTGACTTGAGGCACCCTTTCAGCACAGTTTCGATGTGGCTACAGCTCAACGTGATGGAAAGCTCTGGATCAGTCAGGACGCATCCCCTAGCCTTCAACCATGAGTCCAGCAGCATGGTATTGCCGCTAAAAAGTCCATCGAGGTCTGCATCAATTTCGGTCTTCTCAACAGTCACAAATTGAGAAAGGGGCTGAACCGCAGAGGCAGTTTTCA
The DNA here is from genome assembly GCF_031931935.1 of Pseudomonas sp. rhizo25. Lineage (NCBI taxonomy): Bacteria > Pseudomonadati > Pseudomonadota > Gammaproteobacteria > Pseudomonadales > Pseudomonadaceae > Pseudomonas > Pseudomonas sp. rhizo25. The sequence goes on from NZ_JAUJXA010000001.1 coordinate 104,507, forward strand.
GGTATTCCCGCTCAAGGTTCACCAGCAAATCAGCTACCAGTGAATTTAGAACCTTGTGGTCACTGACACGTCTTTGCATGTCAGTACCAGCTTCCTCCAACGAGCAGTAATTCCAGTAATCAAAATCGCTTGGCCGAGGCGCCTCTTTCCAGCAAATCTTCAGCTCTCGACCAGTGAATGCGAGATAGCACCGTGTGTGCCCAATGGGGTCTCCTTCATGGTCAAGAATTTCGTCAAAGGCAATGGTTTCACTGTTGCCACCACACCCAAGACCTTCGACCAAATCGAGTAGCTTTTGCTCAAAAGCTCTCAATCCATGCAGCAATTGCAGGTTCTCGTTTTTTACTTTTGCTGATCGAGCGGCCAGCTCTAAAAATCCATCTTCACTCATTTTCTGAAACCATCAGCTCTTTCAGCTTTTCCAGGATGTAGATTGCCACTGCACCAGCAAGATTATTTGACAGACGTGCCTCGTCAGCATTGGCGGTTTTGTTACCACCATGCGCTGTACCCAAAGGTGTTCTTAATGCACCGGCACTTTGTGATATGCTCTTAATCCCACCAAAAAAGGCTTCAATATCTGCTGTATGGTCTTCGCCATTGGGAAACTTTAACGGCGGAAAATCTGCAACGACAGCATTTATGAAATCGGTAATTGTTTTTTTGTTGCCTAAAGGAATTTTCCTTTTTTCGAGGTAATGGCGGCAAACAGATTCAAGAAACTGGGTTGTGCGCGTTAGGGAGTCGCTTGCATCCGTGTCAATTGCCAAGCGTGCTTTCACCCACTGCTTTTCAAAGTAATTGCCATTCATCAAATCAGATAAATCTTTATGAATGCTCTCGCTTTGAATGTATGAGAATTCTGACAGAAGCCGAGCAGAGCCTTTAGCCTCACCAAGCATTTCAGAAACGGCTTCTTCAACGGCAATCCAGAGCGAATTGATCGAATCTCTCGAAGCCAGCTTAGTTAATTTTTCATCATCTTTGAAATCCCCGATATAGTGAACAGTCATTTCTCCTTCATAAACCGTCCCATAATTTTGTGCATCTTGATGGGCGGTAGAAGTTAGAATGCGAAGGTTATTACCGTTAAAATTTAATTTCGCATATTCCCAATCGTCTTCATCGACCATTCCTAAAAGAATTTTCTTGCCCGTGACGTATAGGCTCAATCCATTCAGAGCACCACGCAATTCTTTCTCAACGATCTCAAGCCCAGTACGGTCCTCACTCCGAGTTGCAAGAACCTGTTGGGACATGCGTCTTAGAGCTTCCATTCTTGTAGTCATATGATACCTAATCCACGCTAGACACAATGGAGGTGGTGAAGGACAAATTTCGCAACACCTAGCCCGTGCAGTCCTACAACACTAAGGCTCGAAGCCTACTCCGATGCCATCATCAACCAGCAGTGCTTTCGACAAGCATTTTACGAATAGTAAGATTCTCAAGCTTTGCAACTATTGGGCTACTATTGTCCACATGTTCTTTTACGTGCATACCCTCATTATAAATTACCCCGAGCAAATAAAGCGTTTCGCTAACGTCAATGCCTGCCGCATCTGCAACACCTAATTTCTCTTTTGTTCCATTGGTATTTAAAAACGTAGTTCTGTCGCCATCTGACGTAATTTTCCCGTAGACAATTTTTTCAATTTTTACCCGGACGTAACAGCAAACTGCAAATGGGTCATAATCATCGTTGCCATTTAGATATTTCTGCCATTCGGTCTGGGTATGGATATGGAATATTTCCGAATCCCCCCACGTCTCCTTCAACCCTAGCGCTTGGAATTCGATCCTTAAATTTACTCCTATAGGATGGTAATGGAGGTGGTGTTTGGCGACCCCTGAAGCGATGGTAGAATTTGACCTGTTGATAATCAGCTTCTTAAAATGCTGATTCAAAGCTGGGTTTGATTTTTTGAGAAAGTAGACTTTTTGATCTTTGAATATAAAATTCCTAAAATATATTGGATTTAAATGAGTAAGAATTAGAGGATAGATTTTTAACCCGAGAGACTTTCTTTCAGCTATAAGATTGGATATGTAATATTGAACGGCTACTAGATTCGCATCATCTAAATAATCAAATACTTCATCGATGACCAATATACAATCTTTACGATTTTGCGAGTTATTTACCTTTTGAAGCCAGACAGCAAAACATAGAGAGTCTCGCTGACCATTAGATATATTGGAAGCTGCCGGAAACTCAACAATAAGCTTTCCTGCAGACTCAGCAGGTCGAATATTTTTCCACGTCGTATCAAAAGATGTGATTACCTTTTCGTACCCTGCCTTATCATAAAGATAGGACCTATATTTGCAGGCGCATTTGAAAATATCTTTGTCTTTAGTGTAATTTACGCATATCTGATACGCACTCAAAAGCGCATCAACTTGATCTTGCGAGTCCGAGCCGATAGTTGTAATTAAAGCGGAAACTGAATTTACACAATCTATACCAGCCAAGTCATTCGTTATATTACTTGCCGCCCACAAACGCAACTCCTCAGCAGTCCCAGTCTCATGATTCAATTTTTTAAGAACAGCATCAATCTTCTGTTGAATTCGAGTACCGGTAAACTTATCCAACAGAACATACATCTCTTGAATATTTCCGATAAACGAGGATGAATTCAGAAGGTGCTCAATATTTCTCAAAATTTTTCCGTTCCTCCCGAAGGCTACCCTCATCTGTGTACAGCTATATGAGAAATAAACCTTTTTGGGAATTCGGGAAACAAGCACAAATGGATCAATTGCAATTGACGCTGAAGCCGTTGTAAATTTACCCATATTCCTCTTTGTACTTTTCGCTATCAGTCTATTGCTAATTACATGCACATCATACGAGGAGGATATTGAGTTAGATGTATTGTTGGCATTTAAGACACTAAGCCCCGTGCCGTTTGCCACAGTAATGGAAAGCTTTGGCTTTAAATCCTCATCTCCTTGATGCATGTGATCTTTGGAAATCGCCAATCGAACTGAATTTAAGCTTGCAAAGGCTGCCGCGAAAGAGCTTTTTCCGAAGCCATTCGGCGCAACAAGCAGCGATGGCTTGTTCGGAATTATATTAAGTTCAAAAGTTTGATTCTCAATTCCTTTTACGTTCTCAATATGAACTGATTTTATTGTCAAGAGCTTCTCCAACGTGTCCCGCCATCAGAATTGAAAAGGTGATCACTTGATACTTGAGCATTGAAAGGCACCCACGTGTCAAGCGATCTAGACGCATCAAATTAAATTTTCACTCCCTCAATAAATCAGAAGTTGCAAGAAACCTACACACCTGCATCACTCTTCTAGCTCACTAGCAATTTTTGCTAGTTCATCTTGTGCTTTTTTTATTATCGCGGGAGCACAAACCAGGCAAATATTTAAGCGCTGCCCCGGTACTTTCTCGTAAGCAAAATGTTTATCGCCTTTTGATATAATATGTCGACTATTGGCATCACACTTTCGAGTACCTGCACTGATCTCATATCTGAAGTCGCTAATGATGTTTCTTGTTTTTGCCATAGTTCTTCTCCTTGAACGTGGTTTTGCACTTACCAAAAGGCGTTATGCCAGCATGCCACAGCCTGGAAGAGAAATGGTAGAGGTTGACTTGAGTTAAATGATTGTTAGCCGGATTCATGAGCGAGACGCCTACATCCGAGAGCATTGTATTGCGATCTAACCACATCAGACGAAGATGTCTGGAGCGTGCCGCACGCCTATGACGCAACAACAGGGATGCCATGGGAGGCTATCTACAGCTTCCAACAGTGCCAGAGGGTGTCGATCTAAAGCTCTCCGTTCACGTCGTCCAGAAACCATCCACCCCGGCTCGCCTCCGAGGTAAAGCACGTTTTCCTACCTACTTTGTGACCACCATGCAGAGCTATCGGGCGCGCTTGCCTAAAACAGGAAATAGGATTGGGAAGATCGGTGGTTAAAGACCCCACGCCAAATTCGTAAACTCAAAATCTGACCAAAAAAAAGCCCCAATCTGAAGATTAGGGCTATTTTTTTGGTACAAAGCGCTGGTACAAATTCGCTTTACCAAAAACCTTATAACTTATTGATTTATAAGGGTTTTTAATATGACGGAGAGATAGGGAAAATCTGCCACTAGCCTCTCAGCCCTTTAAACCCAAGCCCCTCAAGGGTTTCGCTCCAGTTTGGTACAAAATACTGGTACAAAACAGTATCTCTACCGCACAGCAGGCGTGCCCCTCATGGCAGCAGGCAATCTTATCCTCAAAGCAGGCACTTGGCACGCCCGCTACGTGATTCCAGCAGACCTGCGCGAGTATTTCGGTAAGAGCCAATTTTCCCAGTCTCTCAAGACAGGCTCCAAGGCTGAAGCTCAGAATCTGAAAATCCCTGTCATCAAGCGATGGAAGACAGAGATCGAGGCGAAACGAAAAATCCAACGCGCCGAAGACCGCGATTTTCGTCTGAACATGGATTTTGAAGAGGTAAAGGAGGTAGCTGTGACGTACATGGCTGCCAAGGCTGATCGCGAAACAGAGCACATCAAGTCCCTCATCAATGACCTCATCGGTAAGGGTTCAACCTTTGACGAGCCTGAACTTGACCGACTCAAGGCTTAGCAGAAAGAACGCATCATGCACCTGCACATGCAGGGGTAAACACCTGCAGACACGATGACAATTGCGCCTCCGAGCGAAGCTTTGCACAGGCTCTGGACGTATAAGTCGTGACGGCTTCACGAAGCCCTTGAAGCTCAGTAATCCGCTCACCGAACGACCTTGTACTGGCGATGGTTTGCTTCGGCTCAGCACCCTCAGACAACGCATAGCAGTACACACCTTTTAGCTCCATTGAGGTCTTCTCGACGTTCACGTTGAAGAGCTTTCTCAACGATTTTCGGTCGTACCGCTGGAGGTCAATTGCCTTCTTCACGCCCATCAGTTCAAGGCGCTTGGAAAGCTGCCTGCCGATGCCCCAAATCTCATCAACAGGCATCCACTGAAGCAGCTTATCCCGTCGAATTTCGTCCATCAAAACGACGCCACCACCAGTCTCTTTCCGCCATTTTTTTGCGCTGAAATTGGCAGCTTTCGCCAAGGTTTTCGTAGGACCGAAACCCACCCCAACACCAATACCCACCTGCTTTTTCACAGCCAGTTGGATCTCACGACCTAGCGCCTCCAGATCGCCTTGCACACCGGAGAAATCTAGCCATGACTCGTCAATTGAGTAAACCTCGATGCGAGGGGCGAAGCTCTCTAGAACGCGCATTACGCGGTTGCTGACTTCTTAGTAAAGAGCGTAATTTGAGGATACAACCCGCAAGCCGTGAGACTTCAACAGGTGCTTAATTTCAAAGAAGGGGGCACCCATTTTTATGCCGAGCCCACCAATATGGGGATCTTTGATTTTGGCTATGGGGCAACGCGAAACGACACAACCGTCTGAGTTGGACAAAGCGACCACCGGAACGCCTATCAAGGTCGGATCAAACAACCTCTCAGCGCTCACGTATCGCTCGCCAGATCTTCATCAAGAATCCTGCCTTGGTATCTTCCAATTCGCCCTTCAAGGTTTTGATCTCGTTAACCCTGTTCGTGTACGCCGTCTTGTATTTCCCAAGCTCGATCTTCAGATTCTCCACGTTTTGGTTCAGCTCAGTAGTCGAAGCCTCAAGACCAGCTTTATCCTTTTCCAACAAACCTTTCGCATGGGAAAAGCCATCCCGCTCCTTGCCCACCGCCTCAGCGAGCGATTCGGCTTCACGAAGCTTATTGAAAAGAAATGTGGTTTCGCGCTTGTTTTTCTCGACCAGAGCTATCCGATCCCTCTCTGCCTGCCGTGCGAAATCTTCATGGAATCTGGTGCTCACCGGGTCAGAAAGCACTTTGCAGTACAACTGCCGAGAAACGATTTCAGAAACCTGCTGGTAGCGCCTCTCAAGACTCCCTTCTACATCATCTTTGTTGATGTACTTCTCAACCTTGATGCTGTCAGTAATTTTGATTTCGATGATGGGGATTCCGTGGTCACGGAAATCGACAACCTTCTGCATGCCGCATGGGTTCGAATAGTAGACCTCAATCGCCACCTTCCCTCCCCACTTCTTGTAGTAAGGATTGTCGACTGTGAACTCGCCATACAGGTCAGGAATGTAGCCATTGCCGTTCCCGAATTTTAACCGGGTTTCCTCAGCTACGAGGCGCGTGAAGGTGAAGGGAACGATCTCATTATCAATGACGAAATTGATCGTTTCGAGCTGGGAAAGGATGGCTATGAGACAGGCATGGGAAAGGGATTCGCCATCACTGTCACCAGTTCGAGTCATCGGATCAAGGTTCTTGTACCGGAAATACCCGTTCTTGACGGCAACCATCTCACGGCGCTTTTCCTCTCGGCTGTGGGTACTGAAGAAGGTCAAAGCACTGAATTCAGAGGGGTTCAGGCGGCGCATCTTGAGGACTTGCCAGATGAAGAACAGCTTGTAGCGACCATCCTCCCGATTGATGAAGCCGTTTACCCCTTTCGCACACGCCCAAATCTTCATGCCGCTCCCTTACGTTGAAACGCTCTAGATCGGACCATACCAGTGCTCGACGAAGGTTTCAAAGCGTGGCAGGCTCACGATTTCCTCCTATCGAGGATCACGCCACGTATCACGCATCAGGGTAAAGCAGGCAATGTGCTTGCCTACCACCACATAGGGAGATCCGACGTGAAGCATGAAGAGCTGAATTCAATCTTTGCCAAAATAGACGATTGCGACTTTGTTGGTGCTAAAGCCGAGCTTCACAAACTAGCACAGGAGCTAGCCCATAAGGGCGAACTCGAATACTCTGATTTCCTTGCCGATTATGCATATCGATCCTCAAGAAATTTTGGTAACGCGCAGCAAACGATGCCAAGATCGGAAATAGATAAGAAATTCAAGGCTCTCGATCAAAAATACGAAGATTTAGTTGGGAAGCAAGATAAAATTCTCTTCGACGCATACGAGTATTTTAAGGAGCATGAAAAAATAGCGACAACCACCCAATCATATAGAACTTCATTTTCATGGTTTAACATAGAGCACGACGATAATTTTCCATTTATCGACGCCTGCATGAAAAACGAAACGCAAAACCATATAACACTCGAAAACGTATCTACCGTCTTTATCAACCAGCTAAAATTCTACGCACGATTACAAAAGGCAGGCACTACGACCCTTTTCAATTACGGTCAAAGAATCACCAACATAGAAGCGGGGAAATTTTGGAGATACGTGGAACTTCGTAAGAATTCCATGGCACAGAAAAATGCACTTGACGAAATTAATGTAATTTCTGAAAAGCTAAAAGAGCTAGAAATCCAAGCAAGTGAAATCCGCAGCTACTATTGGATAAACGATCATAGCTCAACGGAATTCAGGAACGATTTCACAGAGTGTCTTGAAGAATTCCATAAGACGCAGGCAAACAGCTAGGCAACGACGATACAAGGCTCAGAAATCTTGCCAGATCAATCCATACGAAAGGCAGAACGTCACCAATGATCTGCCTTTCATTGAGCGCTAGTCAGTAACCCAGCGTATCTTTGGTCTGCTTGCAGGTCGCTAAGCGACCGCGGACCTGCCCTGTGAGCATTCTGAATAAGGCATAAATTTAGTACTTGCTCGCACTAGGCTTGAGCTGACCATCAATATACACCACAGATATATTTGACCCCGCAATCGCTTGATGAACAGAGTTCATATTATCGACTTGCCTCTGATTCATACCCAAATCGAGTATTAAATAAATAGCTCTTCGGGATTTTTCAGATTTCATATACTCAGGGAGTTGACGGGTGATGCCGGTTTTCAAATGGGAATTGTCCGATTTCTTAATCTCAACCAACACACTATTCTCACCATTAGAACCAAACTTGAAGTCTACTGGCCCACGACCAGAATTTGACTCCCTGGCGATCATTATCTTATTTGCTTCACAATAAGATTCCGCCACACCATAAAATGCCAACTGGATTGCCGTCTCATTTTTTATTTTCGATTTATTGTCATAGAACAAAGTATTTAAGCCGTTATTCTCCACAAGATCCTTAAACTTCTCGCAAATTTTAAGCACCAGCTTATGGACCTCATCTAAATTTGGATGGGCGCTCAGCGATAGTTCTACAGGGTGCTCAGAGACAGCATCTACTGTTCTCTGGTACCACGAATACTCACCCTTTTTATCCTCGTTAAAATCGTAGGGCTTTATTTCTTTAGACGCATACTGATCAACCAAATCATCAATGAGATCAGGATATTTCAAGATCAACTTCTTGAGATCTTCTTTTTTCATGTTGGCTAGCGAACGCCAACTTGAACCTACCAAAGCATTGAGCGTTTCTCTTAGCTCCTCACTGCTGACACCAATTTCATCTGACCCGCTCCACTCAAATGCAGCCGGTAAATCTCTAAGCAGCTCTTTGGGGACTAGTAAGATAGGTTCGGCTGTAAATGGATTTGTAGGAAGGCCACTTCGTCTATCAATGGCGCCAGCCCACCCTTTAGGCAATATTTTTTTGTAGATATTATTCGAGTAAGTCAATATATCAGCTTGAATAATATTGGCAGTCATATCACTAATACGATCTGGCCCAAAATTATCCTCAAATAGTCCCACCAATTCAAAAAGTTCAGGATCGGTCTTTCCCGCATCTATAATTATTTTAGCAGTCTCTAAAATTCGATCCCTAAGCCCCTTACCAATTCCGCTTCCTGCAGTGCCACCAGCAGAGTAACCAATACAAAGTCCTCGCACTTCATGCCAACTCATCTTAGCGGCAGCCGACCTCCAGAAAACATCATGTTTTTCCTTGCTTGTTTGCAGCAACTTCCCAATTGCTAAAAACCTGCTTTGTAAATCTGAATAACTGGAGGCGAATTCGGGGGCTTTGCAGTGTTTCAGCAGGAGAGGGTCGATAAATAGGCGGGTATCGTGATCAAGAATCGGATCAAACACTCCAAGGGAGTCCAATGTCGCTTTGGGAATTCCGAGATATTTAGATAATGAGGTTGGCATGACAATCCTTTGCGCCTAGATATTTATGTCAAAATGCCATGATCATCTTTTTTATTCAAGCCCACAGCACACAGGCGCACCTGTATCTTGTGAGTGACCCGTTCATACCGCCGCTAACGCTTGTCTTGAGGAACCACATAGCTGGCTGCCGCTAGCTATCTGCCTGCCTTAATCCGCAGAGCATGAAATCGAGTGCGTGAAGAAGCCTTATCTCAGCGTGAGAAGCCCGACGCGGTGTATCTCGGATGCGAAACAGCACCTGTACTGAGGTCGGAGGCCACAATCCCACAAGCTTCATCATCTTTGGCCAGATAGAATTCTGACCAAAAAAAACCCCAATCCGAAGATCAGGGCTATTTTTTGGTACAAAGCGCTGGTACAAAAGCACTTCGCCAAAACCCTTATAAGTCATTGATTCATAAGGGTTTTTAATATGGCGGAGAGATAGGGATTCGAACCCTAGGTACCGGTGAAGGTACAACGGATTTCGAATCCGTCCCATTCGGCCACTCTGGCATCTCTCCAACGGCGCGCATCATAACAGTGTGTTTCGCGGAAGCAAACCCCAAAGGTGATTTTTTTCCGTGCTATCAGATGCTTGCGTCGATTACAGCGGTACGCCCAGACGATTGGCGACTTCTTCGTAGGCTTCGATCACATCACCGAGGCCCTGGCGGAAGCGGTCTTTGTCCATCTTCTTCTTGGTGTCCTTGTCCCACAGGCGGCAGCCGTCTGGGCTGAATTCGTCGCCCAGGACGATGGAGCCGTCGTGGAACACGCCGAATTCGAGCTTGAAGTCCACCAGCAACAGGCCTGCGTCGTCGAACAGCTTACTCAGCACGTCGTTGACCTTGAGGGACAACTCTTTCATGCGCGCCAGTTGTTCAGCGGTGCCCCAGCCGAAGGCCACGACGTGGGATTCGTTGATGAACGGGTCGCCCTTGGCGTCGTCCTTCAGGAACAGTTCGAAGGTGTAGGGGTTGAGCTTAAGGCCCTCTTCCACGCCCAGGCGCTTTACCAGGCTGCCGGCGGCGTAGTTACGTACGACGCATTCCACCGGGATCATGTCGAGCTTCTTGACCAGGCACTCGTTGTCGCCCAGCAGTTTGTCGAATTGGGTCGGGATGCCGGCCGCTTCGAGTTTCTGCATGATGAAGGCGTTGAACTTGTTGTTCACCATGCCTTTGCGATCAAGCTGTTCGATGCGCTTGCCGTCGAACGCCGAGGTGTCGTTGCGAAACAGCAGGATCAGGCGGTTGGCGTCGTCGGTCTTGTACACCGACTTGGCTTTGCCGCGGTAGAGTTCTTCACGTTTTTCCATGATGGGCTCCGCTTTGAGTAAGGTGGGCTAGGCGATGTGTCGCCAGTCGAGCCCTGAATCTTGATCGGCCAGTTGCAGCCAGTCCGGGTCGCACCCAAGGGTGTCGACAAAGCATTGCCGGGCAAGCGTCGGCAGGTTGTTCTTGCTGCTCAGATGGGCCAGGACCAGGTGTTGCAGGTCTTGCCAGCCCAACTCATATACCAGGTACGCCGCCTGGTGGTTGTTCAGATGTCCCAGCTCGCCGCCCACCCTTTGCTTGAGGAAGTAGGGGTAATGACCGCGCGCCAGCAGGTCTCGGCAGTGATTGGATTCGATCATCAAGGCATCGAGGTCCCGGTAACCGTCCAGCACCTTGGCGCAGTAGGAACCCAGGTCGGTCAGCACGCCGAAACGCCGCTGACCGCCACTGAATACGTACTGCGTCGGCTCCAGGGCATCGTGAGCGACCGCAATGACATCGATGCTCAGGGCACCGACTTGCAGTTGCTCGCCACCAGCCACGAAGCCTGCGGGTTCAATGGGTTTGCGCATCCCGCGCAGAGTACCGCGACTCAAGTACACAGGCAGATTGTAGCGCCGAGACAGCAAACCCACGCCATGCACGTGGTCGGCATGTTCGTGGGTCACCACAATTGCGCTCAGCTGCGTGGGGTGAACCCCCAGGCGCAGCAGGCGCCGCTCGGTTTCCCGCAGGGAGAAACCACAATCGACCAGCACATACGTGTCGTCATGGGCGACCAGCGTACCGTTCCCTTGGCTACCGCTGCCGAGAACGGCAAAACGCACCGGATCAGCCCAGGTTGTCTTGAATCACGCCCAACACTTTGCGCGCTGTTTCAGCTGGCGCGACGGTGTTGATGTTCTTCTCGACGGTGACTTGCACGCTTTCGCCAACCTTGCTCAAACGAACCTGGTAACGCTCGGCGCGGGTTTCGACCTCTTCCTTGGTCGGCGTGCTGCCGAACAGTTTGCCGAAGAAACCTGGCTCGTCGTCTTTCTTCTCGGCCTTTTCAGCCACGTTGATGTAGTACAGGCCCAGGCTGCGGTTGATGTCTTCAACGCGCCAAGGGCCCTGCTCCAATGCACGGCCAACACTGGCCCAGGCACGGTCGAGGTCTTCACCCAGGTTCAGCACCACGTTACCGCTGCCGTCTTCCGTGAGGCTGACGCGGTTAGGCGTGTCGTAGTCACGGGCGGCGAGCAGGGAAACGGAGCCGCCCTTCTCGGAGATACGGCTCATGCTGGCCAGCATCTCGTCGACCAGCGCGGCATCGACGCCGGTATTGACCGAACGCGGCGTAAAATCAACGTTGGCAGTGCTGCCGGCAGGACGCTCGGCGCTGACCACATAGACTTCACTGGTATTGCGCTGCACGCCTGGCTCGATGCGTACCCGCACACGGGCTTCGCTGTCGGCGGCTACACCGCCAGCCAACAGGCGCTGGGCCATGTTCGCGGACAGCTCGCGACCTTGCTGCCACGCCGTGGTGAACTCACCGGTTTGCGGGCGTTGCTGGTCGATGCTAAAACCGTTGTCCTGGAAGAACTGCACCGCCACCGGCCAGACTTCGGCGGGTGGGCGCTGGGCCACGATCCAGCGGTTGTCGCCGCTTTTCTGCAAGCTGTAGTCGCTGGCATCCGCCACTGCGGTAATCGGCTGTGGACGCGGTACCACGTACTCGCCCTTGACGGTGTCGTCGGCTACGTTGCGCGGGATCGGCAGCAACGGGTCAAGGCGCTTGGCGACATTGACGTCAGGCGGCAGTTGCATCGGTTTGGTTGCTTGCGCTTCCAGGTAATCGCTGCCGCGGTCACGGAAGTAGCCTTCCGGGCCCCATACCCAACCGCAGCCACTGGTGCTGGAGATAATCAAGGCAAGTGCGGAAAGTCCGGCCAATCGCTTCATGCGTAGTGCTTCCTCAATTAAACCAGGACGCCGGACTGGCGCAGGGCCTGTCGCAGCGGTTCGTGACAGGCTTCGCTGAGCCGGGTGAGCGGCAGACGGATACCGTCCGGCATCAGGCCCATCTCAGTCAGCGCCCATTTCACGGGAATAGGATTGGATTCGATAAACAGTGTCTTGTTGAGCGGCATCAGCTTCTCGTGGATCGCACGGGCCGTCGCGGCATCGCCGGCGATGGCGGCGGCGCACATATCGCTCATGGCACGCGGGGCGACGTTGGCGGTCACGGAAATGTTGCCCTTGCCGCCCAGCAGGATCAGCTCGACAGCGGTGGCGTCGTCACCGGAATACACCAGGAAGTCGCTGCTCACGCCGGCCAGGATATCCTTGGCACGCTGCAGGTCGCCGGTGGCTTCCTTGATGCCAATGATGTTCGGCACGGTGGACAGGCGGATCACGGTCTCGGCCTTCATATCGCACGCGGTGCGACCCGGTACGTTATAGAGGATCTGCGGGATGTCGACCGCTTCGGCGATGGTCTTGAAGTGCTGGTACAGGCCTTCCTGGGTCGGCTTGTTGTAATACGGCGTGACCAGCAGGCAAGCGTCGGCGCCGGCTTTCTTGGCGTTGCGGGTCAGCTCGATCGCTTCACGCGTGGAGTTGGCGCCCGTTCCCGCAATCACGTGGATACGGCCCGCGACGCGCTTAACCACGAACTCGATCACCTGGATGTGCTCTTCTACATCAAGGGTGGCCGATTCACCTGTGGTGCCGACCGCCACGATGGCGTTGGTGCCCTCTTGCAGGTGGAAGTCCACCAGTTTGCCCAGGCTATCCCAGTCGAGACGACCTTGTGCATCCATGGGTGTGACCAGTGCCACCATACTGCCCGCAATCATGCAACCGCTCCTGCCGGAAAAAGAGAGCCGTAATGGTACTGGCGCCAAGATGCTTGTACAAGCGAAGTACCGCGTGAGGATGCGTTCTGGACCAACTAAACGTCGGGCAATGCCATCATTGGGCCAAAGCACTGCCGCAAGCCGACCGATCACACAATGAAAACGCCACCTCCTAGCCCTTGGCGACGGTTTTCGCTACCCTTCATCCTTTGATCGATACGGCCCACACAGTATCGACCGCTCATCGCTTTAGGAAGGCTGCATGTCCACCCCCACAGTTCGCGAACAATTCCTTGTTATCAGTGCCCTCGGCGCCAACCCCATGGAGCTGACCAACGTCCTGTGCCGCGCCAGCCATGAAAACCGCTGCGCCGTCGTGACCTCGCGCCTGACCCGCCACGGCGAGTGCAGTGCGCTGGTATTGCAGATCTCCGGCTCCTGGGACGCCTTGGCGCGTCTGGAAACCGGCCTGCCGGGCCTGGCCAAGAAACACGACTTCACCGTCAATGTGGTGCGCAGCGCCGCCCTGGAAAATCGCCCGCAGGCCCTGCCTTATGTGGCGTACGTCAGCTCGGCCTACCGTTCGGACATCGTCAACGAGTTGTGCCAGTTCTTCATCGACCACAACGTCGAGCTGGAAAACCTGACCTGCGACACCTACCAGGCGCCACAGACCGGCGGCACCATGCTCAACGCCACGTTCACCGTGACCCTGCCGGCCGGCGTGCAGATCAGTTGGTTGCGCGACCAGTTTCTGGACTTCGCCGATGCCCTGAATCTCGACGCCTTGATCGAGCCATGGCGCCCACAGAACCCAATGTAAGGAAACACCCATGCCGGTAGCCATCGACAAAGCCGTGGCCGATTTCGAAGCCCAGGCCACCAGCGGCCAGACTTTCAGCCTCGCGGCCCTCAAGGGCAAGCAAGTGGTGATCTACTTCTACCCGAAGGACAGCACCCCGGGCTGCACCACCGAAGGCCAGGGTTTTCGTGACCAGTACGCAGCGTTCAAGGCCGCCAACACCGAGGTGTTTGGTGTGTCGCGTGACAGCGTGAAGTCCCACGAGAACTTCAAGGGCAAGCAGCAATTCCCCTTCGAGCTGATCAGCGATAAAGACGAGGCGGTTTGCCAGCTGTTCGATGTGATCAAGCTGAAGAAGCTGTACGGCAAGGAATACCTGGGCGTGGATCGCAGCACCTTCCTGATCGACAGCGAAGGCGTGCTGCGTCAGGAATGGCGGGGCGTGAAAGTACCGGGCCATGTGGATGCGGTCCTGGCCGCGGCGCAGGCGCTGAACAAGGCCTGATCTTGCGCGTGCAAGGCTATCAGGCCTTGCGCAACCAATAATGGTACACACCAGCGGCCTCTTCTTCGCGGAGCAGCGTATGGCCCGCCAGCCTGGCGAAGGTCCTGAAATCACGCTGTGAGCCTGCATCCGTGGCAGTCACCTTGAGCACGGCGCCGCTGGCCATACGATTGAGTTCCAACTTGGCCTTGAGCAAGGGCAACGGGCAATTGAGGCCGCAGGCATCGAGTTCGGCGTCAAAGGCTGCAGCGTCGGTCATGGTGTTACTCCAGGCAAACATTTGGGCTGCTTAGAATATCTGGTCCCAAGCTCAGTGTCCGGCTACAGTAAGCTCTTTGTCGAAAGGCTTTGTGCATGACTTTTTTGCGCCCTACCCTGCTGACGCTGGCCTGCCTGCTGGCCTCCCCGGCCTTCGCTGACGAGCTGCCGTCACTTGGCGACGCCAGTTCTGCCATTGTCTCGCCCCAACAGGAATACCAACTGGGCCGCGCCTGGCTGGCCTACCTGCGCGGCCAGGTCTCTCAGCTCAATGACCCACAACTCAAGGATTACGTCGAAACCAGCGTGTACAAGCTGGTAGAGACCAGCCAGGTCAACGACCGGCGCCTGGAATTCATCCTGATCAACAGCCCGCAACTCAATGCTTTTGCAGCACCTGGCGGGATCGTCGGGGTCAACGGCGGCTTGTTCCTCAATGCCCAGACCGAAGGTGAATACGCGTCGGTACTGGCCCACGAACTGGCGCACCTGTCCCAGCGCCACTTCGCCCGGGGCGTCGAAGCGCAGTCGCGCATGCAGCTGCCGATGATGGCCGCCCTGCTCGGCGGTATCATCGCCGCCGCCGCGGGTGCAGGCGACGCGGGTATCGCCGCGATTGCCGGCTCACAAGCCGCAGCGATCCAGGAACAACGCCGATTCTCCCGGCAGAACGAACAAGAGGCCGACCGTATCGGCATCCTCAACCTGGAGAAAGCCGGCTACGACCCACGCTCCATGCCCACCATGTTCGAACGCCTGATGCGCCAATACCGCTTCGATGCCAAGCCACCGGAGTTCCTGCTGACTCACCCGGTGACTGAATCGCGGATCGCCGATACCCGCAACCGCGCCGAGCAGGCCAAACCCGGCGGCAAGGAAGACAGCCTGCGCTATCAGTTGATTCGCGCACGGGTGCAATTGAAGTACGAAGACACGCCAGGCCTTGCGGCCAAGCGCTTCCAGGCCCAGTTGGACGAGAACCCCAAGAACGATGTAGCGCGATATGGCCTGGCCATCGCACAGATCAAGGGCACTCAACTCAAGGAAGCACGGGAGAGCCTGGCACCGCTGCTGGCCAAGGCGCCCAACGACATTACCTACAACCTGGCGCAGATCGAGTTGGACATCACCAGCAACCGCATGCCGGACGCACAGCAACGTACCGACCGCATGCTCACCCAGTACCCCAGCAACTATCCGCTGAATCAGGTGCGGGTGGACTTGTTGCTTAAGCAGAACCGCACCGCTGATGCGGAGAAAGCGCTGGATGGGCTGCTCAAGTCCCGCCCGGACGATCCGGACGTGTGGTATCAGGTCGCCGAGACCCGCGGCTTGTCCGGCAACATCATCGGCCTGCACCAGGCTCGTGCCGAATACTTCGCCCTGGTGGGTGATTTCCAGCAAGCCATCCAGCAGTTGGACTTTGCCAAGCGCCGCGCCGGCAATAATTTCCCACTGTCCTCGCGCATCGATGCCCGTCAGCGTGAGCTGATCGAACAGGAGCGCTTGGTCAAGGGCATGATGAGCTAAACCCATCACCCACAAAAAAGCCCCGCTGTCGTTAACCGACACCGGGGCTTTTTTGTGGGCTAGTGGATTACTCCGCCAGCTTGAAGGTGATGAAGCTGGCTCGACCTTGACGCAGGACGCGCATCGACACCGAACGATTCTTCGGCAACGCCTTGGCGATGTCGGTGAACTCCTTGGTGGAGTCGATCGCCTGGTTGTTCAGATGGGTGATGACGTCGCCAGGCTGCAGGCCGAT
Organism: Pseudomonas sp. rhizo25; assembly: GCF_031931935.1. NCBI lineage: Bacteria > Pseudomonadati > Pseudomonadota > Gammaproteobacteria > Pseudomonadales > Pseudomonadaceae > Pseudomonas > Pseudomonas sp. rhizo25. The sequence continues at coordinate 120,998 of NZ_JAUJXA010000001.1, forward strand.
CAAGGCGGCCGGGCCGTCCTGGACTTCCTTGATCACGACACCGCTCTGCAGGTCGAAGGTTTTCTTCTGCTCGGCGGTCAGCTCAACCACGGCAATACCCAGGCGGTTGCTGCTGCGCTCGGCGCCTGGCTTGGCATTGCCCAGGGCATCCAGGGTCGCACCTTCTTCCGGGATGGCGCCGACGGTCAGCTCAACGTTCTGGCGCTTGCCATCACGGATCACTTCCAGCTTGGCTTTGCCGCCAGCCTTGAGCGCGCCGACCAGATGAGGCAGGTCGGCCGACATGACAATCGGCTGGCCATTCATGCTCAGGATCACGTCGCCGACTTTCAGCCCGCCCTTGGCAGCAGGGCCATTGTCCTGAATCTGTGCAACCAGCGCACCGGCCGGCTTGTCGAGGCCGAAGGACTCAGCCAGATCCTTGTTCACTTCCTGGATGACCACACCCAACCAACCTCGGCTGACCTTGCCACCGCTCTTCAACTGGTTGGAAACGTCCATGGCCACGTCGATCGGGATCGCGAAGGAAACGCCCATGAAACCACCGGAGCGCGTGTAGATCTGCGAGTTGATCCCCACGACTTCGCCAGCCAGGTTGAACAACGGACCACCGGAATTGCCCGGGTTGATCGGCACGTCGGTCTGGATGAACGGTACATAGTTTTCATTCGGCAGGCTGCGACCGATGGCACTGACAATGCCCTGGGTCACAGTATGGTCGAAGCCGAACGGTGAACCGATGGCTACCACCCATTGGCCGGCTTTCAAGTCTTGGGATTTACCGAGCTTGAGGACCGGCAAGTCCTTGCCATCGATTTTCAGCAGCGCCACGTCGGAGCGTGGGTCGGTACCGATCAGCTTGGCCTTGAGTTCACTGCGATCAGCCAAGCGTACGAGAATCTCGTCGGCATCGGCAATCACGTGATTGTTGGTGAGGATATAGCCGTCGGGCGAGATGATGAAGCCGGAACCCAGCGACTGGGCTTCGCGCTGACCACCACCGCCACGAGGGGCGCGTGGTTGCGGCATGCCGCGCTCGAAGAACTCGCGCAGCATGGGTGGCAAGCCTTCCAGATCCGGCATCTGCTGGTTCGATACTTTGCGATCCGGCAGTTTTTGCGTGGTACTGATGTTCACCACCGCAGGCGAGGCCTGCTCCACCAATTGGGTGAAATCAGGCAGTTCGACTGCTTGCGCAGGCAAGGCCTGACCCAGCACCAGCACCGTGGCGACTATGGATAGGTAAGACTTCAAACGTGGTATCGACATACAGCTCCCGTTACGACGAGCAGGGTTAAGCGACAGGGTTCAATACATGCCGGAGACTGCGACCGACACTTTTGTCCCGCGAACAAAACAAGGCCAGGGCCATTAAACCCTGACCTATAAAAAACATAGGGAGTTTTTGCAAGTGAAAATGCTGATCCAGAGATTTCATACGCTCAGCACCCAACCAAAGATGGGCACAGATTGAAAGATCAGCATGAACGCAGGATTAACAATTTCATGGCTTGGCAGCAGCCTTTCCACTACGCACCGATAAAGCGATACGCTCAGCAGTGCCGATAGGGATTTCGCCCACCACCGTCACCATCATTTCACCTTCCACCGTATTCAAACGTCGGGATACGGCCACGGTTGGTCCAAGCTGAGCACGGGTTTCATTCACATCAGCACCTTTTGCTGACTCCAGAAACACGGAAAAACGCGCGAGCCCATCGTCATACATCAAGCTATCGACGGTGGCTTTGGTTTGGGTATCTTTGCGCGTGACAGCACTGATCTGTTGGAAGCCAGGCGGCAGCCAATCCAGATGCCACACCTGGGTGGCAGGCATGTCGGAGGCTTTAGAAGAGGAAACAGCGACAGGCGAGCACTCGCGGCCAGGCTGCAAGTCCTGGTCGGACGGAACGGCGCGGGCATCCAGGCGCGTATACTGAAAGCGCTCCAACAACTGCCCCTGATCATTGAGCAGCAAGGATTTGAGCGGCAACGCGGTTTCACGATCCAGGTGCAATTCAACACCATAGCGATATTGATCACGCGGGCTGATCGACACGATCACCGCATTACGACCGGCTACGCGAGATTTACCGACAACGGCCAATTCGTAGAATTGAGTGAGTTTTTGTGGATCGAGTGCACGCGTAGGTGCATCAGAGGAACTCGCCAGGCCAGCAACCAGCGCACCGCTGACGCATTGTGTGCGACCGTCTACCCTAAGGGCTTCCTGGGGAGCGCCATCGAGCTGCAACAAGCGCTCACGTACATGGCCATCCTGGACGCGATGCCAGATGTCATGGGTAGAAAAACTACCATTACGTTCGTAGACAAACGTGCCTTCAAAGCTTTGCTGCTGCTCTGCACGCCCAAGTCGAGTCAGCCAGTCTTGGGCTTCATCGGCATGGGCGGATAGTGCAAACCAACTACTGAGCCAAAGCGTAAGGAGCGGTATGGCGCGCATAGGGCTCCTTAGCGGATCAGCGGTTTTCCTGGCTTGCTGCGCGAGCGTATGGCAGAGCGCTATCAGTGCCTTTCGAAGCCGATTCCTGCGCATGTTGACGCAGGTAGCCTGGAAGACGCTGGTCCTGCCAACCGGATTGCCCTTGAAGCACACCATTAGCCATAGGGCCGGTGGTATCGGAGCTTTCCTTGTAGCCTGCCAGTACAGCCGGACCTTTGACTTGCGGACCGGCCATGACCGGTTGCTGAGTCTGTTGGGCCAACTCGTTGCCAGCAATCTCGTCCTGGTTGTACAGGCGAACACCAGCGAGCACAGCGACGGTGACCGAAGCAGCTACTGCCAGGCGACCCAGGCTACGCCATGGACCCCGTGCAGCTTTTGCCGGAACGGCTTCATCAGCAAGCGCAGCAGAAACGGCCGCAGCAATATCCAGACGAGGGATTAGAAGATCCTTGTGCATCACCGCCCGAGCGACTTGGTAACGAGACCAGGTATCACGGGTTTCGGCATCATCAAATGCATTGAGCACCCGACGAAGTTCCAGTTCATCCGCTTCGTTATCCATCACTGCGGACAGCGATTCCTGCAGGGCATCACGACTCATGGCGGTTCCTCTCTTGGCTGTCGCCGCTGTCTTTAGTTTTCCTGCAACAAAGGTTGCAAGGCTTTGTCGATGGCTTCCCGGGCCCGGAAAATCCGTGACCTTACAGTCCCCACCGGACATTGCATGACGCTCGCAATGTCTTCGTAACTCAGACCATCAAATTCACGTAAAGTTAACGCCGTACGCAAATCTTCTGGCAGTTGCTGAATTGTGCGATGGACGGTGCCTTCAATCTCGTCGCGCAGCAACGCACGCTCCGGCGACTCGAGATCTTTGAGGCCGTGATCACCATCGTAAAATTCTGCATCTTCTGAACTGACATCACTGTCTGGTGGGCGGCGGCCGCGAGACACCAGATAGTTCTTCGCCGTGTTAATGGCGATGCGGTAGAGCCACGTATAAAACGCACTATCACCGCGGAAATTTCCCAGTGCACGGTACGCCTTGATAAAGGCTTCCTGTGCAACGTCCTGCGCTTCATGGGTGTCGTGCACAAACCGCACGATCAACCCGAGAATTTTGTGCTGGTATTTCAGCACTAGCAGATCAAATGCTCGCTTGTCGCCGCGTTGTACGCGCTCGACCAGCTGCTGATCCTCTTCCTGGGTTAGCATGAACACTCCTCGTTGTACTCGAAGGAGGCTTGCATAACTAAACGATCAGGCTTGCAAACATAGACTCGGGCTTTTCGCAAAAGTTCTCCCCCTTCAAGCAAGTTTCCGGCATGCACTGATTTGGCACACACGAAAAACGCAGCCCGGGCGGCGCCGGCTGCGCGAATAATCTTGTCGCCGGTTTCGTGACGCGTCCAATGCTCCCGACGGGCCAATAAACTCAACGTTTTCCCAGCTTTCGGGCAACCTGCTATTGAGTCGGGACCCATGCAAAAAGTTCCCGCCTCGCCAACCGGCCATTTCCCAAAGCTGCGCAGCATAATCTCACAATGCCACGTGTGCGTGGCTATTGTGCCGCTCCCCCCCTCTATATACTAGTGGCCCGTGTGCCCCTTTGATTCGCCGATCCAGGCGTCCTGTTTGCGCCGCTCCTTCGGATCGCTTTTTGCGGAATCCATTCAATGAGCCAACAGTTCCAACACGATGTCCTGGTAATCGGCAGCGGCGCGGCCGGCTTGAGCCTTGCGCTGACCCTGCCGAGCCACCTGCGTATCGCCGTCTTGAGCAAAGGCGACCTGGCCAACGGCTCGACATTCTGGGCCCAAGGCGGCGTCGCCGCGGTGCTGGATGATACCGACACGGTGCAATCCCATGTTGAGGATACCCTCAATGCCGGCGGCGGCCTGTGCCATGAAGAGGCGGTGCGCTTCACCGTCGAGCACAGCCGGGAAGCCATCCAATGGCTGATCGACCAGGGTGTGCCGTTCACACGCGATGAACATGCCGGCAGCGACGACGGTGGCTTTGAGTTCCACCTGACCCGGGAAGGCGGCCACAGTCATCGTCGAATCATTCATGCTGCCGACGCCACCGGCGCGGCCATTTTCAAGACGCTGCTCGAGCAGGCCCGCCAACGCCCCAATATCCAATTGCTTGAACAACGCGTCGCCGTCGACCTGATCACCGAAAAACGCCTGGGCCTGGCGGGCGAGCGCTGCCTGGGCGCCTACGTACTCAACCGTGCCAGCGGCGAAGTCGATACCTACGGCGCACGCTTCACTATTTTGGCCTCGGGCGGCGCGGCCAAGGTCTACCTCTATACCAGCAACCCCGACGGCGCCTGTGGCGACGGCATTGCCATGGCCTGGCGCTCGGGATGCCGGGTGGCCAACCTGGAATTCAACCAGTTCCACCCCACCTGCCTGTATCACCCCCAGGCCAAGAGTTTCCTGATTACCGAAGCCCTGCGTGGCGAAGGCGCGCACCTGAAGCTGCCCAATGGCGAACGCTTCATGCAGCGCTTCGACCCTCGCGCCGAGCTGGCGCCGCGCGATATTGTCGCCCGCGCTATCGACCATGAAATGAAGCGCCTGGGTATCGACTGCGTATACCTGGACATCAGCCACAAGCCCGAAGCCTTCATCAAGACCCACTTCCCGACGGTCTACGAACGCTGCCTGACCTTCAACATCGACATCACCAAAGGCCCGATCCCGGTGGTACCCGCGGCGCACTACACCTGCGGCGGCGTGATGGTCGACCAGCATGGCCGCACTGACGTGCCTGGCCTGTACGCCATCGGCGAAACCAGCTTCACCGGCCTGCACGGCGCCAACCGCATGGCCAGCAACTCACTGCTCGAGTGCTTCGTGTACGCACGCTCAGCGGCGCAGGACATCCTTGAACAACTGCCGCGCATCCCGGTGCCGGCCGCCCTGCCCCGCTGGGACGCCAGCCAGGTCACCGATTCGGACGAAGACGTGATCATCGCGCACAACTGGGACGAGCTACGGCGCTTCATGTGGGACTACGTGGGGATCGTGCGCACCAACAAGCGCCTGCAACGTGCACAACACCGGGTACGCTTGCTGCTGGATGAAATTGACGAGTTCTACAGCAACTACAAGGTCAGCCGTGACCTGATCGAATTGCGCAACCTGGCCCAAGTGGCAGAGCTGATGATTCGCTCGGCCATGGAGCGCAAGGAAAGCCGGGGCCTGCATTACACCCTTGACTACCCGCAGATGCTGCCCGAAGCCCGCGACACTATCCTGGTGCCAACCACCTACGGCGGCTGAACTTCAGGCGTACCCGCAGGCGCCGGTGTACATCGGCAGCCTGTGCGTCCTGCGGCACACAGATCGAACGCACTCGCCGCTCACCCTGCACCCGGTAGCGCAACACAACGATCAGCGGCAACGCGAGGCTGTCGGGACGCAGTTGCACTGCGTGCCAACCGCGCGCGGCGTTCCATAATTGCCAGCCATCTTCGTCACGGCGCAGGCCAAGAATCGACGAGCGGTGAGTGAGCAGGATATGGCGCGGCAGCACCCAGGTGCAGTGAGCCAGGCATAGCAGGATGCCAAGGCTTGAATAAGGCAGGTTCAGCACCAGCAGGCTACCCAGCGCAATCAGCTGGGCAAGCAGATACGCCGCCAGCAACAGCCGTGAGGCCTGCCAGCGGCATTCGAAGCGATTACTTGGGCTGGACACGGTCCAGAATCTTGCGAACCATGCGCTGCAGTTCCGGATCTTCAGATTCGGAGCGCTCCATGAACCAGCCGAACATATCCTGGTCTTCGCATTCGAGCAGCCTGACGTAGAGATCGCGATCGACTTTATCAAGCGTCGCGTACACTTCTTTGGTGAACGGCACCAACAACACATCCAGCTCAAGCATGCCACGACGGCTGTGCCAGAAGAGACGATTGATTTCTACATCTTCGACCATGGAGCCCTCCTCAATTAGAGCGCCAGTATACAGCCCCGGCGACACCGGGACACTCGGCTTTGGTCGCCCATACGGAAACTATCCATTTGCCGGGCGCCCCTCTATGATGCACCCATGACTTTTTGATGTGCGATGACCCATGGCCGACTCTGCGTTTTTCTGCTCACTGACCCACGAAGGCGTGCTTGCCGTCCGCGGCTCCGATGCTGCCAAGTTCCTGCAGGGCCAACTGACCTGCAACCTCAATTACCTGAGTGACACCCAGGCCAGCCTGGGCGCACGCTGTACGCAAAAAGGCCGTATGCAGTCCAGCTTTCGCATCCTGTTGCAAGGCGACGGCGTGCTGATGGCCATGGCCACCGAGCTGCTCGAACCACAGCTGGCCGACCTGAAGAAATACGCGGTGTTCTCCAAATCCAAACTCACCGACGAAAGCGCCGCCTGGGCGCGCTTTGGCCTGGCGAACGCAGACGCTTCCCTGGCCGCCCTTGGCCTGGCACTGCCGGCCGAGACCGACAGCGTAGTACGCACCGATTCGCTCATCGCCATACGCGTTTCCCCTAACCGTGCCGAACTCTGGGTGCCCATAGAGCAAGCCGACGTCGTGCGCAGCCAACTGGCCGCGCAGCTGCCACAGGCTGACTTGAATGCCTGGCTGCTCGGCCAGATCCGCGCCGGTATCGGCCAGGTGATGCCGCAGACTCGCGAGCTGTTCATCCCGCAGATGCTCAACCTGCAGGCCGTGGGTGGCGTGAGCTTCAAAAAAGGCTGCTACACCGGCCAGGAAATCGTCGCGCGCATGCAGTACCTGGGCAAACTCAAGCGACGCCTGTATCGCCTGAGCCTGGAGGCGGCCGATCTACCCGAGCCAGGCACGCCATTGTTTTCACCCAGCCACAACAGCGCGATCGGCGAAGTCGTCATCGCGGCAAAAGCGGACCAGTCGATTGAACTTCTCGCCGTGCTGCAAGCCGAAGCTGCCGACAATGGCGACGTGCGCTTGGGCACCTTGGAAGGCCCTGGCTTGCGCATGCTCGACCTGCCCTACCAACTGGACCGTGATCGCGAGATCCAGCGTTAATTGCCGTACCTTTTTGCAGCACCCTAGAGAGCATGAATGAACAAGCTGGCGGAAAAAGTCCAACAGGCTTTGGTGATGGCCATCGACAACGATGACCTGGTTCTGCCGACACTGCCGGAGGTGGCCCTGAGGATTCGCCAGGCCGCTGAAGACCCGGAGATCAGCATCAGCCACTTGAGCAAGGTGATCAGTCGCGACACCGCTCTATCGGCGCGCCTGATCAAAGTGGTCAATAGCCCGCTGTTGCGGGCCAGCCAGGAAGTCACCGACCTGCACACCGCCATCACGCGGCTCGGCACCAACTACAGCAGCAACCTGGCCATCGGCCTGGTGATGGAGCAGATCTTTCACGCCCGCTCCGAAGTGGTTGCACAGAAAATGCGTGATGTGTGGTGTCGCAGCCTGGAAGTAGCCGGCGTCAGCTATGCCTTGTGCCGCAAGCATAGCCACCTCAAGGCGGACCAGGCGGCCCTTGGTGGCTTGGTGCACCAGATCGGCGTGCTACCGATCCTCACTTACGCCGAAGACCATTACGAACTGCTCTCGGACCCGGTCAGCCTCAACCACGTCATCGAGAGCATTCACCCGTTGCTGGGCGACAAACTGTTGGGCGGCTGGGACTTTCCGGAAATGCTGGCAAAACTGCCGGGGCAGTACCTGAACCTGGAACGCGACTCTGCCAGGCTCGACTATGTCGATCTGGTGCAAATCGCCGTACTCTACTGCCACCACAACACCGACCATCCGCTGGCGAAAGTCGACATTACCAGCGTGCCGGCGATGCAAAAGCTGCAGCTTGATCTCTACAGCGAAAAGTCACGCGCTGAACTGGATGAAGCGCGCTCAATGTTTTACTGATCAACCCGCAATAAAACTCACGCGGACTTTCAGCCCAGCCAACTCACCATCATGCAGGCTGATCTGCGCCAGGTGTGCGCGGCAGATCTCCCCGACAATCGCCAGTCCCAAGCCAGACCCCATGCCCTGCTGGCTGCGTCGGTAAAAACGCTCGAATACCCGGTCCCGCTCATCCAGCGGGATGCCCGGGCCATCATCTTCGACCTCCAGCACCGCCGGTGCCGTCACCCGCAGAATCACATTGCCGCCAGGCGGTGTGTGGGCCAGGGCGTTATCCACCAGGTTGCTCAGCAACTCGTTCAACAGCGTCGGTTCGCCGCGCAGCCATATGGGCTCGTCCGCCTCCAGCGCCAAGGCCACTCCCCGCGCATGGGCCAGTGGCGCCATGGCCATGCCCAGCTCGCGGGCCAACTGGCTGAGATCGAGCAATTGCGCACCGCCCTCGGCAATGGCCCGGGCACCGTTTTCAATGCGGGCCAGGGACAACAACTGGTTAGCCAGGTGTGTCAGGCGGTCGGTGCCTTGGGCGGCACTTTCCAGGGTGCTGCGCCAGGTGGCCGGTTCTTCGGCGCGCAGGCCCAACTCCAGGCGGGCCTTGAGCGCCGCCAGCGGCGTGCGCAGCTCATGGGCTGCATCGGCAATAAACTGTGCCTGGCGCTCGAACTGCCCGCGCAGGCGTTCGGTAAAGTGGTTGAGGGAACGCACCAACGGGCCGAATTCATCCTGGACTTCCACCAGCGGCAGCGGCCGCAGGTCATCGGGCTGGCGCTCTTCCACCGCGGTGCGCAGGCGTTCCAACGGGCGCAATGCCGCGCTCACGGCGAACCACACCAGCAGCAGTGCACCGATGGCGAGCATGCCCAGGCGCAACAGCGTGTCGGCCATCAAGCTGCGGGCCATGGCGACCCGTGCTTCGTCGGTTTCGGCGACGCGGATTTCCGCCATGCCATTCATGTTCGGTTCGGAGACGGCCTTGAGCAGGCTCACCACCCGTACAGGCTGGCCCTGGTACACAGCGTTGTAGAAGCGTGCCAATGCCGGGTAATCGTCGGTGCGTGGTGTGCCGGGCGGCGGGCCGGGCAGGTTTTCGTAACCGGAAATCAGCTTCTGGTCGATGTCATTGACCTGGTAATAAATACGCCCTGCGCTGTCGTAGGCGAAGGTGTCCAAGGCCACGTATGGCACATTCGCGCTAAGGGTGCCGTCGACCTGGGTCAAGCCGGCGGCAATGGTGCGCGCCGAGGCCAGCAAGGTGCGGTCATAGGCGGTGTCGGCGGCTTCGCGGCCGTTCCAGTAGGCACTCATGCCGCTGGCGAGCATCAACAACACCAGCAGCAGCGCCAGGTTGCACAGCAGGCGCCAGCGCAGGCTGCTGGGCTTATGCATCGCGGGCTTCCAACAAGTAGCCAAGGCCGCGGAACGTCACGATGGCGATGGGCTGGCCGTCGAGCTTCTTGCGCAGGCGGTGCACGTAGATTTCGATGGCGTCGGGGCTGGCTTCCTCATCGAGGCCGAATACCTGGGAGGCCAACTGTTCCTTGCTCATCACGCGGCCTGGCCGGGCGATAAGAGCTTCGAGCACGGCTTGCTCGCGGGAGGTCAAGGTCATCAACTCGCCCCCAACCGTGAAGCGCCGGGTGTCGAGGTCGTACACCAGCACCCCGCACGCCTGCTGGCGCTCCCCGCCCAGCACGCTGCGCCGCAGCAGCGCCTTGACCCGTGCTTCCAGCTCCGTCAGCTCAAACGGCTTGGCGAGGTAGTCGTCGGCGCCCAGGTTCAGGCCATGCACTCGGTCTTTCACATCGCTGCGCGCCGTCAGCATCAGCACCGGCAGGTTTTTGCCACGGGCCCGCAGGCGCGCCAGTACCTCGAAACCATCCATGCGCGGCAGGCCCACGTCGAGGATTACCGCCGCGTACTCCTCACTGCCCAAGGCCAGGTCCGCGGCCACGCCATCGTGCAGCACGTCGACCGTCAAACCCATGCCCTTGAGCGCTTGGGCGACACTTTCGGCGAGTTGCAAATGGTCTTCAACCAGAAGGACACGCATGGATTTCTACCTCATGAGGGGTGGTCGGCGCGGCTTTTTATTGACCCGCTGGCCGGCGAGTTTACAGGCGCAACCTGCCCTGTGAAGCCCGAAAACATTGAAAGACAATTGAAAGGTTAGTGAAAGCTTCGCCCTTTAGCATCCAGCCACGGTGGTCTATGCCTGCCGAGCTACCTGATTCGTAGCACCCGAAAAACGCCTCGAAGCGTTTTCGTCAAAATAAGAACAATAACGGAGAAATCCCATGACCTCTTCACTACGTAGAGTTGCCCTTGCCGCCGGCTGCATGCTGTTCGCCGGCCAACTGCTGGCTGCCGACGAACCCAAGCGCCCTGAATGCATCGCCCCAGCCTCCCCCGGCGGTGGTTTTGACCTGACCTGCAAGCTGGCACAAAGCGCGTTGGTCAATGAAAAGCTGCTGAGCAAGCCGATGCGCGTGACCTACATGCCCGGCGGCGTGGGCGCGGTGGCCTACAACGCCGTGGTCGCCCAGCGCCCTGCGGACGCCGGCACCCTGGTGGCCTGGTCCAGCGGCTCGCTATTGAACCTGGCCCAAGGCAAGTTCGGCCGTTTCGATGAAACCAACGTGCGCTGGCTGGCTGCCGTAGGCACCAGCTACGGTGCCATCGCAGTAAAAAGCGACTCGCCCTACAAGACCCTCGACGACCTGGTAAAAGCCTTGAAAAAAGATCCGGGCAGCGTGGTGATCGGCTCCGGCGGCACAGTAGGCAGCCAGGACTGGATGCAAACCGCGCTGATCGCCAAGGCCGCCGGGATCAACCCGCGTGAACTGCGTTACGTGGCCCTCGAGGGCGGCGGTGAAATCGCCACGGCCCTGCTCGGTGGGCACATCCAAGTGGGCAGTACTGACATCTCCGACTCGATGCCGCACATCCTCAGCGGGGACATGCGCCTGTTGGCCGTGTTCGCCGAGAAGCGCCTGGACGAGCCGGAAATGAAAGACATCCCGACCGCCAAGGAGCAAGGCTACGACATCGTCTGGCCGGTGGTACGGGGCTTCTACCTTGGGCCAAAGGTCAGCGATGCCGACTACGCATGGTGGAAAGAGGCATTCGACAAGCTGCTGGCCTCCGACGAATTCGCCAAGCTGCGTGACCAGCGCGAGCTGTTCCCGTTCGCCATGACCGGCCCGGAGCTGGACACCTATGTGAAGAAACAGGTGGCTGACTACAAGGTACTGGCCAAAGAGTTCGGCCTGATCCAGTAAACGCCCGTCTTTCGTGTAATGCCCCTGTAGGAGCGAGCTTGCTGGCGAAGAATCCGAGGACATCCACGTGCGTCCAGACAGCACGCGTTATCGTTGAAGTTTTTCGCGAGCAAGCTCGCTCCTACTAGAGGGGCCTTGGAGTTTTCTATGCTCTTACAACGCATTTTCGCCGCCGTGCTGTTGCTGGCCTGCGCCGGCCTCGCCCTGATGGCCTGGCCGTATCAGGCGGCATTTTCATATGAGCCGGTCGGCCCACGCGCCTATCCTCTGCTGATGCTCGGGTTGATGAGCCTGGCGCTGATCTACATGCTCTTTCGCCCGCAACCCACCAAGCACACCGAAGAAGAACCGGCGCTGGACCGCGAGACCCTGATCAAAATCGGCATGTGCGTCGCACTGTTGCTCATCTTCGCCGCCACCTTCGAATCCCTGGGCTTCATCCTCAGCAGCATGTTGATCGGCATTCCAATGGCGCGCCTGTATGGCGGTCGCTGGGTCGCCAGCGTGGTAATCGTCGGCCTGATGGCTATCGGCCTGTACCTGCTGTTCGATAAAGCCATGGATGTGCCGTTGCCCCTCGGCCTGCTCGACGTTCTGGAGAACTGATATGGATACCTTTGGCTATTTGGGCCAGGGTTTCGGCGTCGCGCTGAGCCCCTATAACCTGGTGACCGCATTATGCGGCACCCTGATCGGCACCGTGGTCGGCCTGCTGCCGGGCCTGGGCCCCATCAACGGCGTAGCGCTGCTGATCCCCATCGCATTTGCCCTGGGCCTGCCACCGGAGTCGGCATTGATCCTGCTTGCGGCGGTGTACCTGGGTTGCGAATACGGCGGCCGTATCAGTTCAATCCTGCTCAACATCCCTGGAGAAGCCTCCACCGTGATGACCACCCTTGACGGTTACCCGATGGCCCGCAAAGGTCTGGCAGGTGTGGCGCTGTCGTTGTCGGCGTGGAGCTCTTTCATCGGTGCATTTATTGCCACCTGCGGCATGGTGCTGTTTGCCCCGCTGTTGGCCAAATGGGCGATTGCCTTCGGGCCGGCAGAGTATTTTGTACTGATGGTGTTCGCGATTGTCTGCCTCGGCGGCATGGCCGGTGACAAGCCGTTGAAGACTTTCGTGGCGGCGCTGATCGGGTTGTTCCTCTCGGCAGTCGGCATCGATGCCAACAGCGGCGTGTACCGTTTTACCGGCGACAACATCCACCTTACCGATGGCATTCAGTTTGTGGTGCTGGTGCTGGGCCTGTTTTCCATCAGCGAGATCCTGTTGCTGCTGGAAAAAACCCACCGTGGTCAGGAAGCAGTCAAGGCCACCGGGCGCATGATGTTCAACCTGAAGGAAGCGGGTGCGGTGTTCGTGGTTAACGTCCGCTGCGGCTTGCTCGGTTTCATCATGGGTGTATTGCCGGGCGCCGGTGCAACCCTGGCGTCCGCCGTTGCCTACATGACCGAAAAACGCCTGGCCGGTGCCGGCGGCAAGTTCGGCCAGGGCGATATGCGCGGTCTGGCGGCACCGGAAACCGCCATCGGGGCATCCGCCTGTGGCGCATTGGTGCCGATGCTGACGCTCGGCGTTCCAGGTTCGGGCACCACGGCGGTGATGATCGGCGCCCTGTCGCTGTACAACATCACCCCGGGGCCGCTGCTGTTTCAACAGCAACCGGACATCGTCTGGGGCCTGATCGCGTCGTTGTTTATCGCCAACATCATGCTGGTGATCCTCAATATCCCGATGATCCGCATCTTCACCCGCATCCTCGCTGTGCCGAACTGGGCGCTGGTGCCGGTGATCGCGATCATTACCGCCATTGGCGTGTATGCGGTGCACGCCACCACCTTCGATCTGTTCCTGATGGTCGGCATCGGTATCTTCGGCTACATCCTGCGCAAGCTGGATTTCCCGCTTTCGCCAGTGTTGTTGGGCTTTATCCTCGGCGGCCTGATGGAACAGAACTTGCGCCGTGCACTGTCGATTTCCAACGGTGCACTGGACATCCTCTGGTCGAGCCCGATCACCTTTGGCGTATGGGTACTGACAGCGCTGATGCTGATGTTCCCGCTGATTCGCATCTATCGCAAACGAGCCCTGCAGCGTCGTGCCGTGGCCGATGTCTGAGGTCACCTTCAAACATTGGTGGGGAACACCGCTGGTCGGCCTGGCCGGCGGTTACCTGGCCAGCCTGGTCGGCTGGCCTTTGCCGTATATGGTCGGCTCGTTGCTGGCGATCATCCTGGTGCGCTGCCTCACGCCCTGGCAATTGGCGGAGATTCTCGGCGGGCGCAAATGCGGCCAATGGGTAGTGGGCATCGGCATTGGCTTGCACTTCACCCCGCTGGTGATCGAGCAAGTGATGAGCCACTTCGGCCTGATCTTTTTCGGTGCTCTGGTCACCAGTTTGTCGAGCGTGGTCGGCGTGTGGTTGATGCGCCGCAGCGGTGAAGACCGCGCCACGGCGTTTTTCTCCAGTATGCCGGGCGGCTCCGGGGAGATGGTCAACCTCGGCGCCCGCAACGGCGCAATACTTAGTCGGGTGGCGGCAGGACAAAGCCTGCGTGTGCTGGTGGTGGTGTTGTGTGTGCCGGCGATCTTCAAGTATTTGCTGGGTGGCGGTACACCGCAGTTTCACCCGGCGCCTGTGGACTGGACGTGGCTGGCCCTGCTGTTTCCGATAGGCGCGCTGGTTGCCTGGGGCTGGCAGCGTTTGCGCCAACCCAATCCCTGGTTGTTCGGGCCATTGCTGGTGAGTGCCATCGCCAGCGTGACCTGGGATTTACACATTGGCCTGCCCGACGGCGGCAGCCAGATCGGCCAATGGCTGATCGGCAGCGGTTTGGGCTGCCACTTCAATCGGCAGTTCTTCCGCAGCGCACCGGCGTTCATGGGCCGCACCTTGATTGGCACGGCCTTGACCATGGCGCTCGCCACTTTGGCAGCGGTAGGGTTGAGTGCGCTGACCCACCTGGACCTGCGCTCACTGACGCTGGGCATGATGCCCGGTGGCATCGCCGAGATGAGCCTGACGGCAGAGACCCTGCAATTGTCGGTGCCGTTGGTGACGGCGATGCAGGTGATGCGCTTGTTGTTTGTGTTGTTTCTGGCGGAGCCGTTGTTCAGGCATTGGAATCGGCAGGCCTGATCTTGCTTTGGCTTGGGTCGCCCCAGGCCCTTACCATTCGTCGGCACTGTCAATTCTCACAGCTATCTCTCGCCCTCGTCACAGCGTTGAATCAACCGAGTGATGCTCAGCCCAACCAGTTCGGGCACGCCCCTCAACGGCTCTGACAGGACCTTCTTCATGACTATCGACCAGGATACCCAGCACCCCGATCGCTCACCCATTTCCGTTCAGCCCGCCTCTTTGCGCCCTGAAGGCTTCACCATTGCCCAACCCGACGACGCCATCTTGACGTCACAGTCCTTTCGCAATACTCCCTTCGCGGACTTGCCCCTGTACCTGCCCACTCTGAGCAATCCGGTGGTCGGCTTCGATGGTGGCTTTAACCGAGCGGCGCTGGAGGTCAGTGACAAAGGCGTGACCTGTATCCTGCTGCCTTATCTTGAGCAGGTTGACAGGGACTTCATCGAGCTGAAATTAAATGGTGTTCGCGTTGACTTTCATACCGTAACCGAGGATGAGGCCCGCCAGGGCCTGCAAATTGTCCTGCATGTGGCCAGCGAACGCTTTATCCGTGAGGCCGGCAATACACTGCAGGCCTTTGTGACCCACGTCGGTGGAGGCAGCGACCAAACCAAACCCTTCAATATCAAGGTCGATATCGAGTTCCCAGGTGGGCGTAACCCGGTGGCCAGCACCCCGCAAAACGAGAACCTGCCCAAGCCCGTATTTCCTCAGGATGTAATCGACTTCGGCGTCACGTCGGAAAACTCCATAAACCCCATCCCCGTATCCATCGGCTATTACCCGGTTAACACAAACCTCCCCAGGGTCAATCATCGCAAGGTTCGTGATGAAATTCGCCTGAGCCTCGGGGGGGTCGTTGTCAAACACCCCGTGACTGAATTCGAGGCGGCGGGCGAAGCCCCGATCATCATCAACGTCAACACCGGCACTTGGGATAAGGTGGGTGACGGCGTGCACGTGTGCGAATACGAAGTGGTGGACGAGGTCGGCAACCACTCCCAAGGATTTTCCCCACCTCAAGTCATCGAGGTACGGCGCAACACGGGTGCAGAACCGCTTTTACCGGCCCCTTACATCGCAGAATCCATCGAGCGGCCAGGCCAAAACGATCTGCTCGATGCTGATGACCTTGACGGCAACGATGCAACCATTGTGGTTGAGGTGAACCGCCAGGGCTATGAACTCGGTGACGTACTACGCCTGAAAGTCTCCGGGCGCACTGAAGGCAGCCAGTTGATTACCACCTTTTACGACCACCCTATTGACTCCACCACTCGCGCCCAGCGCATCCGCTGGCCCTACGCCGATATCCTGCCGTTGATCGATGGGCGCGTCCAATTGACCTATCAACGGCTTCGCCTCAACGCATTACCACGCAACTCCCTCGACAGGTCGGTGGATATCACCGGTACCCCCGTCGAGGCCGGCCTGGCGCCACCTATCGTGCTCGAGGCCGTAGGTGGAAACCTGCCCGCAGCCACCGACCCAGTGACGGTGTTCATCAGGGCCCTTACCGGCTACCCTGCCAACGCTCGCGTTTTGCTGGTGCTCAACGGCACCTACGCCAATGGTCGGTCCTACTATGCCGAGCACACGGCCCGCGCCGGCCAGAACGATATAGTCCTAGAGCTACCCAACGGGCCCAATGGCGAAATCGCCCAGTTGGAAGGCGGCTCGCTCTCGCTGCACTACACCGTCAACGGCGGGCCACCGTCACGTCGGCTGAACCTGTACGTGGGAGGCCTGCGAGCCATCCTGCCAGCGCCCATCACACGCGAAGCAGTGCCACCGGACCATGTGTTCGACCCGGACAAGAACCGCGGCAACCTGAATGTCACGGTCAAGGCTCATCCCGCCTTCACCTTGGGCGCCACGGTGTACCTGTACGCCGAAGGCAGTGCCCCTGGCGGTAGCGCCCCGCGGATGGAATTCGAGATCGACGAAAACTGGCTCGGTGTCGACCTGCCCTTCGTGGTTGCTCGGCTCTACGTCACCGCCAACCTCAATGGCACCCAAAGTTTGTACTACACCGTGGTAAAACCGGGGCAGCGTGACATGCTTTCCGAGGCCCTGACGATCCGCGTCGGCGCGGCCCTCGACCTGCCCGTCCCCGAAGTGCTCGAAAGCACGCAGATCACGCCGACCCTGAGCCGCCTGAACCCTGCGCATGTGCTGCAGTCGGGCGTGGTGACCGTGCGCGTACGTTATCGCCCGATGCTGGCAAGCGATGACATCGAGGTGTACGTCATCGGCAAACCGGAGCTCGGCACACCGGTTATCGGCATCAAGCCTGGCATACCTGCGCCCGGTGGAGACTATGTCGATTTCACCGTGCCCAACGTGTTTGTGGGCGCCAACCTGGCGCAAAGTTGCCGGGTGTTCTACGAGGTGATCCGTGACCACAAGCGTGAACCGTCCAGGGAACTGACGCTCGAGATCGAGGCGCTGGAGGCGCAGTATTGGGACTTGGTGAGTGTGCCGCAGGCCGAGACCAATGGCGGGGTGATTGACGTCACCAAGGCACATGATGTTCGGATCGATGCCTGGCCGTTTTTGCGCTACGACCCTGAGAACCCGCAATCGGTGTGGATTGACGCCGAGGGCACAGTGAATCAAGTGTTGCGCAACGGTACCCCGCTGACGCCCGCCGAGTTTGCCGCCGAGCGCATCCTGACACCTATTCCGGCCAGTTACCTGAGAAGACTCGCCGATGGCAGCCCGCTGGACCTCAAGGCGTATGTATCGCTGGATGGGGGCGGGCGGGTGACAGCGCAACGGTTGGTGCCTGCAAGTTACAGAATCAGGAAGCAACCGGGCGTTGTAGACAGCATCAACGTAGGCGGCGCCCCGGACCGCATTGTCATTAATGCAGAGGGCACCGTGGCTTATGTTGCCAATTACAATACCAGCACGATATCCGTGATTGATCTGACGACATTCAGCCTGTCGGACACCATTACTCTTCCGACTAATACTTACACAAATGGATTGGTGCTTCATCCAGATGGGTCACGCCTGTACACAAGTGGATACTACCATGGCGAAATTCAAATAATCGATACAAGTGACAATAAAATCATCAATAAAATTACTGGCCTTTCCCGTTATGGATATGGCGCCTTGACATTTAATCTTGACGGCTCACGCCTTTACTATGGCAGTAGCTACTACAGCTCATTACAAGTTATTGACACATCGAACGACAGCATAATCCAGTCGGAATACACCTATTACCCTGCGGACTTTACGCTGGCTCCACAGGGCACACGTCTATACTCTGCAGCCTATAATGCGATGGGCATTATCGACACGGCTACCAATACTCAGCTGTCGACACTTACAGGTTTCAGTTATGCCTGGCGACTGGCATACAGCCCTTATGCGCAAAAAATCTATGTGACAGACCAAAGTGCGGCCAACGTGAAAATCGTCGACGCGCGCACCAACTTAATCAGCAACACCATACCCAACCTAACCGGCGCATTCGGTATAGCCTTTCATCCCACACGCCGGCTGGCTTACGTAACGATGAACACCTCAAACTCAGTAGCAATCATTGACATCGACAAAGAGGAAGTCATCAGAACCATGACGGGGTTCGTCTACCCAACAAGCATCGCCATTGCCCCCGATGGATCATATGCGTTAGTCAGCAACTACAATGCCAATACGGTGTTTATCGTTCAACTTTGACGACCCAGGGCAACTTAAGCCAGAAGTAACGCAAACAGGTTTATCTCTCAGATGAACCTGTTTGCGCTTTATTCGCTACTAATCAGCGCTTATTCGCATTTTCAGTGCTTGCAGCCAGCCCGGCAGAAGAGTCACGCGGCCGCTTCGACTCGTAGGAAAGCGCGAATATATCTGCTCGACGCAAGTTTGGGGGCACCGATTCAGGCAGCCTCAGTGCACCATACCACTCGTGGGCACTGTCCATTCTCACAGCTATTCATCCGCCCTCCACCCTGCGTTCAATCCCTGATGCTCCCTCCCGTCGCGGTGCCGCGTCCTACTACGAGGTCCTGATCATGGAACCCGCCCTGAGCAACCTCCCTCCTGTCTCGCAGCTAGCGCCTTACATTCCCGGTTTGACCACGCCGGCGGTAGGGTTCTCCGATGGCGTGTACCAACAATTACTGGAGGGCCACGGTAGCGCAGGCTTGATTTGCAGCTTGCGCGCCTATGCAGGCCAGCTTGAAGGTGATTTCATTGAGCTGTTCTGCAACGATCTGCTGGTCCCGGTCGACTTCCACACCGTTACCGAACAGCAAGCGCGCGAGGAAAAACCAATCCCCCTGCACATATGCGCGTCCCGCCTGCCAGACGGTACGGTACGATTCCGTGTGTTTGGTGGTGTTTTAGCTCGCCCCCGGTGCCAACTCAATAAAAAGCCCCGGATCTTGCGATCCGGGGCTTTTTAGTGGGTTACACGTCAGACGTTCACATCCTTAAAAATCGTAACGCAACCCCACATTCACCCCCCAAGGCTGGTCAATGCTCTTGCCCATGCTACGTTCCACATCGGCATGCACCTTCCAATTCTTCGACACCGCCATGGCGATACCGGCCGCCATCTCAACCCGCGAACCCGACAGGTCGTTGTTGAAGCTGTTGCCATTGACGGACACCTTGTTGCTCTGGTTGAACTCATGGGCCACCGCCGTACGCAGGTACGGCTGCAACACGCTGCCGCTGTCCAACTGGATGTCACGCCCGGCGGTCACGCCCAGCTTACCCACCACCGAGGCCGTACGTGCGCCTTCGGCTTGCAGGCCGTTGTCCAGCTCATAGCTCTGGCGCTGGATGATCGCCGTGGCCAATTGGCCGTATGGCTCGACGAAGTAACCGTCATCCAGCTTGATATTACGCCCCACTTCAGCCGAAGCCGTGACCGCATTTTGCGTGTAGTTGCCCTTGGCTTTCTTGCCGTCGCTCATGGCAACGTCTGACTCGTTGTGCAAGCGGTTGAACTTGAGCACACCGTCAAAGTACAAGCCGCTCTCTGCATCCAGCCAGGTTGCATAGCCGCCCACGTAGTAGCTGTCGACGGTGGCCTTGCTGCCGCGGCTCAGGTCCAGGTCCGAGGTGCTGTGACCGGCCATGAAGCCCGCCAGCCATTGGCCATCACCGCCGGTCAACGGCACATCGGCACCCAGGGTGAAACCACGCTGGGTCTGGTTGTACTGCATGCCTTTATCGCTGTTGTTCACTTCAAATTTGTTGCCATAGGCGCGGCTCCACAACCCGGTCGATTGACCATCGCTGTGGCGCAGCTCACCCATGCGGGTGCGCAAGTTGGTCATTTCACCGTACAACACACTCGGCGCCGCGTTGGCCAGGGCCAGCACGGAGTTGGTGCTCGGGCTGATCACCTTGCTGCCCGGATCGAGCAACCAATCCTTGCCTTCGTTGTCGTCAACCAGGCTGTAGGAGTATGTACCCACGTCCACCCGTTCACCCACCAGGCTGAACTTGGCGCCGCCGTCTTCGGTGTGCACGACATGCAAGCGATCTTCCGACAACGGGTCTGCACCGGTGCTGGTGATCAACAACTGATGGTCACCCGAGGACGTGCCGGTGACATTCAGGAAGTCGCCGGTCAAGGTAGCGAAATCCACGCTCATGACGAACGTGCCATTACCCGACAGGTTGTCCACGTCCAATTTGTAGAACGTGCCGGTGTCGCCGAACTTGACGTTACCGCCGGCCAGGAGCAGATCGCCCACATGCTGGTCGTCGACCATGACCCAGGTGGCGTCGCTGTTGATCGCCAGTGTGTCGACGTTTTCCAGGCGGCCGGTGAGCACCGAGCCATTATTCAGGCCGACGCTGGCGCTGCCGCCGTTGTTGATGACATCACCCGTCAGAATTGCGTGGTCCAGGTTAAGGTCCAACGCGCTGTCGGCACCCACCTGAATATTGCCAGCCAACTCGCTGAAGCGCACGCGCATGTTGGCCGAGCCGCCCTGGGTCAGCTCGAGCATGTTACCGTTCTGACCCTGCAGGGACGAACCATTGGTCACGTCGATTTCAGCCGTGATCGGCCCCAGTACATTAATCGCGGGGCCATCGAGGCCCGTCACACGCGAACCGTCGAGTATCAGGTGAGGCGACTCAAGGGCAGTTGCACTTTCAAGGGACATCACAACGCCCGTGGTACCACCGGTAATTTCGCTGTCAGTGGCGATTGCGGCCCCTCCCAGGAGCCTCAACCCTTGCTGGCGTTGGCCCACCAGCACAGAGTTGTTCAACTCCAGAAGGCTATGGGACGTGACGTTGGCCCCATAGGTCGCTCCAGTGATTTCACTATTGTCGACTTGTGCGTAGGACCCCGTGGGCGTGCCCACCTGGCGAGCCACATTCAAGCCGCCACTGGTGTGGCTGGTAATGCGCGCGTCGGAAATAGTGGCGCTTGAATTGCTGAGCGCAATAGCCGCCTGGGAGCCATGGACAGAACTCACGTTGGCTCCTGTCAACGTCAAGGTCGACCCGCTCGTCGCACGTATTTCTTTAACGTTGGCGTTCTTGTGAACAGTCAGCGTCGCACCTTTTTGGGCCAGATAGTCGCTGGCTGCGGCCCCCGGGCGGACGTCATATTTGCCGCTGCCCACCGTTCCGTCCACCACAATTGTCGACATTGCCTGTTGACTCAACAGGCATAACGGTGCGGCGGCTACGAGCTTGATGATCGATGATAAACGCGAATAACGAAAACGCTGGGAAGCAGGAGAAATCATGTTGTGTAGCCTCAGAATTAAGTACCAGTTCGAACCCGGAACCCGTATCGAAGAGGTTTCCGTTTTCCACGGTGCAGAGACTAATAACGTGAGTTCCCAAAGAGCGTAGGACTTTCCTTAAGGTACAAAACTCAATAAAAAACCCCACCCTCTCAAGCGAGAGGGTGGGGCCCCGACAATCAATCAAAGCGTACCTTTGACGCGCGACGCACCCGGAACACAATAGCCAGGAATGTTGCCTCCCGAACCAACCAGATCCCAGGCTGCCCTCACCTCGTCGGACCTGCCCCGGTCTCCCGTGGAGGGGCGCAGAAGCCTCCAACGCACACCGACGATGCCTCGGCCATTATTGCCTGTGACGTCTTGAAGCCAGACCTTCAAATCCAGCGGGACGGTCAAGCCAAGATTGACATGCTCACTGTTGAGCTCGAATTCAGAGGTCTCTATGGGCGTACCGACAGGCGCGCCAGGAGCGTTGAACGCGTATCTGACAGCCTCGATGATCACTTTGTCGCCAACCAAGAGGAGCCCGGGATCCAGAATCTTGACAGGCACACCTAGCCAAGGCTGCCGAGCACAGTTAATGGCATAGGTGAAGTTCGGGTTGCCTGTAATAACCGTGGCATTTTCAAAGGTCACAGGCGTGAGGCTACCGATGTTGAAGATCTCCACGACAACATCTTGATTCGGAGAATGCTTATAGTTGATGGCATCCCGAATAACGCAGTGAGTTTCAATGGTGCCATTGCCCTTGGCATCGATAGTGGCCCACGGCACGGTAAAAGGCACCGGAAAATCGGGCGCTTCCGCCCCGGTTACCGGGTAAGTCCCAACGACATCCCCCCCATAGACATAGTCAATGAAATCACCCACTTCCAGCCCCGGTGGTAGGGTGAAAGTGACGGTGGCATCGAAGTTGCGATCTTTCTCGGAGAGGCGGTTATCGGGTTTGGGGTCGGGGCCCCCACCGAGCAGAACGGGCTGTGCCAAGTTTGTGTCTACAGGGCCTTCGCCAGGGTTTTGCCCACCGGGCTCACGCAGGTCGACATCCACTTGCACCACAGCTGCGTTGTAAGTGGGGCTGCCTTGGCGCTCAATCATGACTTTGATATCCGCCGTATAGAAATTCCCGCCTGCCGCAATAGCTGCAAAACGTGCAGGGATGTCAATTGGGAAAACGGGCATGCCAACAGATTGACGATAGATCTCAATAGTCCCCCATAACACGACCAGAGTGTCGTTCTGCAAATGGCCGGTCAGGCTTTCCAACCGCACCGTTGCGCCGTTACGGGCCTCTGCTTTATCAACCAATGGCTCTTCCAACACACTGACGGGACCAAACACGGGCGCTTCGTTCAGACTCACTTGTACGTAGTTTGGAATAGACAACGTAGTCGTGTTGCCAGACCGATCAGCCAGGTTATATCTCACGTCTATCGAACCTGACCGCTCAAGAATCGTTGCAGTTGGAATATGACCAGTAATGTCGCCTGTCACCGGCACGTCATCCTCGATCGCAACTATATTACTTCCCACAAGTACTCGATAAGTATCACCGCCACGCCGGTCTGCCGGCGTGGGAATGGTGAATTCCAAACCCGCTTTACCCACGAGAAAGGCTGGGGTCAGTTCGGTGCCGTAATCTTCTATCATGACCCTCGAAGGTTGACTGCCATAGTTAGGGTCCTGCGCATCTACGTAAACCCGATTGATGTTGTAATTAACGTCATTGTCGCTGAGGTTGAGCACATGAACGCTGATGTCTTTGACACCGTTGGTTTGCAAGGCCGACTTGGGGCCCAAATCCACAATTACCGGATCAGGTAAAGTGACAGCTGCGTCGTAGGTCTCAATATGTACCGGCCGGCCATTCACAGAGACGGTGAGTATATCGAAGTCATTAAAAAAGCCGGTACGGTCCCACAGGTCAACCCTTAGACTGAGTCCGCTCAATTGAAGCGCCCTTGGCACCACATTCCGGTGGTTGTCGCCAGCAATGGCCGGCAATAAACCAGGGATCGTCGGAGCAGGTAAATATGTGGGATCGAGAACGGGTTCTTCCCACTCTTCCATGGGGCCTACAGGGTCTTGACTAACAGGTTTACTGGATGTGTTGGACATGATTCAAACTCCTCAAAAGAATAAGTATCTGTCCGGGCATAAAACGACGGTAAGACTAAACACCCGGGTGTCATTTTCTAAACGTATGCCGACCCTGCAGAGGTCTGAATTGGCAAATCTGCTGGCCTCTCATTCATTTAATGGCATTTCCCTTTAACGCGTAACTGTCAAACTTGACAGTACCCCTTGCGGCTCGACTGTGATGCTCGCAACCACGAGCACCTCCTCCACTACAAGCACACTGCACCCTTCTCCACTACGCCTAATCGTCCGACACGCAAGGCGGTGAGTTGGGCCGAATCAATCTGATGAACACCAAGTTACGCTCGGAATACCCCATGCCTGCACCTGCCGGTTTGATGATCTGATAGCGCGCAACCGCAGAGCCATGCCGAGGGTTGGTTTGCCCTTCTGGTGGCTTGATCAGCCCTGGAAGCAAGATGTATGGGTCAAACGGAACCTGAAAGACATATCCCTCACGGGCTTCTTGTTCCGTCAGCGTATGGCTGAAGGACTTGATGGTGTCAGGAATGACAGCGCCGGCGAAACCATTAGGGTGCGCATAACTGGCCCAGTGCAAAATCACCTCATCACCGCCGTCCAACAGCGTTGGATCCCCGGGTATTTTAACGCCGGCTCCGTTTACCCAAGGTCGCAGATGGCAGCTGATAAACCCAGCGTCCGGGCCAGGTCCGTAGTTGACTCCGACATACTCAAGGGGTTTGAGCCCAACGATAGGCACCGTATTGATCATTACCGGTGTGTCTGGCGCGCGTTGCCGGTTGACCCCGTTGAAGGTCCAGTAAAAGAAAGGAACCCAACCTGTATCTAAAAGCTCGATGATGTTCCAGTCGACGAACCACTCAATTTCCCGACCCGCGCTATCTCCCGCTTGTACGGTGTAGGTCGCGATGGGCCCGGGAAAGCTCCCTGCCATCAGTTCCAACGTTTGACCAACATCGGGCGCGCCATACAACGAGGTAATCACGCGTACCGGCTTACCCTCGTCGTTGATAGTCAATTGGTTGTCACCATCTACCCCCTTCACTGTCACCACGTCCAGCAATAGGTTGATAGGGTTTGGGTTATTCGGGCTCACCGGCCCGGCAACCGTCAGATCCACAGGAGCAAAGCGGGTGATCGATGGCCTGGAGGGGGCAACGCCTCTCTGCCAACTGTATTCTGCCCTCACAATCCCGGAAACGAACTCGTAACCGCCGCTGGCCAACACCGAATACGGAATCGGCACCCTGATAGGCCAAACCTGAAAAGCTGAAATAACGATGGGGTCAAGCGGTATAAGATCCCATGACGGTAGGAGACGATCCCCCTCTGTGGAGCCGAATACTTCGAGGATATTCATATATACCCCGCCTTCAGCACGGGCGTCATTGAGGGCTATACGCCCATCATTCAACTGCGGAATTTGAACAGGATCCAGGTCGGTGGGCGTAGGCGTCAGATTGATTAACAGGGGAGCGGTACGTGATGGGCCCGACTCACGACCCGAGCGGTCTTTCAAATAGTACTGAGCGTTGAACTCCCGATTGGGCAAACCGCGAAGAAAAGCGCCCGGGAAATGCACCTCAATGGGCCGAACCCCATCCTTGTGCGCTTGAACAATGGTGGTGGTGGCAACGATGTCCAAATGGCGTGGACGTTTGCGCAAAGGCTTGAGAAAAGGCAGTGGTATTAAAGAAGCCTCCACCACATCCCCCAAACGTATGTCCGGCCATATCAAATCAATGGTAGCGGTCACTCTGTCCAGGTTGGCGGGATTATCCAGATATTCATCCGTTACGCCGTCATCTTCGATGACCTGCGGGAACTGGAAACGCGGACCACGCAAGCCGTTATTTGGCCCGACCTTGTCACTGTCCAGAATTGTCGAAAACGAAAGCTCCCCTGGGTTACCACTTGATTCTCTTAATATCACCTCGTAGCGCAATCTATGCAGGCCGGGTACGTCCATGAGATGGGGGGGTACCAGAGCGTCAACGTCAGGCAGGTCGCTAGCGTCATAAGGCGCCGTCAGCCTCTTCTCATCAAACATCTCGGCCTCAAAAAACCACTTGACAAGAGTGATATCCCCAGGATCAAGCACATTGCTGCCGGGCCACAACGTAGGCACTTCAACCCTCAGCCCTGTGCTTTGAAAAAATACCGGTATTTTATGACCGCGGTCATCTGCCTCAAGGGGTAATGCATCAGGTGCAACAGGTGCATCCAGAACCAGCACACCTGCTTTTGTGCCACGACTGGAAGGCGGGTTAAGCGGATCGTACTCAGACATATCGACTCTCCTAGACGACTATCAGGTTGAGGCCTTCGACCACCTAAAGGGTACTGACCCCATCCAAAGATCACGGAGAGTAGTTAAGGCAATTTGCCCCCAAGCGGATACTGTCAGAACTAACAGGGGCTGCGTCCCGTGCAGTTTTGTTCAGCTTGGCTAGAACGATAAAATTCTTTCGAATCATCGAATTGCAGATGTGAGACGGCATAGCACGCCTCGCATGTATCAGACAGGCGGCAACACCCAATCAATCGGTGTCTCACCGCTTTGCTCAAGAAACTTATTGGCCCGGCTGAAATGCCCACATCCCAGAAACCCGCGATACGCGGACAACGGCGACGGATGCACCGACGTCAGCACCAGATGCTTGGTGGCGTCGATCAGCTTCTGCTTGCTTTGGGCGTGAGCGCCCCACAGCAGAAACACCAGATGGGGCTGATGCTCACTGACCACCTCGATAATCCGATCGGTAAAGAACTGCCAGCCCTTGCCCGCGTGGGCATTGGCATTCGCCCGCTCTACAGTCATGGTGGTGTTGAGCATCAGCACGCCCTGGTCGGCCCAGCTTTGCAGGTAGCCGTGGTTGGGGATGTCGATGTTCAGGTCGCGCTTGAGCTCTTTATAGATATTGACCAGCGACGGCGGCGCCGGCACCCCCGGTTGTACCGAAAAGCACAGGCCATGGGCCTGGCCGGGACCGTGATAGGGGTCCTGGCCGAGGATCACGACCTTTACCTTGTCCAGGGGCGTTGAGTTGAGAGCGTTGAAAATCAACGGGCCGGGCGGGTAGATCTCTTTGCCGGCGGCATGTTCCTGACGCAGGAATTCGCGCAACTGGGCCATATAGGGCTTCTCGAACTCATCACGCAGGGCGTGTTTCCAGCTGGGTTCGAGTTTGATACGGTCGCCATCGGTCATAGTTGAATTGTCTTGTAAAAAAGAATGAGGCGAACCCTAGGAAAGCCGACTCCGCTTGTCAATTGATCTGACACACCACCGGCACTTTCCCACGAAGGGATCATACTCATCCTTCACCTTCTCGATTGAGGTCACGATGAACCTGCACTTCGAAGAACTGACCGGCAGTGGCGGTGCCCGCATTGGCATCGCCAGCCTGGACGCAGAAAAGACCCTCAACGCCCTCTCCCTGCCGATGATCCTCGCGCTGAGCGACCGCCTGGATGCCTGGGCCAAAGACCCGCAAATCGTCTGCGTGCTGTTGCGCGGCAATGGGCCCAAAGCCTTTTGCGCCGGTGGCGAGGTGCGCAGCCTGGCCCAGGAATGCCGTGAACAACCCGGCGAAGTCCCGGCCTTGGCCGCGCAGTTTTTTGCTGCCGAATATCGCCTCGATTACCGCCTGCACACCTACCCCAAGCCGCTGATCTGCTGGGGCCACGGCTATGTGCTGGGCGGCGGCATGGGCCTGTTGCAAAGCGCTTCCGTGCGCATCGTCACGCCAACCAGCCGCCTGGCCATGCCCGAAATCAGCATCGGCCTTTACCCGGACGTCGGTGCCAGTTGGTTTCTTTCCCGCCTGCCTGGCAAGCTCGGGTTATTCCTGGGCCTCACCGGTGCCCATATCAACGGTCGTGATGCACTGGACCTGGGCCTGGCCGACCGCTTCCTGCGTGATGACCAGCAGGACGAATTGCTCAATGGCCTGCTGCAACTGAACTGGCAGGAACAGACCGTCATGCAGCTCAACAGCTTGCTCAAGGCCCTGGCCCAGGAAGCGGAGAGCCAGCAACCCGAAGCGCAGTGGCTGCCACGCCGCGGGCAGATCGACGAGTGGCTGGATGTGGGGGATGTACGCTGTGCCTGGCGTGCATTGAGCCTGCTGCGTGATCACAGCGACCCGCTATTGGCGCGCGCCGGCAAAACCCTCAGTGAAGGATGCCCTTTGACGGCGCATCTGGTCTGGGAGCAGATCCAGCGTGCCCGCCATCTGTCCCTGGCCCAGGTGTTCCAGATGGAATACACCATCAGTCTCAACTGCTGCCGTCACCCGGAATTCGCCGAAGGGGTCCGGGCACGCTTGATCGACAAGGACCAGGCGCCTCATTGGCATTGGCCGGATATCAACACGCTTCCGGAAGCAGTGGTGCAGGCGCACTTCAATAAGGCGTGGGAAGGTAGGAATCCTCTGGCGGATTTATCCGACTTTTGACAGCTTTACGTTTTTTGTCGGCTACCTTGAAGGCGCAGTTATCCGGCGGGCCTTCGTCACACAAATAAACCGGTTGGCCGAATAGATCTTTGTCTAGCCGCCAATACAACGTATCAGTCAATGACATGCTGGTCGGAACGCCAGGCGGGCTTGGTCTCAAGGCGACAACGTCGCCCCCGCCAGTTCGATAGATACATTTGTCCATGTAGCCGCCTTGCCGTTCCTCACCTTTGCCCGGGGTAAATAAGGCGCCGATAAACCGGTCGATAAAATCGCGGCTCTCGACTTTCTGGCTCTGCCACAGCACATTTTTATCCACGACTTCAAAATGCTCATCGACATGCTTGATCATCAAGGGATAAGGGCAACCTTGTTCCGCTCTGGCCAGGGCAGCAACGCTGCCCATCATTAAGAAAAGACACATCAATCGTTTGAACATAGCAGGTTCCATTCACCCATTTTCTCTACGGGGCATACACAGCCTCACATAGTGAAATGCATCTAGAAACCCAAAGATAGCTGTTAAATCTGACAGTACCGACAAACGGTTAAAAAAAGCGGCGCATCAGGCGCCGCTTGTTTTTCAAAACATTTAACGGTGGCCGCCGCGACCACCTCCGTGATCGGAGCCCCGTCCATACCCACCGTTGCCCCAGCGATTGCCCCATCCCTGGTTCTGATAGGGCCTGTTACCGGCCCTAGGGTAATAACGCGGCGCGGGCTGGTAGTAACGCGGCGCGGAATAATAACGAGGCGGTGGCGCATAGTAGCGAGGCGCTGGAGCGTAGTAACTGCGCCCATACGGGGAGTAACGCGGGCCACCGTAGTAATAGGCCGGCGCAGGTGCGGTGTAGACCTCGGAACGGTAGTAAGTAGAGCCTCCATCGTAGTAGGGCACGCAGGCGCAAAGGGTCAGGCCGAGCAAAGCGATAAGCAGCAGTCGTCGATACATGGCGGCCTCCTGGACCGCGGAAGAGCTCCTCCAGCGACGCTGGGAAGCGGCATTCAGCTTTCACTGAATGACGAAATATCTGACATCAAAAACAGAATCTGGTGCGCTGACGACACAAGTAGAAACATCTGTTTCAGACGAATTGAATACCGGTCTTCAGGACAGGGAGATGGAACGCGACTGAGCAGCCCTGTATCGTGCAAGAACTTGCGCGACCCTGCCCGAAGCCTGCCTGAACCGACCAATGACCACGCCAACCCTCTGCCCCGCCTGCGGTGCCCGCAACGACTGCACCCTGGCCGACCCACGTACCGCCGACCAAGCCTGCTGGTGCTACAACGTCACCATCGACCCGGCGGTGCTTGAAGCCCTGCCTGATGAAGTGCGCAATCAAGCCTGCTTGTGCCCGCGCTGTGCCCACGTGGACGACCAGTTGCGTCAGCGCAATGCGCGTTGACCGTTTCCTCAGCAACCTGCCGCAGTTCAATCGCCAGCAAGTGCGCCTGCTGCTTGCGGAGCGCCGGGTGACCGTTGATGGCGTGGCGGTCAGCGATCCCCATCATGACGTGCGTGAATTCAGCCTGATCTGCGTTGATGACGCCGTACTGCAGGCGGGTAAACCGGCGCGCTATTTCATGCTGCACAAACCCCAGGGTTGCGTCAGCGCCACTTCGGACCCACAACACCCCACGGTCCTGGACTTGCTGGATGAACCGGACAAGGCCGAACTGCATATCGCCGGACGCCTGGACTTCAATACCACCGGCCTGATGCTGATCACCAACGACGGCCAGTGGTCGCGGCGCCTGACGCAACCACAGACCAAGTTGCCCAAGGTTTACTACGTGCAAACCGAGCAGGACATCGGCCCGGAGTACGCGGCGACGTTTGCCGCAGGTGTGTACTTCGCCTTCGAAGACCTCACCACCCAACCCGCCGAGCTTGAACGACTGAGTTCAAGAACGGCGCGGTTGAGCATCATCGAAGGACGCTACCATCAGGTGAAGCGCATGTTCGGGTATTTTGATAACAAGGTGATCGGACTGCATCGTGAGCGAATGGGGCCTTTGGTACTGGATGCGGCGCTGGCGCCGGGCCAATATCGGCCATTGACTGACGAAGAAATCCGACAAGTCTGACGACCGTTCAGCCGGTGATGGCCAAAAATCAGTCCTTAACCTTGCGACGTGCCGACTGTACTGCTTGAATCAGGGCATCAACCAGTTTTATGACTGACGAGTCACCCTATAACCTCCAAGAAACATTTTGCCTGGCCCGCCCTTGATCTACGGGCCTTCACGGCAAACAGCCCCCCCTAGCAATACCCGTCGGCCAGCCGTCATCGGACCGACAGGGGCCCTCATTTTCCAGGCGTATGCCTACCTGTCACAAAGCTCGTGCAGAGTGATCTGCGCGCACTACCCGCTTGCCAGGAGTCTTACGACATGAGGCCAGAAATCGCTGTGCTGGATATACAGGGGCAGTATCGGGTGTACACGGAGTTCTATCGCGCGGACGCAGCTGAAAAGACCATTGTCCTGGTCAATGGCTCCATGGCGACCACGGCGTCCTTCGCTCAAACCGTGAAAAGCCTGTACCCGCAATTCAATGTGGTTTTGTACGACCAGCCCTACGCTGGCCGCTCGAAAACCCATAATCGTCATGAGCAGATGCTGACCAAGGAAGTCGAAGGCCAGATCCTCTTGGAACTGCTCGACCATTTCGCCGCCGAGCACGTGCTGTCTTTCTCCTGGGGCGGCGCTGCCACTCTGGTCGCCCTGGCGCACCGGCCTCGCCGCGTGGAGAAAGCCGTGATCAGCTCATTCTCGCCAGTGATCAACGCCCCCATGCGTGACTACCTCGAACGCGGCGTCGACTACCTCGGCAACCTCGACCGCGACCGCGTCGGCCACTTGGTCAACAGCACCATCGGCAAACACTTGCCGTCGCTGTTCAAACGCTTCAACTACCGCCACGTCAGCAGCCTGGCCGAGCACGAATACGGGCAGATGCACTTCCACATCAGCCACGTGCTCAACAGCGACCGGCTGTGCTACCTCAAGGCGGCGAGACAGATCGACATTCCGGTGCTGTTCCTGAATGGTGAATGGGACGAATACACCAGCGCCGAAGATGCCAAGCTGTTTGGCCAGCATGTGGCCAAGAGCAGCTTCAGCACTATCCAGGCGACGGGGCATTTCCTGGATATGGAGCATAAAGCGGCGTGTAGGGACAGCCGTGAGGCGGTGGTGGGCTTCTTGAAACCGGAGCGGCAGGTTAGCAGGTTGCGGTATCAGCAGGGTCATGCCCAGCAGGCGTTTGCCATCTGAAATGAAGGCTGACGGGAACGGATTGGGGTGCGAAGCAGATCCACTGTCTGTAGGAGCGCTTCGCACTCCAGCGTGAGCGAGCGCCCTCGCCACATGCAACTCGCACATTTTTCGAAGAAAAACTTCAAATCCTGGCGGACATCTGGTACAAAGTCAGCCGCTCTGAGCGGGTATAGTTTAGTGGCAAAACGAAAGCTTCCCAAGCTTTAGTTGAGGGTTCGATTCCCTCTACCCGCTCCACTCAGATTTTGCGCTTGCGTCGGGATGGTTCTGGCGCGAATGCATAAGAACCGGCCCTTGGTGGCCGGTTTTTTTATGGGTCATGGTACGCGGATCAGCTCAGGTTTAAGGGGCTTCCAGCCGGCCAGCGCGATCAACAGGGTCAGCACCTGGAAACCAATGATCAGCCCCACACAACCGGCCCAGCCCCAGCGCTCCCAGATCAGTGCCGGGACGATAGCGCCGCAGCTCCCCCCCAGATAATAACAGGTGAGATAGACCCCCACCGCCGCTGCCTTGTCGGCGCCAGCGGTGGTGGTGGTGAAGGCATTGGCAGTGGCTTGGGCGAGGAACACGCCGGTAGAACTGAGTGCCAGGCCCACCACAATGCACCAGAGGGAAGGCACCAGGGTCAGGGCCGAACCACAGACGCCCAAGATGGCGGCAACGCTCAGCAATTCGACATGCGGGCGGGCTTTACTGAGGCGGCCGGCAATGGGGATCACAACCAACGCTAACAGAAACACCATGTACAGCGTCCCCAAGGCGGCAGGCCCGAGGTTGAACGGCGGTAGGCCAAGGTACAAACCTGCGTAGGTAAAAGCAGCGACTTGCGAGAACAATACGCAAAAGCCTACGGCATAAGCGGCCAGCAACGGCTTGCGCCAAACGCCTGACGAAGCCGCCTGGACCTGCTGCGCCCGCGGGCGGTTGGCCGGCAGCAGAAACTGAATAAAACCGCCCACCATCAAGCTCAGTACCGTCAGCCACTCAAACGCTTCACGCCAGCCCACATATTCGGTCACCACCCCGGTGATGAAGCGCCCGCCAAGCCCTCCCAACACAGTGCCCGCCACGTAAAGGCTGGTGACTTCGGTCACTGTGCCGCCGCGCCAGCGATCGCCGATGTAGGCCACGCTGGAGGCAAACACAAACGGGATCAACATGCCCTCGACAAAGCGCCACACCAGCACTTGCGCGAAACTGTCAGCATAGGCCGTCATCAGCACCGGCCCGGCCAGCAGCAACGCCGCAGTCGAGATCACAATGTGCTGCTCGAAGTGCCGGGTCAGGCGGCTGACAAACGGCGCAGTCATCGCCACGGCCAGTGTGGTCACGGTAATACTCCATCCCGCGGTCTTGGCGCTGATATGAAATTGCGCGGCGAACACCTGCAGGATGCTCTGGGTGGCGTAGAGATTGAGAAACGCCGCGCAGCCACACAGGAACAGGGCAAGGCGGGCACAATGCAGGCGTGGTTTCATGAAACCTCTCGTTTTATTTTGTGAGGTCTTTATAGAATGCCGGGTAGCTCTTAAACCAATACCGAATTCCGACCGATTGATACCCAAGGACCAGGATGCTCGACCTACGCAAGCTGCGTTACTTTCTGACGGTCGCCGAAGAATTGCACTTCGGCCGCGCAGCCCTTCGCCTGCACCTGGCCCAGCCGCCGCTGACCCGGCAGATTTCCGCCCTTGAAGCCGAATTGGGGTTCAAGCTGTTTGATCGCACCAGCCGCACGGTCACCCTCACCGCCCCGGGACGTGCGTTCCTGCCCTACGCCAGGAGCGTGCTGGAACAGGTGGAGTTGGCGCAGGTGATCGCCGGTAAATTGGCTGCCGGCACGGCGGGTCAGCTGACATTGGGCTATGTCAGCTCAATCGCCTTGTCAGACCTGTTCAGCCGCGCCATCCAGGCCTTCGCCCAGCGCTTTCCCGATGTGCAACTGACCTTGGTGGAGTGCGCGTCCGGCAGCCTGGGCGCGCAGGTGGCGGATGGGCGCCTGGATATCGGCTTGAGCCGGCTGTTGCCAAAAAGCACTGATGTCCAGGCATTGTCACTAGGTGAAGAACGGCTGGTGGCAGCGGTCTCCAGCGAGAGCCCGTTGGCGAGCCAGGCGACGGTCAGCCTGGCGCAACTAAGCACTTACCCGCTGATTCTGTTTCCCGCTGACTATGGGTCAGGCTTGAACCAGTCCATCGAGCGACTTTACCGCCACCACGGCCATCCGCTGCGGCCTGGGCCGACCGGGCGGCAGATCACTTCGATCATCGCCCTGGTGGCGGCCGGACAGGGCGTGGCGCTCGTGCCGGACTGTACGCAGAGTCTGATGAACACAGGTGTGACCTATAGGCCAATGCAGGAAGTGGATGCGTGTGCACAATTGCTGGTACTGACCCCGGCATCAGCAAGAAGTGTGTTGGCGGATGCATTTCTTGGCGTACTCGAGCAGTCACTGCATACCCGTTAACCCCTGAAAACCCTTGCAATACCTCTCCACGGCGCCTTTTCTGCGCGCCCATACACTTCATTCAACGCCTACTGAAAACCGCACAGATTCCGCTGGTAGGTAAGTAAAGACTTATGGCAGTGACGAAACCACATGGGTGATGATGTCAGCTTGTCGACCTGGACCTCGGAAGCTTTGCGATGGTTGAAAGCAAACAGCACACGCCTAAACCAATCCTGCGCCAAGTGGTGGGCTGGGTGGTGGTTTTGCCGCTACTGGTTTCGTTTATAAGGCTGCCATTTCCCCTTGCATTGCTCCTTCAAACGGGAGCGCTTGTTGCGTCGGCTTATGGCGTAAAGCTCGCCTGGGGTCATGCAACCCGACGCGTAGCTGTATTCGCGTTGATTGTCACTCTGCTCAATGTCACTTCTTCGTTTATGTTGAGTACAGCCTCCGTGCTGATGGGGCTCTACTATATCTCCAGGCTTTACTGGTACCCGTACTATTCCAATTGGGTTTACTGGAACTTCTAGGCTGGCGAAGAATTTGACCGCAAGAAACGCAGTTTCCTCGCCGGCATCTGGCACTACAGTAGCGTTGTCCCCATTAACGCCCTTTCGAGGAGCCTGCTCGTGACTTACCAATACAAGCTCATGCCTTCCCCCGTCGGTGAACTGACCCTGGTGACGCGCAATGGCAGGCTCAGCGCCATCCTGTGGGAAGTGGAACGTGCCAACCGCGTGCGCCTAGGCGAATTGATCGAGGCCAACGACAACCCGGTGCTGTTGGAAACCGAGCGTCAATTGAGGGAGTACTTTGATGGAACGCGCAACCGGTTCGAGCTGGAACTGGACTTCACCGGCACCGACTTTCAAAAGCAAGTCTGGCAGGCCCTATTGACCATTCCGTTCGGCGAAACCCGCAGCTACAGCCAGATCGCCCAGCAGATCGGCAACCCGAAGGCCGTGCGCGCAGTAGGCGCCGCCAACGGGCGCAATCCGATCTCGATCATCGCGCCGTGCCACCGCGTAGTGGGTGCATCGGGCGGGCTGACCGGGTTTGCAGGAGGGCTTGAGGCCAAACAGTATCTATTGACCCTCGAAGATCGCGGCCAAATCAAAATGGCTTTCTGATCATAGGCCTGGTAAAGCCACGCGAACAAAAGCCCGATAGTCGAATAAACGCTCGAAACCCAACTTGCGATACAGCGGGACGGCGCCCTCCGACGCCTCGAGAAAGCAACGCAGGGCGCCCAGGCTCGACGCATGATGCAGGGCCTCTCGAATCAAACGCGTGGCATAACCTCTTCCACGCAAGTTAATAAGCGTGCCGACATCATTAAGCCGGGCCTCACCATTGCATAGAGACAAGGTCAACGAGCAGCTTACCTGCCCTTCGGCGCACAGGGTGAAGTGATACAGGCTTTCATCAGCGTCCAGGGCCCTCTGGTGCCGGGCCTGATAATGCGCAACCACTTCGGGTAGCATCGCGTACGCATTGCCAAGCGGAACGGCCCACTCATTCAAATCCCGTGTCAGGCGGACGTGCACATCGCCCTCACCCTCTGACGGTATAAGCGCTGACAATTGGAGGACCATTGCCGTGGTCTTTTCAGCGGGGTGAAAATCGAGCCCCGTGAGCACTTCGCCTAAGCCCTCGACCTTTTGCTCATGAATCACTAGGCGTACTTCAATCGGGGTGCGTCGGATCAGCTCGAGGGCAGCAGCCATTTCCTCACCCAATGGGGCGCTGCCCAGGCGAATGAACAGCAAATTCCACGGAAAATCATGCTCGTCGATAAAATAGGCATTGATGGCCGCGCAGTAGCGTCGGTGCGTCAGGCAGGTGGCGGCAAAATAGTGGTCCTCGGTCAGATGATAAAGCGTGACCAGGTCAAAGGCGGGATTGGCGTCCATGAGGCGGTATCCAGAAAAAAACCCAGTCTTGCCCTGGCCGTCCTGGGACGCCGTAGGTTCCTGCTTAAATACCTGGCAGAAAAACGCACAACTTTGTTCAAACGCTAAGTTGTAAAAAGAAATTTCGGCGACTGCCCGCGGTCAGAATTTTCATCACCCTTTTTGAGGAAAACGGTCATGAAATTCTCTGCAGTCTCCCAAACCCTGTCACGTTGGGCAGGCAGCCCCAAGACCTTCTACGCGGCAGTCGCGCTGATTCTCCTATGGAGCCTGAGCGGGCCGTACTTCCACTACAACGATACCTGGCAACTGATCATCAACACCTCGACCACCATCATCACCTTCCTGATGGTGTTTTTGATTCAGAACACGCAGAACCGTGATAACGACATCTTGCATATCAAGATCGATGAACTGTTGCGCGCATCCAAAGACGCACAGAATGCCGTGCTCAGCCTGGATGGCCTGGACCGCAAGGAACTCGAAAGACTGCGCAAGGAGTACCGCAGCATTGGCAGCAGCGACAAGGTGAGTTTGAACAGCAGTTGCGGGGCCGTGGCCGACGATGCAGCGCAGATCAAGACTGACTTGAACCAGGCCTGAAAAAAACGGCGGTTGGAGTGATCCAATCGCCGTTTTTTTATTTCACGTAAGGACCTCAGCCATCACCTTGATGCCCCTTGCCATAGGTCGATGCCAAGGCACGGGCTTTTTGCAGACGCTCTTCGAGCTTGGGCAGCGTTTCATCCACCAGTGCTTTTATTTCCGGCACATCCGACGCCGCACCTTCTTTCTTGAACAGGGCGATGGCGTCTTCGTTTTCCTTGACCTGCTGCGCGGTGTAGGCAGCGTCAAAGGAGTCGCCGTCCTTGAGTTCGGGCATCAGGGTTTCGGCTTTATCAACGATCTTTTCCCGAGGTGCTACCGGCAAGTCGAGCTTCTTGGCGATAGCTGCCAAGTGCTGGTTGGCCAGGGTACGTTCGTTAATGACCTCGATAGTGTAATCCTTGATCTCTTGGGATGAGGTCTTGGCGTGGGCCATGCGACTGGTTTCGATATCGGCCATGCCTTTGGCCGAAGCCTGCTCGATGAATTCGGCAGGCGACTGGGCGAAAGCATTGCTGGCGCCGAGGCCCAGCAGCATCGCGAAACTGGCGGTGCGTAACCGGATAGCCATGCGGCTCATGATGGGTTCCTCCAGGGCAAAAATAAGTGCGGGGAAAACACGCCCCGCCCTGAGTTCGAATTTTTTGCGCGGCAAAGGTTTAGAAAAAACCTGCCAGTGCGACGAACGGTCGTGGATGCTTCAGGCCGATTTATTGCCCAACAGGCCCGGCAGCGCGTGCGCCAAGGCATTGATGGCGAAGCCAATAAACATCACACCACAGAGCCGGGTGATGAGGATTTCATGACGCTGATACACCGTACGCACTCGCTGGGCACCGACCACGCCGATCAGAATCGCGTAGGCCAACAGGCCACCGATAAAGCTCAGGAAAATCAGCGACGGCAGCATCGACCAGGTCAGCAACTCTGCACGACTGGACAGCAACGCCGTGAAGGTCGCCACGGCAACCGGGTACGCCTTGGGGTTGGTCAGGCCGAACAGAATGCCATGCCAGAACGGATGCCGCGCCGCGCCCTGAGGCGCATCGCTGCTGCGGCGCTGGGTGCGGATTGCACGCCAGCCGAGCCAGAACAAATATACACCGCTGAGTACGCCCAATACATCGAACGCGCTGCTGCCGACTTCCCGCGCACCGACGATGGCAATCAGCGCCGTGCTGCACCACACCACATCGCCGAGCAAATGCCCACACAGGAAACCCGCCCCGGCACGTCGACCACGGGCAGCGCCGATGCCGAACACAGCCAAGACACCCGGCCCGGGGGTAATACCGTAGATAAAACCCGATGCAAGGACGGCGAGCAGCAAGGAGGGGGTCATAGGTAGGCTCTGACAGACGTGTGAAGGTGATTGATTCTGCATGTTTCAGCTCGGGGGGTAAAACTTCATTCCCGCATAAGGCTTGGCGCGACAGGCTTGCAGGCGCGAGGTCAAGTCGCCGACATGGGCCTCCAGTTTGTGGCCGTCGGGATCCAGGAAATAAAACGACGCGCCTTCGCTACGGTTGTCGCGCCACTCCTGCACACCAGCTGCCCGCAGGCGCTCGACCAGCGCGGCGAAATGAGTGGCGTCGGCGGTGAAGGCATAGTGGGTGTAGTCGGCTGCCGGCACGGGCGGTCGCATCGGGTCCAGTGACAGGCACAGCCACAGGCCGGGTAATGACAGGTAGGCACCGTTGTCCCAGGTGGCGTCAAGCTGGAGGTGCAACAACTCATGATAAAAACTGACGCTGCGCGGCACGTCGGTCACGGCCAGGGTCAGATGGTTAAAGCCGCTGAGCATGTAGATTTCCCGTGGTTATTGGTGACCGTCTGACAATACACTCCGCACCCGCCCAATCAACCACTGCAACCCCGAATCCCCACCCCGCCGCGCATGCCAGGCCAGCACAAAGGCAAAGGACGGAATATGAAACGGCGGCGGCACGGTGAGCAGATGCCGATGATCAATATTCGATAGCCCTCGAGACGACACCGTCAAGATCAGGTCCGTGCCCTCGATCAACTGCGGTGCCACGCCCCAATGCGGCAGGCTGATCGCCACATGCCGCCGTTCACGTATCGCGCGCAGGGCCCGTTCGATTTCCGGCGTGCCGCTGCCGCGCATCTCCAACAGCACATGGGGGCGCGCCAGGTAAGTCGGCAGGTCGAGCACGCCGCTGGGTGCAAGGCTGTGGCGGTCGACCAGGCAGGTGTAATGTTCTTCGAACAGAAGCGTTGTACGCAGTTCGACGGGCATATCGGGGAATACGCCAGCCGCCAGGTCGAGATCGCCATTGAGCACGCCGTCGACCATACCTTCACGGCTGGCGTGGATGATCTGCAGATCGATGCCAGGTGCTTCATGACGTAGGGCACGGACCAAGCTGGGCAGGATAATCGCCGCGCTGTAGTCCGACATCGCCATACGAAACCGGCGCTTGGCCGAAGCCGGGTCAAAACGATTCGGTGCCAGCAACGCCTGCACTTGGGCAAGGGCTTCGGTCAACGGCGCCGCCAGCTCCAGGGCACGGGGCGTCGGCACCAGGGTACCGCCCTGGCGCACCAGCAACGGGTCACCGAGCATATCGCGCAAGCGCGCCAACGCATGGCTGACTGCCGGCTGGCTCAGGTGCAGGCGCTCGGCAGCGCGGGTGACATGTTGCTCGCTGAGCAGGGCATCGAGGATCACCAGCAGATTCAGGTCGATGCGGCGCAGGTCATTCATCAGCTGCATGCTCGGCATAAGAATTTGGAATTTAAATTTGCGTGACGAATAACCTAGAGTCCAGCAAAACCTCTGGGAGATGTGAGATGACGACGTTGCATTGGCTGGGTTTGTTAGCGCTGGCGGTGATTGCCGGGGCGGTGGTGCCGTTTCAAAGCGCGATCAACGCCAACCTCGGGCGCGGGCTTGGGCATCCGTTGTGGGCCACCCTGGCGTCATTGCTGGTAAGCATCATCGTGCTGCTGCCGGTGATGGTGGCGCTGCGTTTACCGCTGCCGAGCCTGGCTTTTATCAGCAAGGCACCCTTGTGGATGTGGGCCGGCGGTGCGTTCGGCGTGTGTTTTATTTCGTTGGCGTTGATGCTGCTGCCCAAGCTGGGCGCATCGGGGTTTATTGCGTTGGCCATGGCCGGGCAGATTCTTGCGTCGTTACTGCTCGACCATTTTGGTCTGTTCGGCCTGGCGGAACGCCAACTGAATACGCCACGGGTGCTGGGGGCGGTGTTGTTGATCGGCGGCGTGGCGTTGATTCAATTCAGCGCCGCACCCGCCCGGGCGCTGGCAACTGCGAGTTGATCAGATCGAGCGCTTGTGCAACCTCAACGGCGCTCGGCAGCCAGGCGATTGATCTCGGCCTGCTCCACCACCGGCTGCGGCGCGCCATGGCTGGCGGCTTGCAACATCGCCCGGCCGACGGTCTCGGTGCTTACCACCCACGCCGGTTTTACCCGACGCACAAACGAGAGCACAGGCCCGAGCACGCTGTAGAAAGATTGGTACAGCGGCGTTTTCGAACGCACACCATGCAACGGCTGGATAACCCCCGGACGGAACAGGTACACCGCCTTGAACGGCAATCGCAGCAAGGCATTCTCGGTCTTGCCCTTGACCCGCGCCCACATCGACTTGCCCGCCTCGGAACTGTCCGTGCCGGCACCGGACACATAGATAAAGGTCATCTGCGGATTAAGCCGCGCCAGCGTACTGGCGGCGACCAGGGTCAGGTCATAGGTGAGGTGGGTGTACCGCGCTTCGTTCATGCCCGCCGAGGAAACGCCGAGGCAGAAGAAACACGCGTCAAAGCCTTGCAACAGGTTTTCCAGGGGTTGGAAATCCAGCATGTCACTGTGCAACACCTGGTGCAGCTTGCCGTGTTCCTGGGTCAGGGGCGTACGGCCGACGGCGACGACTTCCTGCACATC
Source organism: Pseudomonas sp. rhizo25 (assembly GCF_031931935.1). Lineage (NCBI taxonomy): Bacteria > Pseudomonadati > Pseudomonadota > Gammaproteobacteria > Pseudomonadales > Pseudomonadaceae > Pseudomonas > Pseudomonas sp. rhizo25. Next base: position 161,283 of record NZ_JAUJXA010000001.1, read on the forward strand.
AGCCGCCAACAGGCATTCGCGCAGCACGCCCTGGCCGACCATGCCGGTGGCGCCGAATAACAGAACTCTCATTAGGGGACCTCAGCGGCAAGCCGCAAGCTTGCTCAAGTTAAACGCGTTCAGCGTGTAGCTTAACGCTTGCGGCTAAAGGCTGCCCCCTATCAAAACGCGCTACGGAAAATCTCTTCGATCTGCCGCTGATCCGCTCGCCGTGGATTGGTCAGCCCGCACGCGTCCTTCAACGCATTGGCAGCCAGGAGCGGGATATCCTGCAATTTGGCGCCAAGCTCGCGCAGGCCAGCGGGAATATCCACGTCCTGGGACAAGCGGCGAATCGCTGCGATGGCCGCCTGGGCCCCCTCTTCCACCGTAATGCCCTTGATATCCGCGCCAAGGGCACGGGCCACGTCGCTCAAGCGTTTGGCACTGACACTGGCATTGAAGCTCTGCACATGGGGCAATAACACCGCGTTGCACACGCCATGGGGCAAGTCGTACAAACCGCCCAACTGGTGAGCCATGGCATGCACAAAACCCAGGGACGCGTTATTGAAGGCCATGCCGGCGAGAAACTGCGCGTAGGCCATGTTTTCCCGTGCCGCCATGTCACTGCCATCGCGCACCGCCAAGCGCAGGTTGGCGCTGATCAGCTCGATGGCCTTGATGGCGCAGGCGTCGGTGATCGGCGTAGCAGCGGTAGACACATAGGCTTCGATGGCGTGGGTCAGCGCATCCATGCCGGTGGCAGCGGTGAGCCCCTTGGGCATGCCGACCATCAGCGCCGGGTCATTGACCGACAGCAGGGGCGTAACGTTGCGATCAACAATGGCCATTTTCACGTGGCGGGTTTCGTCGGTGATGATGCAGAACCGTGTCATCTCGCTGGCAGTGCCGGCGGTGGTGTTGATAGCTACGAGCGGCAGTTGTGGCTTGCTCGATTGGTCGACGCCTTCGTAATCGCCGATACGCCCGCCGTTGGTGGCGCACAGCGCGATGCCCTTGGCGCAGTCATGGGGCGAGCCGCCGCCCAGGGACAGCACAAAATCGCAGGCATTTTGCTGCAGCAATGCCAGGCCCTTCTCGACGTTTTCCACCGTGGGGTTGGGTCTGGCACCGTCATAGATCGCCGAATCGATATCCTGCATCGCCAGCTTCTCGGCGATCATGCTGGCCATGCCGGCTTTGGCCAGGCCGGCATCGGTGACAATCAAGGCTTTACGAAAGCCATAATTGCGAATGGCGATCATGGCTTCGTCGAGGCAGTCGCTGCCCATGATGTTGACGGCGGGGATGAAGAACGTGCTGCTCATGGTCAATCCTCAGAGGCTTTATGCCCACAGAATCAACCTGTACCGCATGGCGCATCTTGATCAGGATCAACGTCGGCTCGTGATAAAGTCACCACCCAGCCGATTTCGAGTAGACCCGCCGCAATGAAGGATTTCCAGGATATTGACGCCCACCTTGAAGACTGGAGCGCCCTGCGCGCTGCCCTCGACTTCAGCGGGATTCTGATCGGCAACGGTGCCAGTCGGACGATTTGGGAAGACTTCTCCTACGACTCGCTGTTCGAAAACGCCCGCACCGTTGAAGAAAAACCCCTGAGCCAATCCGAACTCAGCGTATTTGACGCCCTGCAAACCCGCAGCTTCGAACAAGCCCTGGGCGCCTTGAAGACCACCAGCCGGGTCAACAAGGCCCTGGCGGTGAGTTCGGCGGCGCCGCGTAACCGTTACTACGCGATCAAGGAAGCGCTGATCAACACCATTCATGCCGTACACATTCCCTGGCGCCTGGTGCAGCCGTCGACGCTGACGACGATCAACGCTGAATTGGCCAACTACGCCACCGTCTTCACCAGCAACTACGACTTGCTCAACTACTGGGCGATCCTGCACACGCCGGGCATTGATGACCTGTTCCGCAGCGCCGACTCAAGCTTCGACCTGCGCAATACCCATACCGATACCACGCGCATCCTCTACCTGCACGGCGGCCTGCACCTGGTGCGCAACCTCGATGGCACGGCGCGCAAGCTGCCGTCCACCGACAGCACCTTGCTCAGCAGCTTTGCGATCAACAACACGATCAAGACCCTGGACGATGTGCCGCTGTTCGTCAGTGAAGGCAAGGTAGAAGAGAAGCTCAAGAGCATCCGCAGCTCGGATTACCTGTCGTTCTGTTATGAGCAATTGCTGAGCCATGAAGGCGCGTTGTGCATCTTCGGCCATGACTTGGGGCCGCAGGATAAACACCTGGTGGATGCAATTCGCCAAGCCAGCATCAGCACCCTGGCGATCTCGGTGTCGGGGCGCAGCGATGGGTTTATCCGTCAGCAGAAGCGGCGGTATTTGGAATTGTTCGAGGGCAGTGGCGCAACGCTGAGGTTCTTCGTAGCACGCACCCATCCGCTGGGTAACCCGACGCTTTCAGTCCCGGTCGAACGCTGATCCAGTGAACAAAGAAAATCAACTGTGGGAGGGGGCTTGCTCCCGATGGCAGAGCGTCAGCTACAGATGAGCTGACTGATCCACCGCCATCGGGAGCAAGCCCCCTCCCACACTGACTGCATTTCAGGTTGCGGCAAGCGTCACTCCTCCGAACTGTGCACCACCACCAGCAACTGCGCCTGCACCTCTCCCACCGAACGAAGGCGGTGGGGCTTCTGCGCATTGAAATGCAAAGCGTCACCACGCTCCAGCAACACCCGCTCGTTCATGAAATCCACTTCCACCCGGCCTTCATGCACGAACAGAAACTCCTCCCCCAAATGCTCCTTGAAGGTCTTGTCGGTGAATTGGGCCGGAGGGTAGATGATGAAAGGCAGCAGGCTGCGCTCGCTGACTTGATGGGCCAGCACCGCATAGCCCGGCGAGGTGTCGGGCCGTTCGTGGCTGCGCACCAGGCTGTAGCTGTCGAGGCTGACCTTGTCTTCACTGAACAGCTCTTCGACCTTCACGTTCAACGCCTTGGCCAATTTCAACGCAGCGGCAATGGAGGGCGTGTTGAGCCCGCGCTCCACTTTCGACAGATAACTCTTGGTCATCCCGGATTTTTCAGCCAGGGCTTCCAGGGTCACGCCAAGTTTTTTTCTCAATAATTTCAAACGGATAGACATTTGCTGCGGTTAATCCCTGCAGAAAGCGATGAGCCGTGCTTGCCAATGACACAAAGTGTCATATAGCATTATTCGTGTCATTTGCATTCACCTAACGACCTTGCGAGCAGCGGGCGAGCAGCAAATCCGACGTCCATTGAACTACCCAAAGGACACCGATATGGCCAAGACATTAGCACTCCCAAAAGACCAACTGGTCAAGCAAGCCCTGAGCCAGATGCAAAACAATCTGGCGGATAATACGTGGACCGACCGGCAAAAGCTGGCGCTGACCTGCCGAATCCTGTTCGAGCACGGTCACGATTCCGGCCTGGCGGGGCAGATCACCGCGCGCGGGCCCACCCCTGGCACCTACTACACCCAGCAGCTGGGCCTGGGTTTTGACGAAATCACCGCCAGCAACCTGCTGCTGGTCAACGAAGATCTTGAAGTGTTGGAAGGCCATGGCATTCCCAACCCGGCCAACCGTTTTCATACCTGGGTGTACCGCGGCCGGCCGGATGTAAACTGCATCATCCATACGCACCCGACGCACATTGCCGCGCTGTCGATGCTGGAAGTGCCGCTGCAGGTGTCACACATGGACCTCTGCCCGCTGTACGAAGACTGCGCCTTCCTGCAAGCCTGGCCCGGCGTGCCGGTGGGCAATGAAGAAGGGGAAATCATCACCACGGCCCTGGGCGACAAGCGCGCCATCCTGCTCTCGCACCACGGTCAGTTGTCCACGGGCGCCAGCATCGAAGAGGCTTGCGTCATCGCACAGTTGATCGAACGTGCGGCCAAGTTGCAGTTGCTGGCGATGGCCGCAGGCACCGTCAAGCCGATCCTGCCGGAGTTGGGGCGCGAGGCCCATGACTGGATCTCCAAGCCCAAGCGCCACGGCGCCGCGTTCAACTATTACGCCCGGCAGAACCTGCGCAAGCATGCCGATTGCCTGAACTGATTGCCCCTTTCTGACCGGAGTTTACCCATGTCAAACCCAACTATTCACGGCATCATCGGCTATACCATCACCCCGTTCAGCGCCGACGGCCAGCGTATTGACCTCGACGCCCTCGGGCGCTCCATCGACCGCCTGATCGACAGCGGCGTCCACGCCATCGCGCCCTTGGGCAGCACCGGCGAAGGCGCCTACCTGAGCGACGCGGAGTGGGACGAAGTCAGCGCCTACAGCATCAAGAAAGTCGCCAAGCGTGTGCCGACCATTGTCAGCGTGTCCGACCTGACCACCGCCAAGGCCGTGCGCCGGGCACGCTATGCCGAAGCCCAAGGCGCCGATGTGGTGATGGTACTGCCCGCCTCGTACTGGAAACTCAGCGACGCGGAAATCCTCGCCCACTACGCCGCGATTGGCGACAGCATCGGCGTACCGATCATGCTCTACAACAACCCGGCCACCAGCGGCACCGACATGTCGGTGGAGCTGATCCTGCGCATCCTCAAGCAGGTCGACAACGTGACCATGGTCAAGGAGAGCACCGGCGATATCCAGCGCATGCACCAGCTGAAACTCCTGAGTGACGTGCCGTTCTACAACGGTTGCAACCCGCTGGCCCTGGAGGCTTTCGCCGCCGGTGCCAAAGGCTGGTGCACCGCAGCGCCGAACCTGATCCCCCAACTCAACCTGGATTTGTACCAGGCAGTGCTGGCCAATGACTTGAACCAGGCGCGGGAACTGTTCTACCGGCAGTTGCCGCTGCTGCAATTCATTCTCAAGGGTGGGTTGCCGGCGACGATCAAGGCCGGGCTGCGCTTGACCGGGTTGGAGGTGGGGGATCCTCGGTTGCCGGTATTCCCGCTGGGTGAAGCCGGGATCGAGCAGTTGAAGACATTGCTGCGCTGACACTAAGCAAATGTGAGAGGGGGCTTGCCCCCGATAGCGGTGTATCAGCCATAAATGTGGTGGCTGACACTCTGCTATCGGGAGCAAGCCCCCTCCCACATTTAGCCGAGCAAATTCTTTAAATAGAGACAAATGACAATAATTCTCGATATCATTCGCGACTTTTCCACGTCGTGCTTCGTCAAGAAGGATATCCATGTCTCGTCCCAAGCCCGACCCGTCGTCGGCCGATGCCTGTCGCGGGTTTTATGCAGATATTCTGTATTTCCTGCGTAAACGCACGGACAACGCCAGCGACGCGGCGGACATGACCCAGGATGTCTTTACCCAATGGCTTGGCTACCGCGACCGGGCCAAGGTCGAACAGCCACGGGCGTTTCTGTTCCAGATGGCGCGCAACCTGCTGCGCGATCACTGGCGCAAACAGAAGGTACGGCAGACCGTCCACTCTGACCCCGCCGAAATGGATGCCGAGCCGGTCACCGATGAGCAGCACGACCCCATGGCCGCCGCCCTGCGCCTGCAACGCCTGGAACAGTTGAAAGAAGTCCTCGCCGAACTCTCGCCCCGCCGGCGAGAAGCCCTTATGCTGCACCGCTTCGAAGGCCTGAGTCAGGCGCAGATCGCCGAGCGCATGGGCATTTCCACCAGCATGGTAGAAAAGCACATCGCCTTTGCCCTGCTGCATTGCAAGCGGCGCCTTCAACCCGACCCCGGCACGGAGCAGCCAGAATGAACCGCCTGAGCGACATCGACGCCCTGGACATCGAAGCAAGTGACTCCATCGACGCCCAAGCCGCCAGCTGGTTTGCACGCAACGGCAACGAGGCGAGCCGCGCCGACCGCAAAGCCTTTGCCGCCTGGCAGGCCGTGCCTGCGCACGCGCGCGCCTATGCCGAATTCGAACAGCTGTGGGCCGACCTCGCCCAATTGCAGCAACTGAACAAACCCATGCCACTGCCCCAGCGCGAGCCCAGCCTCTGGCGCCCTGCCCTGGCGGTGGCCGCTGCCCTGCTCTGCGCGGTGCTGGCGACGCCTCTCGGCGCGCCCCGCGAGCTGTATCACACCCAGATCGCCACCCAGGCCAAGGGCATGCGTATGTTGAACCTGCCCGATGGCAGCACCTTGTATGTGAATGCCAACACCCGCATCCGTGTGGACTTCAACGCCCACCAACGCATCCTGCACCTGGACAAGGGCCAGCTGTATATCGAAGTGGCCGCCGACAAGGAGCGCCCACTCTACGTACAGGCCGGCGAGTCGAACGTACGGGTGGTGGGCACCGGGTTTGATGTGCGCCGCGGCCAACAGCAACTGGTGGTCAGTGTTGCCCATGGCCAAGTGGCGTTCGAAACGGATGGCAAAAGCCCGGTCACCCTGCTCGGCACCCGACAACGCGCCGCTTACAACTACGCCAAGGGCACCTTGCAACAACAAACCCTCAGCGCCGAAGAAGTAGCCGATTGGCGCAGCGGACACTTATCGTTTCGTAATCGCGAGCTGGCCGGCCTGATCGACGAATTGAGCTTGTACCGGCCCCAACAACCGTTGCAGGTCAACAAGGCCGTTGCCCAACTCAAGGTGTCGGGCAACCTTGACGTGAATGACCCGGACGCCCTGCTCAGCGCCCTGCCCGCGTTGTTGCCGGTGAAAACCGTAGTGTCGGCCGATGGCATTGTGAGAATCGAGCCAAGCAAATAGCCTGCATAATCCACACATGAGAATATTTTGCATTCGCATGTGTGGTTTTTTTTGCCTGCCCCGTCTTCCTCCTGTCTGCGTTTGATACGCACACCTTTTTGGCTACTTAGCCGCACCGGGGGATTTCATGTTTCGCGCGCCTTGCCACGCTTCGCACCTGTTTCTTCGACCGACGCTCATCGCTGCCTGCCTGGCCTTCAGCCTCAGCGCCCAGGCCGAGTCGTTCAAGCTGCAACTGCCGGCCCAGTCGCTGGCCACGTCCCTGAGCCAGGTGGCGCAACAGGCGCAAATCCAGCTGCTGTTCGATGAAAGCCTGCTCAAGAACCTGCAGGCGCCGGCACTCAACGGTGACTACACAGCGGAAGCGGCGATCCGCTCCCTGCTCAAGAATGGCGACTTCACCCTGATCAAGGTCGGCAGCACCTATGTCGTGCGCCCGGATGAGGGCAAGACCACCCAAAGCGGCGCGATCCAGCTGGACACGTTGAGCGTGATCGGCACCGGCAACGAAGTGAACTCCAGCACGGTCAACCGCTCCACCCTGACCCAGGCCGATATCGACCGCTACCAGTCCAATAACATCCCGAGCCTGTTGCAGACCCTACCCGGCGTCAGCCAGGGCGGCTCGCTGAAACCCGGCGGCCAGACCATCAACATCCGTGGTTTCGGTGATGCCGAAGACGTACCGCTGACCGTGGACGGCGCCACCAAGACTGGCTTCGAGCGCTACCAGCAAGGCACTGTATTTATCGAGCCTGAGCTGATCAAGCGCATCGAAGTGGAAAAAGGCCCGAACTCGCCGTTCACCGGCAATGGCGGTTTCGGCGGCACGGTCAACATGATCACCAAGGACGCCCCGGACCTGCTCAAGGACGGTCGCAATAGCGGCGCGATGCTCAAATACGGCTACTCCAGCAATGACCATGAACAGGTCTACAGCGGTGCGGTGTATGGCCGTACTGACGATGGTCGCTTCGACGCCCTGGCCTACCTGACCCAACGGGACGGCGGCGATATGAAGGTGGCCGCCAAGTTGCCCAACGAGAACAACCAATACCCCATCAACCCCCAGCGCCTGCCCAACAGCGCCCAGGATGTGGACGGCAAGTTGTTCAAGGTCAACGCACATTTCACCGATGAGCACAGTGTCGGCCTGTCGTACTCACGTTCCCATAGCAACCGCTGGACGCCGTTTTCCGCAGCGAGCTATCCGACGCCGCCCACCCAGTTCAACATCGACCGCTACGGCTACGAAGGTGCGTTGAAGCGTTTCCTGGCCCACCGTGACACGGTCGACACCACTTGGTCGGGCAAGTACGAATACCAGCCCCTGGATAACCCGCTGGTGGACTTGACCATCAAGTATTCCCAGTCCGACACCGAGCAGACCGACGAGCGTGACGCCACCGCGTTTTTCCAGCTGGCCACCGGCGGGCGCAAGATGGACACGTCCTATACCGACAAGAACCTCGATATCCGTAACGTCAGCCTGTTCGATACCGGCCCCTTGCAGCATGCGGTGACGGTCGGCGGGCAGATCCGCAAACACATCCGCGAAACCGAAATGTGGATGCCCGGCACCACCTACAACACAGCGCGCTACAACTACGGGCACTTCCAGCCGGGCTTCATGCCCCACGGCAAGGTCGACACCAACAGCTTCTTTATCCAGGACGCGGTGACTATCGGCGACGTGACAATTACGCCGTCCCTGCGCTACGACCATGTGCGCAACCGCGGCGAAGGCAACGATGCGCCCTATTACAACAACCCCGACCCGGCCGTTGGCCACGACTACAGCGACCGCACCTACACAGGCTGGTCGCCACGCCTGGCGCTGTTCTGGACCGTGACGCCGAACGTCGGGCTGTTCGCCAACTGGAGCCAGACCTGGCGTGCGCCGGTGATCGACGAACAATATGAAGTCCAGGGCCTGGGCAGCCGTACCGCCACCAGCGTGGACCTGGACCCGGAACGCATCACCTCGATCACCCTGGGCAACATCACCAGCTTCGACAACCTGATCGCTCAGGACGACAACCTGCAACTGCGTACCACCCTGTTCCACAACAAAGTCGAAGACGAAATCTTCAAGGCCACCGGCGTGGGTTGCCAGAACCAGGCCATCAACGGCGGCAGTATTTCCTCGGCTTGCCCACCGGGGCCGATGTCCAACTACCGCAATATCGGTGGCATGACCATCAAGGGCGTCGAGCTGGAGTCGATCTATAACTCCACCTACCTGTTTGGCTCGGTGTCGTTCGCCTATGCCAAGGGCCAGCACCAAGGCGCCTACACCAACCCGTGGGGCCCTGATGTGGCAGCACGGGATATCCCGCCGACCAAATGGGTGCTGGTCTTGGGCACCCACATTCCCGCCTGGGATGCCCAGGTGGGCTGGATGGGCCAATTCATCGGCGCCACCGACCGCCTGCCCAGTGATAAATACTCCGGTGGCCCGGGCTCCGGTGTGGGTGACTTGTTCTTCGACCAGTACGGTAACAAGCGCTACAAAACCCAGGGCCTGTTCGCCAAATGGGCCCCGCAGCAGGCGTACCTCAAAGGCACCGAGGTCAACTTCACCGTGGACAACCTGTTCAACGAAAACTTCCGCCCGGCCTTGAGCGGCGACCGCGCCTACACCAAGGGCCGCGATGCGAAGATCAGCGTGACGCGGTTCTTCTGATCGCTGAACCTGTAGGAGCGAGCTTGCTCGCGAAAATCGCCAACGCTGACACGAGGGCACCTGATGCCCCGAAGCGTCCTTATGTTTTTCGCGAGCAAGCTCGCTCCTACAAAAACTCTGTATTCAGGCCAGGTAGCCATCCCCGCGCAGCAGGGTTTCCAGGCAGTGTTCCGTGATGTGGTAGAACGCCTTGAGCTCCTGGATTTTCACCAATAGCTGCCCGTTGTCAAAAGGCTGCGCACGCTTGACCGCAAGAATCATCTTGTTCTTGTTGGTGTGCTCCAGCGAGATGAACTCAAACACCTTGGTCTCATAGCCGCAGGCTTCGAGGAACAACGCGCGCAAGCTGTCGGTGACCATCTCCGCCTGCTGGCCCAGGTGCAGGCCATATTGCAGCATCGGCTTGAGCAGCGCCGGGCTCTGGATCTGCAGCCGAATCTGCTTGTGGCAGCAGGGCGAGCACATGATGATCGACGCACCGGAACGGATGCCGGTGTGAATCGCATAATCAGTGGCAATGTCACAGGCATGCAGGGCGATCATTACGTCCAGCTCACTCGGTGCCACGCTGCGCACATCCCCGCATTTGAACACCAGCCCCGGGTGTTCAAGGCGGGCGGCGGCGCTGTTGCACAGGGTGACCATGTCTTCGCGCAATTCAACGCCGGTGACCTCGCCCTCAGCCTTGAGGGTATTGCGCAGGTAGTCGTGGATGGCGAAGGTCAGGTAGCCCTTGCCCGAACCGAAATCGGCAACGCGCACCGGCTGGTCAAGCTTCAACGGCGACGACGTCAGCGCATGGCTGAACACTTCGATGAACTTGTTGATCTGCTTCCACTTGCGCGACATCGATGGGATCAGCGCCTGCTTGGCGTCGGTCACACCGAGGTCGGCGAGGAACGGCCGGCTCAGGTCGAGGAAACGGTTCTTTTCACGGTTATGCTCGGCCGACGGCGCCTCGCGCAGTTGCTGCGGCTTGCTTTTGAACAGCGAGCTTTTGTTCTTCTTGCTGTATTCCAACTGGGCTTCGTCGGTCAGCGACAGCAAGTGCGCGTTCTTGAATGACGCAGGCAACAGCTCGGCAATCGCCGCCACGCCGTCGGCCGAGGGGAAATTCTTGGTGATGTCGCGGGTCTTGTAGCGGTACACGAAGGACAGGCACGGCTGGTCTTTGACGGTGACCGGCTTGATGATCAGCCGTTGCAGCTCGGCTTCCTCACCGACGTACTTGGCCAGCACCAGCTTGATAAAGGCGTTTTGCGCAAGGCTTGCGCTCAGCAATTGGATGAACTGGGCGTGATGATCCGGCGCAGGGTTGGCGGGTTGAGCGGTGACGGACATGAACAAAAACGCCTCGGGCAAAGAATGCCGGGCATTTTAGGGGGGATAACCCTCAACGGCACGGAGTTATTTGACCAATGGTCAGTTCCAGCAGCCACAGTAGATCCAAATGTGGGAGGGGGCTTGCCCCCGATTGCAGTGTGTCAGCCAACAGATTCATTGACTGGTGCACCGCCATCGGGAGCAAGCCCCCTCCCACATTTGGAACTGAGTTGGCCGGGCTATTCGAGTACCACCAGGCGATTGGGCAGCTCATTGCGCGTTTGCGTCACCGGCACATGCACCTTGAGCAACTCGCCGCACGCCTCGATGCACGCAATAAACCCGGCCAGCGTCTGCCCCTGTTTCACCTGCTGGGTGAACGTCTTGACGATGGCGTCCCAACTGCTGTCATCCAGGCGTTTGGAAATGCCGTCATCGACGAGGATCTCGACGTAGCGTTCCGCCTCGCTGACAAATATCAGCACGCCAGTGCTGCCCAGCGTGTGGTGCAGGTTCTGCTCCAGAAACTGCCGACGCGCCAGGTTAGAGGCGCGCCAGTGGCGTACGGAGCGGGGAATCAGGCGGGTGGTGACCTTGGGCAAGCGAAACACTAGGCACAACACAATAAACGTCGTCCATTGCGCCAGCAGCAAGGTGTACATGGTCAGGTAGCCCGACAAATAATGCACCACGCCCGGTACCACCAACGCGATCAGGCTGGCCCACAGCAACGGGATGTAGGCGTAGTCGTCGGCACGCGCCGCCAGCACGGTCACCAGTTCTGCGTCGGTGTTTTTTTCGACCCGGGCAATTGCTTCGGCGACTTGGCGCTGCTCATGTTCAGTCAGTAATGCCATGGTTGTAGATGCTCTTTTCTCGTTATTGTCATTACCAGCCGCCCGAAGCCCCGCCACCGCCGAAGCCACCACCGCCGCCACGGAAACCACCGCCACCGCCGCCCCCACCGCCGCCGCGGCCGCTGCTGCTGAGAATGGCCAGCAGAATAGCGCCCACCGGCAGGCCCATGCGATTGCACAGCCACAACACGCCGATCAGCAGGATAAACAAACCGATGGAGAACCCTGGATTATCCTTGGCGAAATTCGCATCCGCCACATGAGCTGGCACTGCCAAGGGTTCACCGCCCGCCACCTGGATCATCGCCGCCACGCCGTCGCTGATGCCCTGGCTGAAGTTGCCGGCCTTGAACTTGGGCAAGATCACCTGATTGATGATCACCCAGGATTGCGCATCCGTCAGCACACCTTCCAGGCCGTAACCGACTTCGATGCGCACTTTGCGGTCATCACGGGAGACGATCAGCAGCGCGCCGTTATCCTTGCCCTTCTGGCCAATGCCCCACTGGCGACCCAGTTGATAACCGTAGTCTTCAATGGGCACGCCCTGCAGGTCGGGCACAGTAACCACCACAAGCTGGTCGCCCGAGGTTTGCTCCAGCGCCTGCAACTGCTGGGTCAGTTGCTCGCGCACCGCCGGGTCGATCATCTGCGCGCTGTCCACCACACGCCCGCTCAGCGCCGGGAAGGTCAACGCTGCCTGGGCCACGCCCACGCAAGCCAACAGCCACAACGCCAGGCCTATCCGTAATAAACGCATCGACACCTCAGTGTGGCCTTATTTGAACTTCACTTGCGGTGCTTTATCGGCATCGGCACTGGTGGCTTCAAACGTGGCGCGGATCGGCAGGTCGCTGTACATCACGGTGTGCCACAGGCGGCCAGGGAAGGTGCGGATTTCGGTGTTGTAGGCTTGCACGGCCTGGATGAAATCACGACGAGCCACGGCGATCCGGTTCTCGGTGCCTTCAAGCTGAGACTGCAAGGCCAGGAAGTTCTGGTTGGCCTTGAGGTCCGGGTAACGCTCGGAAACCACCATCAAGCGGCTGAGTGCACCGCTCAGGCCATCCTGGGCTTGCTGGAACTGCTTGAGTTTTTCCGGGTTGTCCAGGGTGCTGGCATCCACCTGGATCGAGGTGGCCTTGGCCCGCGCTTCAATCACCGCGGTCAGGGTGTCTTGTTCATGGGCGGCGTAGCCCTTGACCACTTCCACCAGATTGGGGATCAGGTCGGCACGGCGCTGGTACTGGTTCTGCACCTGGCCCCAGGCTGCCTTGGCCTGTTCGTCCAGGGTCGGGATATTGTTGATGCCGCAACCGCTCAGCACGGTGCTGATCAGTAACAACGCCGCAGCCTTGAAGCCCCAGCGGTAAGTTTGTGCTGCTTGCATGGTGTTTCTCCTGCCCGATCTCGATGGAATTTGATGACTAACCCTACAAACGACGCGCTTGGGGCATAATCCGCCACCACTGGCATGCATCGAGCCAATCAGCTACAAAGATGCCCAGCGCGAAAAAGAGTTCAGAGTGTGCTGCATTTATCTGAACAACACCCGAACAACAATAGACGCTCCCCACATTTTGGCCGATCAGCGTTATCGCTGTGCAGTGAGCCGAAAAAGGATATTCATGAAGAAGCTGTGTTTGCTCGGCCTTGTTGCCACTCTGGCCACCCACCCCGTCTGGGCAGAAACAAAGCCTGCTGCGCTTAAAGACAAGGACGCCTTCGTCAGCGACCTGCTCAAGCAAATGACCCTGGATGAAAAGATCGGCCAATTGCGCCTGATCAGCATCGGCCCGGAAATGCCCCGGGAACTGATCCGCCAGGAAATCGCCGCCGGCCGCATCGGTGGCACGTTCAACTCCATCACCCGCCCGGAAAACCGTCCGATGCAGGACGCGGCCATGCGCAGCCGCTTGAAGATCCCGATGTTCTTCGCCTACGACGTGATCCACGGCCACCGTACGATTTTCCCGATCAGCCTGGCCCTGGCCTCCAGCTGGGACATGGACGCCATCGGCCGCTCCGGGCGCATCGCCGCCCAGGAAGCCGCTGCCGACAGCCTCGACATTACCTTTGCGCCGATGGTCGATATCTCCCGCGACCCACGCTGGGGCCGCACCTCCGAAGGGTTCGGGGAAGACACCTACCTGGTCTCGCGCATTGCCGAAGTCATGGTCAAGGCGTTCCAGGGCACCAGCCCCGCGAATGCCGACAGCCTGATGGCCAGCGTCAAGCACTTCGCCCTGTACGGCGCGGTGGAAGGCGGGCGCGACTACAACGTGGTCGACATGAGCCCGGTCAAGATGTACCAGGACTACCTGCCGCCCTACCACGCGGCAATCAAGGCCGGTTCCGGCGGCGTGATGGTGGCGTTAAACTCGATCAACGGCGTGCCCGCCACCGCCAACACCTGGCTGATGAACGACCTGCTGCGCAGAGACTGGGGCTTCAAGGGCCTGACCGTCAGCGACCACGGCGCAATCTTCGAGCTGATCAAGCACGGCGTGGCCAAGGACGGGCGCGAAGCCGCCAAGCTGGCGATCAAGGCCGGCATCGACATGAGCATGAACGACTCGCTGTACGGCAAGGAATTGCCCGGGCTGCTCAAGTCCGGAGAGATTGAGCAGAGCGACATCGACAACGCCGTGCGCGAAGTGCTCGGCGCCAAGTACGACATGGGCCTGTTCAAGGACCCGTACCTGCGCATCGGCAAGGCCGAGGATGACCCGGTCGACACCTACGCCGACAGCCGCCTGCACCGCGCCGAGGCCCGGGATATCGCACGCCGTAGCCTGGTGTTGCTGAAAAACCACAACGAAACCCTGCCGCTGAAAAAATCCGCGACCATCGCCCTGGTCGGCCCGCTGGCCAAGGCCCCTATCGACATGATGGGCAGTTGGGCCGCTGCCGGCCGGCCTGCGCAATCGGTGACCCTGCTCGACGGCCTGAACGCGGTGATCGGCGAGAAAGGCAAAGTGATCTATGCCCGCGGTGCCAATATCACCGGCGACAAGGCAGTGCTCGACTACCTCAACTTCCTCAACTTTGATGCCCCGGAAGTGGTGGATGACCCGCGCCCTGCCCAAGTGCTGATCGACGAAGCAGTGAAAGCGGCGAAGAACGCCGACGTGATCGTCGCGGCGGTGGGCGAGTCCCGTGGCATGTCCCACGAGTCGTCGAGCCGCACCGACCTGAACATCCCGCAAAGCCAGCGCGACCTGATCAAGGCCCTGAAAGCTACCGGCAAACCGTTGGTTTTGGTGCTGATGAACGGCCGTCCGCTGTCGATCCTCGATGAGAGCCAGCAGGCCGACGCGATCCTGGAAACCTGGTTCGCCGGCACCGAAGGCGGCAACGCCATCGCCGACGTGCTGTTCGGTGACTACAACCCGTCGGGCAAGCTGCCGATCACCTTCCCGCGTTCGGTGGGGCAGATTCCCACCTACTACAACCACCTGACCATTGGCCGGCCGTTCACCCCAGGCAAGCCGGGCAACTACACCTCGCAGTACTTCGATGACACCACAGGTCCGCTGTTTCCATTTGGCTATGGCCTGAGCTACACCACGTTCAGCCTGGCGGACATGGCGCTGTCGTCCACCACCCTGAACAAGACCGGCAAGCTCGACGCCAGCGTCACGGTGAAGAACACCGGCAAGGTCGATGGCGAAACCGTGGTGCAGTTGTATATCCAGGACGTGGCCGGCTCGATGATCCGCCCGATCAAGGAGCTGAAGAACTTCCAGAAGGTCATGCTCAAAGCCGGTGAAGAACGCACGCTGCACTTCACCATCACCGAGGAGGACTTGAAGTTCTACAACGCCCAACTCAAGTTCGCGGCGGAACCGGGTGAGTTCAATGTGCAGATCGGGCTGGATTCCCAGGATGTGCAGCAACAGACCTTTGAACTGCTCTAACGCCTGACGCGGTCAAAAATATGGGAGGGGGCTTGCTCCCGATAGCAGTGGGTCAGTCAATGAATCTGTTAACTGAAACACCGCCATCGGGAGCAAGCCCCCTCCCACATTTGACCTCATTGTTCTTGTTAGCCGCGCCGGTCGAGCAGATTGACCACCAACCGATCAATCCACCCCCACACCCTCTGCTTCACCCGCCGCCACAACGGCCGCGCTTTCCATGCCTCCAGGCTCACCGCCTGGCTCTGGGCAAAATCGGTTTCGAAACTGGCCACCACCGCCGCCGTCAATCCCGGGTCCAACGCTTCGAGGTTGGCTTCCAGGTTGAAGCGCAAATTCCAGTGATCGAAATTGCATGAACCAATGCTCACCCAATCATCCACCAGCACCATTTTCAGGTGCAAAAAGCACGGCTGGTATTCAAAGATCTGTACGCCTGCACGCAGCAGACGCGGGTAATAACGATGGCCGGCGTAGCGTACTGACGGGTGATCGGTACGTGGCCCGGTGAGTAGCAAACGCACATCCACACCCCGCCCTGCCGCCCTGCGCAAGGCACGACGCACGCTCCAGGTCGGCAGGAAGTAAGGCGTCGCCAGCCAGATCCGCCCCTTGCTGCGGTTCAAGGCGCGGATCAGCGATTGCAGGATATCCCGGTGTTGACGGGCGTCGGCATAGGCCACACGACCCAGGCCGGGGCCCATCGCAGGCACCTTGGGCAGGCGCGGCAAACCGAAATGGGTCGCCGGTTTCCATTCACGGCGCGCCGCGTTGGCGTGCCATTGACGGTCGAACAGCGCCTGCCAGTCCAGCACCAGCGGGCCGCTGATCTGCACCATCACTTCATGCCAGTCGGCGCTGTCTTGCCCTGGCGTCCAGAACTCATCGGTGACGCCCGTGCCGCCGACCACGGCGATACCCTGGTCGATCAGCAACAGCTTGCGGTGGTCACGGTACAGGTTGCGCATCCAGCGCCGCCAGTTCAGGCGATTGTAGAAGCGCAGCTCCACGCCAGCATCGATCAAGCGCTTGCGCAGCCCGAGGGTAAACGCCAGGCTGCCGTAATCATCAAACAGGCAGCGCACTTGCACACCACGCTCGGCGGCCAGCACCAGCGCCTGCACCATGGCGTCGGCACAGGCCCCGGCTTCGACCAAATACAATTCAAGATCGACCTGCTGCTCGGCCCGGGCAATGCCCACCAGCATCTGCGGGAAGAAACTCGGCCCGTCGATCAGCAATTCGAACTGATTGGCGCTGCGCCACGGGAACACTGCGCCGCTCATGTCAGCGCGCCGTGAAGATCAGTACCGCACCCACCGGCACCGACAGGCTGATCGACTTAAGCCCGGCAGCCTTGCGCAACGCCGCTACGCCCGGCGCCAGCTCGAAATCCTCGGCATGCAACACCACCGGCTCCAGGGTCACCACCTGGAAGCGCCGCTCATCCAGGCGCGTGGCGAGCAATTCGGCGCTGTAGGTCTGGGTCTTGCCATGCAGGGTAACGCTCAGCGGCAGGCGCAATTCCAACTGCGCGCCGGGCGCCAGGTCGTTGATCGGTTGCAGATTGATCTGCGCGCTGATCAACGCGTCGGGGAAGGTCTTGATCTGGAACAGCTCCTTGCGCATGCGCTCGTCGCGCAGCGGAATGCCACTGTTGATCGACTCCATCTCCACTTGCAACTGCGCCGCGCCCTTGGCGTCGACCTTGCCATGCAACACCAGGAAGCGATGCACCTCGGCAATCTCGGTGTTTTTGGTGGTGACGAAAGACAGGCGCGAGGATTCGTTATCCAGGTACCAGTCGGCGTGGGCAGGCACGCTGGCACAGGTCAGCAGGGCGAAGACCAGGGGTTTGACATTGAACATAAAGACTCATGGGGCAAAAAACCTGGGCGAACATTAAGCGCAATCTCACGAACGGCGCAAATCCAATGTGGGGGGCTTGCTCCCGAAGGCGGTGGACCAGCAACTCATCCAGTGGCTGACACCCTGCTATCGGGAGCAAGCCCCCTCCCACATGGGTCCGGCGGCGACTGTTCAGGCCAATGCCCGTTGAACTTCGCAGATCGTTTCTTCAAGGCTGGCCATATGCAGGTTCAACACCCGCTCCACCGGCGCCTGATGCATCGGCCAATGCAAGGCCATGCTGCCCACCAACCGGCCATGGGCGCGCACCGGCAACGCCACCGCCCGGATCAGGAACGGCAGACGCACCGGGTATTCCCAATAGCCCTCGGTACGCTGGCCGAACCCCTGGTGCTGGGTGTGCTCGCACGCATGGTATTGCTCATCGGCGGCCACCCGGTCGCGGCCCGCCAGGCGTTGCACTTCATCAAGGGGCAGTTGCGTCAGGCACGCCTTGCCCATCGCCGAGTGGAACAGGCTGGCGTACTGGCCGACGATCTGGCAGTTGTTCGGGTACAGCTTGCGCAACACACTGGGAATCGCGCTCTCCATGACTTCCAGGCGCTCGCCGTCGAAACAGGACAAGTCCACCACCAAGCCGGTGCGTTCGCTCAGCTCCACCAACCACGGCGCCGCGCTTTCCACCACCTGGCGCCTGAAGCGTTGCTGGGTATCGCCAAACAAACGTCGTGCACGCAGGCGGTAGCGCCGATCGCTCAGGCCGCGATAGACCCAGCCCTGTTCCTGCAAGGTCAGCAACATGCGCGACACCGTGGCCTTGGGCAGGCGCGTGAGGTAGTGCAGTTCCTCCAGCCCCAGGGCCTGGTGCTCACCCAGCAACTCGACGATTGCCAGTGCGCGCTCAACCGAGCGTACGGTGCCTGTGTCCATGTTCGATCTCCCTGTTGCCGGTGGATGATCATTTTCACAGCAAGATGCAGGCCCGGTCGCGGCTCAGCCGGTCGCTGCAAGACATTCCGGCGGCCGGCGTCGTACCCATTGGGTCAGCTGTTCATGGGCATAGGCCAATTGCAGCACGGCGCGGTCCGCCTGGGCCGGGCCGATGATTTGCAGGCCCATGGGCAGGCCCCGGGGGTTGAAGCCCACGGGGATGCTCATGCTCGGCAAGCCGGCCAGGGTTGGGCCGATCACCACTTCCATCCAGCGGTGATAGGTGTCCATTTCGCGCCCGGCCACATGGCACGGCCACGCTTGTTGTGCATCGAAAGGGAACAGTTGAGCGGTAGGCAGCAGCAGGAAATCGTAACGCTCGAACAACTTGGTCAGGGCTCTATACCACTCGCTACGATCCACCGACGCCTGGTACACCTGCTGGGCGCTCAAGCCGAGGCCGCCCTCCACTTCCCATTGCGCTTCAGGCTTGAGCAGTGCACGTTTTTTCGGGTTGGCATAGGCCGCGCCGAGGTTGCCGTGCACCAGCCAATGGCGGTGTACCAGCCAGCAGCGCCACAGTCGAGCCATTGAAAAGTCCGGCTGGCAGCTTTCTACTTCGCAGCCAAGCTCGGCGAAGTCACCCAGGGCGGTTTCGCACAGGCTCATCACGCCGTCTTCCATCGGCAGATAACCGTTGTAGTCCCCCAGCCAGCCCAGGCGTGCGCCTTTGAAGTCGCGCTGCAGCGGCTGGCCCAGCATCGCGGGATCATCCTGGGATGACAACGGCGCCCGTGGGTCGTAACCGGCCTGGATGCTCAGCAACCGCGCCACATCCGTCACGCTGCGGCCCATCGGGCCTTCGGTACCCAACTGCTGCACGAACAGTTCCGGCATCGGCCCGTGGGGCACACGCCCCTGAGATGGGCGCAAGCCGAACACATTGTTGAACGCCGCCGGGTTGCGCAGCGAGCCCATCATGTCGCTGCCATCGGCCACCGGCAGCATGCGCAGCGCCAGGGCCACCGCCGCCCCGCCGCTGCTGCCGCCGGCCGACAGGCGCGGGTCATAAGCATTGCCGGTGGTACCGAACAGCGTGTTGTAGGTATGGGAGCCCAGGCCGAACTCCGGCACGTTGGTCTTGCCGATGATGATCGCGCCACTGGCCCGCACCCGCGCCACGCTGATGGCGTCTTCACTCGGCACATGCTCGGCAAACAACGGTGAGCCCAGGGTGGTGCGCAAGCCTTGGGTCGCCGCCAGGTCCTTGATCGCCTGGGGCATGCCGTGCATCCAGCCGCGGGACTGGCCGTGGTCCAGCTCACGATCACAGGCTCTCGCCTCGGCCAGCACGGCATCGCTGTCGCGCAACGACACCAGTGCATTCACCCTGGGGTTAAAGCGCTGGATCTGCGCCAGGTACGCCTGCATCACCTCTTCACACGACACCTGCCGCCCATGGATCGCTCGCGACAGTTGCGTGGCATCCCAATCAACAATACTCAAGGCTTCACCTCGCTTGAAAACGGCAGCGGTTTTTTCGCCCGCGGTGCCTCCTGCATGCAGTAAGTGCCCAACAGCGTCAGCACGCAAGCGAACAACACATAGAACGACGGCGCCACCGGTGTGCCCAACACTTTGCTCAACCAAGTCACGATCAGCGGTGCAAAACCACCGAACACCATCACCGCTACGTTATAGGCCACTGACACGCCGGTCGAGCGCACCTCGATGGGAAACTGCTCGGCCAATGCCGTCGGTGCCGGGCCGAAGAACCCGCCAATGGCGGTGCACAGCATCACCTGCATCACCAGCAAACGCTCGATGGACGGCGCGGCGGCCACCCAGACATAGAGTGGGTAGACCATCACGAAGAAGGCCAGGGTGAACGCCATCAGCACCGGCCGCCGCCCCAGGCGATCCGAAAGCAGGCCGGACAACGGAATCACCACGGTCATCAGCGCCACCGCAAACATCTGCACCATCAGCACCTCGTCCAACGGCAGGCCGAGGTTCTTGTGGGCGAAGGTCGGCATGTTCACCAGCACCACATAGAACGACACCGTCGCCCCACAGGCCAGGCCCATGGACACCAGGATGCTGCGGCGATGATCACGCAACACATTCATCAGGCTCGGCGCCGGGCCGGTGGCGTTTCTGCGCGCCTCAATGAACTCTTCCGGGTCTTCCATGTGCCGACGAATCCACAACCCCACCGGGCCGATCAGCAAGCCCAGCACGAAGGGCAGGCGCCAGCCCCACAGGTCGAGGGTTTCGGGGGAAAAGAAGTGCGTCACCAGCGCCACCATCGCTGCTCCCCCAAACACCGCCAGGCACTGCCCCACCAGCTGCCACGAGCCGTACAAGCCCTTGCGATGAGCCGGCGCACTTTCTACCAGGAACGCGGTGGCACTGGCGTATTCCCCGCCGGTGGCAAAGCCCTGGAGCATGCGCGCCACCACGATCAGCAGCGGCGCGCCCATGCCGATGGCGGCATAGTTTGGCGCAAAGGCGATCATTGCGATGGACACGGTCATCAGCCGGATAATCAACTGCATCGCCGCCTTGCGGCCTTTGCGGTCGGAGTAGATACCCAACAGGATGCCGCCCACCGGGCGCATGAAAAAGCCCACACCAAAGGTGGCCAAGGCCATCAGCAGCGAAGCGTATTCATCCTCGGAGGGGAAGAATTGCCGGGCGATGATGCTGGCCAGAAAGCCATAGACGATAAAATCGTACCACTCCAGCGCGTTGCCGATCACGGCCGCCACCACTTGACGGGTGCGGGAGACGCCAGGTTTTGAAGTCTGCATGAGGAACACTCCATTCAACCGATAAGGGAAAGGGTCCAGCGGCAGAAAAAAAGGTGTTGCTGTAGGAGCGAGCTTGCTCGCGAAAATCGTCAACGATGACGCAGCGCTTTCAGGTAGCCCGAGTCGTCTGTTGGTTTCTCGCGAGCAAGCTCGCTCCTACGGGTATTCGGATCATCCAGCTGGTTTCAACCAGCTCTCGGCCAGCGCGCCCCAATAGGCGGCGCCGGTCAGCAGGATGTCGTCGTTGAAGTCATAGGCGGGGTTATGCACCATCGGCCGCGATACGCCATTGCCGATAAACAGGTAGCTGCCGGGGCAGCGTTGCAGCATCCAGGCGAAGTCTTCGCTGCCCATCAGCGTGCGGGTGTTGCCGTCCACGGCGTCGGCGCCGAGCAAGGCTACGCCGACCTGGCGGGCAAACTCGGTTTCTTCGGCGTGGTTGACCAGCACCGGATAGGCCGGGCGGTGTTCGATCTGCACCGTGCAGCCGAAGCTGGCGGCCTGGGTCTGGATGATTGCGTTGACCCGCTCGAGCATCTGCTCGCGCACCTTGGGGTTGAGTGCGCGCAGGCTCAGGCGCAATAACGCTTGCTGGGGAATCACGTTGGCCGCCTGACCGGCCTGCAAGGCGCCTACCGTGACCACGGCGGCTTCCTGGGTGTCGATATTGCGCGCCACCACCGTCTGCAGGGCCATGACCATACTCGCGGCCGCTACCAACGGGTCCACGGTCAAGTGCGGCATGGAGCCATGGCCGCCGACGCCTTCGAGGGTGACAGTGAGCAAGTCCTGGGAGGCCATCATTGGGCCAACTCTTAACCCCAAATGCCCTGCTGGCAAGCCCGGCATATTGTGCATGCCAAACAACCCATCACAGGGAAAACGCTCCAGCAAACCCTCCGCCAGCATCGCCTCGGCACCGCCCTGGCCTTCTTCGGCGGGTTGGAAAATCAGATTCAGCGTGCCGTCGAATTGCCGCGTCGCCGCCAGGTAGCGGGCAGCGCCGAGCAACATGGTGGTATGACCGTCATGCCCGCAGGCGTGCATGCAACCGGCGTGCTGGCTGGTGTAGTCCGCGCCGGTGTTTTCGATGATGGGCAAGGCGTCCATATCGGCACGAATGCCCAACGTGCGCGAGCTGCTGCCGTTACGCAGCACGCCGACCACACCAGTCTTGCCGATGCCGGTATGCACCTCATACCCCCACTCCCGCAAGGATTGCGCGACCAGTGCCGAGGTACGGTTCTCTTCAAAGCCAAGCTCAGGATGAGCATGGATATCGTGACGCACAGCGTGCAAGTCGCTGGCAACGTCGCTGAGCCAATCCAGGATGTGCTGGTGTGGGCGCATGGTGATTCTCCTCACAGGCGGGTGTTCCCGTTCTTGTTGGCGACACACCGCCAGCTAACCGCGATGTGGGCGCGAGGACAATCAAAGGTGGTTCCACCCAGTGGAACCTAAGGCCAACCATTTTCTTAAAATCTCTGGAGATCATAATGTGGGAGGGGGCTTGCTCCCGATGACTGAGTGCCAGCCAAAACATTTCTAACTGACCCGCCGCTGCCATCAGCATGCTCGCTAAACACAACAGCCATTTGCCACCGGTTGCGAGGGCGCCTGCATAGCGTTAATCTCCCCACCGTCGCTGCTCATCAGTGACCGGGCGTGGAATCCCGAGAAAGAAGACGCTACAGCGTCGTCATGCAATCAGTCGGCGCTTTTTTGTGCCCGCTGTTTGTGCTTTATGGCGGCTGTGCGTGGGAGGCCTTGTGCCTGCCGAGTTGCTTCTTCTCGGATTCCAACCTGCGTACAGCTGCCACCCTCATGCTTGGAATCGTGAATGGCAGCTCTTTTTGGTTGTACCAAAGGAGCAAGCTTATGCCGTACGAAATACCCTCAGCCGAAACCATCGGCGCCGCCACCTTCGCAGACTGCGGAGAAAACAAAAGCCATCTGAAACTATTCCGCGTCAACGCCGGGGTTCCGCTTGTAGAAGCTCTCGAACACGCATCTCACGTGCTCTACTACGCCAAAATGCTCTCCCTTGAAGCCGCCATGGACCCAAGGGCCGAGAGGTTTGCGTTCGCCTCGCATTACTTGGGCGAAATGGGCAAAGCCATCATCGACGACCTGCTGCTGGCGATGCAGCCAGGCACTCCACCTGCGCAGTAATTAATACGCGCCCGGTGCACGGCATCGGGCGCCGCAATCCCTTCAGATTTATACGACGAAACTCACGGAATCGTCCGACTTTACCCTCAGCAAATCCCTCTCCAAAGTTTGGCTTGTCGCTGACTTCCTCGTTCTCGTTTACCTCGATTGAGGAAGGTGTGGCAACAACGACTTGGATGATAAGGGGCAAGAAAATGAGCAAAGGGCACTATGTTGTTTTAGGGGACCAAACGACGTGCGGCGGACGAATTCTCGAGGGTGATCCAACATTCAAGTTACATGGCCTTCACCGTGCTCTGGAAGGTGCTCGGGTCACTTGCGGAAATCATGCCGGAAACTTCCGGATCCTAGGCGGCATTTCCAATATGAGGCGCAATGGAAAACGTGTTGCTGGCACGCTGGATAGCGTGAGCAGTTGCCCCTGTGGAGCCCGGTTGATTCCTTCGGTGTTAAAGGCCACCTACGAAAAGCGAGAAGCAGAACCGCCAGCGAGTCAGCGGGTTGCTCAACCGAATGAGGCAGCTGTAAACGGCAACCCAGAAACGCCGTCTCAATCAGCTTTCACGCCTTCCGGTCGTACAGTGCCAACGGCATTCAACGGGGCGCTGGGTCAGGAACCAGGCTTCTACATCGTGCCCAAGAGCATGTCCCGCGAAGCATTGGAGACCACACTTTTTTCGACGATTGATCCGGCTGTGATGCGTAAGTTTCAATCACTGAATCCCAATACCGGCAACGTCAAAGCCGGCTCAATGATCGTGCTCAGCGATCCGAACAACACCTCCTGCACTTATCAGGAAGCGCAGTTGATGCAGGCCGCTCAACAAGTCGATGCCTCCCTGGATTCCCTTACGCCGGACGAGGCCGACTTTCTGTATCGACACGGTGCCGAAATCGCCAGCTTCATAGGCCATACCTCAACCTGGCTCGGCGTCAGCGCGGTGGTGATGGAAAAACACCTGACCAGCCTGCGCGACGCCCTTCAAGCCATCGAGCACTTGCATCAAGAAAACTATCGCCAGCACGGCCACCTTAAATCGACGCAGTTCTTTGCCGATCGTCATCGGCTGATGAACCAGCTGGATGCCCATTTACTCAACTCCACGCGCTTGCGTGGCCAGACAACTTTGGGCGATCACCCGAAGTTGAAAACGGCCCTGGGA
Organism: Pseudomonas sp. rhizo25; assembly: GCF_031931935.1. NCBI lineage: Bacteria > Pseudomonadati > Pseudomonadota > Gammaproteobacteria > Pseudomonadales > Pseudomonadaceae > Pseudomonas > Pseudomonas sp. rhizo25. The sequence goes on from NZ_JAUJXA010000001.1 coordinate 185,678, forward strand.
ATTTCCAGCCGCAGCCTGGTGCATCACTGGGACAAAGCGGGTGGACCGGGGCAGATTCCGGGGTATGCCGCTCATGTGGAGGCGGTCAGTCGTGCCACGAAGTATATGAAGGCAGGTGGTTACATCGGTATTGGTCTTGGCGGTATCTCCTCGCTGCTAGCTATTGAGCAGGTGTGTAACGGGGATTCTGGGGCTGCGTGTGAGAAGGTTAAGTTTACTGAGGGAGGAAAATTCGCCGGTGCCACCGCAGGCGGTACGCTGGGCGGACTGATGGCCAGATCTGCCAGTAGTTCGATTTGTGTGGCGCTTGGCGTCTCTACAGGTATAGGGGGCGTTGTCTGTGTCGCCGCCCTAGTAGGAACTGGCACTTGGGCAGGCACCACTTACGGCGGTAGCGGTGGCGAAACATTGGGTGAAAAATTGTATGAGAAAACTCTGCCATGACCATCGAGGAATTTTGGAAGTCCTGGCTACTTATCTGGCTTCTGGCCGGGCCAATTCTGATTGCAATTGTGGCTGTTACATACAGTCTGTACCTAAGCCACCATCATCTGGGCGCCATGAAGGAGGCTTTAAGGAACAGTCGTTATATTTATCTGTGGGGGTCGAGCCTGGGTAAGCGGGGTTTGATTTGGTCCCTTTTGGAAATATCAAAAATCGCTGGGATGATCCTGATGCCAAGGGCATCACTTCGCATGGGTGAGCTTGACCCCATTGATCTTGAAAACTTCCCTCCTTACCTTAAACGTCGACTGAAAGTCGTAACGGGATTAATAGTGGTGGGGGTTATTTGGCTGGCGGCCATATCTGTGTTGATAGAGTTTGAGTAAGGTAATAGTTCCCAAGTTGAAATCGGCTCTCGGCATATCCAGTCGCAGCTTAGTGCACCATTTGGACAAGGTCGGTGCGCCGGGTGGCGGGATCGCTGGCGAAGCTATGGGGGAGAAAATCTACGAGGTTACTCAGCCATGACCAGCATCGACACCTGGGCCCCCTGGATTGCGATCATTTTTATTGGTACCCCTGGTCTCCTCGCAATTGCCGGTACTGGATACAGTCTTTACCTGAGCCGCTACCACCTAGACGCCATAAGGGAGGCCTTAAAGAACAGCCGTTATATTTATCTTTGGGGGCCGAGCTTAGGGAGGCGGGGCTTGATTTGGTCCCTATTGGAAATTTCGAAAATTGCCGGAGTGGTTTTGTGGTCAAAGGCATATATCCGTATGGGAGATATAAACCCTGCCGATCTTGAACATTTCCCGCCTCATCTGAAAAGGCATCTGATTGCCGATACGGCACTGATGCTTGCCTCTTTAGCGTGGCTGATACTTGTAGTCATTCTGTTGAAGCTCAAGTAATACAACCGGACTTACCAAGGTCCCTGACAGGTCAGCTTCTGCTAATAAACCTGCGTTTCATTCATTTAAACCTTGGAGTCTTTGCTACCGAGATCACCTTTACAAAGGCGAAACAAATGGGAGAAGTCATTTATGAGGCAACAACGTGAGCGTTAGTACAGCGGATACAATATTCCTATGTGTCAGCTTGATCGGGTTTGGCGGCACAGTAATTGCCCTAGGCATGTTGCTGCATATTGCCTATACCAAGATGGAGCTAATGCTGAATTGTCTAAAAAATTGTCCTGCCGTGATCATGCTATCAGGCTTAATTCACGGTGGTCCTTTGGGGAGGCTGGTTGTTTTAGGCAGGATTTTCAGCGTCATAAGCACGCCACGCCTTTTTCTACCTGACGGCGGAGCTTGCATTGAAGATATAGATAAATTCCCCAAAGCACTCAAAAGGCGCTTATCTATCCTCAATAAATCTTTATATATCTTCACTTGGATGTTTTTGTTTTGCTGGCTAATATTTCTTGTTAAATGGACCGCCATGCCCCCTCTTCACTTGGGCGTGGCAGTGCTGACCATCATAGCAGTGCCGATCTGGGCTTTAGCTTGTTTATGGATGGGAAAGAAACATGGCAGCTCAATCATTCTTGGGTTCAGGCATAGCTCTGCCATTACAATCAGAGCCAGACTCAACGCTACCAGCTGGACTGCAACCATAATATTTATAGTAGCCACATCAATAATAATTACATGCAGTCGATTCTTTGTAAGTCGCGGCACACTTGAACCGCAGGAACTAAAAAACCTCCCTCAACACCTTAAACTCAAGCTGTTCGGTTTTTTTATTTCAGAAATCATATTACTTTCCTGCTTGCTGGGGCTGTATCTGCTTAGCGAATGAAACATTCAAACAAGGGCGGAGAACAATATTCGACACAAAGCTATACGCCGATCATGCAGCGTTTCTGGCAAACCCGCCTGATCAGCTACCTCACGGCACCAAGCGACACCCCTGCCGCTCCCCCAACCACCTAGCCGTATGCGTACGCCCCAACCCACTCGCCGTCACTTCACTGCGCTCAGGCGTGTCGATCAACGCACTGGTCGGCACGTACTGCTTCACATACCCACGGCAATACTGCGCCGGGTTGTTTTCCACATACCGGCACGAGCAATACTCCTTGGCGGTGTATGCCGCGATGATGTCGGGGAAGGCTTGCAGGTTGACGCGCTCATGCCACACCCAGCCCAGCAGGGCGAGCAACAGCAGCAGAAACAGACTGGTAAACGGCCGACGACGGATCATGACCGCACCGCCGCCAGCACGCGCTTGAGCAGTTCGTTATGACGGTAGCTGCCGTCGCGGTCATCGCCGTAGCGCACGATCACCAGGTGTTCGTCAGGTATCACAAACAACGCTTGGCCCCAGTGGCCCAATGCGGCGAAGGTATTGGCGGGGGCATCGGGCCACGGTCTGGACGCACCCGTGTTGAGCCACCATTGGCCGCCGGGAACCGCTTCATCCTGGCCGCTTTTGTATTTGGCGAACGGCTGGCGATTGAAGGCGACCCATTCTTCAGGCAATAACTGTTGCTCACCCCAACGTCCACCCCGCGCCATCAGCAGGCCGACACGCGCCAGATCGCGGGCGGTGAGGTACGCATAGGACGAAGCGACGAAGGTTTCATCGGCATCGGTTTCCCATGTCGCATTGCGAATGCCCAACGGCTTGAACAACGCATCCCACGGATAGCTCATATATGCCTTGTGGCCGAGCATGCCTTTGAGGGCCGCAGACAAGATGTTGCTGTCGCCACTGGAATAACGAAACGCCTGGCCCGGGGCAGCAGCAGCGTCGGTACTGGCGGCAAACTCAGCCATATCGCCACGGCCTCGGGTGTAGAGCATCGCCACCACCGAGGATTTCAGCGGCGCGTATTCATAGTCTTCCTGCCAGTCCAGGCCCGAGGCCCAGTGCAGCAGGTCGGCCATGGTCACCTTGGGATGCTGCTTCATCGGCGGGTAGAAACGCGCAACGGGGTCGCTCAACTTGAAGCGGTTTTCGCCGTAGGCGACTCCAAGCACCGTGGCCATCAGGCTTTTGCTCACCGACCAGGTCAGGTGCGGCGTGCTGGCGGTGGATGGCGCGGCGTAGCGTTCGTAGATGATTTCGCCGTCACGAATGACCAGCAGCGCATCGGTACGAATGCCTTCGCGGCTGGTGTCGTCACGGGGCGGGAAAGCGTAGGCGTCCAGTGCATCGACAGCGGGGCCATTGAGTGGTGCGCCCATGGCCCAATCCTTTTCAGGCCAGGTTTCGGCGCGGGCGGTAACGGTGACAAACAGCAGGGCAACGCACAACAGGCCTCGGACCATGGACGCAAACTCAAGGGGGGGCATTCAAGCCCGCGAGCCTAGCGCAGGCCAATGACAGATTTGCTACACAGGGTCTGTCATCCAACCGTCACCGTAACTTCATGGAGATGACACCGAGGCTACATAGCCTGACTTTGGACAACAAAGTCGACTGGCCGTACAACCTGGCCGGCACTCGGAGACTCGCTATGACTCAGATCGCCCGCATCAGCGACAAAGGCAATGAACGCCGTCTGCAAGCCGAACGCCTGGTGGGCGCACAGGCTTTGCAGGAAGCCCAGGCCCTGCGGTTCAACGTGTTCAGCGGCGAGTTCAACGCCAAGCTGAAAGGCGCGGAACTGGGCCTGGACATGGATGACTATGATGTTCACTGCAGCCACATCGGCGTGCGGGATTTGAACAGCGGTCGACTCGTCGCCACCACCCGTCTGCTCGACCACCAGGCCGCGAGCACCCTGGGCCGGTTCTACAGCGAAGAAGAATTCAGCCTGCATGGCCTGCTGCACTTGCAGGGCCCGATCCTCGAAATCGGCCGCACCTGCGTCGACCCGGCCTACCGCAACGGCGGTACCATCGCGGTATTGTGGGGCGAGTTGGCCGAGGTGCTCAACCAGGGTGGCTACAGCTACCTGATGGGCTGCGCGAGCATCCCGATGCACGATGGCGGTATCCAGGCGCACGCGATCATGCAGCGCCTGCGCGAACGCTACCTGTGCAACGAACACCTGCGCGCCGAACCGAAAAAACCGCTGCCGGCCCTGGACCTGCCGTCCAACGTCATCGCCGAGATGCCACCACTGCTCAAGGCCTATATGCGCCTGGGCGCAAAGATCTGCGGCGAGCCGTGCTGGGATGAAGACTTCCAGGTTGCCGACGTGTTCATCCTGCTCAAGCGCGATGAGTTGTGCCCGCGTTATGCGCGGCACTTCAAGGCGGCCATGTGATGAGCCGCCTGCGTGTGTACGGGCGCATCGCCCGGGTGCTGCTGGTGGTGGCGCTGGGTTTGAGCATGGCCAGTGTGTTTGGCCTGTTCGAGCGCTTGGGTGTCGCCAACTCGATGGTGCGACGCCAGCGTTGGTCGCGGTTCTTTATGGCGCGCCTGAGCAACGCCCTGCCCTTTCGCGTGACGGTGCACGGTAAGGTGCCGCAACAGCCGATGCTGTGGGTGAGCAATCACGTGTCCTGGACGGATATCCCGCTGCTGGGCATGGTCACGCCGATGTCGTTCCTGTCCAAGGCCGAAGTGCGCACCTGGCCGGTGGCAGGCTGGTTGGCGGCCAAGGCTGGCAGCCTGTTTATCCGTCGCGGCGCGGGCGACAGCCAGTTGATCCGCAAGCAGATGACCCGTCATCTGGAGCAACAGCACCCGTTGCTGATGTTTCCCGAAGGCACCACCACCGACGGGCGCAGCCTGCGTACCTTCCACGGGCGTTTACTGGCCAGCGCGATTGAGGCGGATGTGTCGCTGCAACCGGTAGCGATCCGTTATTTGCGCGACGGCCAGGTCGACCCGCTGGCACCGTTTATTGGCGATGATGATTTGCTCTCGCACCTGATGCGCCTGTTTTCCAATGACCAAGGCAATGTGGAAATCCATATGCTCAAGCCCATTGCCTGCGCCGGGCAAGAGCGTGCGGCGTTGGCGTTCCAGGCGCAGCAGGCGGTGCAGAAGGCATTGTTTGGGCCGGTGCCGGAGGTTGAGCCAGTAAATACTCGGCCTGCGTTTGCGGCCTAAAGCGGGCACGGTTAAATGTGGGAGGGAGCAAGCCCCCTCCCACATTTAATTCTGTGTAGCCTGCTGGGTTTGTGCGAATGCCTGTAATTCTGGGTAGAACTCACTGAAGTCTCTGCTCAGTGGTTCATACAACACCCGCAACTCCTGCATCGCAAACCCCAACGCGTCTGGGTCAGTCAGCCGCCGCGAAATCCCACGCAGCACCTGCTCCATCACCGCAAACTCGCGATACGAGCCCAGCCAATCATCCGCCGCCATGTAGGGCGCAATCTGCGCCAGCCGCCCCGGCAAAGCGGGTTCGGCCGCCAGCACGCGATACACCTGCGAGGTAAAACGCTCCAGGGGCTGGTCGGCATACAGTGCCCAATCCCGCGCCAGGCAATGGTCGAAAAACACATCGAGGACGATCCCGGCATAGCGCCTGCGGGTCAGGCTGAAACGCGACAACGCCTCACCCACCAGCGCATGGCTATCGGTAAAACGGTCAATGGAGCGATGCAGCTGGATCGCCGCTTCGATTTGCGGGCTGAACTGGCCCTGCAAGCGACCTTTGACGAAGTCGCCATAGAGGCTGCCCAGCAGTTGCGCAGGAAGTTGGCCGCCCAGGTGCAGATGTGCGAGATAATTCATGGCGCGCAGTCTAACACTGCCCTCAACGTATCGTTATAACCCGATATACCGATTAAGCCTGACCTCAGATCAAATTCATATTGGTATATCGGGATAGACCGATTTAAAGTTCGCCTCATCGCGATATAACGCTTTACGACACCGAGCACCTGTCATGTCCATTGACCTCGACGAAATAATAAAAGCCCTGGCGCACCCAGTACGACGAGACATCCTCACCTGGCTGAAAGACCCGAAGGTGCAATTCCCCGAGCAACTGCACAACCATGAATACGGCATCTGCGCCGGGCAGATCGACCAGCGCTGCGGCTTGTCCCAGTCGACCGTGTCGGCCCACCTGGCCACTTTGCAACGAGCCGGGTTGATCAGCAGCCAGAAGGCCGGGCAATGGCACTTTTTCAAACGCAACGAGGCAGTGATCCAGGCCTTTCTCGTGGCGCTCACCACTGAACTCAGCGCTGATATGAGCGCACCGCTGTAATAAAGGAAACGTAGATGCCCCTCTCGCTACTCATACTGGCCCTCAGCGCCTTTGCCATCGGCACCACCGAGTTCGTCATCATGGGGCTGCTGCCTGATGTGGCGGCGGACCTGGGCGTGTCGATTCCCGGCGCCGGCTGGCTGGTTACTGGCTACGCCCTGGGCGTGGCCATCGGTGCGCCGTTCATGGCACTGGCCACCGCCAAGCTGCCACGCAAGGCCGCCTTGGTAGCGTTGATGGGCATTTTCATTATCGGCAACTTGCTCTGCGCCTTGGCCAGTGACTACAACGTGCTGATGTTTGCTCGCGTCATCACGGCGCTGTGCCACGGTGCCTTCTTTGGGATTGGTTCTGTGGTGGCGGCCAACCTGGTACCAGCCAACAAGCGCGCTTCGGCCGTGGCCTTGATGTTCACCGGCCTGACCCTGGCCAACGTGCTCGGCGTACCACTGGGCACCGCCCTGGGCCAGCAAGCGGGCTGGCGTTCGACCTTTTGGGCGGTGACCGTGATTGGCGTGATCGCCTTGATCGGCCTGATCCGCTTCCTGCCGGCCAAGCGTGACGAAGAAAAACTCGACATGCGTGTCGAACTGGCAGCCCTCAAGGGTGCCGGCATCTGGTTGTCGCTGAGCATGACAGCGTTGTTTGCCGCCTCCATGTTCACCCTCTTTACCTACGTCGCACCGCTGCTTGGCGATGTCACCGGCGTGTCACCCAAGGGCGTGACCTGGACCCTGCTGCTGATCGGCCTGGGCCTGACCGTGGGCAACATTATTGGCGGCAAGCTGGCGGACAAACGCCTGGCGGCCACCCTGATCGGCGTGTTCATCAGCATGGCGGTGGTCTCAACTGTCCTGTCCTGGACCAGCGTCGCGCTGATCCCCACCGAAATCACCCTGTTCCTGTGGGCCACCGCTTCGTTTGCCGCCGTACCGGCGCTGCAAATCAACGTAGTGACCTTCGGCAAGGCGGCACCGAACCTGGTGTCCACCTTGAACATCGGCGCTTTCAATATCGGCAACGCCCTTGGCGCCTGGGTCGGTGGCAGCGTGATCGCCCATGGTTTCGGCCTGACCAGCGTGCCGCTGGCCGCCGCAGCACTGGCGATTCTGGCCCTGCTGGTGACCCTGATCACTTTCCGTCAGAGCGGCGATGCCGACCTGGCCCCTGCGACCAACTGATCAATCCACTTAAAGAGAAGGGTGTTATCCCATGACGACTATTTTCGATCCGATCACACTGGGCGACCTGGAACTGTCGAACCGCATCATCATGGCGCCGCTGACCCGCTGCCGCGCCGACGCCGGTCGCGTGCCCAATGCGCTGATGGCCGAGTACTACGTGCAGCGTGCCTCCGCCGGGCTGATCCTCAGCGAAGCCACCTCCGTGACGCCCATGGGCGTGGGCTACCCGGACACCCCAGGCATCTGGTCCAACGACCAGGTGCGCGGCTGGGCCAACATCACCAAGGCCGTACACGGTGCGGGCGGCAAGATTTTCCTGCAACTGTGGCATGTGGGCCGCATTTCCCACGAGTCCTACCTGGACGGCGAAACCCCGGTGGCCCCCAGCGCGATCCAGGCCAAAGGTCACGTCAGCCTGGTTCGTCCATTGGCCGACTACCCGACCCCACGCGCCCTGGAAACCGCTGAAATCGCCGACATCGTCGACGCTTACCGCGTAGGTGCCGAGAACGCCAAGGCTGCAGGGTTTGACGGCGTGGAAATCCACGGCGCCAACGGCTACCTGCTCGACCAGTTCCTGCAAAGCAGCACCAACCAGCGCACCGACAGCTACGGTGGCTCCCTGGAGAACCGTGCGCGCCTGCTGCTGGAAGTGACCGACGCCGCCATCGAAGTCTGGGGCGCCGGCCGCGTGGGCGTGCACCTGGCACCGCGTGCCGATGCGCACGACATGGGCGACGCCAACCTGGCCGAAACCTTCACCTACGTCGCCAGCGAACTGGGCAAACGTGGCATCGCCTTCATCTGCTCCCGTGAAAAAGAAGGCGCGGACAGCCTCGGCCCACAACTGAAAAAAGCCTTCGGCGGCGTGTACATCGCCAACGAACGCTTCACCAAGGACAGCGCCAACGCCTGGCTGGCCGAAGGTAAAGCCGATGCCGTGGCTTTCGGCATTCCCTTCATTGCCAACCCAGACCTGCCGGCGCGCTTGAAGGCGGATGCAGCGCTGAATGAGCCGCACCCAGAAACCTTCTATGGCAAGGGCCCGGTGGGTTATATCGATTACCCGACGCTGCCGATCTAACTGACTGAAACAGAAAAACAAACTGGGAGGGGGCTTGCTCCCGATAGCGGTGGCTCAGTCAACACATCATTGACTGACACACCGCTATCGGGAGCAAGCCCCCTCCCACATTTTGACTGTATGTAGCCACTTGGAAACATTGCTTCACAGAACCGCAACAATATCGCTACAAAATACTTAGCCGGCTACCTATCAACCGCAGGCCAGCCCGTATATAAAGTCACCCCGCCAATCAGGCAAAGGGACGATTGACTGTCTCTGGTCTTTACTGTTGACACAACTGGATGCAATTACGCATTTTGTCTCAATTGCGCAGGCTGGGGCTCAGGCGCAGCATGTCCAGCCCTATATCAGCCCAGCGCTCGGCGTCTTGATGCAGTTGAAAACTGTCAGGCACCAACAGCCACTGTCCGATCAGACCGTGGATAAACGCATGGATGCATATGGCCCCGCGGGTGGTATCGAGCGTTTCCGGCAGTTGCCCGCGATGGACCGCGTTACGCAACGTCAAGCCGATACGCAGGTTGCATTCAAGACTGTGGGTCTGGCGTTGGCGGCGCATGTCACACATTTCATCGGTGAACTCGCACTTATGAAACAGGATTTCGTTGATGCGCCGGGTTTTCGGGTCCAGGGCCACTTCATGGTAGAGATGAATCAACAACTTGCGCATACAGCCCAGCGGGTCGACTTCGTCCTCGCTTTCACTGGCGCGGGCCAATTCGTCCAGGGGCTCGTGCAGCGTGTCGAGCAATGCCTGGAGCAAATCGGACTTATTGCTGAAATGCCAGTAGATGGCACCGCGCGTCACCCCCGCCAGCGCGGCGATGTCCGCCAGGGTGGTGCGCGCCACGCCACGCTCATAGAAGGCTTGCTCAGCGGCTTGGAGAATCTGGCTGCGCGTTTCCTGAGCTTCCTCTTTGGTGCGACGAACCATGGCAGTAAAACCTCAATCGGGACACTGTGGATGGTGCTTGACCATCATCTGAATAATTGTGGGACGACGCCGTCAGGGGCGCCGAACGTACTAGAATCGAGGCTTGGGGCGCTGCTTTGTCAACATTGCGCACGGCCTGTCAAGAGTTTACAAACAACCATGAACGTAAGTATATTGCGTAGCAAGCTACTTATCCACTCACAGCCTGTTTTTTACCTTTCCACACTTCTTGTGCGCACTCTGCGCGCCTGACCCGAGGATCTTCATGCAACTTAAGCCAGCTGTTACCGCTCTGGTCACTGCCGTCGCCCTGGCATCGCTGCTCAGCGGATGTAAAAAGGAAGAAGCGGCACCGCCCGCTCAAACCCCTCAGGTCGGCGTGGTCACCATTCAACCGCAAGCCTTTACCCTGACCACCGAGTTGCCAGGCCGCACCACGGCCTATCGCATCGCGGAAGTCCGGCCTCAGGTTAACGGCATCATTCTCAAGCGCTTGTTCAAGGAAGGCGCGGATGTGAAGGAAGGCCAGCAGTTGTACCAGATCGACCCGTCGGTCTATGAGGCGACACTCAAGAGCGCCCAGGCCAAGCTGACCCAGACCAAGTCGATCACAGACCGCTACAAGCAACTGGTCGATGAACAGGCCGTCAGCCGCCAGGAATACGACACCGCCGTCGCCGACCGCATGACCGCCGAAGCCGACCTGCAGAGCGCCCAGATCAATGTGCGCTACACCAAGGTGTTCGCACCGATCTCCGGGCGTATCGGCCGCTCTTCGGTCACCGAAGGCGCACTGGTCAGCAATGGCCAGGCCGATGCCATGGCCGTGATCCAGCAACTGGACCCGATCTACGTCGACGTTACCCAGTCCTCGGCTGAAATGCTGAAGCTGCGTCGCGACCTTGCCAGTGGCCAACTGGAGAAAGCCGGCGACAACGCGGCCAAGGTCAAGCTTACCCTGGAAGACGGCACGCCTTACGCCCAGGACGGCAAGCTCGAATTCTCCGAAGTGTCGGTCGACCAGACCACCGGTTCCGTGACCCTGCGTGCCGTGTTCCCCAACCCTGACCATGTGCTGCTGCCGGGCATGTTCGTGCACGCCCAGCTGCAAGCGGGTGTGAACAGCAAGGCCATTCTCGCTCCGCAACAAGGCGTGACCCGTGACCTCAGGGGTATTCCGACGGCGCTGATCGTGAACAAGGACAACAAGGTCGAGCAACGCGAACTGGTTGCCAACCGCACTGCCGGTGCCTACTGGCTGGTGGAAAAAGGCCTGGACGCCGGTGACCGCGTGATCACCGAGGGCCTGCAATTCATCAAACCGGGTATCGAAGTCAAGGTCAAGGACGCCGACAACGCCAAACCCGCCGGTACTGCTGCAGCGCCTGCTGCCGCTGCTGGTCAAGGGGAGTAATCCATGTCGAAATTTTTTATCGACCGTCCCATTTTTGCCTGGGTAATAGCCCTGGTGATCATGCTGGTCGGGGCACTGTCGATCCTGAAGTTGCCCATCAACCAATACCCGGCCATTGCGCCAACGGCCATTGATATCCAGGTGACCTACCCAGGCGCGTCCGCACAAACCGTGCAAGACACCGTGGTTCAGGTCATCGAGCAACAGCTCAACGGTATCGACAACCTGCGTTATGTCGCCTCGGACAGTAACTCCGACGGCAGCATGACCATCACCGCGACGTTCAACCAGGGTACCAACCCGGATATCGCCCAGGTCCAGGTGCAGAACAAGCTGAACCTGGCCACCCCGCTGCTGCCGCAAGAAGTGCAGCAACAGGGTATCCGCGTGACCAAGTCGGTGAAGAACTTCCTGATGGTAATCGGTCTGGTGTCGGAAGACGGCAGCATGACCAAAGACGACTTGTCCAACTACATCGTGTCCAACATCCAGGACCCGATTTCCCGTACCTCGGGTGTAGGTGACTTCCAGGTCTTCGGTTCGCAGTACGCCATGCGTATCTGGCTCGACCCGGCCAAGCTGAACAACTACCAGCTCACCCCGGTGGATGTCAGCAACGCCATCAAGGCGCAGAACGTGCAGGTGGCCACCGGCCAATTGGGCGGCCTGCCTGCCCTGCCCGGTACCCAGCTGAACGCCACCATCATCGGCAAGACGCGCCTGCAAAGCGCTGAAGAATTCGCCAAGATCCTGATGAAGGTCAACACCGACGGCTCCCAGGTTCGCCTGGGTGACGTCGCGCGTATCGAGCTGGGCGGCCAGAACTACAGCATCAGTGCGCAGTTCAACGGCAAGCCGGCCTCGGGTATGGCCATCAAGCTGGCGGCAGGTGCCAACGCATTGGACACCGGCAAGGCCATCCGCGAAACAGTGAAGTCCCTGGAGCCGTTCTTCCCGCCGGGCATGAAGGCGGTGGTGCCGTATGACACCACCCCGGTAGTGACCGAATCGATCTCCGGTGTGGTTCACACCCTGGTCGAAGCGATCGTGCTGGTGTTCCTGGTGATGTTCCTGTTCCTGCAGAACTTCCGCGCCACCATCATTACCACCATGACCGTACCAGTGGTATTGCTGGGTACCTTCGGGATCCTGGCCGCATGCGGCTTTACCATCAACACCCTGACCATGTTCGGCATGATCCTGGCCATCGGCTTGCTGGTGGACGATGCCATCGTGGTGGTGGAAAACGTCGAACGGGTAATGGCCGAGGAACATCTGTCGCCCAAAGAAGCGACGATCAAGTCCATGGGCCAGATCCAGGGCGCCCTGGTGGGTATTGCTTTGGTACTGTCGGCGGTACTGCTGCCGATGGCGTTCTTCGGTGGTTCCACCGGGGTGATCTACCGCCAGTTCTCCATCACCATTGTTTCGGCGATGGCGTTGTCGGTCATGGTTGCCCTGATCTTCACCCCAGCCTTGTGCGCCACCATGCTCAAGCCGATCGATCCGGAAAAGCACGGCCAACCCAAGCGCGGCTTCTTCGGCTGGTTCAACCGCACCTTCGACAGCGGCGTACTCAAGTACGAGCGCGGCGTGGGCGGCATGATCAAGCACAAGATCCCGGCATTCCTGGTGTATGTGCTGATCCTGGCCGGCATGATCTGGATGTTCACCCGTATCCCGAGCGCGTTCCTGCCTGAGGAAGACCAGGGCGTGATCTTTGCCCAGGTGCAGACACCGGTCGGCTCTTCGGCTGAACGTACGCAAAAAGTCATCGATGACATGCGCGCCTTCCTGCTGCATGACAAGGAAGGCGAGCCAGGCGAAGGCAAGTCAGTGAACTCGGTGTTTACCGTAAACGGCTTCAACTTCGCCGGCCGTGGCCAGAGCTCGGGCCTCGCGTTTGTGATGCTCAAGCCATGGGATGAGCGTGACTCGACCCAATCGGTATTCGAAGTCGCCAAGCGGGCCCAGGGTTACTTCTTCGGAGCCTTCAAGGACGCAATGGTATTCGCCATCGTGCCACCTTCGGTTCTTGAATTGGGTAACGCCACCGGTTTCGACGTGTTCCTGCAAGACCAGGGTGGCGTCGGCCACGACAAGCTGATGGCTGCACGTAACCAGTTCCTCGGTGCGGCGGCGCAAAGCAAGGTACTGGCAGGCGTACGTCCAAACGGCGTGAACGATGAACCACAGTACGAGCTGACCGTCGACGACGAGAAAGCCAGCGCCCAGGGCATCAGCCTCGCCGATATCCAGCAGACCCTGGCCATTGCCCTGGGTGGCAGCTACATCAACGACTTCATCGACCGTGGTCGTGTGAAGAAGGTGTATGTGCAAGGTGACGCTGCCAGCCGTATGGCGCCGGAAGACCTGGACAAATGGTACGTGCGCAGCGACTCCGGGAAGATGGTGCCGTTGTCGGCCATTTCGTCGGGCAAGTGGATCTTCGGTTCGCCGAAGCTCTCGCGATACAACGGTGTAGCGGCGATGGAAATCCTCGGTACCCCGGCGCCGGGCTACAGTACCGGTGACGCGATGGCGGAAGTCGAACGCATTGCCAAGGAACTGCCGGCCGGCATCGGCTACTCCTGGACAGGCCTGTCGTATGAAGAACGCCTGTCCGGCTCCCAGGCACCTGCGCTGTACGCACTGTCGCTGCTGGTTGTATTCCTGTGCCTGGCGGCACTGTACGAAAGCTGGTCGATCCCGATTGCGGTGATTCTGGTGGTGCCACTGGGTGTGATCGGTGCGCTGATCGCTACCAGCATGCGTGGCTTGTCTAACGACGTGTTCTTCCAAGTGGGCTTGTTGGTGACGGTGGGCCTGGCGGCGAAAAACGCCATCCTGATCGTGGAATTCGCCAAGGAGCTGCATGAGCAAGGCAAAGGCATCGTCGAGGCGGCGATCGAAGCTTCGCGGATGCGTCTGCGCCCGATCATCATGACGTCCATGGCGTTCGTGCTCGGCGTACTGCCGCTGGCAATTTCCAGTGGCGCAGGCTCAGGTAGCCAACACGCAATCGGTACCGGCGTAATCGGCGGTATGATCACCGCCACCGTGCTGGCGATCTTCTGGGTGCCACTGTTCTATGCAACCGTGTCCTCGGCTGGCGAACGCAAAAAGAAAGACACTACTGAAACTCCTAAAGAGGCTGGCCAATGAGCAAGTCGCTACTTTCCCTAGCCGTCACGGCATTCGTGCTCAGTGGCTGCTCGCTGATACCTGACTATCAGCGTCCCGATGCGCCGGTGGCCGCGCAGTTCCCGCAGGGGCCGGCGTATTCGTCGGCCCAGGCGCCGGGCCAGGCCGCTGCCGAGCAAGGCTGGAAGCAGTTTTTCCATGACCCTGCCCTGCAGCAGCTGATCCAGACCGCGTTGGTGAACAACCGTGACCTGCGTGTCGCGGCCTTGAACATCGACGCCTATGCGGCGCAGTACCAGATCCAGCGTGCCGACCTGTTCCCGGCCGTGTCGGCCACCGGCAGCGGCAGCCGCCAGCGCACCCCGGCCAAGCTGTCGCAGACCGGCGAAGCAGGCATCACCAGCCAATACTCTGCCGGCCTCGGGATCAGCTCTTACGAGCTGGACCTGTTCGGTCGCGTACGCAGCCTGAGTGAAGAAGCGCTGCAAAAGTACTTCGCCACTGAAGAGGCGCGGCGCAGCACCCAGATCAGCCTGGTGGCCAGCGTGGCGAATGCCTACCTGACCTGGCAGGCCGACAAGGAACTGCTCAAGCTGACCCAGGACACCCTCGGTGCTTTCGAGCAGAGCTTCAAGCTCACCTCGCGCAGCAACGAAGTCGGCGTGGCCTCGGCGCTGGACCTCAGCCAGGCACGCACCTCGGTGGAAAACGCTCGGGTCCAACTGGCCCGGTATACCCGCCAGGTGGCCCAGGACGAAAACAACCTGACCCTGTTGCTGGGCACCGGCCTGCCGGCGAATATCGCCAGCAAGCCGCTGTCGGATAACCTGCTCAGCGAAGTCCCTGCCGGGTTGCCATCGGACCTGCTGCAACGTCGTCCCGACATTGTGCAGGCCGAGTACAACCTCAAGGCGGCCAACGCCAATATCGGCGCGGCCCGTGCTGCGTTTTTCCCGAGCATCAGCCTGACCGCCAGCGCCGGCACCGCCAGCCCTACCCTGGGCGGCCTGTTCAAAGGCGGCTCGGGCACCTGGGCGTTCGCCCCGCAGATCAACATCCCGATCTTCAATGCCGGTAGCCTGCGCGCAAGCCTGGACTACTCGAAGATCCAGAAAGAGATCAACGTGGCCAACTACGAGAAAGCGATCCAGACCGGCTTCCAGGAAGTCTCCGACGGCCTTGCCGCACGGGCGACCTACAAGCAGCAACTGGACGCCCAACGTGGCTTCGTCGAGGCTAACCAGGACTACTACCGCCTGGCCGAGCGTCGCTACCGCATTGGTGTCGACAGCAACCTGACCTTCCTCGACGCCCAGCGCCAACTGTTCAGTGCCCAGCAATCGCTGATCACCGACCGCCTTGCGCAGCTGACCAGCGAGGTGAACCTGTACAAGGCCCTCGGCGGTGGCTGGAACGAACAGACCGCGCAGAACGAGCCATTGAAAGAAGAAGCACCGCCCTTGAAGCTGTTCTGATAGTGCAGGTGTAAAAAAACCGCTTCCCTCACCGGAAGCGGTTTTTTTATGCCTGGATTATTACCCCGCCAACTTGCGTTCGATCATCGCCCACAACCCACCCTGCCCCGGTTGAATCGCCCCCACACCGCCGCGCACCATGGCCGCCACCTGCATAACCCCAATAACAACAGGTCCAACGCCATGAGCACTTTCCAACCGCGCCAGCTGTTGCTGGCGACCGCTGTCGCCAGCCTTGCCCTTCCCGCTATCGCCGAAGAACACGGCTTTCTCGAAGACGCCAGCGCCAATCTCAACCTGCGTAATTTCTTCTTCAACCGCAATTACACCAACCCGACCAAGGCCCAGGGCGGTGCGCAGGAGTGGACGCAGAGTTTCATCCTCGACGCCAAGTCCGGCTTTACCCAAGGCACCGTAGGTTTTGGTGTGGATTTGCTCGGCTTGTACTCGCTCAAGCTCGATGGCGGACGTGGCACGGGCGGCACCCAGTTGCTGCCGCTGGACCATGATGGCCGGCCGGCGGACGAATTCGGACGCCTGGGCGCGGCCTTCAAGGCGCGGTTTTCCAAGACGGAGCTGAAGGTAGGCGAATGGATGCCGGTGCTGCCGATCCTGCGTTCGGACGACGGCCGCTCCCTGCCGCAGACCCTGCGCGGCGGGCAGATCACCTCGAAGGAAATCGACGGCCTGACCCTGTATGGCGGCCAGTTCCGCGCCAACAGCCCGCGTGATGACGGCAGCATGAGCGACATGTCGATGCTCGGTAAAGCTGCATTTACTTCCGACCGTTTCAACTTCCAGGGTGCCGAATATGCGTTCAACGACAAGCGCACCCAGGTCGGCGTATGGAACGCCCAGCTCAAGGACATCTACAGTCAGCAATTCATCAACCTGATCCACAGCCAGCCCGTCGGCAACTGGACCCTCGGCGCCAACCTCGGGTTCTTCTACGGCAAGGACGACGGCAGCGCCCGCGCAGGCAGCCTGGACAACAAAACCTGGTCCGGCCTGTTCTCCGCCAGGTACGGCGGCAACACCTTCTACGTCGGCCTGCAAACACTCACCGGCAACAGCGCCTGGATGCGCGTCAATGGCACCAGTGGCGGCACCCTCGCCAATGA
Source organism: Pseudomonas sp. rhizo25 (assembly GCF_031931935.1). NCBI lineage: Bacteria > Pseudomonadati > Pseudomonadota > Gammaproteobacteria > Pseudomonadales > Pseudomonadaceae > Pseudomonas > Pseudomonas sp. rhizo25. Next base: position 202,608 of record NZ_JAUJXA010000001.1, read on the forward strand.
CAGTTATAACTCGAGTTACGACAACGCCGAGGAAAAATCCTGGCAAGTGCGCCACGACTACAACTTCGCCGCTCTCGGCATACCCGGCCTGACGCTGATGAACCGTTATATCAGCGGCAGCAACGTGCACACCGGCACCATCAGCGACGGCAAGGAATGGGGCCGCGAGAGTGAAGTCGGCTATACGGTGCAGAGCGGCGCACTGAAGAATTTCAATGTACGTTGGCGCAATTCGAGCATGCGCCGGGACTACAGCAACAATGAGTTTGATGAAAACCGGTTGATCGTCAGCTATCCGATAAGTCTGCTGTAAACCGGCGCCAGACTTAAGGTATGGTGCGCGCCTGCCGCTGCTGATCCCCTTTGACAGCGGCCCCTATCGAGCCTGCGCCCCTCATGAGATCCCTTGCCATAGCAAGCGCATTGTTGGCCCTGGCCCTGTGCCTGAGCGGCTGCATCGGCGCACCTGTTGCCCTGACGCCGGCCACCCAGCAACGCTTGCAAACCCAGGCACCGATCCGCTTCCTGCTGACCTTCGATGACGGTCCCAGCGCCTCGGGCTACAACAATCCGAGCCGCTCAGTGATAGCCGACCTGGCGCACAACCCGGTACTGCCGGGTATCAAGGCGGTGTTCTTCCTGCAGACCGAGGCGGCCCGCTCCGGCGGCAGCTCCCGGGGGCGCAAGACCATGGAGCGCGAACATGCCGCCGGCCACATCCTGGCATTCCATACGGCAACGGCGCTTCATACTAACCATCGCTGGCTCAATGATACCGAACTGGAACGCACCCTGACCGAAGGTGCCGCCGATATTGCCAGCATCACCGGCACGCCTCCGGTGCTGGTACGCCCGCCCTTCTGGAACTACGACAAGCGCACCTTCGCCGCCTACCAGCGGCATGGCCTGCAGGTGTTGCTGACGGACCTGAGCGCCAACGACGGCAAGATCTGGGGTTTCAATGGCAGCCCGCGCCGACGGGCCAATTTGTACCGGCAGTTGTCACTGGTACGTGAACGCATTGCCCTGGGCGAATTACCGACGGTGGACGGCGTTATCCCCGTGGTGGTGACTTTCCACGATATCAACCGCTACACCGCGCGACATATGCAGGAGTACTTGCAGATCCTGATGGACAGCGCGCAAATCAATGGTTTGAACACCGCTGTCGAGCCTTTCTACACCGACACCACCCAGCTTCAACAGGCGGCGCTGGCACGTACGGTGAAGGTCGTAAGCGAGCCCGTGCACCTGCCAGGCGTATGGAATTGGGTATGGGATGCCGATTCACGCTGATCTCTGCAGGTTGTAGAGATCAGAAATGTGGGAGGCGCGGTGCGACGATTCGACTTGCCCCCTCCCACAGGTTGACCGTATTTCAACTCAGGTTTCTCGGGACTCAACGCCCAATTCATCCCACACCGACTCAGCCAGGTGAAAGGTTGCATTTGCCGCCGGAATCCCGCAGTAAATCGCACTCTGCATCAACACTTCCTTGATCTCGGCGCGGGTCACCCCATTGCTGGCAGCGGCGCGCAGGTGCAATTTCAGTTCTTCACTGCGGTTCATGCCGATCAGCATCGCAATAGTGATCAGGCTGCGGGTATGCCGAGGCAGTCCGGGGCGCGTCCAGATATCACCCCAGGCGTGGCGGGTGATCATTTCCTGGAACTCGCTGTTGAACTCGGTCAGGGCATTGAGGCTGCGATCGACATGGGTATCGCCCAGTACTTCGCGGCGCACTTGCAGGCCGTCGGCGTAACGTTGTTTCTCGTCCACAAAAAGCTCCTCAGCGGGCCAGCAGGAATTTAATCACCCGGTCGCTGAATGCAGCGCCGGCTTGCACATTGGACAGGTGCGCCGCATAGAACTCGGCGTATTCGGCGCCGCGCACATGGCTCTGGATAAAGTGGCTTCCGGCGGGCGGCGTCACGGCGTCTTCAGTGCCGGCAATGACCAGGGTCGGCACCTTGATCAACGACAATTGCTCACGAAAATCTGCATCGCGCACCGCACCGCAGTTAGCGGCATACCCCTTGGGCGAAGTAGCCGCGAGCATGTCGGTGATCTGCTTGGCCTGGTGCGGATTGGCGGCAGCAAAATCCGCTGTGAACCAGCGCGCAATCGAGGCATCACGCAGGGCGACCATCGCGGCTGCGCCATCGCGCAGGACCATTTCGATGCGTGGGTTCCAGGTGTCCGGCGTGCCGATCTTGGCGGCGGTATTACATACCACCAGGCGTTGCAGGCGTTCGCCGGCGTGAATGCCCAGCCATTGGCCGATCAACCCGCCCATGGACAGTCCGCAAAAATGCGCACGCTGGATACCCAGCGCATCCAGCAGGGCAATCACGTCTCGGCCCAGTTGCTCGATGCTGTACGGCCCTTCGGTCACCAGGGATTTGCCATGGCCACGGGTGTCGTAGCGCAACACGCGAAAATGCTCGGTGAACGCCGGGATCTGGATGTCCCACATATGCAAGTCGGTGCCCAGGGAGTTGGACAGCACCAGCACCGGTGCGCCCTCGGGCCCCTCCAATTGGTAATGCAGTTCGCCCTCGGCGAGTTGTACAAAAGCCACAGCAGTCTCCTCAGGCAGTCAAGGCAAAGTGTTCGGTCACTGCACGGGTGACCCAGGTGTGCGCCTGGCCCAGGTAATGGGCCGGGTCGAGCAGGCGATCCAGTTCAGCCGCAGACAGCTCGGCGGTCACTTGCGGTTCATCCGCCAATACTTCACGCAAGTGGCGCCGCTCGGTCACGGCGCGTTTGCAGCACTGCTCCAGCAGATGGTGGGCGGTGTCGCGGCCCAGGCGCTGGGCAAGCACGATGCTGACAGCTTCGGCTAGCAGCAGGCCCTGGGTCAGGTCGAGGTTCTGCGCCATGCGCTCGGGGTCGACCTCCAGCTCTTCACTGACCAACACCGCCTGTTGCAAGGCGCCGGACACCAACCGACAAATCTCCGGCAGGGTCTCCCATTCGGCGTGCCACAAGCCCAGGCTGCGTTCATGCTCCTGGGGCATGGCACTGAACATCGTCGCCACCAGGCCCGGCACGCGGGTGGCGGCGCTGATCAGTACCGCGGCGCCCACAGGGTTGCGCTTGTGGGGCATGGTCGAAGAACCACCCTTGCCCGGCGCCGCAGGTTCAAATACCTCCGCCGCTTCTGTTTGCATCAACAGGCTGATATCGCGACCCAGCTTGCCGAGGCTGCCGGCGATCAGGCCGAGCACGCTGGCAAATTCCACCAGGCGATCACGCTGGGTATGCCAGGGTTGTTCGGGCAAGCCCAACTGCAATTCAGCGGCCAAGGCTTCGGCGACGGGCATGGCGTGTTCGCCGAGCGCTGCCAAAGTGCCGGACGCGCCGCCGAACTGCAGCACCAGCAGGCGCGGCTTCAACTCGGCAAGGCGCTGGCGACTGCGCGTCACGGCGCCCAACCAACCAGCGATTTTCATGCCCAGGGTGACCGGTGTCGCGTGTTGCAACCAAGTACGCCCGGCCAATGGCACGGCGGCGTAACGCTGGGCCTGGGCAGCCAGCACATCGCCCAGGCGCGCCAGGTCCGCTTCGATCAACCCCAGTGCCTGGCGCAACTGCAGCACCAGGCCAGTGTCCATCACGTCCTGGCTGGTCGCGCCCAGATGCACATAGCGCTCGGCGCCGGGATCTTCACTGGCAATCAGCTTGCCCAGTGCCTTGACCAACGGAATCGCCGAGTTGCCTGCCGTGGCAATCGCCACGCCGAGGGCGTCCACGTCGTAGAGCGAAGCCAGGCAAGCCTGGGCAATCGGCGCCACGGCGGCCTGCGGAATCAACCCGACCTGGGCCTCAGCCCGGGCCAGCGCGGCCTCGAAATCCAGCATGCCCTGCAGGCGTCCCTGGTCGCAGAACACTTCCGCCATGCTGCCGGCGGTGAAGTAAGCGTCGAACAGTTGATTGCTCGTGCGCAGCGTCATAACTCGTCCCTTATAGATCGTGGTGCAGGTAAGCCGCCTGTTTCGGCAGGCGCAAGCTGAACAGGAAGGCCACCGCCATCATCGCAGTGACGTACCAATAAAAGGTGTTTTCCATGCCGATGGATTTCAAGCTCAGCGCGACCACTTCCGCGGAACCACCAAACACTGCGTTCGCCACGGCATAGGCCAGGCCCACGCCCAAGGCACGTACCTGGGGCGGGAACATCTCGGCTTTGACCAGGCCGCTGATCGAGGTGTAGAAGCTGACAATCGCCAGGGCCAGGGTAATCAGCACAAAGGCCAGGAACGGGCTGGTCACGGTTTTCAGGGTCAACAGGATCGGCACGGTGAACAGGGTGCCAAGGCCGGCGAACCAGAGCATGGAATTACGCCGGCCGATCTTGTCGGCCAGCATGCCGAACAGCGGCTGCATGCACATGTACAGAAACAGCGCCCCGGTCATGATGTAGCTGGACGTCTTGGCGTGCATACCCACGGTGTTCACCAGGTACTTCTGCATGTAGGTGGTGAAGGTATAGAAAATCAGCGAGCCACCGGCGGTGTAGCCAAGCACGGTGATGAAGGCTTTGCCGTGGTCGCGAAACAGCGCGACGATACTGCCGGCGTCCTTGTCTTCGCGCATTTCCTTGCTGGTGGTTTCTTTCAGGGTGCGGCGCAGCAGCAGGGAGATCACCGCAGCAATCGCGCCGATCACAAAAGGAATGCGCCAGCCCCAGGCACGCAATTCTTCTTCGGTGAGGATCTGCTGCAGGATCACCACCACCAACACCGCCAGCAACTGGCCGCCGATCAGGGTCACGTACTGGAACGAGGCGAAGAAACCGCGCTGGCCCTTGAGCGCGACTTCACTCATGTAGGTCGCCGTGGTGCCGTATTCGCCCCCCACCGACAAGCCCTGGAACAGCCGCGCCACCAACAGTAGCGCCGGCGCCCAGGCACCGATGTCGTTATAGGTGGGCAGGAAGGCGATGACCAGGGAACCGGCGCACATCATCAGCACCGAGATCATCATCGAGTTCTTGCGCCCGTGCTTGTCGGCCACCCGGCCAAACAACCAGCCGCCGATAGGCCGCATCAGGAACCCGGCGGCGAACACGCCGGCGGTGTTGAGCAGCTGCACCGTGGGATCGTCGGAGGGGAAAAACGCCGGGGCGAAATAAATCGCGCAGAAGGCGTAGACGTAGAAGTCGAACCATTCGACAAGGTTGCCGGATGAGGCACCGACAATCGCAAAAATCCGTTTGCTGCGTTCTTCTCCGGTGTAGTGGCTGGTTGTTGTTGTCATGTTTTTTCACTCAGTGGGAACGGTTATAGCCTAGACATACTTTGCAACAACCATGTTCCGCAAGCAGACTTTAGGGTAGGCACTGCCTGAGACCTCATCACTGTAGGAGCGAGCTTGCTCGCGAAAAACCTGAGAGCACCGCGTTCATTCAGGCTACCCGCGTTATCGTTGGCGATTTTCGCGAGCAAGCTCGCTCCTACAGGCAGACCGTCAGTAATCGAAGAACACCGTTTCCTTGTCTGTCCCCTGCAAAATCACATTCCACTGATGCACACCCTGCGCGTCCGCCTTGGCAATCAAGGTACCGCGACGCTCTGCTGGCACACATGCCAACAGCGGGTCATCGCCATTGAACGCCTCGCCGTCAAAATAAATCCGCGTCAGCAAGTGCTTCACCAGCCCCCGGGCAAATACCAGCACCACCAGATGCGGCGCCTGGGTCGTGCCTTTCAATCCCGGCACACTGCCTGGTTTGATGGTGGTAAAGCGAAAGCGCCCTTCGGCATCTACCGGCACCCGGCCGAAGCCTTCGAAGTTGGGGTCAAGCGCCTTGTCCTGCTCATCCTCAGGGTGGTCGTATTTGCCGGCGGCATTGGCCTGCCAGACTTCCAGCATGGCGTCGTTGACGATATCGCCGTTGCCGTCCAGCACTTGCCCGCTGATCGCCACGCGTTCGCCGAGGGTCGCGGCTACCGTCAGGTCTTCGCGGTTCAGCCAGGTCAGGCCGATGTGGTAATAAGGCCCGACGGTGTGGGACGTGGTTGCGTAGAGTGTCATCTCATTTCTCCATCGGCGTGGCGTCGCGGCCGCGCAGGACGATGTCCCAGCGGTAACCGAGGGCGTAGGACGGAACGGTTTTTTCCAGGTCGAATCGCGCGATCAAGCGCTCCTTGGCACTGGTATCCGGTACACAGTTGTAGATTGGGTCGTATTCCAGCAACGGGTCACCGGGGAAATACATTTGCGTCACCAACCGCGTCAGCACACTGGGGCCGAACAGCGAAAAGTGGATATGCGCCGGGCGCCATGCATTGTGGTGGTTGCCCCACGGGTACGCACCGGGCTTGATGGTCTGGAACTGGTACCAGCCATCGGCGTCGGTGACGGTGCGCCCGGTGCCGGTGAAATTCGGGTCCAGCGGTGCATCGTGCAGGTCGCGCTTGTGGTTGTAGCGACCAGCGGCGTTGGCCTGCCAGATCTCCACGAGGATGCCCGGCACCGGTAGGCCGTTCTCATCGAGTACGCGGCCGTGAATGATGATGCGCTCGCCTTGGGGCTCGCCTTCATGCTGGGCCGTCAGGTCGTTGTCCTTCTCATTGATACGCTCGGCGCCGATGATCGGGCCGGTGATTTCCGACAAGGAATGGGGCAGGAACACCAATGGCTGGGACGGCGAACGCAGGTTCGTCGACTGGTAGGCCGGGTGCAGGTAATCAGGTTGGGTACCCGCGTGCGGGCGCCGGTAACCGGGCTTGTCACTCATGGAGCAATCCTCTCTTATTGGACGCGTTCAATCGCCAGGGCCAGCCCTTGGCCGACACCCACGCACATGGTCGCCAGGCCTTTGCTGCCGCCGGTTTTTTCCAATTGGTGCAGGGCCGTCAGGACCAGCCGCGCACCGCTCATGCCCAGGGGGTGGCCGAGGGCGATGGCGCCACCGTTCGGGTTGACCTGGGGGGCATCGTCGGCAAGCCCCAGTTCGCGCAGCACTGCCAGGACTTGGCTGGCAAAGGCTTCGTTGAGTTCGATCACATCAAAGTCAGTGACCGCCAACCCCAGGCGCTCCACCAGCTTGCGCACCGCAGGCACCGGGCCGATACCCATCACACGCGGGGCGACACCGGCACTGGCCATGCCCAGTACGCGGGCGCGGGCAGTGAGACCGTGTTTCTTTACCGCTTCGGCAGACGCGAGGATCAATGCCGCAGCGCCGTCGTTCACGCCCGAAGCGTTGCCGGCAGTGACGGTCTTGTCCGGACCGTTGACTGGCTTGAGCTTGGCCAGGGCTTCCAGGCTGGTGTCCCGTGGGTGCTCATCGTGCTCCACTACAGTTTCACCTTTTTTATGGGCGACCCGCACCGGCACGATTTCCTCGGCGAAGAAGCCGGCGGCTTGTGCGGCGGCGGTGCGCTGCTGGCTGCGCAGGGCGAAAGCGTCCTGGTCGGCGCGGGAAACCTGATAGTCGTCGGCGACATTGTCGGCGGTCTGCGGCATGGCATCCACACCGTACTGGGCCTTCATCAGCGGGTTGATAAAGCGCCAGCCGATGGTGGTGTCCTCCAGCTTCATGTTGCGCGAAAACGCCGCATCAGCCTTGCCCATCACGAAGGGAGCACGGGACATCGACTCGACGCCACCGGCAATCGCCAGCTCCATTTCGCCGCTGGCGATGGCGCGAAAGGCCGTGCCGATGGCATCCATGCCCGAGGCGCACAGACGGTTGAGGGTCACGCCCGGAACGCTTTCCGGCAGCCCCGCCAGCAACAGTGCCATGCGCGCCACGTTGCGGTTGTCTTCGCCGGCCTGGTTGGCGCAGCCGAGGAACACCTCGTCCACTGCATTCCAATCCACCGAGGGGTTGCGCTCGATCAGCGCCTTGATCGGCAGCGCCGCCAGGTCATCGGCGCGTACAGTCGACAAGCCGCCGCCAAAACGGCCGATAGGCGTGCGAATGGCATCACAGATGAATACGTCGCGCATCAGGCTTCTCCCGGCGCTTGGCCGTGGGCCGCGGCCGTGCGTGCTTCGAGGTCACGCAGGGCGGTCAGTTCTGTCTCGGTGGGTTCAGCCGTGGTGCTGACCTGGTCGGCAAAGCGAATCGCCCAACCGGTGGCGGCCACTACCTGTTCACGGGTCACGCCGGGATGCAGCGCGGTGACCACGAATTCATGGCTGCCCTCCTCCGGTTCCATGATGCACAGGTCGGTAATGATGCCTACGGGTCCTGCGCCGGGCAGGCCAAGACGCTTGCGTGAGTCGCCGCCTTCGCCGTGACCGACAGAGGTGATGAAGTCCAGCTTGTCGACAAACGAACGGGACGATTGCTTAAGGATGATCAGCACGCTCTTGGCCGAACCGGCAATCTCCGGCGCGCCACCGGCACCGGGCAAACGCACCTTGGGCTGGTGATAGTCACCGACCACGGTGGTGTTGATATTGCCGAACCGATCAACCTGGGCCGCGCCGAGAAAGCCCACATCAATGCGCCCGCCCTGCAGCCAATAGCGAAAGATCTCACCGGTGGGCACCACGGTGTCGGCGGTCTCCGCCAACTCGCCATCGCCGATGGACAGCGGCAGCACGCTGGGCTTGGCCCCAATCGGGCCGGACTCGTAGATCAGCACCACGTCGGGCGATGAAGTCAGGCGCGCCAGGTTGGCGGCCTTGGACGGCAGACCGATGCCGACGAAGCACACCGAGCCGTTCTGCAAGCGGCGTGCAGCGGCGACGGTCATCATTTCATTAGTGGAGTAAGCCATTACTTGGCCTCCTGCGCGGTGGCCAGCTTGGCCCGGAATTCATTGAAATCGGCGGTGCCGTGGATGTATTCGTCGATCCAGGCAGTAAAGGTTTCACGGTCGCGGGCAATCGGGTCCCACGCCTGGTAGAAACGGTTATCGCGCTCGTTGTAGCCGTGGGCGTAGGAGGGATGTGCACCTCCGGGTACGAGGCATACCGCCGTCAGCGCCCAGGTCGGCAACACGCAGCTGTTCATCGGTGCATTCAGGTCATCGACGATTTCCTCGACGGTGACGATGCAGCGCTTGGCCGCCAGGGCCGCTTCCTTCTGCACGCCGAGAATGCCCCAGAGCAGCACGTTGCCCTTGCGATCGGCTTTCTGTGCGTGGATCACGGTGATGTCAGGACGTACCGACGGTACCGCCGCCAGCACTTCACCAGTAAACGGGCAGGTAACGGTCTTGATCAGTGGGTTGACCTTGGGCAAGTCAGAACCGGCGTAGGCACGCAGCACCGCGAACGGTAGGCCCGATGCCCCGGCGACGTAGGCATTGGCCAGGTCGGCGTGGCTGTGTTCTTCAATCTCCAGAGGCTGCGGCCATTGCTTCTCGACCGCGTCGCGCAGGCGATGCAGGGAGCCCACACCCGGGTTGCCACCCCAGGAAAAAATCAACTTGCGCGCACAGCCGGCACCGATCAACTGGTCGTAGATCAGGTCAGGGGTCATACGTACCAGTGTCAGGTCTTTTTTGCCTTGACGAATGATTTCATGACCTGCGGCCGTGGGGATCAGGTGGGTAAAGCCTTCGAGGGCGACGGTATCGCCGTCGTTCACGAAGCGCTTGACCGCATCACGCAGAGTGAGGATTTCAGCCATGGGGTTGGGCTCCCGCTGTTGATCAAAAAAGGCGCTGAGGGGGCGCCGAAGTGCTTGAAGGTTAAGCCGGGGATAGGGGCCAAACAATCCGATAATCGACTCAGTGTTCGATAAACGAACAGATTGTTACCTAGCTAACCTTCAAATGTGGGAGGGGCAAGCCCCCCACATTTGATCCCCGCCAGGCTTAGGTGGCGTCGGCATGGCTGACCATGCCCTTGATCACCACCGCAGCCGTGGCCAACGCCGCCGGGATCACCAGTGCCGTAAGCACCTGCTCGAAATTCCAACCCAGGCCCAGCAAGGTGGCGCCCATCCATGCGCCCAGAATTGCGCCGAAGCGGCCAATGCCAAGCATCCACGACACACCGGTGGCACGCCCCTGGGTTGGGTAGAACCGTGCGGCCAGGGACGGCATCGCCGATTGCGCACCGTTGACGCACATCCCGGCGATCAGCACGAGGGTCGCCAGTAGCGTGATATTGCCCAGGCTCTGCCCGACCGCGTAGGCAAACACTCCGGCCAACAGATAGAAGGTACCGATCACTTTGTGCGGGTTGAACCGGTCCATCGCCCAGCCCACGCCCACTGCACTCAACACCCCGCCAAACTGGAACAACGCGCCGATAAACGCGGCCTGTTCCATGCTGGCGCCGCTGTCGCGCATCAACGTGGGCAGCCAACTGGTCAGCAGGTACACAATCACCAGGCCCATGAAGTAAGTGAGCCACAACAGCAAGGTGCCGGCGCTGTAGGTGCCCGAGAAGATCACCGCGAACACATTGCGGGCCTTGACGGTTTTTTGCTCCGGCACGCTGAAAGCGCTGGCTTGGGCGACGATACCGGGCTCGATGGGGGCAAGGGTTTTGCGCACCTTGTCGGTGCCGCGATTGCGTACCACCAGGTAACGCGCCGATTCCGGCAACCACGCCAACAGCACCAGCGCCAGGATCAATGGCAGGATGCCGCCAATCAGCAACAGGCTGTGCCAACCGAAGGCGGGGATCAGCTTGGCCGAAATAAACCCACCGCCAGCCATGCCCAGGTTGAAGCCGCAGAACATGCTGGTCACCAGCAACGACTTATGGCGCTCGGGGGTGTATTCGGAGAGCAAGGTAGTGGCATTCGGCATGCCGGCGCCCAGGCCCAGCCCGGTGAGAAAGCGCAGCACCAGCAACTGATCGACATTACTGCTGTAGGCCGACGCCAAGCTGAACGCTCCAAACACCACCACCGCGCCCACCAACACGACTTTACGGCCAAAGCGATCGGCGAGCGGGCCGGAACCCAGTGCGCCGAACACCATGCCGATCAACGCGGCGCTCATCACCGGGCCGAGGCTCGCGCGATCGATGCCCCAGTCCTGGGACAGTGCCGGTGCGATAAAGCCCATGGCCGCTGTATCGAGGCCGTCAAGAAAGACAATCAGGAAACATAGAATGACCACGCGCCACTGATAGCGTGACAGTGGCTGGGTATTGATGAAGGACTGCACGTCCAGGGTGGTACCGACAGAAGGCTGATTCATTATTTTTATTCCACACCGATGGCGGGCTGACGACCTCAGGTCATCATTATTATTAGGCAGCTCCTCAGAGCGCTGCCGCACATTAATAAGCCAGGGGAAACACCGTCAATCGAGCCAACCGGGATCTGTGCGGTCACCGAACAGCTTAGGCAAACAACTGCGCACTCAACTCGCGGCTGGCGCTGAGCATGCTCGGCAAAAAGCGCTGCTCCAACTCACTGCGGCTGACCCGTCCGGCATGGGTGCTGACATTGAGCGCGGCCAGTACCTGGCCAGACGCGTCATACACCGGTACCGCAATAGAACGCAGGCCCTGCTCCAGTTCCTGGTCGACAATGCACCAGCCTTGCTGACGGACCTGTTGCAGGCATTCGAACAGGGCTTCAGGCGTGGTCAAGGTACGGCTGGTCTTGGTTTGCAGGTCGGCATGCTGGAGATAGTCCTGCAACGAAGCATCGTCGAGAGCGGCCAGCAAAATCCGCCCCATGGACGTGCAATACGCCGGCAGCCGCCCACCCACAGACAAATCAACGGAGATCAGCCGCTGGGTGGTGGCCGAACGGGCGATATAGAGGATGTCATCGCCCTCGAGGGTGGCCATGTTGCAGGCTTCATGCAGCTGCTCGCTCATGCGGTCCAGATAGGGTTGGGCCGACACGGCCAACGGTGTGGACGACAGATAGGCGTGACCAAGGGTCAGCACTTTAGGCAACAACGAGTAGGTGCGCCCATCGGTGGTGGCGTAGCCAAGCTTGATCAGGGTATGCAGGCAACGACGCACGGCGGCGCGGGGGATTTCGGTGCGATGGCTGATCTGGGCGATGGTCAGGTGCCGCTTGCGTTCCTGGAACGCCTGCACCACGGCCAGGCCACGGGCCAGGGAGGTCATGAAATCCGGATCACCGGTGAAGGCCTGGATGCGCTTGGCCGGTGATGCCACGATCGGCGGCGCCACTGATGCAAAGGAGTTGCGCAATTGATCGTTCATTTCAGGGGTCCTTTCTCTTGTTTTCACCACGGGAGGGTTGGCCGCCATTACAAGCCGTGCCGGACGCGATGCACAAGACAGCGCCGGCAACATTGGGCGATTATCGGACAATCATGCGATTATCGCAATTTGACCCGCACTGGCGCGCCCCCCTGTGGTCAACGTTTCAGATTTGCCTGATAAATCCAAAAAATGTGGCCGTTTACCCTGCCCTTTAGAATGAACGTAGACATTAGGATGACGGCGTTCACAAATACTGGCGCCCGCATGTAATAAAACCCTCACACAACGTTGACGCTTTTTAACTTCGTAGTGATAGTGTTATTCAAATGCGCCGCTATAATGCAACCTGTGCAGAGGTCAGCCCGGTATCACTATCGGAATTGGAGCTCGCCAGGCGCTGCGGGATGTATGCAGCGACGGTCACAATACCCGCTTAAAAGAACTGCCCTCAGGTCTGCATTCCAAGTTGAACAGTTCGACTGTTCAACCTGAAACCATCCGAGGACGACTTTCAGGCATGACGCTGCGCAATCAATAAACTTAACTCAATTAGGTAACACTGTGACGAAAGATGAACTGCGCGCGGAACTTGAGCGCCAGGAGCAACGTTACAAGGACGTCTACGGCGGGGAAGTCACCACCTACGCCGCGCAACCTGAGCCAGAACGCAAGCCATGGCGCAAGCGAGCCAGCCTGCTCGACCAAGCCTTTGCCCAGGAAATCCAAAAGATAGAACAGGAACTCAAGACTGAAGAGCCATAAGCACTTGCGTTCGAGCTTCCAGGGTCTGCTGTCTCTGCCGGTCCACCACTGGCAGAGGGCTCCATGGCGCACCGCCCGCTGGTCAGTAACCTACGGCCGCCAACGAAATTTCATACAAATGTTTCAGGCATGACATTTTCATGACCAACGCCGGTCTTTTCCGGCCTGAGCTTTATAAATCAAAGACTTGCCAAAGCCCCGAAAACCCTGGGATGCGTCCATCCTGGCGCCGGTTTTTCAATGAAGATTGTTACCGATGAGCAGCTAATGCATCGATTACCGATGTTTTCTGGCATAATCGCGCCCCCTTACGACCGGGTCAGAAAACCTTCATGATCGATTTATTCAGCGGACTGGATGCTTGGGTTCTAGTGAGCCTGTTGCTCGCCCTGGCCTTTGTCCTCGCCTTCGAGTTCATCAATGGCTTTCATGACACCGCTAACGCGGTGGCCACAGTCATCTATACCAAAGCCATGCCGCCACACCTTGCCGTGTTCTTCTCCGGGGTGTTCAATTTCCTCGGCGTATTGCTCGGTGGTGTCGGTGTCGCTTACGCCATCGTGCATTTGCTGCCGGTGGAGTTGCTGATCAATGTGAACACCGGCCATGGCTTGGCGATGGTCTTCTCTTTATTGGCTGCGGCGATCACCTGGAACCTGGGCACTTGGTACTTTGGTATCCCCGCCTCCAGCTCCCACACCCTGATCGGCTCGATCCTCGGTGTCGGCCTGGCCAATGCCCTGATCAACGACATCCCCCTGGCTGACGGTGTGAACTGGCAGAAAGCCGTGGATATCGGCGCGTCCCTGGTGTTCTCGCCGATGGCCGGCTTTCTGGTCGCAGCCCTGGTGCTGATCGGCCTGAAGTGGTGGCGCCCGCTGTCGAAGATGCACAAGACTCCGGACCAGCGCCGCAAGCTAGACGACAAGAAACACCCGCCGTTCTGGAACCGCCTGGTCCTGGTGATTTCGGCCATGGCCGTCAGCTTCGTACACGGCTCCAACGACGGCCAGAAAGGTATCGGCCTGATCATGCTGGTGCTGATCGGTATCGTGCCGGCGCAGTTCGTCCTTGACCTGGGCAGCACAACCTACCAGATCGAGCGTACCCGCGACGCGACCCTGCACCTGAACCAGTTCTACCAGCGCAACCACGAGACCCTGGGCGAGTTCCTGGCCCTGGGCAAAAGCGTGAAGGATGACCTGCCGGGCAAGTTCCGCTGCAACCCGCAGCAGACCGAACCGACGATCAACGCGCTGCTGGGCACCTTGAAAGGCGTTTCGGACTACCACTCGCTGACTGCCGACCACCGCATTGAAGTACGTCGCTACCTGCTCTGCCTGGACGACACCGCGAAGAAAGTCGGCAAGCTGCCAGGCCTGGATTCCCGTGAGAAGTCCGACCTCGACAAGCTGCGCAAAGACCTGACCGCCACCACCGAGTACGCCCCGTTCTGGGTGATCCTTGCGGTCGCACTCGCCCTGGGCCTGGGCACCATGGTGGGCTGGAAGCGCGTGGTACTGACTATCGGCGAGAAGATCGGCAAGCAGGGCATGACCTATGCCCAGGGCATGTCGGCCCAGATCACCACCGCCACCATGATCGGCTTCGCCAATATCTTCGCTCTGCCGGTGTCCACCACCCACGTGCTGTCTTCAGGCGTCGCGGGCACCATGGTCGCCAACAAGAGCGGCCTGCAAGGCGGCACCGTCAAGACCATCTTGATGGCCTGGATATTGACCCTGCCGGCGACCGTGGGCCTGTCGGCCGGGTTGTTCTGGTTGGCGTCCAAGGCATTGGGCAACTGATAGCCAGCCGGCCATAAAAAAGGTGCGATCCGCGAGGGTCGCACCTTTTTTTATATTCGCGGTTAGAGAAAAGCAGAGCAAAAAAAAGGGCGACCGAAGTCGCCCAAAATGCCTTGCGTGCCCATGTAATCCGGAAAAACCTAAGGTTTTTTACGCTTGTTCGCGTCTTTCCAGATAAAAAATCCAAACCCTACAAAAAACAGCACCATGAGGCTTACAGTCAGCACTCCGGCAAAAACCACATTATCGATAAACATGACCGGCCTCCTGCACTTGCCCTGTTGCGATAGGGCTAAGTTAATGGAGAAGGCGCAGTGGGAAATTGATCAGGATCAATGTCGCCCATAAGAGGGCGTAAAGAAGGGTAATAACTGACCTGCATCAATGGATGCAGGCTGTTTCAACGCTTTTTCGGTTTGTTTTTCGACTTCTTCTTGGTTTTTCCCAAGGGCATGGCTTGTTCAAAGGCTTGGCGCACTTCATTCAAGCGTTTGTCATTGAGGTCGTGTACACGCTTGGCGCGTTCGGCATTCAGGTCAATCAGCTTGTCGTCATCACTCATGGCTTGGCTTACGTCGTGGCGGGAATACCCCAATAATGCGGCCTGCCCCGTCCGACGGCAAATCAGCGGGCGACAAAATGCAGGGCATCGCCCAAAATCGGCACTTCCACTCGACCCAGGAGGCGCATCCAGGTGGCCTTGCACAACGACCTTCCACCGCTGCTGGCCCTGCGCGCCTTCGAAGCCGTGGCGCGGCACTTGAGCTTTATCAAGGCGGCGGACGAGTTGTCGGTGACCCAAAGCGCGCTGAGCCATCAGGTGCACAAGCTCGAACAGCATTTGGGCAAGCCGCTGTTTATCCGGCGTACCCGTGCGATTGATCTGACATTGGACGGGCAACACTACTACGATCAAATCCGCCCGGCCCTGGAAGCCATCGGCGCGGCAACTCGCAGCCAACGGGTGGCCCCCAGCGCCGGCGTACTGCGCATCGGCGTGCTGGCGTCGTTCGCCACGCTATGGCTGGCACCGCGCCTGGCCGACTTTCTGCAGCGCTACCCGCACATTCAGGTAGAGTTGCTGCCCGCGATCCAACTGGCCAACGTCGCCACGGCCGAGGTTGACCTGGCCATCCGTTACGGCAAGGGCGACTGGCCCGACGTGCAAGCCACACGCCTGATGCCCGAAATCCTGTCCCCGGTGTGCAGCCCGGGTTTCAAGGCCAGGCAGATGCCCCATGGCGCCTTGTTGATGGCAACTTCGCACCGCCCTTTCGAATGGACGGACTGGTCTGCCCATTACCGGGTCGACCTCAGCCCCTACCCCCGCGTCATGCTGCATGACTACAACATTGTGGTCGAAGCCACCGTGGCCGGCCAGGGTATCGCCATGGGCCGCCATCGCCTGATCGAGCGCAGACTCCAGGAAGGCAGCCTGGTCCAGGCGTTTGACTGGCCGCCCTATCACAGTGAAATCGGCTATTGGCTGATCGCACCCCAAGGCCCGCTCAGCCAAGCGGCCGAGTGTTTCAGCCAGTGGCTCAAGCAAACCTGCGCAAACGCGTGAGTTTTTTCGATACGTCGATTGAGATCTATCCGTTTGTCGGCCATCGCGTCAATCGACATGCTCAAACCTCCTGAACCTGGAGGCTTCACCATGACCGATTCCATCCGCCAACGCGTACACGCCCTCGGCCTGATACTGCCAACGCCCAGCCAGCCGGCGGCCAACTACATCAGCCATGTCATCAGCCAACACCAACTGTTTATCTCCGGACAAATTCCCCTGGTCGATGGTAAACCGGCCTACATCGGGCGCCTGGGCGATTCCCTCAGCGATGAACAAGGCACCCACGCGGCGGAACTGGCGGCGCTGGGCCTGCTGGGGCAATTGAGCGATGCGCTGGGGGACGACCTGTCGCGTGTAACGCGTACCCTGCGCCTGGGCGTATTCATCGCCAGCACTGCCGAATTCCAGCACCAGAGCGTGGTCGCCAATGGCGCCTCGAACCTGCTGGTCAATGCCCTGGGCGATAAGGGCCGACATGTGCGCACCGCCATAGGCGTCTGCAGTTTGCCTGCCGGCGTCGCCGTCGAGGTGGATGCCATTTTCGAGCTGCAACCGTGAGCGCGCTGGACATCCAGCAATTGCGCGACACCACGCCCGGCTGTCAGTCGGGCATCGTGCATTTCAACCACGCAGGAGCGTCCTTGCCCAGCCAGGCGACACTGGACGCCATCATCGAGCAGTTGCATTGTGAGGCCCGCGACGGCCCGATGGAGGCTGGCGAACGGGGCGCCGTGCTGGTGGAAAAAGCCCGCCGCGCCGCCGGACAGTTGCTCAATGCGCCGGCGTCGTCGATTGCCTTCACCAGCAGTGGCTCCACGGCCTGGAGCATGGCGTTCCAAGCGTTGGGGCCTTGGCAGCCGGGCGACCGCATCCTGGTGGGCCGCCATGAATGGGGCGGCAACCTGGCGAGCATGGCGCTGGCCGTGCAAGCGGGTGCACAGGTGGAGGTGATCCCCTGTGACGCCGCCGGCGCGGTCTGCCCGGTGGCACTTGAGGCAATGCTCGACGCCCATGTGAAGCTGATCGACCTTACCTGGCTACCGGCCAACAGTGGCCTGATCAACCCGGCCCAGGCCATCGGCGCGGTAGCCCGGCGGCATGCCATCCCCTACTTTATCGACGCCGGCCAAGCCGTCGGCCAGGTGCCAGTGGATGTGCAAGCGTTGCAGTGCGACGTGCTCAAGTCCGCTGGTCGCAAACACCTGCGCGGGCCTCGCGGTACCGCATTGCTCTATATACGGCCTGATTTTCTCCAGCACCTGAACCCCGTCCAGCGCGACGTGTTTTCAGCGCCCTGGACTGCCGAGGGCTTCGACTTGCGCAACGACGCCCGGCGTTTCGAAACCAGCGAAGTGTCCTTCGCCTTGCTGGCAGGCTTGGGCAATGCGTTGCAAGAGATCAATCGATGGGGGATCGAGCGGGTGTGGGAGAGGGTCTCGCAGACCAGCACACGAATCCGCGAAGCACTGCGTCAGCTACCGCAGATTACCCTGCACGACTTGGGCACCACGCATTCAGGTTTGATCGCTTTCAACCTGGCTGGCTGGGATAGCTTTGAACTCAAGCGGCGCCTGGGATTGAAGCGCATCAACATCGGCGCCAATGGTATCGCCTACACGCCGCTGGATATGCAAGCACGCGGGCTGGCAAGCATTGCACGAATATCCGTCAGCCCGCTCAACACCGATGTTGACATCGAGCGGCTGATGACGGCCCTGGTTGAACTGATCGATTAAACCTCGATATCCACCCACAGGCCCTGGCGCGGCGCATCTTCGATCAGCGGCGCCACGGGAACAGTGTTGTCAGCGTTGAGCAGGTCGCCGGGAATGGGCAGGTGCTGCTGCGCCTCATCGTCGGCTTCACGCTGGCGCTTCTGTTGCTCTTGCTGGCGACGTTGTTCTTCGCGCAGCAGAAAGGTCGATTGCTCGGCATCGCCCTTCTTCAGGTCGATGGTGCTCTCGTTGGAGCCCGGTTGAACGGGGACCACCGGCGGAATATCCGGCTTCTGGCGTGCCGGATCGAGTTGCGACGTGACCGGCACAACACTGACGGGCAGCATGGGTGGAAGCATGATAGTTATTCTCCTGATCAACAGGCTGTCGGCGGATGGCAAGGCGACTTGAGCACCGGCGTGCCAAGCTGTGACCCAGTCGACACTCGCAAGTGCCCGCCACCCGTCGATTCAACTCCCGGCGCACCTCACAAACAGCGTAGTTTTTGTCAGAGTCCTTGGGCGCAGGGGCTTGTTCCGTTAAGATAGTCGGCTTTTTCACGGCGGGAGTCAGGCAGCATGGCGCAGCAGTATCAACCGGGGCAACGCTGGATTAGTGACAGCGAAGCAGAGCTGGGGTTAGGCACCGTTCTGGCACAGGACGGGCGCTTGTTGACCGTGCTCTATCCGGCCACTGGCGACACCCGCCAGTATGCGCTACGGAATGCGCCCCTCACTCGCGTGAGGTTTTCGCCGGGTGACACCATCACCCATTTCGAAGGCTGGAAAATGACCGTACAGGAAGTCGACGACGTCGATGGCCTGCTGGTCTACCACGGCCTCAACGGGCAGAACGAGCAGGTCACCCTGCCGGAAACCCAACTGTCCAACTTTATCCAGTTCCGCCTGGCCAGCGACCGTCTATTCGCCGGGCAGATCGACCCGCTGGCCTGGTTCTCGCTGCGCTATCACACCTTGGAACACACCAGCCGCCAACTGCAATCATCATTGTGGGGCCTGGGTGGCGTACGCGCGCAACCTATTGCGCACCAACTGCACATCGCCCGTGAAGTCGCTGACCGTATCGCGCCACGAGTCTTGCTGGCTGACGAAGTGGGCCTGGGCAAGACCATCGAAGCTGGCCTGGTGATCCATCGCCAACTGCTCTCGGGCCGTGCCAGCCGCGTGCTGATCCTGGTCCCGGAAAACCTGCAGCACCAGTGGCTGGTGGAAATGCGCCGCCGCTTCAACCTGCAGGTCGCGCTGTTCGATGAAGAGCGCTTTATCGAAAGCGATGCCACCAACCCGTTCGAAGACACCCAGCTTGCACTCGTTGCGCTGGAATGGCTGGTGGATGACGAGAAGGCCCAGGACGCGCTGTTTGCGGCCGGCTGGGATTTGCTGGTGGTCGACGAAGCCCACCACCTGGTGTGGCATGAAGACAAGGCCAGCGCCGAATACAGCCTGGTCGAGCAGCTTGCCGAGGTCATTCCCGGCGTCCTGCTGCTGACCGCCACCCCGGAACAACTCGGCCAGGACAGCCACTTTGCGCGGCTGCGCCTGCTCGACCCAAACCGTTTCCACGACCTGCAAGCCTTCCGCGCCGAGAGCGAGAACTATCGCCCGGTTGCCGAGGCCGTGCAGGAACTGCTGGACAAGGGCCGCCTGTCACCGGCCGCGCACAAGACTATCCAGGGTTTCCTCGGTAACGAAGGCGAAGCCCTGCTCACCGCCGTCAACGATGGCGACAGCGAAGCCAGCGCCCGCCTGGTGCGTGAACTGCTTGACCGTCACGGCACCGGCCGCGTGCTGTTCCGCAACACCCGTGCCGCAGTGCAGGGCTTCCCCGAGCGCAAGCTGCACGCCTACCCGCTGCCGAACCCGGACGAATACCTCGAATTGCCTTTGGGCGAACACGCCGAGCTGTACCCGGAAGTCAGCTTCCAGGCGCAACCGGACATCGAGGAAGAAAACCGCTGGTGGCGCTTCGACCCACGGGTCGAGTGGCTGATCGACCAACTGAAAATGCTCAAGCGCACCAAGGTCCTGGTGATCTGCGCCCACGCCGAAACCGCCATGGACCTGGAAGACGCCCTGCG
This sequence comes from Pseudomonas sp. rhizo25, assembly GCF_031931935.1. Lineage (NCBI taxonomy): Bacteria > Pseudomonadati > Pseudomonadota > Gammaproteobacteria > Pseudomonadales > Pseudomonadaceae > Pseudomonas > Pseudomonas sp. rhizo25. The sequence goes on from NZ_JAUJXA010000001.1 coordinate 222,678, forward strand.
CGTGCGCTCCGGCATCCCGGCCACGGTGTTCCACGAGGGCATGAACATCCTCGAGCGTGACCGCGCCGCCGCCTACTTCGCCGATGAAGAGTTCGGTGCCCAGGTGCTGATCTGTTCGGAAATCGGCAGTGAAGGCCGCAACTTCCAGTTCTCCCATCACCTGGTGCTGTTCGACCTGCCGTCCCACCCCGACCTGCTGGAACAGCGTATTGGCCGTCTGGACCGGATCGGCCAGAAACACGTGATCGAACTGCACGTACCGTACCTGGAAACCAGCCCGCAACAGCGCCTGTTCCAGTGGTACCACGAAGCGCTCAACGCCTTCCTCAATACCTGCCCGACCGGCAACGCCTTGCAGCATCAGTTCGGCCCGCGCCTGCTGCCATTGCTGGAAGCTGCCGACGACGGCGAGTGGCAAGCCCTGATCGACGAAGCCCGTGCCGAGCGCGAACGCCTGGAGCAGGAGCTGCACACCGGTCGTGACCGCTTGCTGGAACTCAACTCCGGCGGCGCCGGTGAAGGCGATGCGCTGGTCGAAGACATCCTCGAGCAAGACGACCAGTTCGCCCTGCCGATCTATATGGAAACCCTGTTCGACGCCTTCGGCATCGACAGCGAGGACCATTCGGAAAACGCGCTGATCTTGAAGCCCAGCGAAAAAATGCTCGACGCCAGCTTCCCCCTGGGTGACGACGAGGGTGTGACCATCACCTACGACCGCAACCAGGCACTGTCGCGCGAAGACATGCAGTTCATCACTTGGGAACACCCAATGGTGCAAGGCGGCATGGACCTGGTACTGTCCGGCTCAATGGGCAACACCGCCGTGGCGTTGATCAAGAACAAGGCGCTCAAACCGGGCACTGTGTTGCTGGAACTGCTCTACGTCAGCGAAGTGGTGGCGCCGCGCTCGCTGCAACTGGGCCGCTACCTGCCACCGGCCGCCCTGCGCTGCCTGCTGGATGCCAATGGCAACGACCTCTCGGGTCGCGTGTCGTTTGTGACCTTGAACGACCAGTTGGAAAGCGTGCCACGGGCCAGCGCCAACAAGTTCGTACAGGCCCAGCGCGACCAGCTCACACCGCGCATCAACGCCGGTGAAGAGAAGATCGCGCCGCGCCACGCCGAGCGTGTGGCCGAGGCCAAGCGCCGCCTGGCGGCGGACACCGACGAAGAACTGGCGCGCCTGACCGCACTGCAAGCGGTCAACCCTACCGTGCGTGACAGCGAGCTGGTTGCCTTGCGCAATCAACGCGAGCAAGGCTTGGGCATGCTCGATAAGGCGGCGCTGCGATTGGAAGCGATTCGGGTGTTGGTGGCCGGCTGATCATTCGCTGCCAATTAGGAGGCCCGCTTAGTGCGGGCCTTTTTATTGGTCTTGAGGGCCTCATCGGGGCCAAGCCCTGTCCCACACTGACCGAGTAGGGTTCAGACAACTCGGTCAAATGTGGGAGGGGGCTTGCCCCCGATGGCGGCCTGACAGCCGACCAGAATGTTGGATCAGACCGCGTACATATCCATTGCTTCGGTAACGACCACTATTGGTTCCGCTTTTACAGCGGGTCACTTTTGAAAAGCGCAAAAGTAACCCAAACGCTCTTGCCCCACCACTCGGCACCTCGCCCAAGCTCGGTGTGCCCGTAATCCGACATTGATTTGGGGGGCCGCCGCCACGCGCCATCCATGGCGCGGGGCGGCTAAACCGGCATCCCTGCCGGTTTACCCCCCAAATCCCTGTCGAATTCCGGCCAGCGTGGTTTAACGGGGCGCCTGAGATCAAAAGCAGATCAAGATCAAAAGCGGCTCGCTGCGCATCGTGGTTACCGGCGGTCGCTACATCAAAGATGTGTAGATACCCATGCCCCGATAGGGTCACCTCGGTCTCATGCCGTTACCGCAGAAGCCGGCACTTGAACCCCACTCAGCCCATCCTTCATGCGCTTGGCATCGCGCACAAAACTACGTGACGCCTGGAACAAAAACAGCATGGTCAAGAACAGCGCCACCGGAATCAGGTACATGGCATCATGCAACCCCACGGCTTTATAAGCCTCAGTCATCTGCTCCGCTCCCGCCGCGTACATTGCCGAATGGGCAAAGTGATCAGACAGCCCGCCCACCACAATCGGTCCCATCCCGCCGCCGAGCAAATACAAACCGGCAAAGAACAGCGCCATTGCCGTAGCGCGCAGGCGCGGTTCGACCACATCCTGGATCGCCGTATAAACGCAGGTGTAGAAGTTGTAGGCAAACAACCAGCCCACACTGAACAGCGCGACAAACACGCCAATTTCTATACGTCCGGCATGCAAGGCCCAGGCGGTAGTCACCGTGGAGATAATCAAGCTGCACGCGGCAAACAGGAGACGGCCATTGGCGATCCGCTGATGAATCTTGTCGGCAATCCAGCCGCCCAGGGTCAAGCCCACCAGGCCGGTCAAACCGACAATCACACCCGTCGCGACAGCCGCATCCTGCAATGGCATCAGAAAATACCGTTGCAGCATCGGCACCAGGAACGAGTTGCACGCATACGTAGCAAAGTTAAAGCACAGCCCGGCGAGCACCAGCCAGAGAAAGGTCGGCACTGCCAGCACGCGACGGATCGGGCGGTCGACGCGCTCCTGGGAGACTTGCACGGTTTCCGCCGCGCCGCGCTTGGGTTCTTTTATATAGAACATGAACACCGCCAGGATCAGCCCCGGCACCGCCGCGATAAAGAACGGCGCACGCCAGCTGTCGAAAGCCTTGACCATCCAGCCGATGGTAAAGAACGCCAGCAACAGGCCCAACGGCAGACCGAGCATGAAAATGCCCATGGCTCGCGCACGGCGGTGGGCGGGAAACAGGTCGCCAATCAGCGAGTTGGCAGCCGGCGCATAGCTGGCCTCGCCAATACCAATGCCCATGCGCACCAGCAGGAAGCTCCAGAAACTGCCGACCAAGCCGTTGACTGCCGTCAGCCCGCTCCAGGCGAACAGGCCCCAGCCCATCAATTTGCTGCGTGAGCCAGTATCGGCCAGGCGCCCGAGCGGCAGCCCGGCGATGGCGTAGACAATGGTAAAGGCGGTGCCGATGATCCCGAGCTGGAAGTCGCTCAGGTGCCATTCCATGCGAATGGGCTCGATGATGATCGCGGGGATGGTGCGATCAAAGAAATTGAACAGGTTGGCGAGGAACAGCAGGAACAGAATGCGCCAGGCATTCGCCGCTTGGGTCGAGTTCTGCATGGGTCCGTCTCTTTTATTGTTATGAGAGCTGCGATGCCCGACGCATCCTGCCCGGTACCTGCAACATAATCAGGCTGGCAGCGGTTGTCTGTAATGATTCGTAAAGCTGATAGGGCATGATTTCACCCGATAACGCGGGATTTCACCCACAAAAATATAAGTGCTTGCCCCCCTTCCCAATGGCCTTGGCACGGATAGAATGGCGAGCCTTCCGTAGCACCCTCCTCTTACCTTCTTATTGATGACGCCCATGTCCGAAGCCAGTCCGTGTCTGAATTGCGGTGCCTGCTGTTCACACTTTCGTGTGTCTTTCTTTTGGGGTGAGTGCGCCTCATCCGGGGGTACGGTGCCCGATGACCTGGTGGTGCAGATCAACCCCAGCCGAGTGGCGATGATCGGTACCGACCAGAAGCCCGCGCGGTGTTGCAGCCTTGAAGGTGAGGTTGGGCAGGCAACCAGTTGCTCGATCTATGAACAGCGTTCCAGCGTATGCCGCGAGTTCGATTCTTCCTGGAGCCAGGGGGTGCAAAATGTCGACTGCGATGCGGCGCGCGCCGCGTTCGGCCTGCCCCCCCTTGAGGAGCAACACTTCGAACTGGAATTGCCCATCAGTGCTTAGCACCAAACGCTATGTGTCGCATGCCAAAATCATTGAAATCAAAGTGCCATTATTCATGGCAAATGCCACGAGGCTTCTATACTCGACTTCATAGGTCATCGCCTCTGGCAGTGACGTGGCTCCAAGATGGGATAAGCTATGGAATGGCTGGGTCAGCATTTTTTTACCGACCTTCCAGACAGCGGGCATTTATTACTCAATTGCAGTCATAACCCCTTTCTGGTGCTGCTCGCCTACCTGGTCGCCTGCGCAGCGGGTTTCGGTACGCTAGACATGGCCGAACGCGTCGGCCATGTCGAAAACCCCACCGCCCGCCGTCATTGGTGCTGGCTGGGAGCGGGTTGCCTGGCGGGCGGGATCTGGTCGACCCACTTCATCAGCATGCTGGCCTTCCAGGCCCCTGTCGCCATTCACTACGAACTTCTCACGACCTTCGCTTCCCTGCTGATCGCCCTGATCGCTGCGCTATTGGCCATGCAAACCCTCAGTCATGCCCACGTGCGGCCCCACCAATACCTGCTGGCCTCAGTGTGGATGGGCCTGGGCATCGCACTGATGCACTACGTGGGCATGGCGGCCATGCGCTCCCAGGCCCAGGTGTACGTTGAATCGCGACTGTTCATGGCGTCGGTGGCGATTGCCATCGGTGCCAGCCTGGCGGCGTTGCTGCTGTCCAGTTACCTGCGTAACGGTGCCGGGGTCTTTCATCAATTGCTCAAATACGCCGCCAGCCTGGTGCTGGGCGCCGGAATCCTGAGCATGCATTTCACAGGCATGGCCGCCATGCAAATGCTGGTACTCAATGATGCGGACCTGTCGCTGCCGGTAGATAACAACCCGATTCAACTGGGCCTGTCGGTGGCGGTGATTACTTTGCTGGTGATCGGCAGCAGTATCAGCGCAGCCCTGGCGGATAAAAAACTGCAACACAAGGAGCATGACCTGCGCCGGGTCAACGCGCTGCTCAGCGAACTGGACCAGGCTCGCGCCTCGCTGCAACAGGTGGCCCACTTCGATGCATTGACCAATCTGCTCAACCGCCGCGGGTTCAATCAGATTTTCGCGGAAAAAGTCGTAGAAAAAACGCGAAACAAAGGGATGATGGCGGTGATCTTCCTCGATATAGATCACTTCAAGCGCATTAATGACAGCCTTGGGCACGATGCTGGCGACCAGTTGCTCACCGTATTGGCCGGGTATATCAAAAGCTCGGTACGCAGCCATGAGGATGTCGTCGCACGATTTGGTGGCGATGAGTTCTGCATCCTGATCAATATTCATCACCGCGACGAAGCACGGCATATGGCCCTGCGCATCATGCAGAAAATGAAAGAACCCATCGAACTGGCCGGCCGACGCATGGTGATGACCACCAGCATCGGCATCAGCCTGTTCCCCGACGACGGCCAGACCTGCGAAGAACTGTTGAAAACCGCCGACCTGGCGCTTTATCAATCCAAGGATGCAGGGCGCAACAGCCTGCACTTCTTCAGCTCCAACCTGAAAACCCGCGCGTTCCTCGAACTGCAGTTGGAAGAAGAGCTGCGCGCTGCCCTGCGCGCACGCAGTGGGTTGGTGCTGTTCTATCAACCGATCTTCGACATGAAGCTCGCCAAGGTCACGCGCCTGGAAGCCCTGGTGCGCTGGCAGCATCCGCAGCACGGGCTACTGGCACCGGACCGCTTTATCGGCATCGCCGAGAATAACGGGCTGATCGCGGAGCTTGATCACTGGGTACTGCGCCAGGCCTGTCATGATCTGAGCCTGCTGTCTGACCGAGGCTACACCGAACTGACCATGGCGGTGAACTGCTCGGCGCTGAACCTGGCCCGGGACGAGTTGGCCGATGAAATCGAAGCCGCCCTGCGCTTTGCCGCTGTGGCTGCCAACCGTCTGGAACTGGAAGTCACCGAAAATGCACTGATGGGAAATATCAGCAGCACCCTGGCGCTGTTGCGGCAAATCCGTGCGTTGGGCGTCTCCCTGGCGATCGACGATTTCGGCACTGGCTATTCATCCCTGGCCTACCTCAAGCGCTTGCCGCTCAACACCTTGAAAATCGACCGCTCGTTTATCCAGGACATACCAAGGTCCAGAGCCGACAGCGAAATCGTCCAGGCGATTATCGGCATGGCCCACACCCTGCACTTGCAGGTGGTCACAGAAGGCGTGGAAACCCAGGAGCAATTCGAGCTGCTACTCAGACATGGCTGCGACTATATCCAGGGCTACCTGCTCAGCCCGGCGGTGCCCTTCAACGAGATCATCGGCTTGATCCAAGGCATTGCGCTGCGCAACCCGCTTTACCCATTCAGCGTGGAAGGCGCCACGGACACCCCACCGCCGAACGACCCTGCGCCGGCGCGCATCGGCCCGCCTTCTATCGTCAGGCCAATTCGCTGAGATCGAGCGTTCGAATGGACAGTCCAGTCGCTGAACTCCAGCGCCCTGGCACACCCGGAAACAATTCATCCCCGCTTTCCCCTCGGTATCAACTGTTCCCGTGACGTTTACGTCACCCTCGGCTGTGACCTTTCTCTACGGCAAGGTGCCATCACCGGCTAGGCGGTTACTCCGCTACACACTTGCAGGGGTTAAAAAGACGCACCTTTTTCGTGCAGGCAATTCTTAAGCTGCCCTTTCCTGGATCAGAATCCAAGGCGACACCACCACCGCCCACAGGCTCGGATCACGCTCCACCAAGTCCAATGCCCGCGTTGCAGACACTTCGCCAAGGCTCCCCGCGGCCAGCCAGGCGGCGACTTTGTCACGGTTGTCTTCGGCCATTCCCTCGGCCGCTTCGATCAGATCCAGGCCGGCGTCGACCCACAATAGGGCACCCTTGGCAAAGAACGGCTCGAGCTCCTTCCAGGAAATTTCGGCGGTTTCACCGAGCAGCTTGGCATAGAGGGTGCTAGGTTCTTGCGTCATGGGAGTTCACCTGAATAAAAAATCGGCGCAATCATAGCCTCGTAACCCAGGTAGAAAAACCCAGTAGCAAATGAGGTAGCGATTGAAAGTGCCAGGAAAGCCAAGGAATGCCTTGAAGGCTGATAAGAACCCGCCGCAATTCTGTCTTTTTCTTTCATTTAAGCGACATAGCAGTGGTATGCCCCCAGCTGCCAGCTTTTCAAGCGATCAACCGGCGCTCTACACTGTACCGGTACAGTTGCCAGGGCAATGCCGGGGGGATATCCGCGATATCTGATCCGGTTCTGCAGCTCACAAGGCCGCTAGAACTATAAAAAATACAACAGTAAGAGTGGAGCACTATGAATAAGGCTACTAAGCAGATTTCCAAACTGTTTGCCGCTATGGTCCTGGCTGGGGTTGCCGGCCATTCGTTCGCAGCCGACACCATCAAGATCGGCATCGCCGGTCCCAAGACCGGTCCGGTGACGCAATACGGTGACATGCAATTCATGGGTGCCAAGCAGGCAATCGCCGACATCAACGCCAAGGGCGGCGTCGATGGCAAAATGCTTGAAGCCAAGGAATACGACGACGCCTGCGATCCGAAACAAGCCGTGGCCGTCGCCAACAAAGTGGTCAACGACGGCGTCAAGTTCGTAGTCGGTCACCTCTGCTCCAGCTCCACTCAGCCAGCGTCGGACATTTATGAAGACGAAGGCGTCATCATGATTACCCCAGCCGCCACCAGCCCGGAAATCACCTCCCGTGGCTACAAGCTGATCTTCCGCACCATCGGCCTCGACAGCGCGCAAGGCCCAGCGGCCGGCAACTACATCGCCGACCACGTGAAGCCGAAGATCGTTGCCGTGCTGCACGACAAACAGCAATACGGTGAAGGCATCGCCAGCGCCGTGAAGAAAACCCTTGAAGAGAAAGGCACCAAGGTTGCCGTCTTCGAAGGCCTGAACGCCGGTGACAAGGACTTCTCCTCGATCATCCAGAAACTCAAGCAAGCCAATGTCGACTTCGTCTACTACGGCGGCTACCACCCTGAGCTTGGCCTGATTCTGCGCCAAGCCAAGGAAAAAGGCCTGAACGCCAAGTTCATGGGCCCTGAAGGCGTCGGCAACGACTCCATCTCGCAAATCGCCCAGGGCGCTTCCGAAGGCCTGCTGGTGACCCTGCCGAAGTCCTTCGACACCGACCCTGCCAACAAAGCCATCGTCGAAGAGTTCGCCAAGAACAAGCAGGACCCAACCGGTCCGTTCGTGTTCCCGGCCTACTCGGCCATTGAAGTCATCGCTGGCGGCATCAAGGCGGCCAAGAGCGAAGACACCGCCAAGGTGGCCGAGGCCATCCACGCGGGCACCTTCAAGACCCCTACCGGCGATCTGAGCTTTGACGCCAAGGGCGACCTGAAAGACTTCAAATTCGTGGTCTACGAATGGCACTTCGGTAAACCAAAAACCGAAGTTTCCCCTCAGTAAGCCAGGCGTTACTGGTCAACAAGCCCACTGTGCAAGCAGTGGGCTTTGTTTTACGAGGTTTATGGGCCATGTCACCCGCGATCCGGGCGCTGGCTCACCTGAAAATCTTAAAACCGTCACCAGCGGTTCGCTGGCAAACGCTTTGTGCAACCTGCTCACAGAACAGGGCACCCAGCCGGAAATGACTCCACCAGTGAAATGCGTATCGGGTTTTTAGGAGCGCTGTAATGCCTGAGATCTATCATTTTTTCCAACAGCTGGTTAATGGCCTGACCATTGGCAGCACCTATGCCTTGATAGCCATTGGCTACACAATGGTTTACGGCATCATTGGAATGATCAACTTCGCCCATGGCGAGGTGTACATGATTGGTTCCTACGTGGCCTTCATCGCCCTCGCCGGGCTGGCCATGATGGGGATTCACTCCCTGCCGCTGTTGATGACCGCTGCGTTCCTGGCGTCGATCATCGTGACCAGTGCCTATGGCTACAGTATCGAACGGGTTGCCTATCGTCCCTTGCGTGGCAGCAACCGTTTGATCCCGCTGATTTCCGCCATCGGCATGTCGATTTTCCTGCAGAACACCGTATTGCTGTCCCAGGACTCCAAGGACAAGTCCATTCCCAACCTGATCCCGGGGAGCATCTCCTTCGGCCCAGGTGGCGCACAAGAAGTGCTGATTTCGTACATGCAGATCCTGGTCTTCGTCGTCACCCTGGTGGCCATGCTGGGCCTGACCCTGTTCATCTCCCGCTCCCGTCTGGGGCGCGCCTGCCGGGCCTGCGCCGAAGACATCAAGATGGCCAACCTGCTGGGCATCAACACCAACAACATCATCGCCTTGACCTTCGTCATTGGTGCCGCACTGGCGGCCGTGGCGGCCGTGTTGCTGAGCATGCAATACGGCGTGATCAACCCCAACGCCGGTTTCCTGGTGGGCCTGAAGGCCTTTACCGCAGCGGTATTGGGCGGCATCGGCAGCATTCCGGGCGCGATGCTCGGCGGGCTGGTGCTGGGTGTGGCCGAAGCCTTTGGCGCCGATATCTTCGGTGACCAGTACAAGGACGTCGTGGCGTTCGGCCTGTTGGTTCTGGTGCTGTTGTTCCGTCCGACCGGCATCCTGGGCCGTCCGGAGGTTGAGAAAGTATGAGCAGATATCTTAAATCGGCGTTTTTCAGCGCCTTGCTGGTATGGGCCGTGGCCTTTCCGGTACTCGGCCTCAAGCTGAGCATTGTCGGCATCAACCTGGAAGTGCATGGCACCGGTCCCGTGACCTTGGCCGTCATCGCCCTGTGCTCGGTGCTGATGTTCCTGCGCGTGCTGTTCACCCAGCAGGTCGGTGCCTTGTTCAAGGGCAATCGTGGCCCGCTGGTGTCGCCCAAGGTCAGCCAATTCCTGACCCTGCCGCGTACCCAGCGCTACATCATCATCGGCCTGATTATCGCTGCGCTGATCTGGCCGTTCTTCGGTTCCCGCGGTGCGGTCGACATTGCCACGCTGATCCTGATCTACGTGCTGCTGGGCCTGGGCCTGAACATCGTGGTGGGCCTGGCCGGCCTGCTTGACCTTGGTTATGTGGGCTTCTACGCCGTGGGTGCCTATACCTACGCGCTGCTCTCGCACTACCTGGGCTGGAGCTTCTGGATCTGCCTGCCACTGGCCGGTATGGCGGCGGCGACGTTCGGCTTCCTGCTGGGCTTCCCGGTGCTGCGCCTGCGCGGTGACTACCTGGCGATCGTGACCCTGGGCTTTGGTGAAATCATCCGTCTGTTCCTGCGTAACCTCACCGACATCACCGGTGGCCCCAACGGCATCAGCAGCATCCCCAAGCCGACGTTCTTCGGGCTGTCGTTCGACCGTACCGCAGCCGAAGGCATGCAGACCTTCCACGAATACTTCGGGATTGCCTACAACCCGGTCAGCAAAGTGGTGTTCCTGTACCTGGTGGCGCTGTTGCTGGCGCTGGCGGCACTGTTCGTGATCAACCGCTTGCTGCGCATGCCCATCGGCCGCGCCTGGGAAGCGTTGCGCGAAGATGAAATCGCCTGTCGTGCCCTGGGCCTGAACCCGACCATCATCAAGCTTTCCGCGTTCACCCTAGGCGCCGCGTTCGCCGGTTTCGCCGGCAGCTTCTTCGCCGCGCGCCAGGGCCTGGTGACCCCGGAGTCGTTCACGTTTATCGAGTCGGCGATCATTCTCGCCATCGTGGTGCTCGGTGGCATGGGCTCGCAACTGGGCGTGATCCTGGCGGCGATCGTGATGATCCTGCTGCCGGAAATGATGCGTGAGTTCAGCGAATACCGCATGTTGATGTTCGGCGCCTTGATGGTGCTGATGATGATCTGGCGCCCTCAGGGCCTGCTGCCCATGCAACGTCCACATATGGAGCTGCGCAAATGAGCCGCGAGATCCTGAAAGTAGAAAACTTGAGCATGCGCTTCGGCGGCTTGCTGGCGGTCAACGGTGTAGCCCTGACCGTGAAAGAGAAACAGGTTGTAGCACTGATCGGCCCCAACGGCGCCGGCAAGACCACAGTGTTCAACTGCCTCACCGGCTTCTACAAGCCGAGCGGCGGCAGCATCCTGCTGGACGGCCAACCGATCCAGGGCCTGGCGGGTCACGAGATCGCTCGCAAGGGCGTGGTGCGTACCTTCCAGAACGTGCGGTTGTTCAAGGACATGACCGCAGTCGAGAACCTGTTGATCGCCCAGCACCGCCATTTGAACACCAACTTCTTCGCAGGCCTGTTCAAGACCCCGGCGTTCCGCAAGAGCGAGCGCGAGGCCATGGAGTACGCGGCGTACTGGCTGGACAAGGTCAACCTGACGGAATTTGCCAACCGCCCGGCCGGCACCCTGGCCTATGGTCAGCAGCGTCGCCTGGAAATCGCTCGTTGCATGATGACGCGCCCGCGGATCCTCATGCTCGACGAACCCGCCGCCGGCCTGAACCCCAAGGAAACCGAAGACCTCAAGGCGCTGATCAGCGTGCTGCGTGAGGAGAACGACGCCACGGTGCTGTTGATTGAACACGACATGAAACTGGTCATGAGCATTTCCGACCATATTGTGGTGATCAACCAGGGCACGCCGCTGGCCGACGGCACGCCGGAGCAGATCCGCGACAATCCTGAAGTGATCAAAGCCTATCTGGGGGAAGCGTAAAATGCTGCAGTTCGAAAACGTTTCCACGTTCTACGGCAAGATCCAGGCCCTGCACGACGTCAATGTCGAAGTGCGCCAGGGTGAGATCGTCACCCTGATCGGCGCCAACGGCGCCGGCAAATCGACCCTGCTGATGACCCTGTGCGGTTCGCCCCAGGCCCACGGCGGCAGCATCCGTTACATGGGTGAGGAACTGGTGGGCAAGCACTCCGCCGAGATCATGCGCAAGAGCATTGCCGTGGTACCGGAGGGTCGTCGGGTGTTCTCGCGCCTGACCGTGGAAGAGAACCTGGCCATGGGTGGGTTCTTCACCGACAAGGGCGACTACCAGGAGCAAATGGACAAGGTGCTGCACCTGTTCCCGCGCCTCAAGGAACGCTTCAGCCAGCGCGGCGGCACCATGTCCGGCGGCGAGCAGCAAATGCTCGCCATCGGCCGGGCGCTGATGAGCAAGCCCAAGCTGCTTCTGTTGGACGAACCGTCCCTGGGACTGGCACCGATCATCATCCAGCAGATCTTCGACATCATCGAACAGCTGCGCAAGGATGGTGTAACGGTGTTCCTGGTGGAGCAGAACGCCAACCAGGCGCTGAAAATTGCTGACCGTGCCTATGTGCTGGAAAACGGTCGGGTGGTCATGCAGGGGACTGGCGAGCAACTGCTGACGGACCCGAAGGTGCGGGAGGCGTACCTCGGCGGCTAAGACCCGGTAACTGAGTAAACCGGATCTAAATGTGGGAGGGGGCTTGCCCCCGATGGCAGGCTGATAGTCACCGCATCTTGTGACTGAACCACCGCTATCGGGGCAAGCCCCCTCCCACATTTTTTGTGTGAACCGAAAGATTCTCGAATTATTTTCGAACTCTTTGTAACGAACTCACCCCCCCTCTCTCTAGTGGTGCAAGCAGGCAATCAAGCCCGCTAATTCAACCCACTGCTGGAGTTATACCCATGACCACCAAACTGTCTGCCGCCTCCCTCATCCTGGCCCTGGGCTCGGCCCTGAGCCTGTCCGCCCTGACCACCACCGCTCATGCGGCCGACGAGATGCAGAAATGCTTCGGCGTGGCTGAAGCCGGCAAGAACGATTGCGCCGCGGGCGCTGGCACTTCCTGCGCTGGCACCTCCAAAACCAAAGACCAGGCCAACGCGTGGAAACTGGTGCCCGCCGGCACCTGCACCCAGACCCCAAGCACCACCTCGCCGACCGGTTTCGGCCAGGAAGCCGCCTTCACCGCCAAGTCCTGATCCCCCCGCAAGCCTGAGTACTGATGATGACGCCAACACCCGACTACACGATCTCACTGGCTCAGGCGCCTGGCCTGCCCTTGCGGGCCGGGCTGGGGCTGAAGACCGAGCATTTTACCCAGGTGCTCGAGACCTGCCCCGACATCGGTTTTTTCGAAGTGCACGCCGAAAACTACATGGTGGCCGGCGGCCCGTTTCATCACTACCTGGGCTTGATCCGCGCGCAGTACCCACTGTCACTGCACGGCGTGGGCCTGTCCATCGGCGGCGAAGGTCCACTGGACCATGAGCACCTGGCACGCCTGGTCACGCTGATCGAACGCTATCAACCCCAGTCTTTTTCCGAACATCTGGCCTGGTCCAGCCACGGCCCGGTGTTTCTCAACGACTTGCTGCCCCTGGCCTACGACGCCAGCACCCTGAGCCGGGTATGCGACCACGTCGATCAGGTACAAAGCACACTCAAGCGGCCGATGCTGTTGGAGAACCCCTCGACCTACCTGCAGTTCCAGCGCTCCACCCTGGACGAAACCGACTTCATCGGCGAGATCATCCGCCGTACCGGTTGCGGCCTGCTACTTGATATCAACAACGTCTATGTCTCCTGCATCAATCATCAGCGCGACCCACTTGCCTATATCAATGCCCTGCCATTGCGCGCAGTCGGTGAGATTCATCTGGCCGGCTTTGCCGAAGACACCGACAGCCTGGGCGACCGCCTGCTGATCGATGACCACGGCGCGCCTATCGATAACGCCGTGTGGCAATTGTACGAACAGGTACTGACACGGACCGGCCCGGTAGCCACCTTGATCGAACGGGATAATCACGTGCCGGCATTCAGCGTGCTGCAGGCCGAGGCCCGGCAAGCCCAATGGTATTTGTCGCAGGTGGCCAGATGAGTATTCAACACGAATTTGCCCAGGCTTTGCTGGCGCCCGACGCAGTCTGTCCCGAGGGTGTGTTCAGCAGCAATGGTGCCGACCCGGCAAGCCGCTTCGCGGTGTATCGCAATAACGTTCACAGCTCGTTGAACGATGGGCTGGCGGCCGCTTATCCGGTGGTGCGGCGATTGGTAGGCGATGAGTTTTTCCATGCCATGGCCGGCCTGTACGTCCAGGCTTATCCGCCCACTACCCCGTTGATCAGCGAATACGGCAGCTCTTTGGCTGACTTTATCCAAGGGTTTGAGCCGGCTTCGAGCGTGCCTTACCTGGCAGATATAGCGCGATTGGAACGCCTGCGGGTTCGCGCCTATCACGCGGCGGATCGCCAGGCGTTGGACCAGCCCAGCGTTCTTCAACAACTGCAAGGCGCAGAGCAACTCGGACACCTGCGTGTGCAACTGCACCCATCGCTCGCCACGCTGAACTCCCCCTACGCAATCGTCGCGGTATGGGCCGCGCACCAGACCGAGGACGCTATCGCCACGTTGAACCCCTGGCATGCCCAGGGCGCTCTGGTCTTGCGCCAAGGGTTGGCGGTCAAGGTATTTGCCATCGACAGTGGCTCAGTCATCTTTATCAACCGCCTCAAGCAAGGCGCCGGGCTGGAGGCGGCCGTTGCCAATGCGCTTGAAGCCTCGGCCGAATTCGACCTGCACCAATGTCTCAAGCTGCTGATCAGCCACGACGCCATCACTCATTTGCATCTGGAAAGAAAGGTATCGCCATGAACGCGCCCGCTCCCTGCCTGGTGAAACGGGCCGTCGCCCTGTTCGAAAACATCCCCTACAGCCTGATCGCGTTTATTGCGCGCTTCTCCATTGCAGCAGTGTTCTGGAAATCCGGGCAAACCAAAGTCGAAGGCTTTGCCATCGATCTGGTCAGCGGCACATTCCAATGGGGCGAGCCCAAGCTTGCTGCGTCGGCGTTGTGGTTATTTCGCAGCGAGTACCACGTGCCGTTGCTGGCGCCGGAAGTGGCCGCGCATATGGCGACCTTTGCCGAGCATTTTTTCCCGGTGCTGATCCTGCTGGGATTGGCTACGCGCTTCTCGGCCCTGGCCCTGATCGGCATGACCTTGACCATCCAGTTGTTCGTCTACCCTGATGCCTATCCGACCCACGGCACCTGGATTGCGCTGCTGTTGCTGTTGCTCGCCAAGGGGCCGGGCAGCCTGTCCATCGACCACTGGATTGCCCGTCGCTTGCGTTAAAGCCGATCCAACGCCTCACCGCTGCGCCTGAACCAGTCCACCAGGTAATCGGCCAATACCTGGGTACGCCGCGGCAGGCCACCCTGGTAGGGGTGCACCAGGTACATCGGCATGCTGCGCGTCTGATAGTCGCGCAGGAGCCAGCGTAACCGGCCTTCGGCCAGTTCCTTCGGTAATACGTAGGACGGCAGCCGCGCGATACCGGCGCCCACCAGCGCGGCTTTTTTCAGCAGGTTGTAGTGGTTGGAGGCAAACGTGCCGCTTACCCGAACCCGCAGCAATTCGTTTTGCTGGTGATACAACCATTCCTCGCGTCCGCTGTAGTGACTGTTGAGCAAACAGATGTGTGTCGCCAGGTCCGCCGGGGTCAGTGGTTCGCCATGCTGTTCCAGATAGGCCGGGCTGGCGCAGGTCATCTCGCGCCACGCCAGCAGAGGCTTGGCCACCAGGCGTTCATGTTCGATGGCACCCGAGCGTACGCCCAAGTCAAAACCATCCCGGGCCAAGTCGCGGTAACTGTTATTAAGCTCCAGTTCGACCTGGACCTGCGGGTATTGTTTGGAGAACTCCAGTAATAAGCCATCAAAGAAGGTCTCACCCAACGAGACCGGAACGGTCATGCGCACAGGGCCGGTCAAATCATCTTTGAGCCGCGCCAATGCCTGGCGCGCGCGCTCCACCTGCACCACCAGCGCTTGTGCCTGAGGCAGCAACGCCGCGCCGGCGGCGGTGAGGCTCAGTTTGCGTGTCGTACGGTGCAACAGCACCACGGCAAACTGTGCTTCCAACTGGCTGATGCGCTTGGACAGCTGCCCCTTACTGCAACCCAGTTGCTCGGCGGCCAGGGTAAAGCTGCCAGCTTCAATCAGCACCGCGAAGGCCGCCAGATCATCCATTTCGCTCATGGATTGTTTCCATTTGAAAACCAAAGGTTGCCTATTAGCGCGTTTATCCGCTGAAAAAGCCACACTAGACTGAACCTTCACTATCTCTGGAGGAACAGCACGATGAAAATCCTATTGATTGGTGCCAGCGGCACAGTCGGTTCGGCGGTGAAGGCGCAGCTGAGCCAGCGTCACGAAGTGATCAGCATCGGTCGCACCAGCGGCGATTTCCAGGTGGACATCAGCGACAGCGCTTCGATTCGTAAATTGTTTGAACAAACCGGCCCGTTCGACGCACTGGTCTGCGCAGCGGGCAACGTCAATTTCGTAGCCTTGGGCGAGATGAGCGAAAGCGACTTTGAACTGGGCCTGCGTGACAAGCTGATGGGCCAGGTCAACCTGCTGCTGATCGGTCGGGAATATGCCAACGACGGTGCTTCGTTCACCTTCACCAGCGGCATACTGAACCGTGATCCGATCCGCACCGGCGCCTCGGCAGCGTTGGTCAACGGTGCACTGGACGCATTCGTCAAAGCGGCGGCCATTGAATTGCCACGTGGCCTGCGTATCAATGCTGTGAGCCCGACCGTTCTACTGGAAGCCATGGGCAGCTATGCACCGTATTTCCGTGGCTACAAACCAGCTCCAGCTGCCGATGTGGCACTGGCTTACGCAAAAAGCGTCGAGGGCCTACAAACCGGTCAGACCTTTATCGTAGGCTGAATTTGATGTCTGTCAGAAACACCTGAAGCCGGCGAGCGGGCTTGTGATGCGGCGCCAGCCTGCGTAACGTGGCGGCACTTGTTTGGAGACCCAATATGCGTGCCGCCCGTACCCTCGCCCTGTGTGCCTTGCTTCCCTTGTTCGCCGCTTGCCAGCTGTTCGAAAGCGAGCCGGCCAAGCCCTCTACCGTCGGGCTGACCCGTATGCAGGGTGAATTGACCGCGGTGGACGGCAAGCTGTTGTTCCAGCCGTGCGGCGACCAGCGTAACTACGTGGTCAAGGATACCGGCGGCACCAGCATCCTGCAGGAAGCGGCCTCCCTGGCCGGCCAGCAAGGCGCACTGTTTGCCGACCTGCGCGGCAAGTTTTCCGGGGTTGCCACCGGTACCCAGGGCGAAGTGGAGCTGCAACAGCTGTACCGCGTCGAACGCTCGACCTCCGCCTGTACCGACCCGGACTTCAAGCGCATGATCCTGCGCGCCAACGGCCATAAACCGGCCTGGGCGATGAACGTCACGGCCAAGGGCATGGTGCTGGAACGTGAGGGCCAACCACCTTTGGCAGTGCCGTACGTCGAAGAACAACTGGGCGACGGCCGCTTCAACCTGATGACCGAAGCCAATAACCAGCACATCGAGCTGTGGGTGGCGCCCCAGCGCTGCGTCGACAGTGTGAGCGGCAGCCTGCAACACATGAGCGCCGAGTTGCGGGTAAACGGCCAGGTGCAGCGTGGTTGCGCAGCCTTTGGCGGCTCGCGGGACGACTGATTCGACCCTGAGCTGTTTTAACCTGACGGAAAGTCGCCATTGGAGCTTATAATCGCCGGTTTGCAAAACAGCCGGCCTTCTCGCCCGCCGCCTACCGGATCCTGTCATGTTACGAATCACCGAACTCAAGCTGCCCATCGACCATCCCGAAGAAGACCTGCGGCCAGCCATCGTGCAGCGCCTGGGCATCGCCAGTGATGACCTGCTCGATTTCACCCTGTTCAAACGCAGCTACGATGCCCGTAAAAAGTCGTCGGAGCTGTGCTTCATCTACACCATCGACTTGAACGTGAAGGGCGAAGCCGCCCTGCTGCTCAAGTTTGCCGACGACCGCAACGTCAACCCGGCCCCCGACGTCAGCTACAAGGTGGTGGGCCAGGCGCCGGCAGACCTGGTCGAGCGGCCGATCGTGGTCGGTTTTGGCCCCTGCGGAATTTTCGCCGGGCTGCTGCTGGCACAGATGGGCTTCAAGCCGATCATCCTCGAGCGCGGCAAGGAAGTGCGCCAACGCACCAAGGACACCTGGGGCCTGTGGCGTAAAAGCGTGCTCAACCCCGAATCCAACGTGCAATTCGGTGAAGGCGGCGCCGGCACCTTCTCTGACGGCAAGCTCTACAGCCAGATCAAGGACCCGAAATTCCACGGCCGCAAGGTGCTGCACGAGTTCGTCAAGGCCGGCGCGCCGGAAGAGATCCTCTACGTCAGCAAGCCCCATATCGGCACCTTCCGCCTGACCGGCGTGGTGGAAAACATGCGCGAGCAGATCATCGCCCTTGGCGGTGAAGTGCGCTTCGAGCAACGGGTCACCGACGTGTTGATCGAAGATGGGCAGTTGAACGGCGTGGTCGTCGACGGCGGCGAGCAGATTCTCTCAAGGCACGTGATTCTTGCCCTGGGCCACAGCGCACGTGACACCTTCCGCATGCTCCATGGCCGCGGCGTATACATGGAGGCCAAGCCGTTCTCGGTGGGTTTCCGTATCGAACACCCGCAGTCGCTGATCGACGCCGCACGCCTGGGCAAGTACGCCGGCCACCCGAAACTGGGCGCGGCCGACTACAAGCTGGTGCACCACGCCAAGAACGGCCGTTCGGTCTATAGCTTCTGCATGTGCCCGGGCGGCACTGTGGTGGCCGCGACCTCGGAACCCAATCGCGTCGTGACCAACGGCATGAGCCAGTACTCGCGCAACGAGCGCAACGCCAACTCCGGCATTGTGGTCGGCATCACCCCCGAAGTGGATTACCCAGGTGGCCCGTTGGCCGGTATCGAGTTGCAGGAGCGCCTGGAGTCCCACGCCTACATCCTCGGCGGCAGCAACTACGAGGCACCGGCGCAGTTGGTGGGCGACTTTATCGCCGGCAAACCGTCCACCGCCTTAGGTAGTGTGGAACCTTCCTACAAGCCCGGCGTATCCCTGGGCGACCTGGCCCTGGCCTTGCCGGACTTCGCCATCGAAGCCATCCGCGAAGCCTTGCCGGCGTTCGAGAAGCAGATCAAGGGTTACTCGCTGCACGATGCAGTGTTGACGGGGATCGAGACCCGCACCTCGTCACCGTTGCGCATTACCCGCGATGAGTCGATGCAGAGCCTGAACGTAAAAGGTCTGTTTCCGGCCGGGGAAGGTGCGGGTTATGCCGGCGGGATTCTATCGGCGGGTGTTGACGGGATTCGGATTGCCGAGGCGTTGGCGCGGGATATGCTCGGCATTGAGGCCTGAGCACACCGCCCCTCCCACATTTTGATTTGCGGTGGGTCAGATATTGGCGCGCAGGATAGTGTTGGGCAACGGTTCACCGCGCTCGACACTCGCCGCCACCGCCGCAATCAAGCTCTCCAGCTCATAGCCCTGCCCCGCCAACCACGCCTGATCATAATAGGTGGTGGCATAACGCTCGCCGCCATCACACAAGATCGCTACGATCGACCCCGACTCCCCCGCCGCTTTCATCTGTTGCGCGGCCATCAATGCGCCGATCAGGTTGGTCCCGCTGGAACCGCCAACCCGTCGCCCCAGACGCTCGGCCAGATAATGCATGGCCGCCAGTGACAACGCATCCGGGACCTTGACCATCGCATCAATCACCGCAGGCAGAAACGACGCTTCCACTCGCGGCCGGCCAATCCCTTCGATACGTGAGCCACACTCCAGGCGCAGGCTGGCGTCGCCGCTCTGGTAGAAGTCGAAAAACACCGAACGTTCTGCATCGGCACACAACACGCGGGTGCAATGCTGGCGATAACGCACATAACGGCCCAGGGTCGCGGTAGTGCCGCCAGTGCCGGGGCTGGAAATCAACCAACTGGGCTCCGGGTGCTGTTCAAAGCGCATCTGCTGGAAGATCGACTCGGCGATGTTGTTGTTCGCCCGCCAGTCGGTAGCACGTTCGGCATAGGTGAACTGGTCCATGAAATGACCACCACCCTCCTTTGCCAGGCGCTCGGACTCCGCGTAGATCTGCGTCGGATCCTGGACCAGATGACTCTTGCCACCATAAAAGGCGATCTGGGCGATTTTCTCCTGGGACGTGGAAGCAGGCATGACCGCAATAAACGGCAAGCCCAGCAGGCGGGCGAAGTAGGCTTCGGAGATCGCCGTGGAACCACTCGACGCTTCAACCACCGGGGCGCCAGGCTTGAGCCAGCCATTGCACAGTGCGTACAGGAACAGTGAGCGGGCCAGGCGATGTTTCAGGCTGCCGGTGGGGTGGCTGGACTCGTCCTTGAAGTACAGCTCGATGCCTGGCAACCCCGGTAATGGCAACGGGATCAGGTGGGTGTCAGCGCTCCGCTGGAAGTCCGCTTCAATGATGCGAATGGCTTCGCGGGCCCAGGTACGGTGGTCGCTCATGGTGGGTTCTCTAAAGGTTTTCAGACTTGATCTTAGGATGTTTCCTACACTCAACACAGATACAGTGGCGACTCAATTGGACACACAATTGCTAGTCTTCAAGGCATCGGTAACCGCGCCAATCTCTTATAACAAATAAGAATATAACTTTTGTTTTAACAACTAACAGTACGGGTTAGGGTACCCACCTATTGAACCTGGAATGGAGAGCATCCCTTGCCTCTGCGTAGCACTTTCACCCGTTTCTTCCAGCTGGAAGCCGCCAGTGGCCTGTTGTTGATCGCCGCTGCCGCCTTGGCGCTGATCATCAACAACTCGCCGTTGTCGCACCTGTACAACGCCTTCCTCGAGACCCCGGTGGTCACACAGGTGGGAGCGTTGACCATCGCCAAGCCGGCGCTGCTGTGGATCAATGACGGCCTGATGGCCCTGTTCTTCCTGTTGATCGGCCTGGAGGTCAAGCGCGAACTCCTCGATGGCCACCTGTCCAAGCCCTCCCAAGTGGTACTGCCCGGCGCAGCAGCCATCGGCGGCATGGTGGTGCCGGCCCTGATCTACTGGGCGCTGAACAAGGACAACCCCGCCGCTCTCGCAGGCTGGGCGATCCCCATGGCCACGGATATTGCGTTCGCCCTGGGCGTGCTGGCCCTGCTGGGCAAGCGCGTACCGGTGTCGCTGAAGCTGTTCCTGATGACCCTGGCAATCATTGACGACCTCGGTGCCATCATCGTCATTGCGTTGTTTTACTCCGCCGACTTGTCCGGCGCATCCCTGGCGGGCGCGGGGGCTTGCTTGATTGCCTTGATTGCGATGAACCGCCTGGGCGTGATCAAGCTTGGGCCGTACCTGATCGTTGGCTTGATCCTGTGGGTGTGCGTACTCAAGAGCGGTGTGCATGCCACGCTGGCCGGCGTGACCCTGGCGTTCTGCATTCCCCTGCGTACCAAAAATGCCGAGACTTCACCGTTGCTGACCCTGGAACACGCCCTGCACCCCTGGGTGGCCTATGCCATCCTGCCGCTCTTCGCATTCGCCAATGCTGGCGTCTCCCTCAGCGGCGTCAGCCTGGACAGCTTCACCCACCACGTGCCCATGGGCATCGCCGCTGGCCTGTTGATCGGCAAGACCGTCGGCGTATTCGGCCTGACCTGGCTGGCAATCAAGACCGGTATCGCCTCACTGCCCAGCGGCGCCAACTGGGGCCAGGTGCTGGGGGTGGCAATCCTGTGCGGCATCGGCTTTACCATGAGCCTGTTTGTCGGCTCACTGGCGTTTGTGCCGGGCGCCAGTGAGTTTGCCGGTGAAGACCGCATGGGCATTCTGACCGGGTCGATCCTGGCGGCCTTTATCGGGTACGCGGTGACGGCAATGGCGAGCCGCAAGAAAGCCTGACCCTCTGGGAAAACAGCATAAAAAAACCCCAACCGGTCACCCGGCTGGGGTTTTTCTTTGCCTGCTCGCTAGCGCTTAGCGGGTAACGCGGCTGGTACCGTCAACGGTCATGATGCGTACGCGGTCGCCGATGCGGAAGATTTCATTTTCCTGCACGGCTTGTACGTAGGCACGCATGCTGCCGTCGTCTTCGCGAACGGTGATTTCCACGCCCTGGGTACGGGTCAGGCCTTCTTCGGTGGCCGAGCCCAACAGGCCGCCAGCGACCGCACCGATCACGGCGGTGACAATGCTGCCACGACCGCCACCGATGGCGCTGCCGCCAACGCCGCCGATGACTGCGCCTGCAGCGCCGCCGATTGGGGTCTTGGTACCTTCGATTTTCACCGGACGCAGGGATTCGATGGTGCCCATGCGCACGGTCTGTACACGACGCGCCTCATCGCGAGAGTACGAGTCGCCGGTCAGACTCGAGGCGCAGCCACCCAAGAGCAACGACAGGGTGGTAAAGCAGGCAACTAGTAAAACGGACTTACGCATAGCATCAACTCCAAAGGACAGGTATTCATTAAACGCTCTGGCTTGGCGCCTGTCACGGCAAGCCAGGCAAAAAATTGTTTTCATTCAGCCTGAGTACAGACTGCCAGCACCAGAAAACTCGACGAACGGTAACCAAGGTTATGGCGCCGAACGATGCCATAACCTGTTTGACCAGTGTAGCCGCGCAGCCGAAAGCGCCGAGGTCTCTTGATCAGGGACTCCAGCGCAATAGCTTTGATTCAGGCGGGATGACGAAAGGTGACGCTCAGGGCGCCAGGCGCTCGCGGGACCATTGAGCCCCTTGCAGGCGATAGTTGAGGCGGTCATGCAGGCGGCTGGCGCGGCCTTGCCAGAACTCGATGCGCTCGGGCAGCAAACGGTACCCACCCCAATGCTCAGGGCAGTCGGGCTGGGTATCGCTGAAACGCTGTTCAGTGGCCTTGAGCAGTTCCTGCAGTTCTTCGCGGTCACGAATGACCTGGCTCTGCGGGGAAGCCCAAGCCCCCAGGCGGCTGCCCAAAGGACGTACCTGGTAATAAGCATCCGACTCTTCAGGGGTGACCTTGACCACGCGCCCTTCAATGCGCACCTGGCGCTCCAGGGTCGGCCAGAAGAAGGTCATGGCTGCGAACGGACGCGCCGCGAGCTGTTCACCCTTGGCGCTTTGATAGTTAGTGAAGAAGGTAAAGCCCTGTGCATCCAGGCCCTTGAGCAACAGGATACGACAGTGCGGGCGACCGTCCTGGTCGACCGTCGCCAGGGTCATGGCATTGGCCTCCACCGGTGGCTGTTCGGTTTTCACCGCGTCACCGAACCATTGGTGGAACAACGCAAACGGCTCATCCGGGGCCTGGGCCTCGCTCAAACCGTCCCGTGTGTAGTCACGGCGCATATCGGCCAGTGCCTGGGTCATGCGGCTTTATCCTCGTGGTTCAACGGCTCAGTTTTTTGCCTGGTCGTTCGAAGCGGGTGCAGCAGCTTTGGCTTTGGCCGCAGCGGGTTTCTTCGCTGCCGGTTTGGCTGCGGCTTTTTTAACCGCGGGCTTGGCAGCAGCTTTCTTGGCCGGGGCCTTTTTGGCTGGCGCTTTTGCCTTTGCCGCAGGTGCCGGGGCGGGAACGTCCTGCACGGCAACCATTTCAGCAACAGGCGGCGTCTTGCCCGAGTTGTACTTGCTCAGCAGTGCCAACATCGTTGTACGCTGAGTGAACATGATTTCCATGCGACGATTCAGCGCACGGCCCTGATTGCTGTCGTTGGCGGCACGCGGCATAAGGTCGCCCATGCCACGCAGCATCAGGCGGTCCTGCTTCAACCCACTGAGGCTGAAAATCGATGCAATCGACTGCGCACGCTCCTTGCTCAACGCCTGGCTCGCCGGTGCGCTGCCAGTGGCGTCGACGTGGCCCAAGACCAGTACAGCGGTCTTTGGATCAGCCTCTACAGCCTTGGCCACACGGGTAAACGGGCCCAGGGTCACCGGCAGCAACATCGCCGGGCGCTTCGGGTTGTAGGAACCATCGACAGGGGCAATCACTACCAGCACGTTGTCGCGACGCTCAAGTTGCAGGGTGCTGCCCTTGATGGCCTCACGCAGGCGAGGTTCGTAGTCATCCAGCCAGGCTTGAGTGATTTTCGGGTCAGGCATCTGCACGTTGGTCACGTCGACCTTGGCCAAGGGCTTTGGCTTGCTTTCGAACGGCCACCACCAGTGAGGCTCGGTGTCGGTCTTGGCGACCACAGGCGCCGCGTCCGACGTCGGGGTGGCTGCCTTGAGGTCGGCTTTCAGGTCAGCCTTGGCATCGGCGGCCTTCTCTTCGGCACTCTTGGTGGAGAACGGCCACCAGCTGTAACCGGTATCAGCCTTGGTGGCCGGAGCCGGTGCAGCAGCAGCGGCGACGGGCTCAACGGGCTTGGCGCCTGCAGCAGGCTTGGCATCGGGCTTGGCGTCGGTTTGGGTCACTGCGTCCTTGGTCGCAGTCTTGTCCGATCCGAATGACCACCAATGCCCACCTTCGGCATCATTTTGTGGAGTTTGTGCGCAACCCGTAATAGTGAGGCACAGCGCCAGTGCCAAGGACTTGTTCGATAACATGAGATATCCACAAAATGAGAAAAAACCAGGGGGTCTCGTGACCCGTTAAACCGACGCTTAAAGAACATTCAAGTTACATCGTGTCGTTCAGCATCTTTCTTATACTTGCCTTTGTAACAAAAAATTGTGAAACAGCAAGGGGTTTATAGACAATCGGCCAATATTCCGACCAACTTCTGCGCACGCGGGTCCATAAGTACGTAAGGCCCTAGGGTATTAGTCACAAAACCGAATGCGACATCATGTTCAGGGTCGGCAAACCCGACTGAGCCGCCTGCCCCGGGATGCCCGAATGCGCGTGGCCCCAGGCCAAACGTGGCATTGGGCAACTGCGGTTGATCCAACATGCAGCCCAGGCCGAAGCGGGTTTGGGTCAATAAGGTTTTGTCCAGCCCGATACTGTGTTCACGAGTCAATTGTTCGAGCATGTCGCTTTCCAGCAAACTACCGTCCAACAACCCGCTATAAAACCCGGCCAGGCTGCGTGCATTACCGTGACCATTAGCCGCGGGCTGCTGCATGCGTCGCCATTCGGGCTTGTTAGTGCTGGTCAGAATAGACGGTGGATTGGCAAATGCACGTGTGGTCATTGCTGCGGGTTCGCGCATCATTACTTGAAGTAACCGTTGTGCCGCTTCATCGCCCATATTGCCTTTACTGCGGGCTATATGGGCAACACGATAAAACTCTTCATCCGCAAGGCCCACATGAAAATCCAGCCCCAAGGGCCGTGCGACCCGCGCCACGATGGACTCCCCCGGCTCGCGCCCATCGGCACGGCGCAGCAATTCGCCGACCAGCCAACCGTAAGTGATCGCCTCATAGCCATGCCCCTCGCCCGGTGTCCACCAGGGAGCCTCGGCCGCCAGGGTGTCGACCATCAACTGCCAGTCGTAGAGGGCTTCGGTAGGCAGCATTTCGCGGATGGCCGGCAGCCCGGCCTGGTGACAGAGCAACTGGCGCAGGGTAATCGCTTCTTTGCCCGCCGCGGCAAATGCCGGCCAGTAATCGGCCACAGGCGCATCGAGCTTGAGCTTGCCTTCGGCCACCAGTTGCAGGGCAGTAACGGCCGTGAAGGTCTTGGTGCAGGAGAACAGGTTGACGATAGTGTCGCTATGCCAGGCTTCGGCCCCGTCCTTGTCGGCAGTACCGGCCCACAGGTCGACGACGGTCTGCCCGCCGATCTGGATGCACAACCCGGCACCACGTTCCTGGGGGTCATCGAACAGTGCGGCGAAGGCTTCGCGTACCGCTTCGAACTGGAGCTCGTAATGACCCTGAATCTGCACCTAAGCCGCCTTGAAAATACTGTAGGAAATGGTCGACATTGTTCCAGTCATTGTCGGTTTTGTGAACCCGTCAACGATGAATCAATGACCATTTCCAGAGTGCCCACCGGCCTGACCGGCGCCCTGCCCCGCGCCTTTGCCTGCTTGGGCTGATCGGCCACCTTCGTGCTCACGCACGGCACCGGCCGCCTTGGCTTTTTCGGCCGCCTTGCCCAATTGGTCGACTGCCGCAAGGTTGCTTTTACGGACGCTGTCGACGAAGCCCTGGAACGGCACATCGGTGATGCCGACAAGGCCGAAGTGGCCGTTTTCGCCATCCAGCAGACGCCCTGTCACCGGCTGGTCGAGGTACTGGAACCAGTGCACGCCAACTATCGACGGCTCGGCCATGGCCTGCTTGAGAAAGGCGCTGTAAGCCGCGCCGCGGTCTTCTTCGCGGGCCAGTTGCGTCACGCCGCCCCAGAACGGGCCACGGTCGGCGGAGCCAAAGTTGAATTCGGTGATCAGTACCGGTTTGTCCAATGCGCGCAGGGCGGCGAAGTCGTAACCGTCCTGGGGTTTGAGGGTGTACATGTTGAAGCTCAACACGTCGCAATACTGCGCGCACGACGCCACCGCTTCCGGGGTGCTCACTGCAAAACGGCCGCCCAGCAACAGTTGGTTGGGCGCGTGCCACTTCAGCGAGTCAGAGAGGGTCTTGAAGTAGGCATCGGCGAACGTTTTCTGGAAATACTTGAAGTCGGCTTCGATTTCCGGGTGCTCCGGGTTGGGCATCGGTGGCTCGAAGCCTGGGTCTTCCATCAGCTCCCAGCCCGCCAAATGAATGCCCCAGGCTTTGGACAGGCCTTCTTCGTTGCGGTATTTGTCACGCAGTTGCTTGAGGAAAGCGCGCTTGGCCGGCACATCGGTGGTCATGCGCAAGGTACCGTAGGCCAAGGCGTAGCGGGCTTTCGGATCGTCGCCGGGGCCGGCCCAGGCCAGCTCGTTGTCGGCAAAAAAGCCGATCAACCACGGGTCATCGCGGTGATCGCGCGCGGCGATGGCCACGGCGCGTTCGGTGGCCATGGCAAAGCGTGGGTCGAACGGGTCGGGCATGCCGCCCCACCAGTCAGTGCCGGTGCTGATGCTGGCGTAGTCACCCACAATCGACAGCGGCAGGGTGTACGGTACGCGGTCGGCCGTGGCCAGGTCCGCATCGCTCCAGTTGCCTACGGTGTTGAAACCCCAGGCTTGCAGACGGTCGAGGGTGTGGGTGACCCAGCGCTTCTGGTCCAGACCTTCACCGCCATAAGTGCGCTGCAGGTTGGCGCCATAGAAATCGTACCAGCGGCCCGAGCCAAAGCCACGTCCTTCGCCGGCACCGTTGCCGCTGCGGTTGTCGCCGCTGCCGTAATACTTGTCGAAAGGTTCGCCGGCCTTGGGCAGCGCCGCGAACATCCATTCACGCCCCGCCACATAGGTCTGGCTGTTGTCCGGCGCCACGGTGTTGACGCCCAGGGAATAAAACGGATGTCCGTCGGGGGTCACCAGGTACCAACGGCCGTCGCGCTTCTCGGTGCGGAAAAAGCCACTGGCGTCGAATGCCGGGCCTTTATTCCAGCCGCCATATGCGTCCAGGGCGGATTTGTCTCGCTCGGCCAGCCAGGTCTTGAGCTGCTGCTGTTCCTTGGCGGCCAAAGCCTTGAGCTGGTCATCGCTGCTGACCTTTTCCGGCCAGCGCGCACGGGTCGACTGACCATAGGCGTCGACCAATTCGCTGTAGGCGGCCTTCAACACCGGTTCGCTGTCCTGCACGCCGAAGCGCTCCAGCAGGATGCTTTGGGCGGCGTTGGGCTTGATCATCGACAGGGTCACCGAGACCACTTGGCTGCGGTCGATTTCCCCGGCACTACCGGCCAGCAACACCCGCTGGCCCTCCACGGTGACAGGCATCGGCGGGCCGGCCTTCATGCCCTGGCTCAGTGGCGAGTTGGCTTGCAGCGGCACCAGCAGGGTCTGGGCCGGGCCGGCCGGCAGGTCGACGCGGCTGACCAGGGTCTTGCCGTCGGCGCTCTGCACCTTGATGTAGAGAGTCAGCGCCCAGTTCATGGCGCTTTGGATACGCAGGCTCATGGCGCTGGATTGCGACCAGTCCCACACGCCGGTTTGCGGGCTGAGCACCAGGCTCGGCTCGGCCGCCGGGTTGAAGGTGATGCGGCGCAGCACCTCGCCTTCGGGCGTTTGTTCGGCGTTGTATTGCGGCAGGCTGGCGTCCTGGGTCGCCACCTTGACCACATCGGCAGGCCTGACGAAGTTGAACAGCGTTTGTTGCCCGGCAGGTGCAGCCATCAACGGCGCAGCGAACAGCAAGGCAAACAGGGCGGGCAGCGTGCGAATCATACGAACAAGGTTCTCCCAGACGGCCGATGAATGGCCTGATGATAGTGATGAGATAGACCACGCAGTGGGCGAATTCGCCCACGGTGACTTAAGAAATTTCGCGCCTGAACGGCGGCAAGGCATTGAGGATAGCCTTGCCATAGCGCTGGGTGACCAGGCGGCGGTCAAGCAAGGTGATGGTGCCCCGGTCTTCCTCGGTACGCAGCAAGCGCCCGCAGGCCTGCACCAGCTTCAGTGAAGCATCCGGCACCGAGATTTCCATGAACGGGTTGCCGCCCCGTGCTTCGATCCATTCGGCCAGTGCGGCCTCGACCGGATCATCGGGCACCGAGAACGGGATCTTGGCGATTACCACGTGTTCGCAGTAGGCGCCGGGCAAGTCCACGCCTTCGGCAAAGCTGGCCAGGCCAAACAGCACACTGGAATCACCGCCATCGACCCGCGCCTTGTGCTTGTTCAGGGTTTCCTGCTTGGACAGGTTGCCCTGGATAAACACCTGCTTGCGCCAGTCGCGGTCAAGGCCATCGAACACGTCCTGCATCTGTTTGCGCGACGAGAACAGCACCAGGGTGCCGCGGGAGCCTTCGACCAACGATGGCAGGTCGCGAATGATCGCCGCGGTGTGCGCCGCCGCATCCCGAGGATCGGCCTTGAGGTCCGGCACCCGCAGCACACCGGCGTCGGCGTGATGAAAGGGGCTTGGCACCACGGCGGTAACGGCCTTTTTCGGCAGGCCGGCACGCATGCGGAAGCGATCAAAGGTGCCCAGGGCGGTCAGCGTGGCCGACGTCACCAGGCAGCCGTAAGCTACGTTCCACAGGTTGCGGCGCAGCATTTCGGCGGCAAGGATCGGGCTGGCGTTGACCTCGATATCAAACAGCGCACCGCTTTCCGACAGGGTCAGCCAACGGGCCATCGGCGGGTTGTCTTCGGGGTCTTCGACGGTGAAGGCGGTCCACAGCTCCCAGTTGCCCTGGGAGCGGGACAGCAGGCTGCCGAACAACGGGTACCATTCTTCGGCCTGGTTGCTGGCGATGCCGATATTGACCTCGCCATCCATGCCTTCCTTGAGCAAGTCGGTCAGGCGGGTGAACAGGTCGGTCAGGCGTGAAAAGCCCTTCTTCAACTCGATGCCCATTTCGCGCATGTGCTCGGGAATCATCCCACCGACAAAGCGATGGCGCGGGCGCTCACGGCCCTCGACGTCTTCACCGGGCTTGAAATCTGCGACCTGTTCGCAGGCGCTGAACATGAACTGCTGCTGGGTCTTGATCTCGCGCGCCAGTTCCGGCACCTGCTCGATCAGCTTGCCCAGGTCACCGGGCAGCGGATGCTGGGCCAGCAACTTGGTAAGGTTCTTGGCGGTGGTTTCCAGCCAGTCGGCGGTGGAACGCAGGCGCGTGTAATGGGCGAAGTGGCCGATGGCCTTGTCCGGCAGGTGGTGACCTTCGTCGAATACGTAAAGGGTGTCGCGCGGATCGGGCAACACGGCGCCGCCGCCCAGGGCCAGGTCGGCCAGCACCATGTCGTGGTTGGTGACGATGACGTCAACCTTGCCCATGCCTTCGCGGGCCTTGTAGAAGGCGCACTGGCCAAAGTTGGGGCAATGGCGGTTGGTGCACTGGCTGTGGTCTGTGGTCAGACGCGCCCAGTCGGCATCTTCCAGGGCGGTGGGCCAGCTGTCGCGGTCGCCGTCCCATTTATTGCCGGCCAGTTTCTCGATCATGCTGGTAAACAGTTTTTGGCTGGCCTCATCCACCTCGATCTTGAAGCCTTCTTCTTCGAACAATGAGGCGGTCGCGGTTTGCGCGTGGCCTTCCTGCAGCAGGACGTCGAGCTTGGACAGGCACATGTAGCGGCCCCGGCCCTTGGCCAGGGCGAAGGTAAAGCTCAGGCCGCTGTTGCGCATCAGGTCGGGCAGGTCTTTGTAGACAATCTGCTCTTGCAGGGCGACGGTGGCGGTGGCGATCACCAGGCGCTTGCCCGCGGCCTTGGCAGTGGGGATCGCGGCAAGGCTGTAGGCCACGGTCTTGCCGGTACCGGTGCCGGCCTCGACGGCCACGACCGCGGGCTCGCCCTCGCGGCGACCTTCGTCGTCGGTGTCGATATCCCCGAGGACTTTCGCCACTTCGGCGATCATCAGGCGTTGGCCGTAGCGTGGTTTCAAGCTCTTGGCTTCGAGAAAACGCGTATAGGCGCCCTGGATCGTGGTTTTGAGTTCAGTGCTGATCATGGATAGTCGGGCGCAAAAAACGCTGGATAAATTTTCAGTGGTTCGGATCGGCCGCTATCATACCCCGCTAATTAATCCCGCGCAGAACGGAGTACCACAATGACCGCGTTTAGCTTCGCTTACACCCTGCATGTACTGGCTGCCCTGATCTGGGTCGGCGGTATGTTTTTCGCCTGGATGATCCTGCGCCCCGCCGCCATGGCGGCCCTTGAGGGCCCCGCCCGGCTCAAGCTGTGGGCGAATGTGTTTCAACGTTTTTTCGTATGGGTGTGGGTGACAGTGCTGGTTTTGCCGATCAGCGGCATAGGCCTTTTGCACCTGCGCTTCAACGGATTTGAGACTGCACCGCGCTATGTGCAAGTGATGATGGGTTTGTATCTGGTGATGACGGCGCTGTTTATCCGCATCCAGGCGTTGAAATTCCCGGAGCTGCGCAAGGCGGTGGCGGCCGAAGATTGGCCAGCGGGCGCGGCTGCGCTGGGGCAGATTCGCAGGTTGGTGGGAATTAATTTGATCGTGGGGTTGGTGGTGGTGGCAATTGCTTCGGCTCGACCGATGTTCTGAGGCGGCCCTGAGGCCACCATCGGGGGCAAGCCCCCTCCCACACTTTGGAATGCATTCCAAAATGTGGGAGGGGCGGTGCGACGATTGGACTTGCCCCCGATAGCGTCAGACCAGGCGACTCAGAGCCGCTGAATGGTCACAGACCCCGCAGGCCCAGCCGGCCCCGGCTGCCCTTCCAACCCGGACCGGCCTTTGTCGCCGCCGTCAGCACGGTACACCAGGCACCCCTTCGACTGCCCACCCTTCCCGGGTTTGCCCGCTATACCGGCCAAACCGCCGGCGCCACCATCAACCCAGACCTTTATTTTGTCGCCAGGAAAGTCTTGCGGCAACTCCAGCCTTACACTCGCCCCCGAAGCGCCCGGCAGGCCGTCGCCGCCGTTATCACCGTTGGCCCCGCGCCCAGCCGAACCCCACGTACATCCCGGGTCCTCGCCGTTGGCACCATCGAGCCCCGCATACCCTTGGGCACCGGCCCCGCCGCGGGCATCCACAGACAATTCTTCAGCGCTAAGGTCGTTGATCCGCAAGATCAGGTCACGCCCAGCCTTGGCCGGTTTTTCATGTGTGCCAGGGGCCCCGCGTGAAGTGATCTGGCTACCGTGCTCCAGTTGCGCCTGGCGCACTTGCATTTGCAGCGCAGTATTGCCGGGGACAATGGCGATGCGTGCGTCGCGCCCCAGGTGCAGCTCCTCCACCGTGACCTGGCTGATAGTGGACGGAATCAGCAAAGTGCCGTAGTCCGCCACCTCCAGGCGCTCCAGTTGCAGCACGCTGGTGCTGCTGGGCAGGCGCATCAACGAGTTGGTTTCGACACTGACGCTCTGGGCCAGGGCAACGGGGCTGACCAACAGGGCCAGCAGAAAAACCTTACGCATCATGGGGCTCCTGAGTGTTTTCAAATTTTTCTTTGGATGCACAGTAACGACTTCTACAGGCGATTTGCCAGTGAAGGATCAAAAAACTTCCGATGAGACGGTTACTGCCAGGTAGGTATCGACCGCCGCGCGCTAGGCCCACGCGCTCAGCCGCGCTAGTCTCTACGGTCTTGATGTGAGGATTTGCAATGACCGCTGGAATTTCTTCCCGTACGCCCCAGCAAGCCTTGGCTGCCTTGCTTGATCTTCAAGGGCCAAAGCGCTTGCTGCTAGTGGGCGCCAGCCAATTCCCGGCGCTGGATGCCTTTGAGCAGGCCCACCCTGACACCCAGGTTTTCCGGGCAGCGCCAGGGCCGTTACCGCCGGAACTGGCGGCGCAGCGTTTTGACCTGGCGTTGGTAGTCGACTGCCTGGAGCACCTGTCAAAAGCGCAGGGTCTGACCTTGCTCGGCGGCATTCGCAACCTCAATGCCAGCCGCATTGCCGTGCTGGTCGACCTGGGCGCCTGCGCCTGGAAGGAAACCGATTTCTTCTCCCTGGCCTTGCAAGCCGGCGAGTACTTCCAGCGCGATGAGCAGGTCCTGACGCTGTTTACCTATGATCTGCTTGACTATAAACAGGTGCCGGACTGGCTCAACGCCCGCTTCTGGGCCAACCCGGAAAACTTCGGAAAGTATTGGTGGTAACCCGATGAGTACATCCATTTGCCCGTGCGGCAGCGGCAATCTGCTGGATGCCTGCTGCGGCCACTATCACGCCGGCCACCCGGCACCCTGCGCGAGCGCGTTGATGCGCTCGCGCTACAGCGCCTATGTGCTGGGCCTGGTCGATTACCTGGTGGCCACTACCCTGCCCGCGCAACAGGCCGGGCTGGACCGCGACGCCATCGCCGCCTGGAGTGCCCAGAGCACCTGGTTGGGCCTTGAGGTGGAAAGCTCAGAAGTGTTCGGCGGCCAGCCGGAACACGCCTTCGTCACCTTTACCGCGCGCTGGCATGACAGCAGCGGCGAACACAGCCACCGAGAGCAATCATCTTTCGTACAGAATGATGGGCGCTGGTACTTCATCGATCCGACGGTGGACGTGACGATCGGACGTAATGATGTATGTTTGTGTGGCAGTGGGCAGAAATTCAAGAAGTGTTGCTCCAGCTACCTCTAATCACTCGAAAGGGATAACGCCATGCTTCGGATGTACAGCTTGATGCTGGCGTTGACCCTGGGCCTCACCGGCTGCGCGTCGTGGTTCGAAGACGATTCGCCTCCGCCCCACGTGTCCCTGGTCAAGGTCGAAGTGGTGCGGGCCAAGCTGCTGGAGCAGAAGTTCAAGCTGTACTTTCGCGTAGACAACCGCGACGACGCCGACCTGACGGTGCGTGGCCTGGTCTATAAGATCAGCCTGGGCAACCTGCTGCTGACCGAGGGCGAGTCCAACGAATGGCTGACCGTACCGCCGCGCAGTCATAAGTTCTTCCGGGTTTCGGTACGCACCAACCTCTGGCCGCAGGTGCGTGACGTGGTACAGATGCTGAAAAATCCCGACCAGCCCGTGCCTTATCGTCTGGAAGGCGAACTGAAAACCGGATTATTCATCGGTAATGACGTGCAGGTCGCGCACAATGGCGAGATAATCCCCGGCGATTTTATTCCGGAGCAACATCGATGACTCAGCAACCCCATGTCCATGGTCCTGACTGCAACCACGATCATGAGCACCATGATCACGACCACGGCCATGTCCACGGCCCCAACTGCGGCCACGCTCACCAGGAGCCCGTGCGCAATGCCTTGAAGGATGTGGGTCGTAACGATCCTTGCCCGTGCGGCAGCGCGAAGAAATTCAAGAAGTGCCATGGCGCATAAGCCACGCTGAAGACCAAAATGTGGGAGGGGGCTTGCTCCCGATTGCGCAGTGTCAGCTACAGATGAGCTGACTGATTCACCGCAATCGGGAGCAAGCCCCCTCGCACATTGATTTGCACACAGCTTGAGCGCTTACGCAATTACACAACTCCTGCTTGCGTCGTTTCGCCGCGCTCACTAACGTAGCGCCTTTACTGACGCTACCCCCCGCAGGAGCTTTGCCATGGCCTCGCCAGCCCTCTTACATTTTCTTCCCCGGTTCGGCGTTGCCGCGGCAGTGGCCAGTGCCTTGGGCCTGGCCGGTTGCCAGCTCCAGAGCACCCAGGACACCCTTCCCCCCGTTGCAGGCGTACAGCCGATCAAAGGCCTGGCACAAAATGTATCGGTGCGCCGCAATGCCCAGGGCATGCCGCTGATCGAAAGCAACACCTTCCATGACGCACTGTTCAGCCTCGGTTACGTCCACGCCAGCGATCGCATCACCCAGATGGTCACCCTGCGTCTGTTGGCCCAGGGTCGCCTGGCGGAAATGTCCGGCCCGCAAGTGCTGGATGTCGACCGTTTCATGCGTGCGGTCAACCTCAAGAAAAGCGCCGGCGAGCTGTACAGCGCCTCGTCGCCGCGCCTCAAGCGTTTCTTTGAGGTGTATGCCCGGGGCGTCAATGCCTACCTGTTCCGCTATCGCGACAAACTGCCGGCGGACCTGGCCCAGAGCGGCTACAAACCGGAATACTGGAAGCCGGAAGATTCGGCGCTGCTGTTCTGCCTGCTGAATTTCAGCCAGTCAGGCAACCTGCAGGAAGAAATTTCGTCCCTGGTGCTGGCGCAAAAAGTCGGCATAGACAAACTCGCCTGGCTCACTCCGAGTGCGCCGGACGAAGCGATCCCGCAGGCCGAAGCCGACAAGCTCAAGGGCGTGAATCTGGGTCAGATCACCGGCCTCGCCACGCTGGACACAGTCAGCCAGCAATTGAACAGCCTCAACGCGCTGGCGATCACCACGTCAAGCAACTGGGCCATCGGTGCGCAACGCAGCCGCAGCGGCAAGAGCCTATTGGCCAATGATATCGCCGCCCAGCCGCAAGCGCCGTCACCGTGGAGCTACGTGCAGATTCGTGCGCCGAAATACCAGGCCGTCGGGGCTTCGATCGCCGGCCTGCCGACCCTGCTGTCCGGCTTCAACGGCAAGGTTGCGTGGAGCATGAGCGCGGTCAAGGGCGACACCCAGGACCTGTTCCTGGAGAAGGTCAAGCGCCAGGGCAGCGCGTTGTACTACGAGAACAACGGCAAATGGCTACCGGCTGGCGTGCGCAACGAAACCTTCTTCATCAAGGGTCAGCGCTCGATTCGCGAAGTGGTGTATGAAACACGCCACGGCGTAATGCTCAACAGCAGCCAGGCGCTCACCAGCGGGCTTGGCCTGGCCTTGCAAACCGCCAACTTCAAGGACGACAAGAGCCTGGATGCGTTCTTCGACCTGTCCCGTGCGCAAAACGCTGGCAAGGCGTCGGATGCCACCCGTGAGATCCGCGCCATCGCGTTGAACATGATTTTCGCCGACGCCAGCAATATTGGCTGGCAGGTCACCGGCCGCTTCCCCAACCGCCGCGAAGGCGAAGGCCTGTTGCCGTCGCCGGGCTGGGATACGCGCTTTGACTGGGACGGCTACGCCGATGCGATGCTGCACCCCTACGACCAGGACCCGGCCCAAGGCTGGATCGGCACCGCCAACCAGCGTACTGCGCCACGTGGCTACGGCATGCAGTTGTCCAACTCCTGGGACGCACCGGAACGTAGCGAGCGCCTGGCGCAACTGGCCAATGCCGGCAAGCATGACAGCCGCAGCCTGATCGCCATGCAATACGACCAGACCACCACTTTCGCCGCCAAGCTCAAGGGCATGTTCCAGGCGCCAGGCATGGCCCAGCCGCTCAAGCAGGCCATCGACGCCCTCCCGGCGACGGATCGCGCCAAGGCTCGCGAAGCACTGGACCGCCTGCTGGCCTTCGATGGCCGTCTTGCGCCAACTTCGGCTGACGCAGCAATTTACGAGTTGTTCCTGCAGGAAAGTGCTAAACAGATCTTCCTCGACAAACTCGGCCCTGAAAACAGCGCCAGCTGGAGCGCCTTCGTCAGCAATGCCAGCCTGTCCTACTCGGCCGTCGCCGATCATTTGCTGGGGCGTGAAGACAGCCCATTCTGGGACGACACGCGCACACAGCAAAAAGAAGACAAACCCGCGATCCTGGCCCGCACCCTCGCCGCCGCCATCAGCACCGGCGACAGCCAACTGGGCGCCGATCACAAGGCCTGGCAGTGGGGCAAGCTGCACAGCACCCGCTGGAAAAACACTAACGGCCAGGTTATCCGCGGCCCCCTTGCCAGCGGTGGCGACCACAACACCCTGAACCCGGCGCCATACAGCTGGGGCCAGGATTTCAACACCACCCAGGTGCCGGCATTGCGCATGATCATCGACTTCGGCATAGCGGAACCAATGCTGGGCCAGGGTGGCATCGGCCAGTCAGGCAACCCGGCGAGCCCGAACTATGCCAACGGCATCGACCCATCGCTCAAGGCGCAATACCTGAGCTTCCCGATGCAGCCGCAAAACTTTGAAAAGGTGTATGGCAAGACAAGGCTGACCCTGACGCCTGGCAAGTAACCCGGTTTTCCCCAGCAGAAACCGAATCCAAATGTGGGAGGGGGCTTGCTCCCGATAGCGGTGTGACAGTCAACACATTCATTGACTGAAGTACTGCTATCGGGAGCAAGCCCCCTCCCACATTTGGATCCCATGCATTCAGATAGAACTTCTACACCCAGCCCCTCCTCATAACTAACAAGCCCATCGCCCACGGCAACCCCATGGACCTCGTCATCGCCCGCCCCGAAGGCCTCTATTGCCCTGCCGGTGATTTCTATATTGACCCCTGGCGCCCGGTGGAGCGCGCCGTGATCACCCACGCCCACGGCGACCACGCGCGCACCGGCAACCAGCATTATCTGGCCGCCGCGCCCGGCGAAGGTATCCTGCGCTGGCGCCTGGGCCAGGACATCAACCTGCAAACACTGGCCTACGGCGAACGCTTGGAGCATCACGGCGTGACCTTGAGCTTTCATCCTGCCGGGCATGTGCTCGGTTCGGCCCAGGTCCGCCTGGAATACCAGGGCGAAGTCTGGGTGGCGTCCGGCGACTACAAAGTCGAACCCGATGGCACCTGCGCGCCGTTCGAACCGGTGCGTTGCCATACCTTTATCACCGAATCTACGTTCGGCCTGCCGATCTACCGCTGGCAGCCCCAGGCGCAGATTTTCGCGGGGATCAACGACTGGTGGCGGGCCAATATCGCCAACGGCAAGGCGAGCGTGTTGTTCTGTTATTCCTTCGGCAAGGCCCAGCGCATTCTCCATGGCCTCGACGCCAGTATCGGCCCGATCCTCAGCCACGGCGCAGTCGAGCCCTTGAATCGGGTCTACCGTGAAGCCGGCGTCTACATTCCCGAGACGCTGTACGCCGGCGATTTCAAGAAGACCGACCCGCTGTTACGCCAAGCACTGATCATCGCCCCGCCCTCCGCCGGCGGCAGCACTTGGATGCGCCGCTTCGGCGACTACAGCGACGCCTTCGCCAGTGGCTGGATGCGTCTGCGTGGTACCCGTCGACGGCGTGGCGTGGACCGTGGCTTTGTGCTGTCGGACCACGCCGATTGGCCCGGGCTGTTATGGGCCATCGAACAAACCGGTGCCGAACGGGTAATGGTTACCCACGGCTCGGTCGGCGTGCTGGTACGTCATCTGCGGGAAAAAGGCTTGGATGCTCAGGGTTTCACCACCGAGTACGGTGATGACGAAGAAGAGGCTACGGCATGAAAGCCTTCGCCGAGTTGTACGCCAACCTCGACGCCACCACCTCCAGCAATGCCAAGCTCGCGGCGCTGCAAGCCTACTTCCTGCAAGCGCCGCCAGCAGATGCTGCATGGGCGGTGTACTTCCTCTCCGGTGGACGGCCGCGGCAACTGGTGCCCACGCGCCTGCTACGGGACATGGCCACCGAAGCGGCCGGTATCGAACCCTGGCTGTTCGAGGAGAGCTACCAGTCAGTGGGTGACTTGGCCGAGACGATTTCCCTGCTCCTACCCGAATCCACCTACAGCTCCGAGGACGGCCTGGCCGTGTGGCTGGAAGACAAATTGCTGCCCCTGCGCGGGCTTTCGCCCATGGACCTGGCCGAACGGCTGCCGGCCCTCTGGGCGCAGTTGGACCAGCCGAGCCTGATGGTGTGTATCAAGCTGATCACCGGCAGCTTTCGCGTCGGCGTGTCCAAACTGCTGGTCACCCGCGCGCTTGCCACCATGGCCGACCTCGATAGCAAGCGCGTGGCCCAGCGGTTGGTGGGCTACACCGATTTATCGAATCGCCCGACGCCTGCGGGCTATCTCAAGCTGATCGCTGCCGAATCGTCCGACGAGCATGCGCAACGAGGTGGGCAGCCGTATCCGTTTTTTCTGGCCCATGGGTTGGCGCAACCGGTGGAGCAATTCGACACGCTGCTCGGTTCGCCCGCCGATTGGCAGGTGGAATGGAAGTTTGATGGCATTCGCGCGCAACTGGTCAAGCGTGAGGGGCGTCTGTGGATCTGGTCCCGGGGTGAAGAGTTGGTGACTGAGCGTTTCCCCGAGCTGCACAGCCTGGTGAGTGGCCTGCCCGACGGCACGGTGATCGATGGCGAAATCGTGGTGTGGAAAGACTCGGTGCAACCCTTTGCATTGCTGCAACAGCGGATCGGCCGCAAGACCCTGAGCAAAAAAGTCCTGGAGGATGCTCCGGTTGCAGTGCTCGCCTACGACCTGCTGGAATTTCAGGGCGATGACTGGCGCAACCATATCCAGGCTGAGCGTCGTACACAGCTGGAACGCGTGATCGCTGAGTGCAACCAACCCGTATTGCTGCCCTCACCGCTGCTCGAGGGGCCAACCTGGGCAGCGTTGGCCGAGCAGCGCGAAGCGTCCCGCAGCCTTGGTGTCGAAGGCATGATGCTCAAGGATCGCCAAGGCCTCTATGGCGTGGGCCGCACCAAGGACATGGGCCTGTGGTGGAAGTGGAAAGTCGACCCCTTCAGCGTCGACGCCGTATTGATCTACGCCCAGCGCGGCCATGGCCGGCGCGCCAGCCTGTACAGCGACTACACCTTCGCGGTGTGGGATGGCCCGCCGGGCAGCGAGCGCACCCTGGTGCCGTTCGCCAAGGCGTACTCCGGGTTGACCGACGAGGAAATGCGCAAGGTGGACGCCATCGTGCGTAAAACCACGGTAGAAAAATTCGGCCCGGTCAGCAGCGTGACGCCAAGCATGGTGTTTGAACTGGGCTTTGAGGGTATCGCCCTGTCCAAGCGGCACAAGAGCGGGATTGCGGTGCGGTTTCCGCGCATGTTGCGCTGGCGTCAGGACAAGACGGTGGAAGAGGCTGACAACCTTGCCACACTACAAGACCTACTGATTTGACATAAATCCCTGTGGGAGCAAGCCCCACATTGGAATCTCCATACGACCTGAAACAGTGCACCCATTTTCTGATGCTCATTTTCGGGCATCTCCTACACTCCGATTTGCCTTATCCCACCTTTTAAAAAGCCCATCCGGAACTATGGTGCAGAAATTGCTACTTGTGATCCGTCTGACACCGCTCAGTAACAGTTCTAAACGCGCCAAAAGCGCTTATCTTGGTTTCCAGGGATTACCTAATGAAAAAAGCATTGCTGACCCTTTCTGCACTGGCTCTGTGCATGGCTGCTGGTGTTGCCAGCGCCAAGGAATACAAGGAATTGCGTTTTGGTGTCGACCCCTCCTATGCACCGTTCGAATCCAAAGCCGCCGACGGCAGCCTGGTGGGCTTCGATATCGACCTGGGCAATGCGATCTGTGCGGAGCTGAAGGTCAAATGCAAGTGGGTCGAAAGCGACTTCGACGGCATGATTCCGGGCCTGAAAGCTAACAAGTTCGACGGCGTGATTTCCTCCATGACCGTGACGCCAGTGCGCGAGAAGGCGATCGACTTCTCCAACGAGCTGTTCTCCGGCCCCACCTCGCTGGTGTTCAAAAAAGGCGCAGGGTATTCGACACCTGAATCCCTCAAGGGCAAGTCCGTAGGCTACGAGCAAGGCACCATCCAGGAAGCCTACGCCAAGGCCGTGCTGGATAAAGCCGGGGTGACCACCAAGGCCTACGCCAACCAGGATCAGGTCTACGCCGACCTGACCTCCGGGCGCCTCGATGCTTCCGTGCAGGACATGCTGCAAGCTGAATTGGGTTTTCTCAAGTCGCCAGCGGGCGCCGGCTACGAAGTCAGCGCAGCCATCGATGACCCGTTGCTGCCCTCGAAAACCGCCATCGGTATCAAAAAAGGTAACACTGAGCTGAAGGCCCTTTTGGATAAAGGTATCAAAGCGTTACACGATGATGGCACCTACGCCACCATTCAGAAAAAACACTTCGGCGATCTGAACCTGTACAGCGGCAAATAATGCCTGGGGCGCCCTTCCTCGGGAGGGGCGCTTTTCTATCGCCATAGGTCCTGATTTATGTTCGAAGATCTGTTGCAAACCCTCGGGCTGAGCGCGTTCAGCTTGAAGGGTTTCGGCCCGCTGTTGCTGCAAGGCACCTGGATGACCATCAAGTTATCGGTGCTGTCCCTGGCCGTCAGCGTCTTGCTCGGCCTGCTCGGCGCCAGCGCCAAGCTGTCCAGCCTGGCATTACTGCGCATCCCCGCCCAGCTTTACACCACATTGATTCGCGGGGTGCCCGACCTGGTGCTGATGCTGTTGATTTTTTACAGCCTGCAAACCTGGCTTACTGGCCTGACCGACTTTATGGAATGGGAATACATCGAGATCGACCCCTTCAGCGCCGGAGTGATTACCCTGGGTTTCATCTACGGCGCCTATTTCACCGAAACATTTCGCGGCGCGATCCTCGCCGTGCCCCGCGGCCAGCTGGAAGCCGCCACCGCCTACGGGCTCAAGCGCGGTCAGCGGTTTCGCTACGTGACCTTCCCGCAGATGATGCGCTTTGCCCTGCCGGGCATTGGCAATAACTGGATGGTGATGCTCAAGGCCACCGCGCTGGTGTCGATCATCGGTCTGGCAGACTTGGTGAAAGCAGCCCAGGACGCGGGCAAGAGTACCTATCAACTGTTCTATTTCCTGGTACTCGCCGCGCTGATCTACCTGTTGATCACCAGCGCCTCCAATTTTGTCTTGCGTCGGCTTGAACGTCGCTACTCCGCAGGCGCCCGGGAGGCAGTGCGATGATCGAACTGTTGCAGGAATACTGGCGCCCCTTCCTTTACAGCGACGGCCAGCACATCACCGGCCTGGCCATGACGATGTGGCTGCTCAGTGCTGCCCTCGTCATCGGTTTCCTGGTGTCGATCCCGCTGTCCATCGCCCGCGTCTCGCGCAAGCGCCTGGTGCGTTGGCCGGTGCAGTTCTACACCTACCTGTTTCGCGGCACGCCGCTCTATATCCAATTGTTGATCTGCTACACCGGCATCTACAGCATCGCGGCAGTGCGTGCTCAGCCGGTGCTGGATGCGTTCTTTCGCGATGCAATGAATTGCACCATTCTGGCCTTCGCCCTCAACACCTGCGCCTACACCACGGAGATTTTCGCCGGGGCGATCCGCAGTATGGCCCACGGCGAAGTCGAGGCGGCCAAGGCCTACGGCCTCAGCGGCTGGAAGTTGTACGCCTACGTGATCATGCCCTCAGCACTGCGCCGCGCGTTGCCCTACTACAGCAATGAAGTGATCCTGATGCTGCACTCGACCACGGTGGCGTTTACCGCGACCATCCCGGACATCCTCAAGGTGGCACGGGACGCCAACTCCGCCACCTTCATGACCTTTCAATCGTTCGGCATCGCCGCGCTGATCTACCTCGCGGTGACCTTTACCCTGGTCGGCCTGTTCCGCCTGGCGGAGCGCCGCTGGCTGGCCTTCCTCGGGCCGAGCCACTAAGGAGCCTGCATGCGACATCAGCAACATGACCTGATCGCGCCGGTGCCGGGCACGGCGCGGCAACTGCACAGTTTTCACTTCGGCCCGGAACAGGCCGCGGGCAAGGTCTATATCCAGTCCTCCCTGCATGCCGATGAACTGCCGGGCATGCTGGTGGCCTGGCACCTCAAGGCGCGCCTGGCAGAGCTGGCGGCAGCCGGACGCTTGCGCAGCGAAATCGTGCTGGTGCCTGTCGCCAATCCGGTGGGCCTCGAACAAGTGTTGATGGACATCCCCTTGGGCCGCTACGAGCTGGAAAGCGGGCAGAACTTCAATCGTTTATTTGTCGACCTCAGCGAAGCGGTCGGCGACCAAATCGAAGAGCGCTTGGGCGATGATCCCCAACACAATATCCACTTGATCCGCACAGCCTTGTCCAACGCCCTGGCCGCGCAGACGCCCCAGACCCAGCTGCAATCCCAACGCCTGGTGCTGCAACACCTGGCCTGTGATGCCGACTTGGTGCTCGACCTGCATTGCGACTTCGAAGCCGTCGCGCACCTGTACACCACGCCACAGGGCTGGCCGCGAGTGGAACCCTTGGCGCGCTACCTCGGCTCGCAGGCCAACTTGCTGGCCACCGACTCTGGCGGGCAGTCCTTTGATGAGTGTTTCACTCTGGTGTGGTGGCAGTTGCAGCAACGCTTCGGCGAGCGCTTCCCGATTCCCATGGGCAGCTTGTCGGTGACCGTCGAGTTGCGCGGCCAAGGCGATGTCACTCATGGCCTCGCTGCGTCGGACTGCCAGGCCATCATCGATTACCTGATCCACTTCGGCGCCATCACCGGCGACGTCGCCCCCCTGCCTGCCCTGGCCTACCCGGCCACTCCATTGGCGGGCGTGGAACCGGTGACGACTCCGGTGGGCGGCTTGCTGGTGTTCAGCGCCTTGCCGGGTCAATACCTAGAGGCCGGGCAACTGATCGCCGAAATCATCGACCCCATTACCGACCGCGTAACGCCCGTGCATTGCCAGCACGCCGGCCTGCTCTACGCCCGTTCGCTGCGGCGCATGGCCACTGCCGGGATGGTCATCAGCCATATCGCCGGCACGCAGGCCTACCGCAGCGGCTATCTACTTTCGCCTTGAGGATGCACGCCCCATGTACAAACTGACCGTTGAAGGCCTGCATAAAAGCTATGGCGACAATGAAGTGCTCAAAGG
Source organism: Pseudomonas sp. rhizo25 (assembly GCF_031931935.1). NCBI lineage: Bacteria > Pseudomonadati > Pseudomonadota > Gammaproteobacteria > Pseudomonadales > Pseudomonadaceae > Pseudomonas > Pseudomonas sp. rhizo25. The sequence goes on from NZ_JAUJXA010000001.1 coordinate 265,170, forward strand.
TGTGTCGCTCAAGGCCAGGACCGGTGATGTGATCAGCCTGATCGGCGCCAGTGGCTCGGGCAAGAGCACCTTCCTGCGCTGTATCAACTTCCTGGAAACCCCCAACGATGGCGCCATGACCCTGGACGGCCAGACGATCCGCATGGTCAGCGACCGCCACGGCATGCGCGTGGCCGACGATGCCGAGCTGCAACGCCTGCGCACACGATTGGCGATGGTGTTCCAGCACTTCAACCTGTGGAGCCATATGAGCGTGCTGGAAAACATCACCATGGCCCCGCGCCGCGTGCTGGGGTGCAGCAAGAAAGACGCCGAAGACCGCGCCCGCCGCTATCTGGACAAGGTCGGGCTGCCGGCACGTGTAGCCGATCAGTACCCGGCGTTCCTGTCTGGCGGCCAGCAACAGCGGGTAGCCATCGCCCGCGCCCTGGCGATGGAGCCTGAGGTGATGCTGTTCGATGAACCCACCTCGGCCCTCGACCCGGAACTGGTGGGTGAAGTGTTGAAGGTGATCCAGGGCCTGGCCGAGGAAGGCCGCACCATGATCATGGTGACTCACGAGATGAGCTTTGCGCTCAAGGTCTCAAGCCAGGTGCTGTTCCTGCACAAGGGCCTGGTGGAAGAGCAAGGCACCCCCGAGGATGTGCTGGGCAATCCGAAAAGCGAGCGCCTGCAGCAGTTTCTGAGTGGCAATTTGAAGTAGGAGCGAGCTTGCTCGCGAAAATCGTCAACGATAACGCGGGCATCCAGGTTAAACGCGGCGCCTGAGCTTTTTTCGCGGGCAAGCCCGCTCCTACAGTTGGAACGTCAGCGCAGCCTTAAGGGTCTTTGAACTAAGCCCTCCAGAGCGTCAGTTGCCGAATGGCAAAAACCCACGATTTCGCCAAACAATGGTTCGCCGCCAAAGGCTGGAAACCGTTCGCCTTTCAGAAACACGTATGGGCAGCGGTCAAGGCTGGCCAGTCAGGGCTGCTGCATGCCAGTACCGGTGCAGGTAAAACCTATGCCTTGTGGTTCGCCGCCCTCAACCGTTTCGCCATCACCCGCCCGCCCGCTACCGGCAAGCGCAAGCCACCCGCTGAACCGCTGACGGTGCTGTGGATCACGCCGATGCGTGCCTTGGCTGCCGATTCCGCACGTGCCCTGCAGGCACCCTTGGACGCCCTGCAAATTCCCTGGAGCGTGGGCCTGCGTACCGGCGACACCAGCAGCAGCGAGCGCGCACGCCAGACCCGCCGCCAACCCACCGCTCTGGTCACCACCCCGGAAAGCCTGACGCTGATGCTCGCACGGGCCGACAGTGAGACGAGCCTGGCGCACCTGCGCATGGTGATCGTGGATGAATGGCACGAGCTGATCGGCAATAAGCGCGGCGTGCAGTTGCAACTGGCCCTGGCACGCTTGCGGCGCTGGCATCCTGAGCTGATGGTGTGGGGCATCTCGGCGACCTTGGGCAACCAGGCCCACGCGTTGGAGGTGCTGGTCCCACAGGGTGGCGGGGTCAATCTACAGGGGCAAACGGCCAAGGAATTGAGGGTCGACACCTTGCTGCCGCCCGTCACCGAGCGTTTTCCCTGGGCCGGGCATATTGGCTTGAAGATGTTGCCGCAAGTGGTCGCCGAGGTGGAGGCCAGCAGCAGTTGCCTGGTGTTTACCAATACCCGGGCACAATCGGAGATCTGGTATCAGGCGATACTCGACGCCCGCCCGGACTGGGCGGGATTGATTGCCCTGCACCACGGCTCGTTATCGCGGGAAACCCGGGACTGGGTGGAGCGCGCCTTGAAAGACGGCCAGCTCAAGGCGGTGGTGTGCACCTCAAGCCTGGACTTGGGCGTGGACTTCCTGCCGGTAGAACGGGTGCTGCAGATCGGTTCCGCCAAAGGCGTGGCGCGGCTGATGCAGCGCGCCGGGCGCTCCGGCCATGCGCCCGGGCGGCCATCACGGGTGACACTGGTGCCGACACACAGCCTGGAACTGGTGGAAGCCGCGGCGGCCCAGGAGGTGATTGCCCAACGGCGCATCGAAGCGCGGGAATCGCCGCACAAACCGCTGGATGTGCTTGTACAACACCTGGTCAGCATGGCCCTGGGCGGCGGATTTACCCCGGATGCATTGCTGGCGGAAGTGCGCGGCGCGTGGGCCTACCGCGATCTCAGCGAGGCTGACTGGACCTGGGCCTTGGGGTTTGTACGCCATGGCGGCCTGTCACTGACGGCTTACCCGGATTACCGCCGTGTAGAGCCCGACGAGCACGGCATCTGGCGTGTCCCGGACGCACGCCTGGCGCGTCGCCATCGCATGAGCGTGGGGACCATCGTCAGCGATGCCAGTATCCAGCTGAAATTCTGGAGCAAAGGCGGCGGCGGCAAGCACCTGGGCAGTGTCGAGGAGGGCTTTATTGCCCGGCTCAAGCCGGGGGATGGCTTCTTGTTCGCCGGGCGCTTGCTGGAGTTGGTACGGGTGGAAAACATGACCGCCTATGTGCGCCGCAGTAACGCCAAAAAAGCCGCCGTGCCGCGCTGGAATGGCGGGCGCATGCCGCTTTCAAACGAGCTGGCCCAGGCGGTGATCGAGCGTTTTGACGCCGCGGCGCAGGGGCACTTCGACGGCCCGGAGATGCAGGCGGTACAACCGTTGCTGCAAACCCAGCTGCGCTGGTCCGGCCTGCCCACACGCGAGAATTTGCTGGCTGAAAGGCTGCAATCGCGGGAGGGCTGGCATCTATTTCTCTATCCCTTCGCCGGGCGCCAGGTGCACTTGGGGTTGGCGAGCTTGCTGGCGTGGCGCGTCAGCCAACAGCAGCCGCTGACCTTTTCGATTGCCGTGAATGATTATGGCCTGGAGCTATTGAGCGCTACCGAGGTGCACTGGCCAAGGTTGCTGAATGCAGCGTTGCTGAGCCCCGAGCACTTGCTCAACGACGTGGCCGCCAGCCTCAATGCCGGCGAGCTGGCCTTGCGCCGCTTTCGCGAGATTGCGCGGATCGCCGGGCTGGTATTTGCCGGCCATCCTGGCGCACCGAAGAGTACGCGGCAGGTGCAAGCGTCCAGCGGTTTGTTCTTTGAAGTGTTCAAGCAATATGACCCGCAGAACCTGCTACTGGCCCAGGCCGGGGAAGAAGTGCTGCGCGATGAGTTGGATATTCGTCGGCTGGAGCAGACCTTAAGCCATTTATCGGCGCTGAAGCTGGATCTGCACCTGATCCAGCGGCCTACGCCCCTGGCCTTCCCGCTGCTGGTAGAACGCATGCGCGAGAGTATGAGTTCGGAAAAACTCTCGGAGCGCATTGCGCGGATGGTCAAGGACCTGGAAAAAGTCGCAGACAAAGGAATTGGGTGATGCATTGTGCACTGACACTGGAAGGCGAAGAGCTGTGGTTGTTGGCGGAAAAGGCCGTGTACTGGCCAGCCCGTCAGTGCCTGCTGGTTGCCGATGCGCATTTTGGCAAGGCATCGGCCTACCGCAGCCTCGGGCAACCTGTGCCCCAGGGCACCACTACCGCCAATCTGCAACGGCTGGACAACCTGTTAGCGGCCCTGCCTTGCTCGCAGTTGATCTTTCTCGGTGACTTTCTCCATGGTCCAGGCTCACACGCCAGTGGCACCCTCAGCGCGATCCGAGCCTGGCGTGCACGCAATCCGACCCTGGTCATGACCCTAATTCGCGGCAATCACGATAAACGTGCGGGCGACCCGCCTACGGACTTGAGGATCGAGGTGGTCCCTGAGCCGCTGTTGATGGGCCCTTTCGCCCTGCAACATGAACCGGACAGCCACCCCACCCATCACGTGCTGGCGGGGCATGTGCACCCGGTGTATCGCCTGCGCGGCAAAGGCCGCCAGCGTCTGCGCCTACCGTGCTTCCAGATCGGCAGACGGGTCAGCCTGCTGCCAGCATTTGGCGCATTTACGGGCGGGTATGCCGTGGAGCAGGGCGATGACCACCGAATCTTTGTGATCGGCGATCAGGCGGTCTGGCCGATTCAGTGAAGTGCTGACCGGCCATCCGGGTATCAGGCGACAGGTGCCGGTGGCGGCTCGTCTGGCAGGGTCGGCTCACCGGGTTCGGTAGGCTGTGGATAATCGGGTTCGGGCTGGCCCGGAATGCCGCCTGCATGGGCGGGATTGGCCATCAGGGACCAGGCCAGAACGCCAATCTGGTTGGGTTCAAGCCGGGCAAGTTCTGCGCTGATTCGCGGATCGATCTTCATAAGGTACTCCTCAAGCGTGGCCCGGCGCGTTTTGCACGCGCCGAGGCAGTACACCTAGATAGAGTCACTTTGCGCAGACTAATTCCCTTTACCGGTAGGAGCTTTCGATCAAGCGCGTGGAAGCGTAACGCCACGCTGGCCCTGATACTTGCCGGCGCGGTCTTTGTAGGACACTTCGCAAGCTTCGTCAGACTGCAGGAACAGCATCTGCGCCACACCTTCGTTGGCGTAGATTTTCGCCGGCAACGTCGTGGTGTTGGAGAACTCCAGGGTCACATGACCTTCCCATTCCGGCTCAAGCGGCGTCACGTTGACGATAATGCCGCAGCGCGCGTAGGTGCTTTTACCGAGGCAGATGGTCAGCACGTCACGGGGAATACGGAAGAACTCCACGGTACGCGCCAGGGCGAAGGAGTTTGGCGGGATGATGCACACATCGCTCTTGACGTCGACGAAGCTCTTTTCATCGAAGTTCTTCGGGTCGACGATGGCCGAATTGATGTTGGTGAACACCTTGAATTCATCGGCGCACCGCACGTCGTAGCCATAGCTGGAAACCCCGTACGAAATCACCCGCTCGTCGCCTTCGCCACGAATCTGGCGCTCGACGAACGGCTCGATCATGCCGTGTTCCTGCGCCATGCGGCGAATCCACTTGTCCGATTTGATGCTCATGGCGGTGTCCTGAATAGCGAGGTAGAAAAAACTGTGGGCCATCTTACCGGGGCCGGCGTTGGGGTTCAAAGGCCGCAGGGGTTTTCTTGCTGAATGTACTGCCGTCTATAGGCCGCGGCCAGCGAGGCCGGGCCCCGGATCGCCGCCAAGGGTGACGGTAAATACCACCGCCAGTCACGAAAATATAGAAACCTTCGGAAATACCATTGGCACGTTCCGGAAAAAGGGTTAAGGTGGCGCCACTGTGCTGCTTGTGTCACTGAGAATCTCTACACGATATGTTGAATTTCGATCCAACCATCTCCAAGAATTTTTCCTGCTCTTTGCACTCAGTCTCGGCCAGGGCTTTTCCTGAGTCGCAGTTAACTTTGTCCAAGGAGATACACCATGTCTAATCGCCAAACTGGTACCGTTAAGTGGTTCAACGATGAAAAAGGCTTCGGCTTCATCACTCCACAATCCGGTGACGACCTGTTCGTTCACTTCAAAGCTATCCAATCCGACGGCTTCAAAAGCCTGAAAGAAGGCCAACAGGTTTCTTTCATCGCTACCCGCGGTCAGAAAGGCATGCAAGCTGAAGAAGTTCAAGTTATCTAACTTGTACTGACTTAGTCGAAAAAACCCCGCCCTCAAAAGCGGGGTTTTTTTATGCCTGGGATTTGGCACTAGTGCGAGCCTGATGCCTGGCACAAAAAAATGTGGGAGGGGGCTTGCTCCCGATTGCGGCAGCCCAGTCGATGCATCTGGCGACTGTTCCACTGCAATCGGGGGCAAGCCCCCTCCCACATTCAAGCGCTCAAGCAGGATCTTTATTGGAACAATGACTCACTCGACAAGCCATTTTTCTCCAGGATCTCACGCAAGCGCTTGAGGCCCTCCACCTGGATCTGCCGCACCCGTTCACGGGTCAGGCCAATCTCCAGGCCCACATCTTCCAGGGTGCTGCTCTCATGGCCGCGCAGGCCGAAGCGGCGAATCACCACCTCACGCTGCTTGTCCGTGAGCTCCGACAGCCACTGGTCAATACTTTGGGAAAGATCATCGTCCTGCAACAGTTCGCAAGGATCCGTCGGACGATCATCTGTCAGGGTGTCCAGCAGGGTTTTATCCGAATCCGGCCCCAGCGAGACATCAACCGAAGAAACGCGCTCATTGAGACCCAGCATGCGCTTGACCTCGCCTACCGGTTTTTCCAGCAGGTTGGCGATCTCTTCGGGTGAAGGTTCATGATCGAGTTTTTGCGTCAGCTCACGCGCCGCCCGCAGGTAGACGTTGAGCTCCTTGACCACGTGGATCGGCAACCGGATCGTACGGGTCTGATTCATGATCGCCCGTTCGATGGTCTGGCGAATCCACCAAGTGGCATAGGTTGAAAAGCGGAAGCCCCGCTCAGGGTCGAACTTCTCCACCGCCCGGATCAAGCCCAGGTTGCCTTCCTCAATCAGGTCCAGTAGCGACAGCCCACGATTGACATAGCGTCGGGCGATTTTCACCACCAGGCGCAGGTTGCTTTCAATCATGCGTTTACGCCCAGCCGGATCACCCTTCTGCGACAAACGCGCAAAATGGACTTCTTCTTCGGGGGTCAGCAGAGGGGAAAAACCGATTTCATTGAGGTACAGCTGGGTAGCATCGAGCGCCCGCGTGTAATCAATGTACTTGTGTTGCTTTAACGCAGTGGAGTTCCTGGATTTGGTGCGAACTGAAGGCGGTGCAGACCCTTCATCATTCGACATCGATTCCTTATCGGTGAAACTCTCCATTTCAAGGAGAACCTCATCGTCGATGTCAAACTCCGGCGCTTCTTTACTGAGAGCCATTGTTATAGTCCTTTGGTGAGTTCGACCTCAAGCTCAAGCGACGCCTTTATCCTTGGCAACGCTGGAGCCTGTTCCTTCTACGCTAGGAACAGGCTGTGCAACCTATCAACGACGGGGCAGGAATTGCAGCGGATCTACAGGTTTCCCTTGGCGGCGAATCTCAAAGTGCAGTTTCACCCGGTCTGTACCCGTTGAACCCATTTCGGCAATTGTCTGTCCGACCTTGACCTGCTGCCCCTCCCGAACCAACAGCCTGCGGTTATGACCGTAGGCACTGACGTAGGTATCACTGTGTTTGATGATGACTAGTTCGCCGTAGCCCCGCAAACCACTCCCGGCGTATACAACTGTCCCATCAGACGCAGCTAAAACAGGCTGTCCCAAATCCCCGGCGATATCAATGCCTTTATTCAAACTACCGTTTGAAGAGAATTTTCCAATCAACACTCCGTTTGAAGGCCACCCCCAACCTGTCGGCGCAGGCCCTGCAGGTGGCAACGGCGCGGGTGGCGACTTGCTCGTAACCGTAGGCGCAGCGCTGCCTGCCGGCCGGGTGATGACGGTGGTCTTGCTCGAAGACGATGGCGAGGAACCAGACTTTGTCACAACTGCCGTAGACGCCGAACCGCTGCGACCATCGAAACGGATGGTTTGCCCCGGATGTATGGTATAGGGCACAGGAATGTTGTTACGGGCGGCCAGTGCCTTGTAGTCCCAGCCGTAGCGGAAGGCAATCGAGAACAGGGTGTCGCCTTTGCGCACCACGTATTGGCCGGTGGTCACCGTCGGTCTTTGCGGTGCGGCGTTGGTGCGGTCAACGACACGCGCACCGCCGGATGGCGTGCTCGAACAGGCCGCCAATAAGGAACTCAAGACAAGGCCAAGCACCAGTCGCTGAAAGCTTGTTTTACTCATTCGCTGCGCAGGACCTGTGAGACTCACCCGCCGCTCCCTTTGTGGTGGCTGAACATAACGCCTGTATCAGGCTTGAAATATGACGCAAGTATAACTGGGCATTGGCCTTTTACTGGCACCTGACTGAAACGAAAAATTCATCATGTTTAATACCGATCGCCAAGCATGTTGATTCAATAGACCCCGCCGTAAGACACATACCCGCCAACAGAATTCACTGCTTGCAAATAAATGATCAGGCCAGCGGACCATTGAGCAACGGCACGAAGCGCACGGCACCCAGCACATGCCGGGAAAAACCTTCGTCTTCACGGATGATAAGCATCAACTGTTGCACTTCGCCGGAGCCCACTGGGATGACCAGCCGCCCGCCGGGTGCCAATTGATCCAGCAAGGCTTGCGGCACATCAGTGGCCACTGCTGTGACGATAATACCGTTGTACGGCGCCAACGCCGGCCAGCCTTCCCAACCGTCGCCCCACCGGAACACCACGTTGCGCAGGTTCAGCTCGACAAGACGCTCCTTGGCCCGGTCCTGCAGCACCTTGATGCGCTCCACCGAAAACACCCGTTCCACCAGTTGCGACAGCACGGCCGTCTGGTAGCCGGAACCGGTACCGATCTCCAGCACCTTGTCCAGCGGACCCGCCGCCAGCAACAGCTCGCTCATGCGCGCAACCATGTAGGGCTGGGAAATGGTCTGATTGTGGCCGATGGGCAATGCCGTATCTTCATAGGCGCGGTGCGCCAAGGCCTCATCGACAAACAGATGCCGCGGCGTACGCCGGATGACTTCCAGCACCTGGGCGTTGGACAGGCCTTCTTCATAAAGACGCTGGATCAATCGCTCCCGGGTGCGCTGGGAAGTCATGCCGATGCCACGGCGCAGCAGGTCGTCTTGTTCACGAGCCATCAACGCAGTCCCTCCAGCCAGCCATCGAGACCACTGAAGGCATCACTGAAGGTGCGATCAAACTGCAACGGGGTAATGGATACATAACCTTGCATCACCGCATGAAAGTCCGTCCCCTCGCCCCCATCCTCGGCATCACCGGCCGCGGCGATCCAATAGCCTTCCTTGCCGCGCGGATCGACCACCTTCAAGGGCGCCTTCGCACGGGCACGATGACCCAGGCGCGTCAGCTGGATACCGCGGATATGGTCGAGGGGCAAGTTGGGGATATTGACGTTGAGCACGGTACGCGGCGGCAGGTCCAAGGAACCATGGGCCTCCACCAGCTTGCGTGCGAAATAGGCCGCCGTCGGCAGGTTATCCAACTGCCGCGAAGCAAAGGAAAAAGCGAACGCGGTGCGCCCGAGAAAACGCCCCTCAAGGGCCGCCGCCACGGTGCCGGAATACAGCACGTCATCGCCCAGGTTGGCGCCCAGGTTGATACCCGAGACCACCAGGTCCGGCTGATGCTCCAGCAAGCTGTTGATCGCCAGGTGCACGCAGTCGGTGGGAGTACCGTTCACGCTGATAAAGCCATTGGCCAGGACCTGCGGGTGCAGCGGACGGTGGAGCGTCAGCGAACTGCTGGCGCCGCTCTTGTCCTGGTCGGGGGCAACCACCACGCACTCGGCATAATCTTGCAGCGCAGCATAGAGCGCGGCAAGACCGGGTGCGGTGGCACCGTCATCGTTTGATATCAGAATACGCATGGGCTGTCCGTCTGCCCCACCGGCACCAGATCAACAAGCTCGCGCACCAAGACAGTGGCGAAGCATCCGGCCGGCAGGACGAATTCCAATTGCAGAATGTCAGGCCCGGGATAATGCCACGTCAACCCGCCAATGGGCAGTCGCAGAATGCGACGTTCCTGGCTCATGCCCGCATTCACCAGCCAATCACGCAGGTCGGCTTCGCTGGCGGCGACAGATTGTTCCAGTTCATGTGTAAGACCTGTCGCTGGCGAATCACCTTCGCCCCATTGCGGACCGGTCGGATGCAGGTCCAGGATCGCCAGGCGCGGGTCGCTGCATTCAGCCTCCCCGGCCGGGAAAAAACTGCGACTGTCGGTAAACGCCAGCAGGTCACCCACCTGGGCACGCTGCCAGGAGCCGTCGGCGACACGCGCCGCCAAGACTTTGTTGAACAAGTAGCTACGGGCGGTGGACAGCAGCCGCGAGCGCACATTGCGTTGCTCCGGCAGGGCCTTGCGCGCTGCCCATTCGCGGGCATCCACCACATTGCCGCCGTTGTGGCCGAAACGCTGGGCACCGAAATAATTGGGTATGCCGTGCTGGGCAATCAACTGCAAACGTGCGTCGATGGCGGCGGTGTCGCCGGCCAGTTGGGTCAGGCGCAAGGTAAAGCCATTGGCCGAATGCGCGCCACGCTGCAACTTGCGCTTATGACGGGTGGTTTTGAGGATCTTGAGGGTGTCGTTTTCCGCGCCGCTCAGGTCCGGATCGGCCTTGCCGGGCAACTGTACGCTGAACCACTGGCGGGTCAGGGCCTGACGATCCTTGAGACCGGCATAGCTGACGGTGCGCAACGGCACGCCGGCGGCCTTGGCAATACGCCGTGCGGCCTCTTCGGTATTCAAGCCGCGTTTTTCCACCCACAGCCACAGGTGCTCGCCCTCGCCGGTCAGCGGGATGTCCAGCACCTCATCCACCTGGAAGTCTTCAGCCGTCGCCTTCAGTACCGCGCTGCCCAAGGCCTCGCCGTAGGCCCGTGGGCCCAGCAGTTGCAGGTCGTTCATGCGCGCAGCAACAAGGCGACGGAGTGCACCGCGATGCCCTCTTCGCGACCGGTAAACCCGAGCTTTTCGGTGGTGGTGGCTTTCACGTTGACTTGATCCAATTCAATTTGCAGGTCCGCGGCAATCAGTGCGCGCATCGCCTCGATATGCGGGGCCATTTTCGGTGCCTGGGCCACGATGGTGTTATCGACATTGCCGACCTTCCAGCCCTTGGCGTGGATCAACCCGACCACATGGCGCAGCAATGCTCGGCTGTCCGCGCCCTTGAAGCTGGGATCGGTGTCCGGAAAGTGCTTGCCGATATCGCCCAACGCCGCCGCGCCGAGCAATGCATCGCTCAAGGCATGCAAGACAACGTCGCCGTCGGAATGGGCCAGCAACCCATGATGGTGTGCAATGCGCACGCCGCCCAAGGTGATGAAATCGCCTTCAGCGAAACGGTGCACATCGTAGCCGTGGCCAATACGCATAAAAAAACGCCCCGAATTAATTCAGGGCGTGATTCTACCTACTTTTGCCTCACATTAACCGAGCAAAGCGCGAGCATGATGTCGCAAATGGTCTTCGATGAAGCTGGCGATAAAGAAGTAGCTGTGGTCGTAGCCGGGTTGCAGGCGCAATTCCAACGGATGGTTGGCTGTCTTGGCCGCTTGCACCAGGGCCTGCGGCTTGAGCTGAACCTCGAGGAAATCGTCACGATCGCCCTGGTCCACCAGCAACGCCAACTTTTGCGAGGCTTCGCTGATCAGCACACAGGCGTCCCATTCACGCCACTTAGAACGCTCTTCGCCGAGGTAACGGGAAAAGGCTTTCTGGCCCCACGGGCAGTCCATCGGATTGGTGATCGGCGAAAACGCCGATACCGACTGGTATCGCCCTGGGTTACGCAGCGCACACACCAGCGCACCGTGCCCGCCCATGGAATGACCGCTGATGCCACGTTTTTCCGATGCTGGGAAATGCGCCTCCACCAGTGCCGGCAATTCCTGCACCACGTAGTCATGCATCCGGTAGTGCTTGGCCCAGGGCTCCTGGGTGGCATTCAGATAGAAACCGGCCCCGAGGCCGAAGTCCCAGGCGTTGTCCGGATCGTCCGGTACACCCGGACCACGAGGGCTGGTATCCGGTGCGACGATGATCAGGCCCAGCTCGGCAGCCATGCGCTGGGCGCCGGCCTTCTGCATGAAGTTTTCATCGGTGCAGGTCAAGCCGGACAGCCAGTACAGCACCGGCAACTTGCCACCCTGCTCCGCTTGCGGCGGCAGGTAGACGGCGAAGGTCATGTCGCAACCGAGCACGTCGGAATGATGCTTGTAGCGTTTATGCCAGCCGCCGAAGCTCTTCTGGCATGACAGGTTTTCCAGACTCATGGCCGACCTCAGAAGTGGATGACGGTACGAATGCTCTTGCCTTCGTGCATCAGGTCAAACGCTTTGTTGATGTCTTCCAGGCCCATGGTGTGGGTGATAAAGGTATCCAGCGGAATTTCTCCGGTCTGGGCCATTTCCACATAGCTTGGCAATTCGGTACGCCCACGCACGCCGCCGAACGCCGAACCGCGCCAGACGCGCCCGGTGACCAGCTGGAACGGACGTGTGGCGATCTCCTGGCCAGCACCGGCTACACCGATGATCACCGATTCACCCCAGCCCTTGTGGCAGCACTCGAGGGCCGCACGCATCAGCTGCACATTGCCGATGCACTCGAAGGAAAAGTCCACGCCGCCGTCAGTCAGGTCGACAATCACGTCCTGGATCGGGCGGTCGTAGTCTTTCGGGTTGATGCAATCGGTAGCGCCCAGTTGCTTGGCGATTTCGAACTTGGCCGGGTTGATATCGATGGCGATGATGCGCCCGGCCTTGGCCTTGACCGCACCAATCACAGCCGACAGGCCGATACCGCCGAGGCCGAAGATAGCCACGGTATCGCCCGGCTTGACCTTGGCGGTGTTGAGCACCGCGCCGATGCCGGTGGTGACGCCGCAACCGAGCAGGCAGACTTTTTCCAGTGGTGCTTCTTTAGAAATCTTGGCCACGGAGATTTCCGGCAGTACGGTGTACTCAGAGAAGGTCGAGGTGCCCATGTAGTGGAAAATCGGCTGGCCCTTGTAGGAGAAACGCGTGGTGCCATCCGGCATCAGGCCTTTGCCTTGGGTCGAACGGATGGCCTGGCACAGGTTGGTCTTGCCCGACAGGCAGAATTTGCACTTGCCGCATTCCGGGGTGTACAGCGGGATCACATGATCGCCGACTGCGACGGAGGTCACGCCTTCGCCGATGGCTTCCACCACTGCACCGCCTTCATGGCCGAGGATCGACGGGAAAATGCCTTCCGGGTCTGCGCCCGACAACGTATAGGCATCGGTATGGCACACGCCGGACGCCACCACCCGCAACAGCACTTCGCCGGCCTTGGGCATGGCGACATCCACTTCAACAATCTCAAGGGGCTTCTTGGCTTCGAAGGCTACGGCGGCACGGGACTTGATCATCCGGGTTTCTCCATCGGGTTAAAAACTGAGAGAGGGAGTGTAAAACATCACCCGCTGATTAATAATCCAGGCAAAAGCAAAACATTATTGCTGTACAGGGACAATGACAATGCTGGAGAACCGCTGGGAAGGCATCGATGAGTTCGTTGCGGTGGCCGAATGCAGCCAGTTCACGGCAGCAGCGGAGCGCCTGGGGGTATCGTCCTCCCACATCAGCCGGCAAGTCGCGCGCCTGGAAGAACGCCTGCAAACCCGACTGCTGTACCGCAGCACACGTAGGGTGACGTTGACCGAGGCCGGCCAGACCTTCCTGCAGCACTGCCAACGCTTGCAGGACGGTCGCGAAGAAGCGTTGCGCGCGGTCGGCGACCTCACCAGCGAGCCCAAGGGCATGTTGCGCATGACCTGTGCCGTGGCGTACGGCGAACGCTTTATCGTGCCCTTGGTCACGCGGTTCATGGCGCTCTATCCGCAATTGCGCGTGGATATCGAGCTGACCAATCGCCCGCTGGACCTGGTCCATGAAGGGCTCGACCTGGCTATCCGCCTGGGGCGACTGCAAGACTCGCGCATGGTTGCAAGCCGCCTGGCGCCGCGGCGCATGTACTTGTGTGCCTCGCCTTCCTACCTTGAACGCTATGGTCGGCCACATAGTCTGTCGGAACTGAGTCGACATAATTGCCTGATTGGCAGTTCGGATATCTGGCAACTGGCCCAGGACGGGCGGGAATTTTCCCAGCGCGTTCAGGGCAATTGGCGCTGCAACAGCGGGCAAGCGGTACTGGACGCGGCTTTGCAAGGCGTGGGGTTATGCCAGTTGCCTGATTACTACGTACTGGAACATTTGCAACACGGTACGTTGGTGTCGTTGCTGGAAGCCCACCAACCGCCAAATACCGCAGTGTGGGCGCTATATCCGCAGCAGCGGCATTTGTCGCCGAAGGTCAGGAAACTGGTGGACTTTCTCAAAGAAGGCCTGGGTGACAACCCGGTCTACCGAGCATAAACAACTACCGCCCGTGCATTGCCTGGCTACCGGTAAATAGCCGCTCCCACCGCAAAACCAGGCAAGCCCATGACGTCCAACGCCGAACAACTCCAGCATATCAATCATTTTGTCCGTAAGGTCCTGGCCGACTTTCCGGTGCCCAGCGCTATCGCCGCCCAATTGCTTTGCGAGCATCTGCAACCATTCAGCCAGGAACCAGTGGACCCGGACACCACGCTCCTGACCACCCTTGAATACAACATCGACAACCCCAACGCGGCCTACAGCGCTCAGATCGTCCAATCCATGAGCCTGACCGAGGCCATGATCTGCAACGCGCCCCATGCCCCTGGCGGTATGATCAACACCACGGGCTTTTCCACCACCGCGCCGTATTTCAATATCGTGGATGAATTACCGCGCCTGATGGATAACCGCATTCCGCAGATGTTCAACGAAGAGTTCATTACGTCCGGCTGGATCCCGCCCAGACGGTATGAGGCGCTCTACCGGCAAAGCGAGCCTCAGGTCTACGATCCGACCACCCAATTGGAGATGGCGCCTGCCGTGCTCAGGAAGGTCATTGACTCAAGCAACTTCGAACAAACCTACGACAAGGCCGTCACCCTGTTCTGGGGCGAACATCGGGACAATTACACGACCCTGATGCGCATCGCCTTCACCAAGGCTTACCTCCATCAGTACGAAGAATTCACGCTTACCCAAGCAGAACGGCAATTGGCCGCCCGAGCGGCAGGTATCGGCATCGACAAGGACGCCAGCAACCTGACCCTCGAAGACTTCCAGGCGCCCTATTCACCCGATGCAAACCTGTCCGTGCGCATGTTGCGTATTCATCAATCCGAAGCCACCGACATCCTCACGATTACCGACAACCAGAGCCAGATCACCCTGCTGTACATTCCGGGAAACTCCTCGCCCATCCATGGTTTCAACACCCCGGCGGACATGCGCAATGTGCTGGTGAGACTGGCCAAAGACCCCACCCAGCGCAAAGCCCTGACCAACCACTTTGAACCCGACTCGATTGACTCCGGCCTACTCTACAGTGGTGTCGAGGAAGCACTGATCGGCATGGCTATGTACCCGGAATCCTCCAGCCCTCCCGGCTTTTTCAACAGTTTGTTGCACAACGGTTACTGGGACCCCGAGCAATACATCAATAACCCGATGTATCCGGCGCTCAGAAGCAATCCATTTGCGTATATCGCACAGCAGATCCGCGCTCGCATTGCAAAGCTGGCGGCAAAAACCATTGTCTCGCCCTTGGACACACTCAAGGCCGACACCCTTGACGCGTTGGAAAAGGCCTGCCTGCTGGCGATCCCGGTGGCGCTGACCATGGGCACGGCGCTGCTGGCGGAGTTTTGCTTCGTGACATCGGGTTTGACTGGAATGGCTATCGGTGCCGATGACGTGATTAAAGACAAACCCCACGCCGTTGAGCGCATTGTGTTCGGCGCCTTGAACGCGCTCCCGGTGGTTATCCACGGCATCAGTAAAGGAGTGAGCAATCTTGAGGCGTTGCGACCTGTGCTTGGCCCGGCCACGCGTGCAGAGGAGGGTCAGATCAGTGTCAGGGTCATTCAGGGCCACGCGTCGGCCCAGGCTGAAACTCGCCCGCTGGTCGCTACGGCAGCCCCCAGTGGCTTGCAGACCATCAAGTTACAGGGCCAGACTTTCCTGAGCTACAAAAAGCCGAATGACTGGGGCTTTTTTGAACTCTTCGTGAATAACCCAGAAGCCCCCGAGCAGATCCAATCTACGGGTCTCTACGCTATTCAAAGCGCCGACCAGCAGTGGCGGCGTGCCGGGTTGACCGGAGGCGGCGCATTTCGCAACGCCTGGCAACGGGTTTACAAACTGTTCGGCGGCTCCGAGCAGTCGAGTTTCTTCATCGCCTATCAAATGCCAGCGCCCCTGCGCGAGACCCTGGTGCAGATGCTCACCGACACCAGTTCATTTTCAGAAGACTTCGAACCCTTCGGCATAGATGCACAATCGATCAGTAACGTCCGCAAACTGTTCTTTGAGAAAAGGAGCCAACTAAACCAGGATTCGGCGATCTTCTTTAGCCACCTGCCCTATTCTCCCCTGCAGCCGGTACTCCCCCGCTTGAGCTTGAACGAATCACAGCAAAGCATTATCGAAAAATTGCTACGTGCCAGTGACGGCCTAGTGGTCGGCGAAAGCCACAGCGCCGAATCGAGCAAAGCCTTTCTGATCGACAACATGCAGCTACTCGCCAGCCAAGGTGTCAAACGCATTTACTTCGAACACCTGCTGACAGATGTGCATATTCCAATGTTGAAGGCATTTTACCGGTCCAAGAGCGCCCCCATGGCCGAGGAGCTGACGAACTTTCTGAACGGGATCTACCCACTGCCCCGAAACCACTATTACTCATTCAGAAACGTCGTGACCAAAGCCCGAGACGCCGGGATCAAGATCCAGCCGATCGACTGTACCGTGAGCTACGTACTACGCGATATGCGCGACAGCGCGGGAACCCTGCGCCAGCGAATGATGAACTATTACGCCACCGAGGTGATCCAGTGGATCCAGACCTCCAAGCGCCAACCAGGTAAATGGGTCGCGCTGGTGGGCGATACCCATACCAATACCTTCAAGGACATCCCTGGGGTGGCCGAACTCACAGGCAGCATCGGCTTGCGGATAGAAGATAGAGTGGGCGCCCACCCCTTGGGCATCGAAGTCGATCCGGGGCGCACTGCCAGCCTGGGGCTCAACAAGGGAGAAGCCACGGTCAAAGCCAACCTGGTCTTGCGCGTCGATCCTGCCGTCTTGCAGCACTCAATGGAACCACAGCCCGGCCCTTCCCACAGTCGGGTGGTGACGTCGGCCCAGACACTGCTGACACGGCCGGGCCAATTCATGCTCACCAAGGCCACCCACATTGACTATCGGTCCCGACGTGGGGACCTGCGCAGTTTCAGGATCAACAACCAGGAGGGCAGGTACTTCATCAACGTGGCCGGCTGGCCTATTGATGAGAAGCCATTCGACAGCATTGAGGCATTGGTGAGCGAGCTGAAAAGCCTGCCCGGGTTGGAGCAAGTCTACGGCTGAGGGTCAGGAGGCCTGATAAGCCCGGCGCTGGCGCAGCCATTCAAGGTCTTCGGGGCGGGTGACCTTGATGTTGTCCGCACGCCCTTCGACCAGCCGCGGCGCCTGGCCGGACCATTCCATGGCCGATGCTTCGTCGGTGATCACGGCGTCTGCTACCAGGCTGTCGGCCAAGGCCCGGTGCAAGGCGCCCAGGCGAAACATCTGCGGCGTATAAGCCTGCCAGATCAGGCTGCGGTCGACGGTTTCCACCACGCGGCCATGCTTGTCGACGCGCTTGAGTGTGTCGCGAGCCGGCACCGCCAGCAGACCGCCCACCGGATCATCCGCCAGTTCAGTCAGGAGTTTGTCGAGGTCATCACGGCCCAGGTTGGGCCGCGCGGCGTCGTGCACCAGCACCCAGTCGTCATCGCTGGCACCCAGGGCATTGAGGTGCAGCAGCGCATTAAGCACCGAGCCCGAGCGCTCCGAGCCACCGTCCGCACGCTGGATACGCGGGTCAGTGGCACACGCCAGGGTCGGCCAATAAGGGTCATCCACAGCAAGGCTGACTACCAGGCCCTTGAGCGATGGATGGTCGAGGAAACAGCCGAGGCTGTGTTCGAGAATAGTGCGCCCGCCCAATTGCAGGTATTGCTTGGGACGGTCCGCAGCCATACGGGCACCAACGCCCGCGGCAGGGATCACGGCCCAGAAGGCCGGTAAATCACCGTTCATTGGGCCAACTGGTAGAGGGTCTCGCCCTCCTTGACCATGCCCAACTCATGGCGAGCCCGCTCTTCAACGGTCTCGGTACCTTTCTTCAGCTCAAGCACTTCGGCGTCGAGGACACGGTTGCGCTCCAGCAGGCGTTCGTTTTCGGCACGCTGGTCGGCAATTTGCTGGGTCAGCTCTTCCACCTGCGCAAAGCTGCCATTACCGACCCATAGGCGGTACTGCAGGCCAGCCAGCAACAAGAGCAAGACGAGGAACAACCAATTGGGACTGCGCATCGAAATCCGGATATCCAGTGAAAAAAGACAGTCATGCAAACCTTTTGCAGCAACTGATAGCACAAAGCCTGGAAAAACCAGGCTTGCGCTTGTCAGTCAGCAGATTAGCGCCGAAATTCACACTTTCGTGAAATTTCCGACGCAACCCGCCGACTTTTTACCATTTACTGCTTAGCCGCGAAACTCGCCGCGACCGTTGTACTTGGCTTTACCTGCCAATTGCTCTTCGATGCGCAGCAATTGGTTGTACTTGGAAACGCGATCGGAACGGCACAGGGAGCCGGTCTTGATCTGGCCCGCCGAAGTGCCCACGGCCAGGTCGGCAATGGTGGAGTCTTCAGTTTCGCCGGAGCGGTGGGAGATCACAGCGGTGTAGCCCGCAGCCTTGGCCATCTGGATGGCTTCCAGGGTTTCGGTCAGGGTGCCGATCTGGTTGAACTTGATCAGGATCGAGTTGGCGATCTTCTTGTCGATGCCCTCTTTCAGGATCTTGGTGTTGGTCACGAACAGGTCGTCGCCCACCAGCTGGATTTTCTCGCCGATCTTGTCGGTGAGGATTTTCCAACCGTCCCAATCGGACTCGTCCAGGCCGTCTTCGATCGAGATGATCGGGTAGCGCTGGGTCAGGCCCTTGAGGTATTCGGCGAAACCTTCGGAGTTGAACACCTGGCCTTCGCCGGACAGGTTGTACTTGCCATCTTCATAGAACTCGCTGGCAGCGCAGTCCAGAGCCAGGGTTACGTCGGTGCCCAGCTTGTAGCCGGCGTTGGCCACGGCTTCGGAAATGACTTTCAGTGCATCTTCGTTGGAGGCCAGGTTCGGTGCGAAACCACCTTCGTCACCCACGGCAGTGCTCAGGCCACGGGCCTTCAGTACAGCCTTGAGGTGATGGAAAATCTCGGTGCCCATGCGCAGGCCTTCGGAGAAGGACTTGGCGCCCACCGGCTGCACCATGAACTCCTGGATGTCGACGTTGTTATCAGCGTGCTCGCCACCGTTGATGATGTTCATCATCGGCACCGGCATCGAGTAGACGCCCGGGGTACCGTTCAGGTTGGCGATGTGCGCGTACAACGGCAGGTCCTGGTCCTGGGCTGCAGCCTTGGCAGCGGCCAGGGACACGGCGAGGATCGCATTGGCGCCCAGGCTGCCTTTGTTTTCGGTGCCATCGAGCTTGATCATCGCGTGGTCCAGGGCTTTCTGGTCCAGCGGGTCCTTGCCCAGCAACAGGTCACGAATCGGACCGTTGATGTTGGCTACAGCCTTGAGTACACCCTTGCCCAGGTAACGGCTCTTGTCGCCATCACGCAGTTCCAGCGCCTCGCGCGAACCGGTGGAGGCACCGGACGGTGCGCAGGCGCTGCCGATGATGCCGTTATCGAGAAGCACGTCGGCTTCGACGGTGGGGTTGCCACGGGAGTCGAGAACTTCACGACCTTTGATGTCGACGATTTTTGCCATTGTTGTAAACACTCCAAAGTTGACGAAAACGACGCAGCTGAAGGAAATCTTTGACCGACCGCAAGGGTGGAACAACGGGGCAGGCTTGCAGAGGGCAAGGCCCAGGCTCGTGGGCCTGAGCGTAAAGCGTGGGAAATTCTACCGGAGAAATGGCAGTTACGCGGTCTCTACCGTCGGAAAACTCTTGACCAGCTCGTCCAACTGCTTGAGTTGGGCCAGGAATGGCTCCAGCTTGTCCAGGCGCAGGGCGCATGGGCCATCGCATTTGGCGTTGTCCGGATCCGGGTGGGCTTCAAGGAACAGGCCGGCCAGGGACTGGCTCATGCCCGCCTTGGCCAGGTCGGTGACCTGGGCACGGCGCCCGCCGGCTGAGTCCGAGCGACCACCAGGCATTTGCAGCGCGTGGGTCACGTCGAAGAATACCGGGTATTCGAACTGCTTCATGATGCCGAAACCGAGCATGTCCACCACGAGGTTGTTGTAGCCGAAGCTCGAACCACGCTCGCACAGGATCAACTGGTCGTTACCCGCTTCCACGCACTTGCTCAGGATATGTTTCATTTCCTGGGGCGCGAGGAACTGGGCTTTCTTGATATTGATCACAGCGCCGGTCTTGGCCATCGCGACCACAAGGTCGGTCTGGCGCGACAGGAAGGCCGGCAACTGGATGATGTCGCACACCTCGGCGACCACGGCAGCCTGCTCAGGCTCGTGGACGTCGGTGATGATCGGCACGCCGAAGGCTTGCTTGATGTCCTGGAAGATCCGCATGCCTTCTTCAAGGCCGGGGCCGCGATAGGAGGTCACGGACGAACGGTTGGCCTTGTCGAAGCTGGCCTTGAACACATAAGGAATACCCAGTTTCTGGGTAACCCGCACGTACTCTTCACAGACCTGCATCGCCATGTCGCGGCTTTCCAGTACGTTCATGCCGCCGAACAGCACCATGGGCTTGTCGTTGGCAATCTCGATGTCGCCAACGCGAATGATCTTCTGGGCCATCAGGTTTACGCCTTCTTCTGATGTTGCGTCAGTGCTGCTTTGACGAAACCGCTGAACAACGGGTGACCGTCGCGCGGCGTCGAGGTGAACTCAGGGTGGAACTGGCAGGCCACGAACCACGGATGATCCGGCGCCTCGACCACTTCAACCAGCTTGCCATCACCGGAGCGACCGGAAATTTTCAGGCCCGCCTCTTTGATCTGCGGCAGCAGGTTGTTGTTCACTTCATAGCGGTGACGGTGACGCTCGACGATCACGTCCTTGCCGTAGCAGTCGTGCACCAGGGAACCTGCTTCCAGCAGGCAATCCTGTGCGCCAAGGCGCATGGTGCCGCCCAGGTCGGAGCTTTCGGTGCGGGTTTCAACCGCGCCGGTGGCGTCTTCCCATTCGGTGATCAGGCCCACGACCGGGTGGCCGCTGCTGTGATCGAACTCGGTGGAGTTGGCGTCTTTCCAGCCCAGCACGTTACGGGCGAACTCGATGACGGCCACTTGCATGCCCAGGCAGATGCCCAGGTACGGCACCTTGTTCTCACGGGCATATTGCACCGCAGTGATCTTGCCTTCCACGCCGCGCAGGCCGAAACCGCCGGGAACCAGGATCGCGTCGACACCTTCGAGCAGCGCGGTGCCCTGATTCTCGATGTCTTCGGAATCGATGTAGCGCAGGTTGACCTTGGTACGGTTACTGATGCCGGCATGGCTCATCGCTTCGATCAGCGACTTGTACGCATCCAGCAACTCCATGTACTTGCCGACCATGGCGATGGTGACTTCATGCTCAGGGTTGAGCTTGGCGTCGACCACGGCTTCCCACTCGGACAGGTCCGCGCCATTGCACTGCAGGCCGAAACGCTCGACCACAAAATCATCCAGGCCCTGTGAATGCAGGATGCCCGGGATCTTGTAGATGGTGTCGGCGTCTTCGAGGGCGATCACCGCACGTTCTTCAACGTTGGTGAATTGCGCGATCTTGCGGCGCGAGGAAATGTCGATCGGGTGATCGGAGCGGCACACCAGCACGTCAGGCTGCAGGCCGATGGAACGCAGTTCCTTGACCGAGTGCTGGGTGGGCTTGGTCTTGGTTTCGCCGGCGGTGGCGATGTACGGCACCAGTGTCAGGTGCATCAGCATCGCACGCTTGGCGCCAACTTCGAAACGCAACTGGCGGATGGCTTCGAGGAACGGTTGGGATTCGATGTCACCCACGGTGCCACCGATCTCGACCATCGCCACGTCGGCATCGCCTGCACCCTTGATGATGCGGCGCTTGATTTCGTCGGTGATGTGCGGGATCACCTGGATGGTTGCACCCAGGTAGTCACCACGGCGCTCCTTGCGCAGCACGTGCTCGTAGACACGGCCGGTGGTGAAGTTGTTGTTCTGGGTCATGGTCGTGCGGATGAACCGCTCGTAGTGGCCCAGGTCCAGGTCGGTCTCGGCGCCGTCGTGGGTGACGAACACTTCACCGTGCTGGAACGGGCTCATGGTGCCCGGGTCAACGTTGATGTACGGGTCCAGCTTGAGCATGGTGACCTTAAGTCCCCGCGCCTCCAGGATGGCCGCCAATGAAGCGGAGGCAATGCCTTTCCCCAATGAAGAAACAACACCGCCCGTGACGAATATGTAGCGCGTCATGAAAAACCCTAGAAGTCTGCGTTAAAGCGGTCCGAGCCGCCGGGGAAAGCGAAGGAAGGCCGAAGCCCCCGATCACCTGCATTAATCACAGTGCACCTTTCAAAAAAACCGCCGCGTTGTGACAGACCAGCAATGGAACACCGGTACGTTGATCGCTACACATTTTTTGGAATCGCCCAGCAAAGACTGCTTGGTAATCGGCAACTGCTGCGATTCAGTCGAATCCACAGAAGTTGTATCAAGAAGGGAGCGTAGTCTACCGGAAAGGCTCTATCAGCTCAAACCTTGATCGCAGGTCTGTGGCAACCAATGTAATTGCCAGTCATCCAGCGGGCTGGCCCACAGCCCCGCAAGCGTCGGCACAGCCAGCAATTGCTCGCCCCGATGGACCAGCGGCAATCTGCCACGGACGAAGCCCGGCATACCACTTTCATTCAGCAGGCGCTTAAGATCACGCCGGCCTCGACCTGGCACTTCGACGATTTCGCCACCCTGGCGATAACGAATCGACAAAGGGCCCTCGGGAGCCTTGCCGACAAACATCAGTTGGCCGTTCCCGGGTAACTCTAGTGGATTTCGCGGATCGGGCCAGCTCACCGACACGTCGGAAAATTCCGACCAAATGGAAGGCAGCCACCAAATGCGTTCGCCGCAACGATGAAGCTGACCGTCCGCCAGGCGCCATAACGGCTGCGCGTCCACCTTGGCATCGCGCAGGGCGTACCAGCTGGCCCAGTGGTCACTGTCGGGCAGTCGAGTCAGGGGATTCAGCCAATGACGCAAGGCATTGCGCTGGCGCGCATCGGAAAGCTTGCGTAACGGAGCAAGGGCCAGGGAGGGCAAAGGCAACCAGGGAAACGCTGAAGGCTGATCGGCGACGATCAGATCCATGTGCGCCAGCTCATCGAGCAGGCCCTGGGCTTCACTCAGGTGCTCGGCAGTGCGGGCCAGGCTCAAGGCTGCCTGTGGCCAGCGTTGGGTCAGCGCTGGAAAGACCTGATGGCGCAGGTAATTGCGCGAGAACCGTGGATCGGCGTTCGAAGGGTCTTCAATCCACTTCAATTGGTGTTCGTGGGCGTAGGCTTCCAGCACTCCGCGGGAAACCGCCAGCAATGGCCGCACCACGTACCCCGTCGCCAACCGGCGACACTCGGGCATTGCCGCCAACCCACGCACTCCGGCGCCGCGCAACAGGCGCAACAGCAGGGTTTCGGCCTGATCGTCGCGATGCTGGGCGGTGAGCAGCACCTCCCCTGCCCCGATCACTTCGGTAAACGCCTGGTAACGTGCGTTACGCGCGGCCCGCTCCAGGCTGGCACCGGGTTGCACCTGTACACGCAATACCTGCAAAGGTATGCCCAGGCTGTCACATAACTCGTGGCAATGACTGGGCCAGGCGTCAGCGGCCGTTTGCAGGCCATGATGGACATGCACAGCGCTGAGGGGCGGCAGGTTTTCGGTGTTTGCCAGGGAGGCCAGAAGGTGCAGCAGGACGGTGGAATCGAGGCCACCGGAGAATGCGATATGCCAGGCGGGGGCATTGCGCCAGGGGGCCAGGGTTTTCAGGAGTCTGGCGGGTAGAGCCGGTTTCATCAGATGTCACCGCCACAAATCTGGAATACGTAGGCTGAGCATACACAAAGCAAATGTGGGAGGGGGCTTGCCCCCGATAGCGGTGGATCAGTCAGCAGATACAGTGACTGACACCCAGCAATCGGGAGCAAGCCCCCTCCCACATTAGTACTGCTGCGACTTTAGAGACCGTAGCTCATAAGGCGTTCGTAACGACGGGCCAGCAGCGCTTCGTTATCCAGCTTCTTGAGCATCGCCAATTGCGAGCCCAGTTCAGCACGGATGGTCGCGGCGGCCGCAGCCGGGTCGCGGTGAGCGCCGCCCAGTGGCTCGGCAATGACTTTATCCACAATCCCCAGGCCCTTGAGGCGATCAGCGGTGATGCCCATGGCTTCAGCCGCATCCGGCGCCTTCTCTGCGGTTTTCCACAGGATCGAGGCGCAACCTTCCGGTGAGATCACCGCGTAGGTCGAGTATTGCAGCATGTTCAGCTGGTCGCAGACGCCGATGGCCAGTGCACCGCCGGACCCACCCTCACCGATCACGGTGGCGATGATCGGGGTTTTCAGGCGCGCCATGACCCGCAGGTTCCAGGCAATCGCTTCGCTCTGGTTACGCTCCTCGGCATCGATACCCGGGTAGGCGCCCGGGGTGTCGATGAAAGTCAGGATCGGCATCTTGAAGCGCTCGGCCATTTCCATCAGGCGGCACGCCTTGCGGTAGCCTTCCGGGCGCGGCATGCCGAAGTTGCGGCGCACCTTCTCGCGCACTTCACGGCCTTTCTGGTGACCGATCACCATCACTGGCTGGTCGTCCAGGCGAGCGATACCGCCTACGATGGCTGCGTCATCGGAAAAATGTCGGTCGCCGTGCAGCTCGTCGAACTCGGTGAAGATGTGCTCGATGTAGTCCAGGGTGTACGGACGGCGCGGGTGGCGAGCCAGGCGCGCGATCTGCCAGCTGGTCAGCTTGCCGAAAATGTCTTCGGTGAGCGTGCTGCTCTTGTCTTGCAGGCGAGCGATCTCATCGCCGATATTCAGCGAATTGTCATTGCCGACCAGGCGCAGCTCTTCGATCTTGGCTTGCAGGTCAGCGATCGGCTGTTCGAAATCAAGAAAATTCGGGTTCATAAGCGTCCGTCTTGGGTCGACGGCCAAGGGGTGCCTGGCCAGCCGGTTGTCTATTCGCGCCCTACCTTAAGGGAGAGGCGCGTTTAGGTCGAGATTAAATGTTCAGCCGAGGTCAGGGGTACTGACCGTCAACGGTATTGGAGGAAGACGTTGTCTCGCCCGAACTGGTCACGCAAAGCTTGAATCAAGCCATCGGCGGGATCAATTCGCCACGCCTCGCCAAACTGCAACATGGCCTTGGCGTCATTGCCGGTGTACTCCATGGTCACCGGGCACGCGCCACGGTGGCGTTTGAGCAGGTCACCCAACCAGCGTAGCTGATCGCCCTTGAGCGCTTCGGTCTTGACCTTCAAGCGCAGGCTTTCGGCGAGGTTGGTACGGGCATCTTCCATACTCATCACCCGCTTGATACGCAGGCGCAGGCCGCCGGAGAAGTCGTCGTTGCTGACCTCCCCTTCCACTACCACCATGGCGTCGGTCTGCAGCAGCGACTGGGCGGAGTGGAAGGCGTCGGCAAACAGCGACGCCTCGATACGGCCCGAGCGGTCGTCCAGGGTGATAAAGCCCATCTTGTCGCCCTTCTTATTTTTCATCACCCGCAGGGCGATAATCATGCCGGCGACGGTCTGGGTATCGCGCGCCGGTTTCAGGTCGATGATGCGCTGGCGGGCGAAACGTCGGATCTCGCCTTCGTACTCGTCAATCGGGTGACCGGTGAGGTACAGGCCCAAGGTATCTTTCTCACCCTTGAGACGCTCCTTGAGGGTCAGCTCCTTGGCCTTGCGATGGTTGGCGTAGACATCGGCATCTTCTTCGACAAACAGCCCGCCAAACAGGTCGGCGTGACCGCTGTCATGGGTACGTGCGGTCTGTTCGGCAGCCTTGATCGCCTCTTCCATGGCGGTGAGCAGCACCGCGCGGTTGCGGTCGATATTGGCCTGGTAAGCCTTCGGCTCATCATGGAAATACGGGCCGAGCCGGTCGAGTGCGCCGCTGCGGATCAAGCCATCGAGGGTACGTTTGTTGATGCGCTTGAGGTCAACCCGTGCGCAAAAATCGAACAGGTCCTTGAACGGCCCGTCCTGGCGCGCCTCGGTGATGGCTTCCACCGGGCCTTCGCCCACGCCCTTGATCGCGCCGAGGCCATAAATGATGCGGCCTTCGTCATTCACCGTGAACTTGAACTCCGAGGCGTTCACGTCCGGCGCGTCGAGGCGCAGCTTCATGGTGCGCACTTCCTCGATCAAGGTCACGACCTTGTCGGTGTTGTGCATATCCGCCGAGAGTACTGCCGCCATGAACGGCGCTGGATAGTGGGCTTTCAGCCAGGCGGTCTGGTACGACACCAGACCGTAGGCGGCGGAGTGGGATTTGTTGAAGCCATAACCGGCGAACTTCTCCACCAGATCGAAGATATTACCCGCCAGGTCGGCGTCGATATTGTTAGTTGCGCAGCCTTCAATGAAACCGCCACGCTGCTTGGCCATTTCCTCGGGCTTTTTCTTACCCATGGCGCGACGCAGCATGTCCGCACCACCAAGGGTGTAGCCCGCCATCACCTGGGCGATCTGCATCACCTGTTCCTGGTACAGGATGATGCCGTAGGTCGGCGCCAATACGGGCTTGAGGCCCTCGTACTGGTAATCGGAGTGCGGGTATGCCAGTTCGGCGCGACCGTGCTTACGGTTGATGAAGTCATCCACCATGCCCGATTGCAGCGGGCCCGGACGGAACAGGGCCACCAGTGCGATCAAGTCTTCCAGGCAGTCGGGCTTGAGCTTTTTGATCAGCTCCTTCATGCCCCGGGATTCAAGCTGGAACACCGCCGTGGTTTCGGCTTTTTGCAACAGGCTGTAGGTCGGCTTGTCGTCCAGCGGGATAAACGCGATGTCCAGCGGTTCTTCGCCGACCTTGGCACGGTCGCGGTTGATGGTCTTGAGCGCCCAGTCGATGATGGTCAGGGTGCGCAGGCCGAGGAAGTCGAACTTCACCAGGCCGGCCGCCTCCACGTCATCCTTGTCGAACTGGGTCACCAGGCCGTCGCCTTCTTCATCGCAATAGATCGGCGAAAAGTCGGTCAGCTTGGTCGGCGCGATCACCACACCACCGGCGTGCTTACCGACGTTACGCACCACGCCTTCAAGCTTGCGCGCCATCTCCCAGATTTCCGCGGCTTCTTCATCGACCTTGATGAAGTCGCGCAGGATCTCTTCCTGTTCGTAGGCTTTTTCCAGGGTCATGCCGACTTCGAACGGGATCATCTTCGACAGGCGATCCGCCAAACCGTAGGACTTGCCTTGCACCCGCGCCACGTCACGGATTACCGCCTTGGCGGCCATGGAACCGAAGGTGATGATCTGGCTTACCGCGTTGCGGCCGTATTTCTCGGCCACGTACTCGATGACCCGGTCGCGACCGTCCATGCAGAAGTCGACATCGAAGTCGGGCATGGATACCCGTTCCGGGTTCAGGAACCGTTCGAACAGCAGGTCATATTCCAGCGGGTCGAGGTCGGTAATCTTCTGCACATAGGCCACCAGGGAGCCAGCACCTGACCCCCGGCCCGGACCGACCGGCACGCCGTTGTTCTTGGCCCACTGGATAAAGTCCATCACGATCAGGAAGTAGCCCGGGAACCCCATCTGGATGATGATATCCAGCTCGAAATTCAACCGGTCGACATACACCTGACGCTTGGCTTCATAGTCTTCGGTGGTGTCTTTGGGCAGCAGCACGCTGAGGCGCTCCTCCAGGCCATCGAACGACACCTTGCGGAAGTACTCATCGATGGTCATGCCATCGGGAATCGGGAAGTTGGGCAGGAAGTGCTTGCCCAGCTTCACTTCAATGTTGCAGCGTTTGGCGATCTCGACGGAGTTTTCCAGGGCCTCGGGCAAATCGCTGAACAACTCCGCCATTTCTTCGGCGCTTTTGAGGTACTGCTCTTCGCTGTAGTTTTTCGAGCGGCGCGGGTCATCCAGGGCCCGACCTTCGCCGATGCACACGCGGGTTTCGTGGGCCTCGAAATCTTCTTTCTTGATAAAGCGCACATCGTTGGTCGCCACCAGCGGCGCGCCCAGCTTGTCGGCCAGGGCCACGGCGGCGTGCAGGTGCTCTTCATCATTGGGGCGGTTGGTACGTTGGACTTCCAGGTAGAAGCGGTCCGGAAAAACCTGCATCCATTCGCGGGCCAGCACTTCGGCTTCCTGGGGATTACCGCCCAGCAGCGCGATACCGATTTCACCTTCCTTGGCCGCCGAGAGCATGATCACGCCTTCGCTGGCTTCGGCCACCCACTCGCGCTCGATAATAATCGAGCCGTTGCGCTGGCCGTCGATAAAACCACGGGAAATCAGTTCGGTAAGGTTGCGATAACCCACGCCGTTCATCGCCAGCAGGCTGATGCGGCTAAGGGGGTTATCCGGGTCTTTGTTGGACAGCCACAGGTCGACACCGCAGATCGGCTTGATGCCGGCGCCCATGGCATTCTTGTAGAACTTGACCAGGGAGCACATGTTGTTCTGATCGGTAACCGCCACCGCAGGCATGTTCATGCCCACCAGGGTTTTGACCAGTGGCTTGATCCGTACCAGGCCGTCGACCAGGGAGTATTCAGTGTGCAGGCGCAGGTGAACGAATGAAGCCGGCATAGTGATCCTGTCTTGATACATGAAAACAACAAGGCCCGGATTGTACCGGGCCTTGGTAAAAACATCAGCCTTGCCGCTAAACCTCGATCAGGCTCTCACGCGCCTCATAAGCCTGGCGCACCGGGGCAAAGGAGCGACGATGGATAGGCGTTGGGCCGAGGCGGGCCAGGGCTTCCAGATGAACGGGTGTCGGATAGCCCTTATGCCCACCCATGCCATAGCCGGGGTAGATCAAATCGAACGCAGCCATTTCGCGATCACGACTGAC
This sequence comes from Pseudomonas sp. rhizo25, assembly GCF_031931935.1. NCBI lineage: Bacteria > Pseudomonadati > Pseudomonadota > Gammaproteobacteria > Pseudomonadales > Pseudomonadaceae > Pseudomonas > Pseudomonas sp. rhizo25. The sequence continues at coordinate 293,800 of NZ_JAUJXA010000001.1, forward strand.
CTTGGCCAGGATCGACGCCGCAGCAATGGCCGGAACCTTGCCATCGCCCTGGACCACGGCTTCAGCGCGCATCGCCAGTTTCGGGCAACGGTTGCCGTCGATCATCGCCAATTTCGGGGTGATATGCAGGCCTTCCACCGCACGCTGCATGGCCAGCATAGTAGCGTGCAGGATGTTCAATTCGTCGATTTCTTCTACTTCTGCCCGGGCAATATGCCAGCTCAGGGCTTTCTCACAGATCTCGTCGAAGAGTTTTTCACGACGGGCTTCAGTGAGTTTTTTCGAATCATTGAGGCCCAGGATCGGACGGTTCGGGTCAAGGATCACCGCCGCCGTGACCACTGCACCGCACAGCGGACCGCGCCCTACTTCGTCAACGCCGGCCACCAGCTCATGGGCTTGGGCAACCAGGCTGAAATCCAGGCCCATTTGCGTGATCATAAGGCTCCCTGTTTTTGGCCGATCAAGGTCAACACGGCGTCGGCCGCCTGGTTCGAGGCATCACGACGCAGGGTACGGTGAATGTCATCGAAACCACGGGTCTGCTCTTCGCCGCCGTCGATCAAGGGTAGTAGAGTTTGCGCAAGCGCCTCAGGCGTTGCATCGTCCTGCAATAACTCCGGCACCAGCAGGCGCTGGGCCAGCAGGTTGGGCAGAGAGATGTAGGGGCTCTTGACCATGCGCTTGAGGATCCAGAAGGTCAGCGGCGCCAGGCGATAGGCTACGACCATGGGGCGCTTGTACAGCAAGGCCTCCAGGGTGGCAGTACCCGACGCGATCAGCACGGCATCGCAGGCTGCCAGGGCCAGGTGGGACTGGCCGTCGAGCAGGGTCAGCGGCAGGTCGCGGCCTTCCAGCAAGGTTTCGATCTGCGCGCGACGTTGCGGGCTGGCGCATGGCAATACAAAACGAACGCCCGGTTTTTGCGCTTGCAGACGTTCGGCGGCGTCAAAAAACAGCGCACCCAAGCGCCCGACCTCACCGCCACGACTGCCCGGCATCAACGCCACCAATGGGCCATCGGGCAAGCCCAATGCGGCACGCGCCGCAGCACGGTCAGCGTGCAGGGGGATGGCATCTGCCAAGGTATGACCGACAAAACGCACCGGCACGCCCTGCTCTTCGTAGAACCGCGCCTCGAATGGCAACAGGGTCAACATCAGATCGCAGCCTTCACGGATCTTCAACACGCGCTTCTGTCGCCACGCCCACACGGACGGGCTGACGTAGTGCACGGTCTTGATTCCAGCCTGACGCAGCTTGAGTTCGATATTGAGGGTGAAATCCGGCGCATCGATACCGATAAACACATCGGGCTTTTCTTCGATGAGTGTCTTGACCAGCAGTTTGCGACGAGCGAGAAGCTCGCGCAGGCGTCCCAATACCTCCACCAGACCCATGACCGACAGACGCTCCATGGGAAAATAGGAAGCAAGACCTTCGGCCTGCATCAAAGGGCCACCCACCCCGATAAATTCCACCGCGGGATGCTGGGCCTTGAGGGCACGCATCAGGCCAGCACCCAGGATATCGCCGGAAGCTTCACCGGCCACTAGCGCAATACGCAGGTTGGCCATGATCAGCGGGTGATGCCGCGAGTCGACGCCTGGATCGAGTCACGGAACACCGCGACTTCCGGGAACAGCGTAGCCGGCTCGGTCAGTTCGGTAAGGGCCTGCTCAACCGTCAATCCTTGGCGGTAAACGGTCTTGTAGGCGCGGCGCAGGGCGTGGATCGCATCCTCGCTGAAACCCCGGCGGCGCATGCCTTCGAAGTTCATGCTACGGGCTTCGGCAGGATTGCCGAACACCGTAACGAATGCCGGGACATCCTTGCCGATAGCAGTGCCCATGCCGGAGAAGCTGTGGGCGCCGATATGGCAATACTGATGCACAAGGGTGAATCCGGACAGGATCGCCCAGTCGTCAACGTGCACGTGGCCTGCCAGCGCGGTGTTATTGACCAGGATGCAATGGTTGCCGATCACGCTGTCATGGCCGATATGCGCATAGGCCATGACGAGGTTGTGATCACCCAAGGTGGTTTCGGCACGATCCTGCACAGTCCCGCGGTGAATGGTGACGCCTTCACGGATGATGTTGTGGTCACCGATTACCAGGCGTGTTTCTTCACCCTTGTACTTCATGTCCGGGGTGTCTTCACCTACCGAGGAAAACTGGTAGATACGATTGTGTTTGCCAATGCGGGTCGGACCCTTGAGGATCACATGCGGCCCGATGACAGTCCCCTCGCCGATTTCCACACCTGCGCCGACGATCGACCAAGGGCCGACCTCAACGTCGGCGGCCAGTACGGCCGACGGATCGATGATTGCGCGAGGGTCAATCAAACTCATAGTTTGCGTTCCGCACAGATGATCTCGGCAGAGCACACTGGCTTGCCATCGACCGAGGCCTGGCATTCGAACTTCCAGATCTGGCGCTTGCAGCTGATGAACTTGGCTTCCAGGATCAACTGGTCACCCGGAGTGACCGGGCTGCGAAAACGCAGTTTGTCGGAACCCACGAAATAGTAAAGCGTGCCATCGGCAGGCTTGAGGTCGAGCATTTTAAAACCAAGGATACCGGCAGCCTGGGCCATCGCCTCGATGATCAACACACCCGGCATGATTGGATGCGCAGGAAAGTGACCGTTGAAGAATGGTTCGTTGATGCTGACATTCTTGTAGGCACGAATGCGCTTTTCCTCGACGTTGAGGTCCACTACACGATCCACCAGCAGGAACGGGTAACGGTGAGGCAGGTATTCGCGAATCTCGTTGATGTCCATCATTTCGGGGGGAAGCCTGTAATAAAGATTGGGGGCGGGCGGACTAAGCGCACGCCCCGCTAGCAAATCAAGGGGGCAGTCTAGCGGCTGTGCACACTTGATATGGAAATGGTATCAGCCTTCTGATGAAGCATTACCGCCAGGGGTCACGTCCCCAACACGCTTTTCCAGCTGTTTGATGCGTCGTGCCATGTCGTCGATCTTCCTCAACCGCGCCGCACTCTTGCGCCATTCAGCCGCAGGTTGCATGGCGGTACCGGAAGAATAGGCACCAGGCTCGGTAATCGAGTGGGTCACCATGGTCATGCCGGTGATGAAGACGTTGTCGCAAATGTCGATATGCCCGACCAGCCCGACACCACCGGCGAGCATGCAATGCTTGCCAATCCTGGTGCTGCCGGAGATGCCCACGCAGGCAGCCATGGCGGTGTGATCGCCAATCTGTACGTTGTGGGCGATCTGGATCTGGTTATCGAGCTTCACGCCGTTGCCGATCACGGTATCGGCCAGGGCCCCGCGATCAACAGCGGTGTTCACGCCGATCTCCACATCGTCGCCGATCAATACGCCGCCGACCTGGGCGATCTTGTGCCAGACACCCTTGGAGTTGGCAAAACCGAACCCTTCACCACCGATCACCGCCCCCGACTGAATGACCACACGCTGACCAATACGCACATCGTGGTAGAGGGTCACACGGGGGGCCAGCCAGCCATCGGCGCCGATTTCGCAGCGCGCACCGATAAAGCAGTGGGCGCCCACGGTCACGCCTGCACCGATACGCGCACCACTCTCGATCACGGCGAACGCACCAATGCTGGCCGCAGGATCAACCTGGGCATCATCGGCGATCACGGCAGACGGATGAATACCGCCAGCCGCTTTCGGCTTGGGATCGAACAGGTGTGACGCCTTGGCGTACGACAGGTACGGGTCGGCCACCACCAGCGCATCCCCGATAAACCCTTCGGCGTCAGCGGCCTTCAGCAACACGGCTGCGGCCTGGCAATCGACCAGGTACTTACGGTATTGGGGGTTTGCGAGGAAGCTCAACTGAGCTGGGCCAGCCTCCTGCAAGGTGGCTAGCCCAGTAATTTCTTTCTCCGGGGAGCCACGCAAGGTGGCTCCCAGGAACTCGGCCAACTCGCCGAGCTTGATAGTCGCAGTCATGGGTTACTTCAGCTGGTTCATGCGCTCGATCACCTGGCGGGTGATGTCGTATTGAGGCTTGACGTCAATCACGGCGCCGCGCTCGAACACCAGGTCGAAGGCACCCTTCTTGATGACTTCTTCCACGGCGCTGTCGAGCTTGGGCTTGAGCTGCTTGAGCATCTCACGGTCAGCCACGGCCTTGGCTTCGTTCAGTTCCTTGGACTGGAACTGGTAGTCACGGGCCTTTTGCTTGAATTCAAGCTCCAGACGCTCGCGCTCGCCTTGCTGCATCTTGTCGCCACCGGCTACCAGGCGATCCTGGATGCCCTTGGCGCTGCTTTCCAACGTCTTGAGCTTGGTCAGTTGCGGACCGAACTTCTTCTCGGCATCCACGGCGTACTTCTTGGCCGCATCGGATTCCAGCAGGGCCATCTGATAGTTCAGCACGGCGATTTTCATTTCGGCGAAGGCCGGGGTGGTTACCAGCACAGTGGCCAGCAGGACCAATTGAGTCAACTTACGCACGATGTACTCCTACAGAATCCGTTGTCGTTATCTTAGGTCAGACGCTTAGAACGTCTGGCCGAGGGAGAATTGGAAAATCTGGGTTTCAGCGTTATCCGGTTTCTTGATCGGCATGGCCAGAGCAAAGCTCAACGGGCCCAGCGCCGTCACCCAGGTCACACCCACGCCCACGGAGCTCGCCAGATTGCTGAGGCTCACGTCGTTGCATTGGGTGTTGGACCGCGAACCGTTCGGGTTAGTGACTTGTTCACACTTGGAGTCGAACACGTTACCCACGTCCCAGAAGACCGAAGTGCGCAGCGAACGCTGGTCCTTGACGAATGGCAGCGGGAACAGGATCTCTGCACCACCCTGGATCAGCACGTTACCACCGAATGGCAGCGGGTCGTTGTCGTCGTCACGTCGCGTTCCGGCGTTACCGGTTTGTTCAACACCGCGGCTCGGGGTACCACGCGGGCCCAACGTACTGTCCTTGAAGCCACGCACCGAGTTGAAACCACCGGCGTAGTAGTTTTCATAGAACGGCAAGCCATCAGTGGAACCGTAACCGTCGCCATAGCCCAGCTCAGTGTGCAGGCGCATGGTGTAGTTATCGCTCAACGGCTGGAACAGTTGGCCGCGGTAATCGAGCTTGAAGAACGACAGGTCGCTGCCCGGCGTGGTGACTTCGGCAGTCAGGCTTTGGGAATGACCACGGGTTGCCAGCACACCTTTGTTCAGGGTCGACTCGGACCAGCCGGCAGACGCCTTGAAGTTCAGGAACTTGTCGCCTTCACGACGGGTGAAGTCAAAGATCTCGTCCACGGTGTACACACCGGTCTTGATCTCATCCTGTTGCGCAGTGATGCCAAAGGTCAGGCGCGAGGTCTCGCTGATCGGGTAACCGATGTTGGCACCCACACCCAGGCTGTCGATCGCATAGCTTGCAACGTCAACGTCGAGGTCTTTGTAGTCGGTGGTGCGGTAGAAGGCGTTGTAGCCCAGGCTCACACCGTCAGCAGTCCAGTAGGGGTCGACATAACCGAAGTTATAGCGGCTCTGGTATTCGCTGCGGGTCAGGCCGATGGACACCTTGTTACCGGTACCGAGGAAGTTGTTCTGAGTGATCGAGCCACCGAGGATCAGGCCGGCACTCTGTGCGAAACCGACGCTGGCGGTGATCGAACCCGAGGCTTGTTCTTCAACGGCGTAGTTCACGTCAACCTGGTCATCCACACCCGGTACGGCCGGAGTTTCGACGTTGACTTCCTTGAAGAAGCCCAGGCGCTCAAGACGGGTCTTGGACTGGTCGATCAGGTAGGTCGAAGCCCAGCCACCTTCCATCTGGCGCATCTCACGACGCAGCACTTCGTCGGCAGACTTGGTGTTGCCGCGGAAGTTGATGCGGTTGACGTAGGCACGCTTGCCCGGGTCGACGACGAAGGTGATGTCCACGGTGTGGTCTTCATCATTCGGGGTCGGCACGCCGTTGACGTTGGCGAAGGTATAGCCTTCGTTACCCAGGCGACGAGTGATCAGTTCGGAGGTGGTGGTCATCAGCTTGCGCGAGAACACCTGGTCCTTCTGCACCAGCAGCAGGGACTTGACCTGGTCTTCAGGGACTTTCAGATCGCCGCTGAGCTTGACGTCACGAACCTTGTACTTCTCGCCTTCGTTGACGTTGACGGTGATATAGACGTGCTTTTTGTCCGGAGTGATGGACACCTGGGTCGAAGCGATATCCATGTTGATGTAGCCACGGTCCAGGTAGTAGGAGCGCAGGCGTTCCAGGTCACCGGAGAGTTTTTCACGGGCGTACTTGTCATCGTTCTTGAAGAACGACAGCCAGTTGGTGGTCTTGAGTTCGAACAGGTCGACCAGGTCGTCATCAGCGAACTTGGTGTTGCCCACCACGTTGATGTGCTGGATGGCCGCCACGGTGCCTTCGTTGATGTTGACCTTCAGGCCCACACGGTTACGAGGCTGCGGGATCACTTCGGTTTCCACGGTCGCGGAGTAGCGGCCCTGGGCAACGTACTGGCGTTGCAGCTCGTTACGCACACCCTCAAGGGTAGCGCGCTGGAAGATCTCGCCCTCGGCCAGGCCGGATTGCTTGAGGCCCTTCATCAGGTCTTCAGTGGAGATGGCCTTGTTACCCTCAATCGCGATACTGGCGACGGAAGGTCGCTCGACGACCGTGATAACCAGGACGTTGCCTTCGCGACCCAGCTGGATATCTTGAAAGAACCCGGTTTTGAACAGCGCACGAGTGGATTCCACCAGGCGACGATCATCCGCCTGTTCCCCGACGTTCAACGGCAAGGCACCAAAGACGCTACCGGCGGATACCCGCTGGAGGCCGTTGACACGAATATCGGAGATAGTGAAGGACTCGGCGTGAACTTCGGCGATCATCAATACGGTGAGAACCGCAGTTAGCAGCAGACGTTTCATGAAGTCCTTTCTTATTCCAACTGGCAATAAACAAACTGCCGCAAAATGCGGCAGATTCGCAATTCAGCGAAGCGTTACAGTCGTCCCAGATCGTTGACCAGAGCTAACAACATCACTCCGACCACCAAACTGATACCGATCTGTATCCCCCAACCCTGCACCCGATCCGACAAGGGGCGACCACGCACCCACTCGACCAGATAAAACAACAGATGCCCCCCATCCAATACTGGAATGGGCAGCAAATTCAGAACCCCCAGGCTAATACTCAGATAAGCCAGGAAATTCAGGAAATCCGCGACACCCGACTGGGCAGAAGCGCCCGCCACTTTAGCAATGGTTATCGGTCCACTCAAGTTTTTTACCGAGAGCTCACCGAACAACATTTTCTTGAGCGATTCGAGGGTCAGCACGCTCATGGTCCAGGTGCGTTTCGCGCCCTCGCCAATCGCGGCCAAAGGCCCGAAGCTGACCTCTCGTACCATCGATGGCGGCCACTCGACACCTTTGACGCCGGCCCCCAGGTACCCCCCGGCCGCCTTGGCCTCGCCACGAACCGACAAGGTCACAGGCACATCGATTTGAGCACCCTCTCGCTCAACTTTCAGCACGATCCTGGTATCAGGGCGTACACGCACCAGGTCGACCACTTGCTGCCAGTCACCCAGCGCCTGGCCATCGAGGGCCAACAGACGATCACCGGTTTTCAGGCCCGCGGCCTGGGCCGGGCCTTTCGGATCGAGCTCAGCCAGCACCGGCGGCAATGCCGGGCGCCAAGGGCGAATCCCCAGGGATTTGATCGGATCCGGCTCGTCGGCCCCTTTGAGCCAATGATCCAGCGCCAATGCCCGCGGGGTTTCGGCGCTGGAATCCTGGTCACGCACCACCACATTGACGGTGCCGCTTTCACCCAGGCGACGCACCAACTGCAAATTGACCGCGCCCCAACCCGTGGTTGGCTCGCCATCAATGGAAACAATTTCCTGCCCTGCGATGAGACCAGCCTTGGCCGCGATGCTGTCCGCCTCGACCGCGCCGATGACCGGACGCACCTGCTGGCTGCCCATCATGGCCAGCACCCAGAAGAACACCATCGCCAACAGGAAGTTGGCAATCGGGCCCGCAGCGACAATCGCGATACGCTGACGAACGGTCTTGCGATTGAACGATTGGTCCAACTGATCAGCGGGCACTTCGCCTTCACGCTCATCGAGCATCTTGACGTAGCCACCCAGCGGGATAGCGGCGATCACAAACTCGGTGCCACGGCGATCATGCCAGCGCAACAAAGGCATGCCGAAACCGACGGAAAAGCGCAATACCTTGACGCCGCAACGACGCGCCACCCAGAAGTGGCCAAATTCGTGGAAGGTAACCAGCACACCCAGAGCAACCAGGGTGCCGACAATCATGTAGAGCGCACTCATCTAATTTCTCCGCATTTCAATCCAATGCCTGAAGGCTCGAACCCACCCACAGCCTAACGCGTATTGCGGCCCAGCCATTGTCCGGCCAGGGCTCGCGCCTTGGTATCCGCCTCAAACACGGCCCCCAGGTCATTCACCGCCACGACAGGCTCAAGGCCCAGGACGTCCTCGATGATACTCGCGATCTGCGGAAAGCGGATGCGCCGTTCGAGAAACGCCGCCACGGCCACTTCATTGGCCGCATTCAGCATCGCCGGCGCGGTGCCGCCCGCCTCGGCCGCCTGCCGAGCCAGGCGCAGGCATGGGAAGCGCTGCTCGTCCGGCGCTTCGAAGTCCAGGCGCGCCACCGCAAACAGATCCAATGGCGCTACGCCGGAATCAATCCGCTGCGGCCAGGCCAAGGCGTTGGCGATCGGTGTACGCATATCCGGATTACCCAGCTGCGCCAACACCGAACCGTCCACGTAATCGACCAGGGAATGGATCACGCTTTGCGGGTGAATCACCACCTCGACCTGGTCAGGCCGCGCATCGAACAACCAGCACGCCTCGATCAACTCCAGGCCCTTGTTCATCATGCTTGCCGAATCCACGGAGATTTTGCGCCCCATGGACCAGTTCGGGTGAGCGCAGGCCTGATCGGGAGACACATGTTCCAGCTCGGCCAACGGAGTCTGCCGGAATGGACCACCAGACGCCGTCAGTAGAATCCGGCGCACGCCGACCTGGTTCAAGCCGCGGGCAAAATCCCCGGGCATGCACTGGAAAATTGCGTTGTGCTCGCTGTCGAGTGGCAGCAGCACCGCACCGCTCTTGCGCACCGCCTGCATGAAGAGCGCCCCGGACATGACCAGGGCTTCCTTATTGGCCAACAGAATCTTCTTGCCGGCATCGACCGCAGCGAGGGTCGGGCGTAAACCCGCCGCACCGACAATCGCCGCCACGACGGTATCCACCTGCGCATCGGCTGACACCTGGCACAGCCCCGCCTCACCCACCAGGACCTGGGTGTCCAGCCCGGCAGCCCGCAGATCATCCTGCAAGCTACGGGCTGCCGCCGCCTCAGGCACTACGGCAAAGCGCGGCGCATGGCGTACACACAAGGCCAGCAACTCGCTCAAGCGCGTGAAGCCGGTCAGGGCGAAAACCTGATAGCGATCAGGATGACGGGCAATGACGTCCAGGGTACTCAGCCCGACCGAGCCGGTCGCCCCCAGCACGGTGACCTGTTGCAGGCGGCTCACGAAGCGATCATCCACAGCAGCACGGCGAAGATCGGCAGCGCGGCAGTCAGGCTGTCGATACGATCCAGCACACCACCATGCCCTGGCAGCAGGTTACTGCTGTCCTTAATGCCGGCCTGGCGCTTGAACATGCTTTCGGTGAGGTCACCCACCACCGAGATGAACACGACGATAGCCGTGCCCAGCAAGGCCATGAAAATCTCCTTCACCGACCAGCCGCGTACCATACCGACTACCAGCGTGATCAGCAGCGTCAACGCCAAGCCGCCATACACGCCTTCCCAGCTCTTGCCGGGGCTGACGGCCGGGGCCAGCTTGCGCGTGCCGAAGGCACGGCCGGAGAAGTAGGCGCCAATGTCTGCGCCCCACACCAGCACCATCACCGCCAGGATCAATTCGTTACCGAGGGGGTAACGCTTGATTTCCACCAGCCCTTGCCAGGCCGGCAGCAGGATCAGCAGGCCAATCACCAGCTTGCAGGCCACGCTCGACCACTGGCCACTGGTGCGCGGGTAAGTCAGCACCAGGAATGTCGCCAACGCCCACCACAGCACTGCCGCGCCCAGCACCCAAGGCGCAATGTCCGGCAGGATGTACATCAGGAACAACAGCACTGCGACCACTGCCGCATACGCCATACGCGGCAATTGGCCGCTGAAACCCGCCAGGCGCGCCCACTCCCAGGCTCCCAGCGTCACGACCAGGCCGATAAACAGCGCAAAGCCGGAACCTTCAAGCAGGAAAAAACCACACAAGGCAATCGGCAGCAGGATCAGCGCCGTGATGATTCGTTGTTTTAACATTTAAACCCGGGCTCCAGCTTCGATCTGCTCGCTCGTTTTACCGAAGCGACGCTGACGGGAAGCGAAATCAGCCAGCGCATTACGCATGGCATCGTGTTTGAAGTCCGGCCAGAACAGGTCGGAGAAGTACAACTCGGTGTATGCCAGCTGCCACAGCAGGAAATTGCTGATGCGATGCTCGCCACCGGTACGAATGCACAAGTCCGGCAACGGCAGGTCGCCAGTCACCAGGCAGGTTTGCAACAATTCAGGCGTGATGTCGTCCGGTCGCAGGTGACCGGCCTGCACTTCGCGGGCCAGCCGTTGCGCTGCCTGGGCGATATCCCACTGGCCACCGTAGTTGGCTGCGATCTGCAGCACAAAGCGGTTACTGCCTGCGGTAATAGCCTCGGCTTCGCGCATGGCGGCTTGCAGTTCCGGGTGGAACCGCGAGCGATCACCAATGATGCGCAGACTGATGTTGTTGTCATTGAGGCGCTTGGCCTCACGACGCAGCGCCTTGAAGAACAGGTCCATCAAGGCGCTGACTTCATCGGCGGGCCGCTGCCAGTTTTCACTGGAGAAGGCGAACAAGGTCAACACTTCGACCTTGGCCTCAGCGCACACCTCAATCACTGCCCTTACCGCGTCAACACCCGCTTTATGCCCGGCAACACCCGGCATAAAGCGTTTTTTCGCCCAGCGATTATTCCCATCCATGATGATCGCGACATGGCGCGGCACCACGGAGGGCACAGTCTGCTTGGTCTTTTCCATGAAGGCGTCCTGACCCCTTATACGGCCATCAGGTCCTTTTCTTTTTCTTCGGTCGCCTTGGTGATCTGCGCTTCGGCGTCCTTGGTCAGCTTGTCGATATCAGCGACGGCACGACGCTCTTCGTCTTCGCTGATTTCCTTGTCCTTGACCAGCTTCTTCAGGTCACCCAATGCATCACGGCGGATGTTGCGCACGGCAACGCGCGCATCTTCAGCGGCACTGCGTGCCTGCTTGGTGAAGCCTTTACGGGTTTCCTCGGTCAGGGCAGGCATGGAGATCAGCAACAACTCGCCCAGGTTGGTCGGGTTGAGGTTCAGGCCGGCGCTCTGGATCGCTTTGTCTACAGCAGCAAGCATGTTGCGCTCGAAAGCCACGACTTGCAGGGTACGCGAGTCCTTGACGGTGACGTTGGCCACGCTGCTCAGAGGAGTGTCAGCGCCGTAGTAAGGCACCATCACGCTGCCCAGGATGCTCGGGTGCGCCTTGCCGGTACGGATCTGGCCAAATGCGTGGCTCAGGGATTCCAGGGATTTCTGCATACGCGCCTGGGCGTCTTTCTTGATTTCATTGATCATTGTTGGCCTTCCTCGATCAGAGTCCCTTCTGCGCCGCCGTGTACGATATTCAGCAGGGCGCCGGGCTTGTTCATGTTAAATACGCGCAACGGCATCTTGTGGTCGCGGCACAGGCAGATAGCCGTCAGGTCCATCACGCCCAGCTTGCGATCCAGCACTTCATCGTAGGTCAGATGATCGAACTTCTCGGCATGCGGGTCTTTGAATGGGTCTGCAGTGTATACGCCGTCTACCTTGGTCGCCTTGAGCACCACGTCGGCATCGATTTCGATCGCGCGCAGGCACGCAGCCGAGTCGGTGGTAAAGAATGGGTTACCAGTGCCGGCAGCGAAGATCACCACTTCCTTGGAATTCAGGTGGCGCATGGCTTTGCGTCGATCATAGTGATCAGTCACGCCAACCATGGAAATAGCCGACATCACGATGGCCGAGATGTTGGCGCGCTCCAGGGCGTCGCGCATGGCCAGGGCGTTCATCACAGTGGCCAGCATGCCCATGTGGTCGCCGGTGACCCGATCCATGCCAGCCGCACTCAGTGCCGCACCACGGAACAGGTTGCCACCACCAATCACCAGGCCGACCTGCACGCCGATACCGACCAGCTGGCCGACTTCCAGCGCCATGCGGTCAAGCACCTTGGGGTCGATCCCGAACTCTTCCGAGCCCATCAGGGCCTCGCCGCTGAGCTTGAGTAGAATGCGTTTATAGCGAGCCTGATAACCACTGCCCTGCTGAGCCATTGCGAATCTCTCCTGCGGCGTATTTTTTTAAAAAATTCTTGGCGAGCCGTTTACGGCTTGCGTTCACTCTAGCTGGACGCTATCACAGCGCCATCGGAACACGGCTTTGTAAGCCAGTTCCGAGAGGAAACCAAATAAAATTGGCCTTCCCATTTGAAAAGAGGCTGCGCGCGTGAGCGGGCAGCCTCTTTCGGCGACAGTCTGGAACTGTCTTATTGCTTGGCGGCAGCCAGCTGGGCAGCAACTTCTTCAGCGAAGTTGTCGACCGGCTTATCGATGCCTTCGCCTACTTTGAAGTAAGTGAAGGAAACGATTTCAGCACCGGCTTTCTTGGCCAGTTCGCCCACCTTGATTTCAGGGTTCTTGACGAACGCCTGTTCAACCAGGCTTGCTTCAGCCAGGAACTTGCTGATACGGCCCTTGACCATATTCTCAACAATGTTTTCTGGCTTGCCTTTGATTTTTTCTTCGTTCAGCTGCAGGAATACCGCTTTTTCGCGCTCGATCGCTTCGGCAGACACTTCCGAAGGCAGCAGGAACTCAGGGTTGCTGGCTGCAACGTGCATCGCGATATCTTTGGCCAGCTCAACGTCGCCGCCTTTCAGAACAACCGCTACACCGATCTTGTTGCCGTGCAGGTAACCACCAACGACATCACCTTCAACGCGAACCAGGCGACGGATATTGACGTTTTCGCCAACCTTGCCGACCAGTACCAGGCGATCAGCTTCTTGAGCTTCGATCAGAGGCTCAACGGTGGTCAGCTTGTCAGCGAAGGCTTTCTCGACGCTGGCAGCAACGAATGCCTTGAAGTCATCCTGCAGGGCCAGGAAGTCGGTCTGCGAGTTCACTTCCAGCAGAACGGCGGATTTACCGTCTTCCTTCAGGGCGATGGCGCCTTCAGCAGCGACGTTGCCTGCTTTCTTGGCAGCCTTGATGGCGCCGGAAGCACGCATGTCATCAATGGCTTTTTCGATGTCGCCGCCGGCCTTGGTCAAGGCCTTTTTGCAATCCATCATGCCTTCGCCGGTACGCTCACGCAGTTCTTTAACCAACGCTGCAGTAATCTCTGCCATTTCAAAATCCTCTTGGATAGGTTTTCAACCATTCCACCCGATCAAACGGGCGATCAATTCTTCCCGAATCTCCGTTGTAGGCCGCTGCACGTTACAAAGAATGTAGCTGCGCTGCCGACAAATGGTTTTCGAGGTGGCAAAAAGGGGGCCAAGCCCCCTTTTTGCTTACTGAGTCAACGCCAGGGCGTCAGTTACTCAGCGGCAGCTACCGGAGCTTCTTCAACGAACTGCTCGGTACCACCAGCAACGTGGTTGCGGCCACGGATTACAGCGTCAGCCATCGAACCCATGTACAGCTGGATAGCGCGGATTGCGTCATCGTTGCCTGGGATGATGTAGTCAACGCCTTCCGGGCTGCTGTTGGTATCGACTACGCCGATAACCGGGATGCCCAGCTTGTTGGCTTCGGTGATCGCGATGCGCTCGTGATCAACGTCGATAACGAACAGTGCGTCAGGCAGACCGCCCATGTCCTTGATACCACCCAGGGAACGATCGAGCTTTTCCAGGTCACGAGTGCGCATCAGCGCTTCTTTCTTGGTCAGCTTGGCGAAAGTACCGTCTTCGGCTTGCACTTCAAGGTCACGCAGACGCTTGATGGAAGCACGGATGGTTTTGAAGTTGGTCAGCATGCCGCCCAACCAGCGGTGATCGACGTACGGCGAACCGCAACGTGCTGCTTCTTCAGCAACGATCTTGCCAGCGGAACGCTTGGTGCCGACGAACAGGATCTTGTTTTTGCCCTGGGCCAGGCGCTCTACGAAAGTCAGCGCTTCGTTGAACATTGGCAGGGTTTTTTCAAGGTTGATAATGTGGATCTTGTTACGCGCGCCGAAAATGTACTTACCCATTTTCGGGTTCCAGTAACGGGTCTGGTGACCGAAGTGCACACCGGCCTTCAGCATATCGCGCATGTTGACTTGGGACATGATAGTTCCTTAATAAGTCGGGTTTGGCCTCCACGTATCCCAATGACCAACCAGCGGCATCAAGGCCTCCGGCACCCAGGTCATCGTGTCGACACGTGTGTGGATTTAACCTTCGCGGGGTATCCCCGGAAAGCGGCGCATTTTATACCACAGCATCGACAAAAACGAAACCCGCAATCACATTTGCCCCGCCGCCTTTAGCCAAACCCTTGAATAGAGCGACCCTGGCGCTACCTTGATAGAGAGAAGCGATCACCAGACGCTCATGATTTGACACCATCGTCTGTTAGAATTGCGTTTTTTGGGACTTGCGCGAATGCTTCACCCCTTTGTCGCGCCCCCCTTGAACCGTATTGATTTCAGCGCGTCGCGCTAGAGAGAGCCTGTATGACCGTTACCTTGAAAACCGCCGAAGACATCGCAGGCATGCGCGTTGCCGGCAAACTGGCTGCCGACGTGCTGGAAATGATTGCCGAACACGTCAAGCCCGGTGTCACCACCGAAGCGCTGGACCGAATCTGCCACGACTATATAGTCAACGTGCAAAAAGCCATCCCTGCCCCGCTGAACTACAAAGGCTTCCCCAAGTCGATCTGCACCTCGATCAACCACGTGGTCTGCCACGGGATTCCCGGTGACAAGCCGCTGAAGGATGGCGACACCCTGAACATCGACGTCACCGTGATCAAGGATGGCTACCACGGCGACACCAGCCGTATGTTCCACGTCGGCAACGTGCCGGTGTGGGCCGAGCGCCTGTCCCAGGTCACCCAGGAATGCATGTACAAGGCTATCGAGATCGTCAAGCCTGGCTGCCGCCTGGGTGACATCGGCGAAGTGATCCAGAAGCACGCGGAAAAGAACGGCTTCTCGGTCGTGCGCGAATTCTGCGGCCACGGCATCGGCAAGGTGTTCCACGAAGAGCCGCAGATCCTGCACTACGGCAAGGCCGGCACCGGCATGGAACTCAAGGCCGGCATGACCTTCACCATCGAGCCGATGATCAACCAGGGCAAGGCCGACACCAAGGTGCTGGGCGACGGTTGGACCGCCATCACCAAGGACCGCAAGCTCTCGGCCCAGTGGGAACACACCCTGCTGGTCACCGACACCGGCTACGAGATCTTCACCCTGCGCGCCGACGACACAATCCCTCGCGTCTCTGCGTAAAAAGGCTGTGCTGGTTTTCCCACGCTGTGCTGTGACTGACTATTAGATAGAAAGGAAAGCCGATCGATGCCCCAGGTGGATCCCGAACTCTTCGACCGCGGCCAGTTCCAGGCCGAGCTGGCACTGAAGGCGAGCCCCATCGCCGCCTTCAAGAAGGCCATCCGCCAAGCCCGCGAGGTGCTCGACGTACGCTTTCGCAGCGGTCGGGACATCCGTCGCCTGATCGAGGATCGCGCCTGGTTCGTCGATAACATCCTGCAAAAAGCCTGGGAACAGTTCAGCTGGAGTGCAAACGCCGATATCGCCCTGGTGGCGGTCGGCGGCTACGGTCGCGGCGAACTGCACCCCTACTCCGACATCGACCTGCTGATCCTGCTGGACAGCGCCGACCATGAGATCTTTCGCGATTCTATCGAGCGTTTTCTGACGTTGCTGTGGGACATCGGCCTGGAGGTCGGCCAGAGCGTGCGCTCGGTGGCCGAGTGCGCCGAAGAAGCCCGCGCCGACCTGACGGTGATCACCAACCTGATGGAAAGCCGCACCATCGCCGGCCCCGAACGCCTGCGCCAACGCATGCTCGAAGTCACCAGCACTGCACACATGTGGCCGAGCAAGGATTTCTTCCTGGCCAAGCGCGCCGAACAGAAGGCGCGGCACCACAAGTACAACGACACCGAATACAACCTGGAACCCAACGTCAAAGGCTCCCCGGGCGGGCTGCGGGATATCCAGACGATTTTGTGGGTGGCGCGCCGCCAATATGGCACGCTGAACCTGCGTGCCCTGGCCGGCGAGGGCTTCCTGGTGGAAAGCGAAAACACCCTGCTGGCCTCGTCCCAGGAGTTCCTGTGGAAGGTGCGCTACGCCCTGCACATGCTTGCCGGGCGTTCCGAAGACCGCCTGCTGTTCGATCACCAGCGCTCCATCGCCACCCTGCTGGGGTTTGAAGGCGAAGACGCGAAGACCAGCATCGAAAGCTTCATGCAACAGTATTATCGGGTGGTCATGAGCATCGCCCAGCTCAGCGACCTGATCATCCAGCACTTCGAAGAGGTGATCCTGGCTCCCGAAGACGAAGCGCCGCCACAGCCGATCAATGCGCGCTTCCAGTTGCACGATGGCTATATCGAGGCACGCAACGACAACGTGTTCCGCCGCACCCCGTTCGCCATGCTGGAAATCTTCGTGCTGATGGCCCAGCAGCCGGACATCAAAGGCGTGCGCGCCGACACCATCCGCCTGCTGCGGGAAAACCGCCACCTGATCGACGACGAATTTCGCAACGATATCCGCAACACCAGCCTGTTCATCGAGCTGTTCAAGTGCCGCATCGGCATCCACCGCAACCTGCGGCGCATGAACCGCTACGGCATCCTCGGGCGCTATCTGCCGGAGTTCGGCTTTATCGTCGGGCAAATGCAACATGATCTGTTCCACATCTATACCGTCGACGCCCACACCCTGAACCTGATCAAGCATCTGCGTAAGTTGCAGTACACCCAGGTGTCAGAGAAATTCCCGCTGGCCAGTAAGCTGATGGCCAAACTGCCCAAGCCCGAACTGATCTACCTGGCCGGCCTGTATCACGATATCGGCAAGGGCCGGCATGGCGATCACTCGGAAATTGGCGCGGTGGACGCCGAAGCCTTCTGCCAGCGTCACCAGTTACCCCTGTGGGACAGCCGCCTGATTGTCTGGCTGGTGCAAAACCACCTGGTGATGTCGACCACTGCCCAGCGCAAGGATTTGTCCGACCCGCAGGTGATCCACGATTTCGCGGGAGTCGTCGGCGATGAAACCCGCCTCGACTACCTGTATGTGCTGACGGTCTCCGACATCAACGCCACCAACCCCACGCTGTGGAATTCCTGGCGTGCCAGCCTGTTGCGCCAGTTGTATACAGAGACCAAGCGCGCCCTGCGCCGCGGCCTGGAGAACCCGGTGGATCGCGAAGAACAGATCCGCCGCACCCAGAGCGCGGCCCTGGATATCCTCGTACGCGGTGGCAACGACCCGGACGACGTCGAGCAACTCTGGTCGCAACTGGGTGACGATTATTTCCTGCGCCACACCGCCGGCGACGTAGCCTGGCACAGCGACGCGATCCTGCAGCAACCGGCCGATGGCGGCCCTTTGGTGCTGATCAAGGAAACTACCCAGCGCGAATTCGAAGGCGGCACGCAGATCTTCATCTACGCGCCGGACCAGCACGACTTCTTCGCCGTGACCGTGGCCGCCATGGACCAGCTCAACCTGAACATCCATGACGCCCGGGTCATCACCTCCAGCAGCCAGTTCACCCTCGACACCTACATCGTGCTCGACACCGACGGCGACTCGATTGGCGACAACCCGGCGCGGGTGAAAAAGATCCGCGAGGGCCTGACCGAAGCCCTGCGCAACCCGGACGATTACCCGACCATCATCCAGCGCCGGGTGCCGCGCCAGCTCAAGCATTTTGCCTTTGCGCCCCAGGTGACCATTTCCAACGATGCCCAGCGCCCGGTAACGGTGCTGGAGCTCAGCGCACCGGACCGCCCAGGCCTGCTGGCACGCATCGGCGGGATCTTCCTGGAGTTCGACCTGTCATTGCAGAACGCCAAGATTGCGACCCTTGGCGAGCGGGTGGAAGACGTGTTCTTTATTACCGATGCCGACAACCAGCCGCTGTCCGACCCGGAACTGTGCCGACGTTTGCAGGACGCCATCGTCCAGCAATTGAGCGTGACCCAGGAACCTGGCGTTGAGCTGACGCGCCTGACCATTTGAACACCCGGCTTATTGTGGGAGGGAGCAAGCCCCCTCCCACCTTAGATCTGCTTTGTCCGGCACATCGCATTACAACTGAATTAAACGAGATCTTCGATGAACAACGCCCTTAACCAGTTGCAGCCCTACCCCTTCGAGAAATTGCGCGCTCTGCTCGGCAGTGTCACGCCGAACCCGGACAAACGCCCGATCGCGCTATCCATCGGCGAGCCCAAGCACACGTCGCCAGCATTCGTTGCCGAGGCATTGAGCAACAATCTCGACCAGATGGCGGTGTACCCCACCACCCTGGGCATCCCGGCACTGCGCGAAGCCATCGGCGCCTGGTGCGAACGCCGCTTCAACGTGCCCAAAGGCTGGTTGGACCCGGCGCGTAACATCCTGCCAGTCAACGGCACCCGTGAAGCGCTGTTCGCCTTTACCCAGACCGTGGTCAACCGCGGCGATGATGCGCTGGTGGTCAGCCCGAACCCGTTCTACCAAATCTACGAAGGCGCTGCGTTCCTGGCCGGCGCCAAGCCGCACTACCTGCCGTGCCTGGATGCCAACGGCTTCAACCCGGATTTCGAGGCGGTTTCGCCGGATATCTGGAAGCGCTGCCAGATCCTGTTCCTATGCTCGCCAGGCAACCCGACCGGCGCGCTGATCCCGGTGGACACCCTGAAAAAACTCATCGCCCTGGCCGACGAATACGACTTCGTGATCGCCGCCGACGAGTGCTACAGCGAGTTGTACTTCGACGAACAAACCCCGCCGCCGGGCCTGCTCAGTGCCTGCGTCGAGCTGGGGCGCCAGGACTTCAAGCGTTGCGTGGTATTCCACAGCCTGTCCAAGCGCTCCAATCTGCCAGGCCTGCGCTCGGGCTTCGTGGCCGGTGATGCCGACATCCTCAAGAGCTTCCTGCTGTACCGCACCTACCACGGCTGCGCGATGCCGGTGCAAACCCAACTGGCGAGCATTGCCGCCTGGCAGGACGAGGCCCACGTACAGGCCAACCGTGACCTATATCGCGAAAAGTTCGACGCGGTGCTGGCGATCCTCAAGCCGGTACTGGACGTACAAAGCCCGGACGGCGGTTTTTATTTGTGGCCGAACGTGAATGGCGATGATGCCGCTTTCTGCCGTGATTTGTTCGTAGAGGAACACGTGACCGTGGTGCCGGGCTCTTACCTGTCGAGGGACGTGGATGGCGTCAACCCAGGCGCCGGGCGTGTGCGCATGGCGTTGGTTGCACCGCTAGCTGAATGCGTGGAAGCGGCCGAGCGGATTCGAGACTTTATCCAACGGCGCCGATAAAGGCCCATGGGTCACTTCATGTGACCCAGGTTCGCCTCACTCATATCCAATTCTGCCAGCACTTCCCTCAAAACGTCATCGCCAATCTGGTGATGACGGCTCAAGCTATATAGCTCCAGGCGTTGTGCACGCAGGGCCTTGAGCCGCAGTTTGCGCTCCAGCTGATCCATCTGTTGCGCCAGCGCCTGGGCTTCGGCCGAATCATTGAAGACCTCCAGTTGGTGGCGGTATTCCGACATCAGCCGGGCCTTGAGCTCCGTAGCCAATGCAGCCTGGGCCGCATCCGACGGTTCGGCCTCTGCGGGCTCCTCAGCCTCGAGAGCATGAATTGCCGCCACGGCAGTCTTTTTCCACGCCTCGCGCACCTCGTTATGGCGCTTTTCATCCGGGCTCTTCTCTACGCCGCGCAATAGCAGCGGCAGCGCAATACAGGCAGCAACCAGCGACAACAGGATCACTCCCGCAGCGATAAAGATCAGCAAGTCGCGCTCAGGAAAATCCTGCCCCGGCGCCAACAGCAACGGCACCGACATGACACCGGCCAAAGTCACTGCCCCGCGTACACCGCCGACGGTCAACAACCAGCAGGAACGGGCGGTGGGCACCAGGGTGAGCGCACTTTTCCCACGCAGCCTGCGGAGCAAGCCCGACAGGCGCCAGATGCTTTGCACCCAGATAAAACGTAATACCACCAGCACCAGGAAGATCGCCACCACATCCAGGCAGCGATACAACAGGGTGGGCCACAGCGTGGTTTCGTGACTCACCACCGCCTTGATAATGTCCGGCAATTGCAAGCCGAGCAGCAGGAAGATCAGGCCGTTGAAGGCGAATTCCAGCAACGACCAGACACTGCGATTGAGCAAGCGCGTACTGGTCTGGCGTGGCAGCAGGTCCAGCCAGCTCTGCATCATGCCCGCCGCCACCGCCGACAAAATGCCCGAAGCGCCCAGGCGCTCGGCCAGCACGTAGGCAGCAAAGGGCAGCAATAGCATGAACACCACATGGGTCGCCGGATCATCCCAGCCCCGCGCGATCATCCAGGCGCGCAGGCGGCCGACCAGCCAGCTCAACGCCACGCCGACCGCCAGGCCACCCACGGCGACCAACACAAACGTCAGGCTGGCATCCGCCAAGGAAAACACCCCGGTCAACGCCGCCGCCAGGGCGAACTTGAAGGTCACCAGGCCCGACGCGTCGTTCATCAGCGCCTCGCCTTGGAGCATATGCATCAGTGGCTTGGGCAAACGGTTCTGGGAAATGGCCGACACTGCCACAGCATCCGTCGGTGATAAAACTGCTGCCAGGGCGAAGGCCACCGGCAACGGAATCGTCGGCAATATCCAGTGAATGAAATAGCCGGCGCCAACCACCGTGAACAATACCAGCCCTACCGCCAGCGTCAGGATTGGACCGCGCAGACGCCACAATTCGCGCTTGGGCATGCGCCAGCCATCCGAGAACAGCAGTGGCGGCAGGAACAAAAACAGGAACAGCTCCGGGTCCAGGGCCACATGCAGCCCCAGCGTGGGCCAGGCCAACAAGGCTCCGGCGGCAATCTGCACCAGCGGCAGGGGCAGAGGAATGACACGCCCGACAAGGCGCGAAACGCTGACCAGCATCAGCAGGATAAGAACGGTATAGGCAGTTTGCATAACGCGGGTTTCCCGGACAATCGACTTGCAACGACACACGTGAGGCAACAACTGGCCGTTGAAGTGCCATATTACCCGGCTATGTTACCTGCTCATGCTACGCGCAGGCTTTTGCACAAAAGTCGCAGAGTGTTGACGAGCGGCGCCGAAACTTGCTGGTCGTGGCATAATCCGTGACCTTTCATTTTCGTACGTCCAAAGGGGGGCAATTCCTTGACCGCTTCAAGCAAAACCTTGCACCTTTTCGGCATCAAAGCCTGCGACACCATGAAAAAGGCGCGCACCTGGCTCGATGAGCACGCGGTGAGCTACGAGTTCCATGACTACAAAACGGCCGGTATCGACCGCGAACACTTGACCCAATGGTGCAACGAGCACGGTTGGCAGGTGGTTTTGAACCGTGCGGGCACCACCTTTCGCAAACTCGAAGACGAACGCAAAGCCGATCTCGATCAGTCGAAAGCAATTGAATTGATGCTCGCACAACCCTCGATGATCAAGCGCCCGGTGCTCGATCTCGGTGACAGAACCCTGATTGGCTTCAAGCCAGAAAGTTATTCGGCGGCCCTCAAGTAGGCCAGCCTTCCATTTTTGTAGAGGTAACAGCATGTCCAATTCCCTGTTCAGCCTGGGCTTCGGCGTCGGCACTCAGAACCGCCAAGGTGCTTGGCTGGAAGTGTTTTACGCACAACCGTTGCTCAACCCGTCGGCAGAAATCGTTGCGGCCATTGCGCCGATCCTGGGTTACACCGAGGGTAACCAGGCGATCACGTTCACCATCAGCCAGGCGCTGCAACTGGCCGATGCACTCAAGAACGTCGACGCCACCCAAGCCGCGCTGCTAAACCGCCTGGCTGAAAGCCACACCCCACTGGTTGCCACACTGCTGGCCGAAGACGCCGCGCTGACCTCCACGCCTGAGGCCTACCTCAAGCTGCACCTGCTGTCCCATCGCCTGGTCAAGCCCCACGGCCTGAACCTGGCCGGCGTGTTCCCGCAGTTGCCGAACGTGGCCTGGACCAGCCAGGGCGCCATCGACATCAACGAACTGGCCGAACGCCAACTCGAAGCGCGCCTGCGTGGCGAGCTGCTGGAAGTGTTCTCGGTGGACAAGTTCCCGAAAATGACCGACTACGTGGTACCGGCTGGCGTGCGTATCGCTGACGCAGCACGTATTCGCCTGGGCGCCTACGTGGGCGAAGGCACCACCGTGATGCACGAAGGCTTCGTCAACTTCAACGCCGGCACCGAAGGCCCGGGTATGATCGAAGGCCGCGTATCGGCAGGCGTATTCGTTGGCAAAGGCTCGGACCTGGGCGGTGGCTGCTCCACCATGGGCACCCTGTCGGGCGGCGGCAATATCGTGATCAAGGTCGGCGAAGGCTGCCTGATCGGCGCCAATGCCGGTACCGGCATCCCGTTGGGCGATCGCAACACCTTGGAGTCGGGCCTGTACATCACCGCCGGCACCAAGGTTGCCCTGCTGGACGAGCAGAACCAATTGGTCAAGGTGGTCAAGGCGCGCGAACTGGCTGGTCAACCAGACCTGCTGTTCCGCCGCAACTCCGTGACCGGTGCCGTGGAATGCAAAACCCACAAATCGGCCATCGAACTGAACGAAGCGCTGCACGCTCACAACTAAGCAGCCACTCGATGCCACTAGCGGGCCGCACCTCCGGGGCGGCCCGCTTATACGAGTCTTGATCACCATGCTTGTGCCCTCCCCCTGGCGCGCCGATTTCCCGGCCATCGCCACCCTGCAACGGCAAGACCAGACCTATCTGGACAACGCCGCCACCACGCAAAAGCCCCAGGCCCTGTTGGATGCGATCAGCCATTACTACGCCAATGGCGCCGCCAATGTGCACCGCGCCCAACATTTGCCAGGAGCCCATGCGACCCAGGCCTTTGAAGACAGTCGAAGCAAGGTCGCACAGTGGTTGAACGCAGGTGACAGCGGGCAGATCGTGTTTACCCACGGCGCGACCTCTGCGCTGAACCTCCTGGCCTACGGCCTGGAGCACTTATTCAATGCGGGCGATGAGATTGTCATCAGCGCCCTCGAACACCACGCCAACCTGTTGCCCTGGCAGCAACTGGCCAAGCGTCGCGCGCTCACACTGGTGGTAATGCCCCTGGGTGATGACGGGGTGATCGATCTTGCGGCCGCCGCCGACTTGATCGGCCCGCGCACGCGCCTGCTCGCCGTAAGCCAGTTATCCAACGTACTCGGCGCCTGGCAGCCGTTGGAGGCCTTACTGGCGATGGCCAAAGCAAACGGCGCCTTGACCGTGGTGGATGGCGCCCAAGGCATCGTCCATGGCCGCCATGATGTGCAGGCCTTGGGCTGCGACTTCTATGTATTTTCCAGCCACAAACTCTACGGCCCCGACGGCGTAGGCGTGCTATTTGGCCGCAATGAAGCCCTGCATCACCTGCGTCATTGGCAATTCGGCGGCGAGATGGTGCAACAGGCGGATTACCAGAGCGCCAGTTTCCGTCCCGCGCCCTTGGGGTTCGAGGCTGGCACGCCGCCGATTGCCAGCGTGATCGGCCTGGGGGCGACCCTCGATTACCTGAGTTCCCTGGATCAGCCCGCCGTTATCGCCCATGAAGCGGCGTTGCACGACTACCTGTTGCGTGGGCTTAAAGCACGCAAGGGCGTACGCGTACTCGGATCGCCGCAAGTGGCGTTGGTCAGCTTTGTGGTGGACGGTGTGCACAATGCCGACCTCGCTCACCTTCTGACCGAGCAAGGCATTGCCGTACGCGCCGGTCATCATTGCGCCATGCCGTTGCTCAAGGCGATGCAGTTGTCGGGGGCCATTCGCGTCTCCCTGGCGCTCTACAACGATTCCGACGACCTGGAGCGCTTGTTTGAAGCGCTGGACCAGGCACTGGACATGTTGCGATGAACTTGCCAATTGACGCAGCAGCGGCACTCGAAGCGTTCCAGGCCGTCGGCAGCTGGGAGCAACGGGCCCGTATGCTGATGCAATGGGGCGAGCGGCTACCCGTACTGGCTGATGACGAAAAGGTTGAAGCCAACCTGGTGCATGGCTGCGAAAGCCGGGTATGGCTGGTGGGGCGCTTGCAGGACGGCCATTGGCAGTTTGCTGCCAGCAGCGAGGCGCGAATGATTCGTGGGTTAGTGGCGTTGCTGCTGGCGCGGGTCAATGGGTTGTCGGCGGCGCAGTTGCAGGCGGTTAATTTGCCTGGTTGGTTCAATCAACTTGGGCTTTCCCGCCAGCTTTCACCGTCGCGCAGCAATGGCCTGAATGCCGTGTTGCAGCGCATGCGTGAATTAAGCCGTACACACAACTAAATCTGGGGAGGGGGCTTGCTCCCGATAGCGGTGGATCAGGTACATATATCAATCTGACACACCGTAATCGGGAGCAAGTCGAATCGTCGCACCGCCCTTCCCACATTTGGATCTATGTTCGACAGTGGGATCTAGGTGGGCTTGACCCGTTCCGAAGGTCTGCGCACTCCTGCCACGATCTTGTCCACCGCCTTGGTCGCCGCCACCATGCCGAACGTGGCGGTCACCATCATCACCGCGCCAAACCCTCCTGCGCAGTCAAGCTTGACCCCATCACCGACAAAACTCTTCTGCAAACAGATGCTGCCATCCGGCTTGGGATAGCGCAGCTGCTCGGTGGAAAACACGCAGGGCACGCTGTAATGACGGGTCACCGTGCGCGAAAAGCCATAGTCGCGGCGCAAGGTAGAGCGCACTTTCGAGGCCAGGGGGTCATTAAAGGTACGGTTCAGGTCGCACACCTGGATCAATGTCGGGTCAATCTGCCCGCCGGCGCCGCCGGTGGTAATGATCTGGATCTTGCGGCGCTTGCACCAGGCGATCAGCGCCGCCTTGGCGTTGACGGCGTCGATGCAGTCGATCACGCAGTCGATGTTCGGGGTGATGTACTCGGCCATGGTGTCGCGAGTGACGAAATCCGCCACGGCATGCACGCTGCAATCCGGGTTGATGCCTCGCAGGCGCTCGGCCATTACCTCGACCTTGGGCTTGCCCACGGTGCTGTCCAGGGCATGCAGCTGCCGGTTGCTATTGCTGACACAGACGTCGTCCAAGTCAAACAGTGAAATCTCGCCCACCCCGCAACGGGCAATCGCTTCCGCCGCCCAGGAGCCTACGCCGCCGACGCCGACAATTGCCACATGGGCCGCTTTCAAGCGTTCCAGGCCCTCAATGCCGTACAAGCGGGCGACGCCTGCAAACCGCGGATCTTCTGTACTCATGATCATTACCCCAAAAACCGGCGCGCATTATGGACTACAGAGCGACAAGTTCGAAGCTTCCAGCTACAAGTAAAGAACTTAGGTGAACTTTCGCAGACTAACGTCCGGCTTTTCCTTGTCTGCTATACGCTCAGGGAGGGGCCGGTGTAGGATGCGCGCCGTTCGGCGTAGGCCGACACCTCTTTTCGTTCCACACCTTTTGGAACCCGAAATCGCCATGTCATCGCGTAAATTTGGACTCAACCTGGTGGTAGTGCTGGCAATTGCCGCGCTGTTCACCGGCTTCTGGGCGCTGATCAACCGCCCGGTCACTACCCCCAACTGGCCTGAACAGATCTCCGGGTTTTCCTACTCGCCGTTCCAGCAGGGCCAGTACCCGCAGAAGAACCAGTTCCCCACTGACGAACAGATGCGTCAAGACCTGGCGATCATGAGCAAGCTGACGGACAACATCCGTACCTACTCGGTCGACGGTACCCTGGGTGACATCCCCAAGCTGGCCGAAGAGTTCGGTCTGCGCGTGACCCTGGGGATCTGGATCAGCCCGGATCTTGAACGCAACGAGCGTGAAATCCAGCGCGCCATCGAAATCGCCAACACCTCGCGCAGTGTTGTGCGCGTGGTGGTCGGCAACGAAGCGTTGTTCCGTAAAGAAATTACCCCCGAAGACCTGATCGTACTGCTCGACCGCGTACGCGCCGCCGTGAAAGTGCCAGTGACCACCTCCGAGCAATGGCACATCTGGGAAAAGAACCCGCAACTGGCCAAGCACGTTGACCTGATTGCCGCGCACATCCTGCCATTCTGGGAATACATCCCGATGGACAAGGCCGGCCAATACGTGATCGACCGCGCCAAAGACCTGAAGAAAGCCTTCCCGAAAAAACCGCTGCTGCTGTCGGAAGTTGGCTGGCCGAGCAACGGCCGTATGCGCGGTGGCAATGAATCGTCCCCGGCCGACCAGGCGATTTACCTGCGCACGCTGGTGAACAAGCTCAATCGCCAGGGTTACAACTACTTCGTAATCGAAGCCTTTGACCAGCCTTGGAAGGTCAGCGACGAAGGTTCGGCGGGCGCCTACTGGGGCGTGTTCAACGCCGCACGCCAGCAGAAATTCAATTTTGAAGGCCCGGTGGTAGCAATCCCGCAATGGCGCGTGCTGGCCATCGGTTCGGTAGTGCTTGCATTGCTGTCCCTGACCCTGTTGATGATCGACGGTTCGGCCCTGCGCCAGCGTGGTCGTACCTTCCTGACCTTTATCGCGTTCCTGTGTGGGTCGGTGCTGGTCTGGATCGGCTACGACTACAGCCAGCAATACAGCACCTGGTTCAGCGTCACCGTGGGCATTCTCCTCGCTCTGGGCGCCCTCGGTGTGTTTATCGTGTTGCTGACCGAAGCCCACGAACTGGCAGAAGCAGTCTGGACCCACAAGCGTCGGCGTGAATTCCTGCCGGTGATCGGGGATTCGCACTACCGCCCGAAAGTGTCGATCCATGTGCCGTGCTACAACGAGCCGCCGGAGATGGTCAAACAGACCCTCGACGCCCTGGCCGCCCTTGATTACCCGGACTACGAAGTCCTGATCATCGACAACAACACCAAGGACCCCGCGGTGTGGGAACCGGTGCGTGACTACTGCCAAACCCTGGGCCCGCGCTTCAAGTTCTTCCACGTCGCCCCTCTGGCTGGTTTCAAGGGTGGCGCGCTGAACTACCTGATCCCGCACACCGCCAAGGATGCCGAAGTGATCGCAGTGATCGACTCGGACTACTGCGTGTCGCCCAACTGGCTCAAGCACATGGTGCCGCACTTCGCCGACCCGAAAATCGCTGTGGTGCAGTCGCCCCAGGATTACCGCGACCAGAACGAAAGCACCTTCAAGAAGCTCTGCTACGCCGAATACAAGGGTTTCTTCCATATCGGCATGGTCACCCGCAACGACCGCGACGCGATCATCCAGCACGGCACCATGACCATGACCCGGCGCTCAGTGCTTGAAGAACTGGGCTGGGCCGACTGGTGCATCTGTGAAGACGCCGAACTGGGCCTGCGCGTGTTCGAGAAAGGCCTGTCAGCGGCTTATTACCACGACAGCTACGGCAAGGGCCTGATGCCGGATACCTTTATCGACTTCAAGAAACAGCGTTTCCGCTGGGCCTATGGTGCGATCCAGATCATCAAGCGTCATACCGCCAGCCTTTTGCGCGGCAAGGACACCGAGCTGACCCGTGGCCAGCGCTACCACTTCCTCGCCGGCTGGCTGCCGTGGGTGGCCGATGGCATGAACGTCTTCTTTACCGTCGGCGCGCTGTTGTGGTCGGCGGCAATGATCATCGTGCCGACGCGGGTCGACCCGCCGTTGCTGATTTTCGCCATCCCGCCCTTGGCGTTGTTTGTGTTCAAGGTCGGCAAGATCATCTTCCTCTACCGTCGTGCGGTAGGTGTGAACTTGAAAGATGCGTTCTGCGCGGCGCTGGCTGGGTTGGCGCTGTCCCACACCATCGCCAAGGCGGTGCTGTATGGCTTCTTCACCACCAGCATTCCGTTCTTTCGTACGCCGAAAAACGCGGATAACCACGGCTTCTGGGTGGCGATCTCCGAAGCCCGCGAAGAAATGTTCATCATGCTACTGCTGTGGGGCGCAGCGCTGGGGATCTACCTGGTACAGGGCCTGCCCAGCAATGACATACGCTTCTGGGTGGTGATGCTGCTGGTGCAATCGCTGCCGTACGTGGCGGCGTTGATCATGGCGTTCCTGTCGTCGCTGCCCAAGCCGGCACCTAAGGCTGAGCCTGTGACTGCGGTGTAAAAACTTGCGCAATGCACTAAACGGCGGCCTCTGGCCGCCGTTTTGCTATAAGATAACGGCCCTTTTGTGTGCCCGCCCCGCTCTTCCAAATACGCTTTCCGGAGTTTCACCATGACGGCCCATGCCGACCTTTCGCCGACCCTTCAACTTGCCATCGACCTGATCCGTCGCCCATCGGTCACGCCGGTCGATGCCGATTGCCAGAAGCTGATGATGCAGCGCCTGGGCGACGCTGGTTTTGCACTTGAACCGATGCGCATCTTCGACGTGGACAACTTCTGGGCCACCCACGGCAAGCATGAGGGCCCGGTGTTGTGCTTCGCCGGTCACACCGACGTAGTACCGACCGGCCCGGTGCAGGCCTGGCAGAACGACCCGTTCGATGCGTTGATCGATGAAAATGGCATGCTCTGCGGGCGTGGCGCGGCGGACATGAAAGGCAGCCTGGCGGCGATGCTGGTGGCGGCGGAACGCTTCGTCACCGACTACCCGGACCACAAGGGTTCGGTGGCCTTCCTGATCACCAGCGATGAAGAAGGTCCGGCGCACCACGGCACCAAGGCTGTGATCGAACGCCTGGCGGCACGCAAGGAGCGCCTGGACTGGTGCATCGTCGGCGAACCGTCGAGCACAACCCTGGTGGGCGACGTAGTCAAGAATGGCCGTCGCGGCTCCCTCGGCGCCACCCTGACCGTACGCGGTGTACAGGGCCACGTGGCCTACCCGCACCTGGCGAAGAACCCGATCCACCTCGCCGCGCCGGCCCTGGCGGAACTCGCTGCCGAGCACTGGGATGACGGCAACACCTTCTTCCCGCCGACCAGCTTCCAGATTTCCAATCTCAACTCCGGCACCGGCGCCACCAACGTGATCCCCGGTGACCTGACGGCGGTGTTCAACTTCCGCTTCTCCACCGAGTCCACCGTCGAGGGCCTGCAACAACGGGTTGCGGCGATCCTGGATAAGCATGGCCTGGACTGGCATGTGGACTGGGCGCTGTCGGGCCTGCCGTTCCTCACCGAGCCGGGGGCTCTGTTGGATGCGGTATCCGCCAGCATCAAGGCGATCACCGGGCGCGAGACCAAGGCGTCGACCAGCGGCGGTACCTCCGATGGGCGCTTTATTGCCACCCTGGGTACCCAAGTGGTCGAACTGGGCCCGGTCAACGCGACAATCCACCAGGTCAACGAGCGCATTCTCGCCAGCGATCTGGATGTACTGACCGAAATCTATTACCAGACCCTGATCAAGTTGCTCGCCTGATGCTTGCCTGCCCCATTTGCAGCGCACCGCTCAACGCAGTGGACAATGGCGTGGCCTGCCCGGCCGGGCACCGTTTCGATCGCGCGCGCCAGGGTTACCTGAACCTGTTGCCGGTGCAGCACAAGAACAGCCGCGACCCGGGCGACAACCTGGCCATGGTCGAGGCACGCCGTGACTTCCTCAACGCCGGGCACTACGCCCCGGTGGCCAAGCGCCTGGCCGAGCTGGCCGACGAGCGCGCACCGCAGCGCTGGGTCGACATCGGCTGTGGCGAGGGTTACTACACCGCGCAAATCGCCGAGGCCCTGCCCAACGCCGATGGCTATGCCCTGGATATCTCCAAGGAAGCGGTCAAGCGTGCGTGCAAACGCAACCCAGACCTGACTTGGTTGATCGCCAGCATGGCCCGTGTGCCATTGGCCGATGCCAGCTGCCAGTTCCTCGCCAGTGTGTTCAGCCCTTTGGACTGGCAGGAAGCCAAGCGCCTGCTCAGCCCCGGTGGCGGTTTGATGAAGGTCGGCCCCACCAGCGGCCACTTGATGGAACTGCGCGAGCGCCTGTACGACGAAGTGCGCGAGTACACCGACG
This sequence comes from Pseudomonas sp. rhizo25, assembly GCF_031931935.1. NCBI lineage: Bacteria > Pseudomonadati > Pseudomonadota > Gammaproteobacteria > Pseudomonadales > Pseudomonadaceae > Pseudomonas > Pseudomonas sp. rhizo25. The sequence continues at coordinate 324,066 of NZ_JAUJXA010000001.1, forward strand.
ACAAACACCTGGCCCTGGTGCCGGACGGCATGAGCCTTGCGCACAGTGAAACCCTGGAGTTCAGCCTGAGCCTGGCCGCCCCCAAGGACCGCGCCAACCTGCTGGCGATGACGCCCCACGGCTGGCGTGCCAGTGCCGAGCGTCGCAGCGAGGTGATCGAGGCGGTTGAGCCACTGCTGGTCACTGTGTCGATGCGCTACGATTATTTCGTGCTTCAATAACCGCCTTTCAAGCATCCGCGAATGGATTTTCGAATCCCGCAACGAGGAACATCCATGCGCCAACCTGATATTGAGATTTACCTGAAAGACGCCGACGTCGATCACAAGGCCATCGCCGCCTGGCTCGGCGGCGCCCTGGGCCCGTGCACCGACTGGGTCCAGAAAGGCCAGACCTACAAGTGCAAGGCCGGCAGCGTGCCGGTCACCTGGCTGCCGAAAGCCGTCGGCAAGTGGAACAGCCTGTACCTGGAAAGCGACCAGACCCCGTGGGAAGACGACATCGCCTGCGCCCGCGCTGCGTTCGCCGCGCTGAACGTCGAAGTGCGCTGTGCACCGGGGACGTGGGTTGAGGAGGAAGGTGAGGAAAGTGCCGATACCTGGATTCGCATCAGCGTAGACGGTGAAGAACAGATCACCTGGAAAACCACCTGATCCTGGTCTGTAAACCCAATCAAAAGTGTGGGAGGGGGCTTGCTCCCGATAGCGGTGGGTCAGTTACTGAATACATTGACTGATACTCTGCCATCTGGAGCAAGCCCCCTCCCACATTGGTTCAGTGGTGAACTTACAAACCGACCACATCCTCGGCCTGCAAGCCCTTCTCACCCGTCACCACGGCATACTCCACCTGCTGGCCTTCGGCCAACGAACGGTGGCCTTCACCGCGAATGGCGCGGTAGTGCACAAAAACATCCTTGCCATCTTCCCGTTGAATAAAGCCGTAGCCTTTTGCATCGTTGAACCACTTCACATTGCCGGTTTCGCGCGTTGCCATCAGTTCACTCCCACTTGGTTTTTATTGTTGAGTCGGTGCATTGAACTGCCGAGTATAAGACAGGCTCAAAAACCATCAACTCAAGTTTACATCGCTGCTTTTTTGCCGATTTTTGGCGAATACGGCACACTACCCGCCCGAGCGCCTGCTCGGTTTTTTCCACTTGAAGCAGTTCGCCTATGACCCGCTCCCCGTTCCGCCGTCTGGTGTTTGGCACCTTGCGCCGACTGTTGTACCTCTGGGTTCGCTCGGAGACGATCAACCAGTCGTCCCTAACCCTTAACCTGGACCGCAGCCGGCCGGTTTTCTACGTCCTGCAATCACCCTCCCTCACCGAATTGGCTGTGGTCGATACCGAGTGCACCAAGGCCGGCTTGCCGCGCCCGGTGCTGCCAGTCTCAGTGGGGCCGTTGCTGGAGCCCGCAGCGTTTTTCTACCTCACCCCGGATCCGGACTGGCTCGGCCGCCAGGACAAGCGCGGCGCACCGCCCACCCTGACGCGCCTGGTCAACACCCTCGCCGAGCACGCCGAAGAGAATGCACAAATCATTCCGGTCAGCGTGTTCTGGGGACAATCCCCGGAGAGCGAGTCCAGCCCATGGAAATTGCTGTTCGCCGACAGCTGGGCCGTCACCGGGCGCCTGCGCCGGTTGTTGAGCATCCTGATCCTGGGGCGCAAGACCCGGGTGCAATTCTCCGCGCCTATCAACCTGCGCGAATTGATCGAGCACAATAAAGGGCATGAACGTACCGTGCGCATGGCCCAGCGCATCCTGCGTGTGCACTTTCGTAACCTGAAGACCGCGGTGATCGGCCCCGACCTGTCCCACCGACGTAACCTGGTGAAGGGCCTGGTCAATATGCCGCTGGTCCGCCAGGCCATCCTGGATGAGGCTGAACGGGAGAAGATCAGCCCGGAAAAAGCCAAGGTCCAGGCCCTGCGCTATGGCAACGAGATTGCCTCGGACTACACCTACACCGCGATCCGCTTCCTGGAAGTGGTACTGAGCTGGTTCTGGAACAAGATCTACGACGGCATCAAGGTCAACAACATCGAGGGCGTGCAGAAGGTCGCCCAAGGCTACGAGGTGATCTACGTACCTTGCCACCGCAGCCATATCGACTACCTGCTGCTGTCTTACCTGCTGTTCAAGAATGGCCTGACCCCACCGCACATCGCCGCCGGGATCAACCTCAACATGCCGGTGATCGGCAGCCTGCTGCGCCGTGGCGGGGCGTTTTTCATGCGCCGCACCTTCAAGGGCAACCCGCTGTACACCTCGGTGTTCAATGAATACCTGCACACCCTGTTCACCAAGGGTTTCCCGGTGGAGTATTTCGTCGAAGGCGGCCGTTCGCGCACCGGGCGCATGCTGCAACCGAAAACCGGGATGCTGGCGATTACCCTGCGCAGCTTCCTGCGCTCCTCGCGCATGCCAATCGTGTTCGTACCGGTGTATATCGGCTATGAACGCGTGCTCGAAGGCCGCACCTACCTGGGCGAACTGCGCGGCGCGAGCAAGAAGAAAGAATCGATCTTCGATATTTTCAAAGTGGTCGGCGCCCTCAAGCAGCGCTTTGGCCAAGTCGCCGTCAACTTCGGCGAACCGATCAAGCTGGCCGAATTCCTCGACGCAGAACAACCGGATTGGCGCGCCCAGGAACTGGGCCCGAACTATAAGCCGGCCTGGCTCAACGAAACCACCAACCGCCTCGGCGAGCAGGTGGCGCGGCACTTGAACGAAGCTGCAGCGATCAACCCGGTGAACCTGGTGGCCCTGGCACTGCTGTCGACCACACGCCTGGCCCTGGATGAGCAAGCCATGGCGCGTCAGTTGGACCTGTACCTGGCGCTGTTGCGCCGCGTGCCCTACTCGCCCCATACCACCCTGCCGGAAGGCGATGGCCTGGCGCTGATCAAGCACGTCAAGGACATGAAGCTGCTGTCGGAACAGAGCGACGCCCTGGGCAAGATCGTCTACCTGGACGAACAGAACGCCGTCCTGATGACCTACTACCGCAACAACGTGTTGCACATTTTTGCCCTGCCGGCGTTGCTTGCGAGCTTCTTCCAGAGCAGCTCGCGGATGAGCCGCGAACAGATCCTGCGCTACACCCGCGCGCTCTACCCGTACCTGCAATCGGAGCTGTTTATTCGCTGGTCGCTGGAAGAGTTGGACACCGTGGTCGACCAGTGGCTGGACGCGTTTGTCGAACAAGGCCTGCTGCGCTTCGAAAACGCTGTGTACCTGCGCCCGGCCCCGAGTTCGCGGCAGTTTGTGCTGCTGACGCTACTGTCCAAGAGCATCGCCCAGACCCTGCAGCGCTTCTACATGGCGATCTCGCTGCTGCTCAACAGTGGCCAGAACAGTATCAGCGCCGAAGAGTTGGAAGACCTGTGCACGATCATGGCCCAGCGCCTGTCGATCCTGCACGGCCTCAACGCCCCGGAATTCTTCGACAAGAGTCTTTTCCGACATTTCATCCAGACGTTGCTGGAGCAAGATGTGCTGCGCCGCGATGAAGCTGGCAAACTGGGCTATCACGACCTGCTTGGCGAACTGGCCGAAGGCGCGGCCAAACGCGTGCTGCCGGCCGATATTCGCCTGTCGATCCGCCAGGTCGCCTTGCACCGCGTGGATGGCGCCGCCGAGGCATCGGCCGAAGCGGATGCGGTGCCCCCTAAAGAAAGCCGCTAGATTGACTGAGGCGCCGGGCGGATTCCGGCGCCGTTGAAAAGGAGCAGCACCATGAAAAAGATCATCCTCCTTGGCCTGACAGCCCTGCTCGGAGCCTGCCACTCGATGACCCCAACCCCGAAGGCCAGCCTCGACGGCGAAGTGTTCTACCTGCAACGCATTGCCCTGCCGCCTGCCGCCACACTGAGCGTCAGCCTGCAAGACGTGTCCCTGATGGACGCTCCGGCCGTGACCCTCGCCGAACAGAAAGGCCCGGTCAAAGGCCAGGTGCCGCTGCCATTTCACCTGAGCTATGACCCAGCCCAGGTCAAGCCCGGTCACACCTACTCGGTGAGCGCTCGCATCGAGCTGGACGGCAAGCTACTGTTTATCACCACCGAGCGGCACGCCGTGCACCTCAATGGCCAGGATCCCCAACCGCTGCGCCTGCGGGTTGATGCGGTCGCACATTAATAATTTCCACGTCATAAGGAAGCGCCCATGCTTCGTAAAACTCTTCGCCTTACCGCCCTGTGCGCCGGACTGATGTTCGGTGCCAATGCCATGGCCCTGGATCTCGGTAGCCTGTCCCAGGGCGACGCCAGCGGTGGCCTCAAGGATGCCTTGACTCAGGGTGCGCAGATCGCCGTGAAGCAACTGGGTAAACCCGGTGGTTTCAGCGACAACCCGGAAGTGAAAATCGGTCTGCCGGGCAAACTCGGCAAAGTCGCCGACAAGCTGAAAATGTTTGGCATGGGTGACCAGGTCACGCAGCTGGAAACCAGCATGAACGCGGCGGCTGAAACCGCCGTGACCCAGGCCCAGCCGATTCTGGTCAACGCCGTGAAGAAGATGAGTGTGACCGACGCCAAGGGCATTCTCAGTGGTGGTCAGGACTCCGCCACTCAATACCTGGACAAAAGCAGCCGCGAGGAAATCCGCGCCAAGTTCCTGCCCATCGTCAAGGCCGCCACCGACAAAGTCGGAGTCGCCCAACAGTACAACGCCCTGGCCGGCAAGGCCGCAGCTTTCGGTGCCGTGGATGCCAAGAGCGCCAACGTCGAAAACTACGTGACCGAGCAGGCACTGGACGGGTTGTTCAAGATGATTGCGCAACAGGAAGAGACCATTCGCAAGAATCCGGCCGCTGCAGCCACCAGTCTGGCGAAAAAGGTGTTTGGGGCGCTGTAACCCTCAACTGCACCTGTTTACCACTGCGCCAAGGCCGCTTCTAACGGCCTTGGCGCAGTTGTTTCAGGCAACGCCCACTAATGGATCAACGAAAAAGCGGGTACAAGGGTCTGTGGGGCGAGTGATAGCCGCTGACCGGTTGTTGATGCTGGTATGTCGTCACGGGGCGGGTGTGGCTGAAGTGGGGACGGTGATGGCCCGAAGCCCCTTCATCAGGCCTGTAGGGTCGGGTGGTGCCAACGTCATCACGGGGAAAATGATTACCTAGCAAAGCCCCGAGAAACGCCCCTTTGAAAGCTGCAATGGCATTAAAAAACGACATGTAGAACTCTCCATATACTCATTGAAAACGGCTTGGCCGCCAGATGGCGATGCCAAGTCTTCTGCCTGTCCATCAGGCATTTCTGAGTCGGGGAAACAGGCGCAGGCGTTCCAACTGAGCTGCTGGGTGTTTGCATCAGCATGTAAATCGGCGCGGATAACCAGCCAACAGCCTGGCCCATGGAGCATTGCTTGATCGTAAACGGCAAACACTTCGCGAGGCGCGAAGTGCTTGCCGTTCACCCAATGACAAAAAAGTGACAAACGCTCACTCAATGCATTGAGCGTCCCAATTGGGTGTTGCTATTGGCATTGGCGTTGGCAATGCTGTTGTTGATTGTGATATTGCCCTTGGGCTGTGAATTGTCGTATTTAAAGGATTCGAGCGCATCAGTCAGCTCACGCCGACTGACAGAATCATTATCCGAATGCTTGTTGCAGCCCATCTGGTTTAGACCACCACCCAGCAGCATGCCGATCCCGGTATAAAAGTTACCCAATGCTTGTAGTAGCATCTCAGTTCCACCTCTATGAATGTTCTGGAAACTTGATCCTGGCGATAAAAAATCGACCGGATTAAATACCTGTCGAACAGGTAACCATATGTGGCAAGCGTGAAAAAAAGGTTCCCGCCCGGCTTACCAAAACATTCGCAGGTTTACACCCCATCCTTCCTGATTCTGAACCATGCCGCGTACAGCGCCGGCAAGAACAGCAGCGTCAACGCCGTCGCTACAATCAATCCGCCCATGATCGCTACGGCCATCGGCCCGAAGAACACGCTACGCGACAGCGGAATCATCGCCAGCACGGCCGCCAGGGCCGTCAGCACAATGGGGCGAAAACGCCGGACAGTGGCTTCGATGATCGCCTGCCAAGGCGCCAGGCCGGCCTTGATGTCCTGCTCGATCTGGTCGACCAGGATCACCGAGTTGCGCATGATCATCCCCGACAAGGCGATGGTGCCGAGCATGGCGACGAAACCGAAGGGTTGTCGGAATACCAGCAGAAACAGCGTGACGCCAATCAACCCCAACGGCGCGGTAAGGAAGACCATCGCCGTGCGTGAGAAGCTGCGCAACTGCAGCATCAGCAACGTCAGCACCACCACAATAAACAGCGGCACGCCCGCCTTCACCGAGTTCTGCCCACGAGCGGAGTCTTCAACTGTGCCGCCCACGTCCAGCAGGTAACCGTCCGGCAGTTCGGCACGCACCTGTGCGAGGGTCGGCAGGATCTGCTGGACCAATGTCGCCGGTTGTTCCTTGCCGTAGATATCGGCGCGCACGGTCACTGTCGGCAGGCGGTTGCGGTGCCAGATAATGCCCTCTTCAAAGCCATATTCGAGGGTAGCGATCTGCGACAGCGCCACGCTTCTACCGTTGTCAGTCGGCACCGCCAGGCTTGGCAGCAGCGACAACTCGGTACGTTCATGGACAGTGCCGCGCAGGAGGATCTCGATCAACTCATTGTCCTCCCGGTATTGGCTGACACTGGAACCGGTCAAGGAGCTTTGCAGGAATTTCGACAGGTTGGCGGTGCTCACACCCAGGGCGCGTGCACGGTCCTGGTCGATGTTCAGGTAGACGATTTTGCTCGGTTCTTCCCAATCCAGGTGCACGTTGACCACATGGGCGTTTTCGCGAACCTTGGCCGCCACTTTGCGGGCCAGTGCGCGGACTTCTTCAATGTGCTCGCCAGTCACACGAAATTGCACCGGGTAACCCACGGGCGGGCCGTTCTCCAGGCGGGTGACCCGCGAGCGCAGGTCGGGGAATTGCTCGTTGAGGGTTTCGATCAGCCAGGTGCGCAGGCTTTCACGTTCCTCGATAGTGTTAGCCAGCACCACGAATTGCGCAAAGCTGGCGGCCGGCAATTGCTGGTCCAAAGGCAGGTAAAAGCGCGGCGAACCGGTGCCCACGTAAGCCACGTAGTTATTGATGCCGGCGTGTTCCTTGAGCAACGCCTCCAGGCGCTTGACCTGGTCGGCGGTGTTGCTCAGGGAGGCGCCTTCGGCCAGTTTCAGATCGACCATCAGCTCCAGGCGCCCGGACGCCGGGAAGAACTGTTGCGGCACGAAGCGGAACAACGCAACCGAGCCAATGAACAACAACAAGGTCAGGACGATAACCGTCTTACGCCGACGTACGCACCACTCCACCAAACGTCTTACGCGCTGGTAGAAAGGCGTGCCGTAGGGATCAGGACCATCGGCGCCATGCTTGGCCGCATGAATCTTTGCCAGGTCCGGCAAGAGTTTTTCCCCCAGATAGGGTACGAACACCACGGCGGCCACCCAGGAGGCCAGCAACGCGATGGTCACCACCTGGAAGATCGAACGAGTGTATTCGCCAGTGCTCGATTGCGCGGTGGCAATCGGCAGGAAGCCCGCCGCCGTGATCAACGTACCGGTGAGCATGGGGAACGCGGTGCTGGTCCAGGCGAAGCTGGCAGCCTTGAGGCGGTCGTAGCCCTGCTCCATTTTGATCGCCATCATTTCCACAGCGATGATCGCGTCGTCCACCAGCAAGCCCAGGGCCAGGACCAGGGCGCCGAGGGAAATCTTGTGCAGGCCGATGCCGAGGTAATACATGCTGGCAAAGGTCATCGCCAGTACCAGCGGAATCGCCAGGGCAACCACCATGCCGGTACGCACACCGAGGGAGAAAAAACTCACCAGCAATACAATCGCCAATGCTTCGGCGAGTACCTGGACAAATTCGCCGACGCTGGTCTTCACCGCGGCCGGCTGGTCTGACACCTTGCGCAGCTCCATGCCTGCTGGAAGGTTCTTCTGCAAGCGTGCGAATTCACCTTCAAGGGCTTTACCCAGCACCAGAATATCCCCACCGTCGCGCATGGCCACGGCCAGGCCGATGGCGTCTGCGCCCATATAACGCATGCGCGGTGCCGGAGGGTCATTGAAGCCACGGTGGATGTCGGCCACATCACCGATGCGGAAGGTGCGATCCCCAACACGGATCGGGAAGTTGCGGATTTCCTCCACGGTTTTGAAATTGCCCGATACCCGCAACTGCACGCGCTCGCTCGGGGTTTCAAAGAAACCGGCGGTCGAGACCGCATTTTGCTCCTGCAACGCCTGCTGTACCGCGGCCAATGGCAACCCGAGGGTGGCGAGCTTGAGGTTGGACAGCTCGATCCAGATCTTCTCGTCCTGCAGGCCAAGCAGCTCAACCTTGCCTACGTCCGGCACCCGCTGCAGTTGAATCTGGATGCGGTCGGCGTAGTCCTTGAGCACGGCATAGTCAAAGCCGTCGCCGGTCAGCGCATAGATGTTGCCGAAAGTGGTGCCGAATTCATCGTTGAAAAATGGCCCCTGGATGTCGGGCGGCAAGGTCTGGCGGATGTCGCTGATTTTCTTGCGCACCTGGTACCACAGCTCAGGGATCCGTGCCGAAGGCATCGAATCGCGAGCCATGAAGGTCACCTGTGATTCACCGGGGCGCGAGAAGGACACGATGCGCTCGTACTCACCGGTCTCCATCAGTTTTTTCTCGATGCGCTCGGTGACTTGGCGCGACACCTCCTGGGCCGTGGCACCGGGCCAGTTGGTCTTGATCACCATGGCCTTGAAGGTAAAGGGCGGGTCTTCGCTTTGCCCAAGCTTGGTGTAGGACAAGGTGCCGACCACCGCCAGCAGGATCATCAGGAACAGTACGATCTGGCGATTACGCAACGCCCATTCGGAAAGATTGAAACCCATGGGACTACTCCTTGGCCGCCAGATTCACCACTCGGTTGGAGCGATCCACCGGGCGCACTTGCTGGCCCTCATGGAGCACATGCACGCCTGCGGCAACCACCCAGTCGGTGGGGGTCAAGCCTTCCAGTACCGGCACGGTTTTTTCACCGAAAGCGCCAATACGCACCGGGGTGCGCTCAAGCGTGTTGTCCGGCTGTACGCGCCAGACGTAGGACGCGCCATTCTCGGCGCTGAGGGCAGACAGCGGCACCGACAGTGGAATGACACCGTCAGCTTGTATGAACACACGGGCACTTTGGCCCAGCTCGGCGGGTACTTTGCCACCCGTGAAGGCAACGCGAGCGGCGAAGGTGCGTGATTTCGGGTCGGCGGCAGGTGACAGCTCACGAATGCGCCCGGCGAAGCGTTGATCCGGCTGGCTCCACAATTCCACCGACACCGCTTGGCCAATCTTGAAACGGCCAAAGCCATGTTCGGGCAGGCTGATCAATACCTCACGCTCGCCATCGGTGGCCAGGGTGAACAGCGTCTGGCCAGCGGAGACCACTTGGCCCACTTCCACTGCACGCTTGGCGACCACCCCGTCCTGGGGCGCACGCAGCACGGCGTAGCCGGCCTGGTTGCTCGAGACTTCGTGCTCGGCCTTGATCTGCTTCAGGCGTGCTTCACCCGCTCGGTAGAGGTTTTCGGAATTGTCGTACTGCGAACGGCTGACCATCTGACGATCCATCAGGGTCTTGTAGCGATCACGCTCTGCGCGCACCAGGCTCAGGTTGGCCTCGGCGGCAGCCACTTGGGCACGGGTGGCTTCCAGTTGCAGGCGCACATCTTGGGGGTCGAGTTCGGCAAGCGGCTGGTTGGCCTTGACCCGCTCCCCCTCCTCCACCAGGCGCTTGCTGACTTTGCCACCGATGCGAAAGGCCAGGTCTGGCTCATAACGGGCACGCACCTCGCCAGGGTAACTGTCCATTGCCTGCGCCGAGGGTTGCGGTTGTACCACCATGGCTGGGCGGACGCTGGTTTGGGTCGCTTCTTCATGGCCGCAGGCGGCCAACAGGAAGACCAGACTGACAGGCAAAGCAAGGGGCAGGACGGCGCTGCGCATGCTGAAGGACCTTTCGCAAATAGAGCTAGGAATAATTATACTGGCCGGTATGTTATTAATACCAAACTCGCCAGTCCAGTATTAAAGGTAAAAATGTCCGACAATCCTGTGAACACCGCCAGCCCCGGGCGTCCCAAGGACATGGCAAAACGCCAGGCAATCCTCGAAGCGGCGAAGTCCCTGTTCTTGAGCAACGGTTACGCGAACACCAGCATGGATGCCGTCGCCCTGGCGGCCGGCGTATCGAAACTCACCGTATACAGCCATTTCACCGACAAAGAGACGTTGTTCACTGCCGCGGTGGTGGCCAAGTGTGAAGAGCAATTGCCGGTGATGTACTTCGAGCTACCCGCAGGCATGCCCGTCGAGACTGTGCTGTTGAACATCGCACGTGGCTTCCATCGGCTGATCAACAGCGAGGAGTCGGTGAACCTGCATCGCCTGATGATGACCACCGGCAATCAGGACGTGAAACTCTCACAGATCTTCTTTGAAGCCGGCCCCATGCGCATGCTGCAAGGCATGGAGCGCCTGCTCGGCAAGATTGACCAGAGCGGTGCCCTGCGCATCTATAAACCGTTCAAGGCAGCCGAACACTTCTTTTGCCTGCTCAAGGGCACGGCGAATTTTCGCTTGCTGTACGGCTGCGGCGGGCAACTGAGCGCCGTAGAGGCCGAAGAGCATGTGCAGGAGGTGGTGAGGTTGTTTATGCGCGCATTCAGGCCCTGAACCCATCGTTCCCACGCGCCTGCGTGGGAGCGGTCGGCCTCAGGGTTTCAGGGCTTTTTTAGCATAGATGTCATAACGGCTGGACTTGCCATCCAGCGCATGGCTCGGCTTCGGCCCGTCAATGCACGGCGCCTTGCGCGGGCGCTTGACTACCACACGGTGGCTGGCCAGGGCCAGGGCAGCCGCGAGCAGCGCCGGTGCATCCGGGTCATCGCCTACCAGCGGCCGGAACAGGCGCATTTCCTTCTTTACCAGGGCAGTTTTCTCACGGTGCGGAAACATCGGATCCAGGTAGATCACCTGCGGCGGCTCACCCTCCCAATTGAGCATCACGTCGATGGAGTTGCCCTTGAGCAACTGCATGCGCGCCACAATCGGTGCCACTTCAACATCTTGCGCAGCGCGTGCCAGACCGTCTTCGAGCAAGGCGCCGATCAACGGCTGGCGCTCGATCAGGCTCATCTCGCACCCCAGGCTGGCGAGTACGAACGCATCCTTGCCCAAGCCGGCCGTGGCGTCCAGTACCCGGGGCCGCACGCCTTGAGCGATGCCCACGGCCTTGGCGATCATTTGCCCGCTGCCACCGCCATATAGACGCCGGTGCGCCGCGCCCCCTTCGACAAAGTCGACCCGCACGGGCCCCGGCGCATCAGGCCCAAGCTGTTGCAGTTGCAGGCCCTGTTCCCCGACTTGCAGGGAAAAATCCGCATCCACCACCTGCAGGGGCAAGCCCAGCAGCGCAGCCCACTGCTCGGCGCGGGCCTGGAAACTGTCGGCCAACGCCTCGACCTGGATGCGGCTGGCCGCTGGTTGTTCGCTCATCAATCGCTACGCTCGAAAATATTAAGGATCGGCCAAAAACGGCCGATAAAAACAACAGTCAGGTATTTTGCCAGAGCTGAGCGACGACCGAGAAAAATGTCAGACATTCTTCCTCTAACCATCGGTGTACTGCCGACCCACAACCATTACGGCCTGCGCAATACCCAAGCGCTGGCCGGGGTGAGTCATGTGTGGCAGGACTTCTTCGCCCGGGCATTGGCCGAGCAGCTCGGTGAAACGCCGCAGGCGCTGGCCGCCAAGGCGCCAGCACCGCTGGACCCAGCGGTCGAGCCCAGTGAAGGCACCGACCTGTTGTCGCAGATCCTCACCCAACGCGAGTGCGAGGTCAAAGACACCGAGATCGCGCCGCCCGAACCGCTGTTCCTGCCGATTGCCGAATTCGAAACCGAGCTACTGCCACCGGCCGCGACACCGTTCCCGGAAGACGAAATCATCGCCCAGCAGCGCCTGCAGGATTTCGACAGTGGCTGGGTACGGCCGATTGTCCTGAATGCCGGCCAACCGCTGCCAGCCCCAGGCCCGGCGCCGCAGCCACGCCCACTGCATTTGCCAATTGCCGAGTTCGAACTGGATCTGTTGCCACCAGCTGCTACGCCGTACCCTGAAGAAGAGCTTGTGGCACAACAAAAGGCCTTGGATTTCGACTACTACTGGGCACGCCCGCTGGTTACCCAAAACCTGCGCCTGGCCGCTTAAACCTCAGCGACACGCCCACCACCGCCCCATATCCAGATGAAAGTGGTTGCGATGCGCCGCGTTGTAGTCCGGGCTCAATACCACGTTGAAATCATCACAAGCGCCATCGCGTACCTGGCGCAGGAACCGCGCACCGTCACCCTCCCCCGGCCAATCCTTGAGCACGCTGATGCTGCGCCCATCCGCCAGGCGAAAACCGGCGATGTCCAGGGCATTGGCCGAGGCGTGCTGACTGAGTCGCCCTTCGGCTCGGTTGTAGACATTGCGACAGGCAAAGCTGCCCAAATGCTCGACGCGACTCACCCGTTGGCCAAAAATCGCCTGGGCCGCCGGTTGCAGGCTGTGGCGCTCGAACAAGGCGAACGCCACGGCCAGCGGGCAACTGGCGAGAAAGCTGCTGCTCAAGACAACGTCAGCGCCCTGCACCCGCAAGATATTGCGCAAGGGGCACGCCGTATCGGCCGCGGTGTCCGCCTGGCGACTTACCCGCAGGCCGGAGGTTTGCAATACCTGGTCGCACAGCGCCGGATCATCTTGCAAACGGCTGAGCTTGTAGCGCGTCAGCAGGTTCGGGCTGGCGCGCACATCCAAAGGTGCCCAGGGATTCCATTCAGCCGGCATCGGCACCCAGCCCCGCCAAACTCCCAGCGCGAACGCGCACGCCAGCAATAGCAACGCACCCAACACTTTTATCCCGCCCACGGCTCAGCCCTTGAAGAATTGAGTGGCCTGGGCATAAGACATCGAACGCTCGGTAAAGGTGAATGTGCCCTGTTCATGGACTTCCCGGGCAGCGCGATAGAACTCGCCATACGCCGCCAACGCCATGGCCGAGCCGACGCTGATGCGCTTGACGCCCATCGCGCTCAACTGCGCCACGCTGAGCTTAAGGCCACCGGACATCAACACATTCACGGGTTTAGGCGCCACAGCCTTGACCACCGCCAGCACCTCTTCGGCGCTGCGCAAGCCCGGGGCGTAAAGCACGTCGGCACCGGCTTCAGCAAAGGCCTGCAGGCGCCGTAGGGTGTCCGGCAGATCCAGGTGACCGTGCAGGAGATTTTCTGCGCGGGCGGTCAGGGTGAAGGGGAATGGCAAACTGCGGGCGGCGGCGACGGCGGCCTCCACACGTTCAACCGCCAGATCGAAGGGATAGATCGGGTCTACGGCAATGCCCGTGGCATCTTCGATGGAGCCACCGACAATCCCGCTGGCCGCCGCCCGCAAGATGGCCTGGGCGCAGCCTTCGGGGGTATCACTGAAGCCGTTTTCCAGGTCCGCCGCGACCGGCAGAGTGGTGGCGTTGGCGATCATTTGAGCATTGAGCAGGGTGTCCTCGAGGGTCAGAGCGCCCTGCGCATCCGGCCGCCCCAGGCTGAATGCATAACCCGCGCTGGTGGTGGCCAGCGCCTCGAAGCCCAGGCTGGCGAGCATGATCGCGGAGCCCGCATCCCAGGGGTTGGGCATCACAAACGCGCGGTCACGTTCATGCAGGGCCTTGAAGGTTTCGGCGCGTAGGGTTTGGGCATCCATGACTGACTCCTGGCGAGAAAAGGAGCCTTAGAGTAACCCCAGTTGCTCCGCTTCGGGCGCTCGGTGCAAGGTGGGCAGCGGCGGCAACCCGGGCAGGCGCACCATCAGCTTGGCGTGAAAGCGCAGGGCCAGTTGTGCGGCGAGGCGGTTATCCGAGGTGTGCAGGAACATGTAGGGCGTACGCCCCTCTTCGATCCAGCTGGCGATCTTTTCCACCCACGGGATCAGGAACGGGTCGTTGGCCTCAAGCTGCGGATGGCCGATAAAACGCACCTGGGGAAACTGGGTCAGCGCCGCCGGGCGCGGTGGCACCTTGGGCTTTTTTGCCTGGGCATGCAGCACCGCCGCCGACGTGGAGGTGCAACTGAACAGGGCACGGGGATCCAGGCAGATGCGTTCGACGCCACGGTCACGCAAAAGGCGGTTGAGCATGCGTTCGGCGTCGCCTTTGGCGAAGAACTGCTCATGCCTGACCTCCACGGCCAGCGGACGATCAATGCCATCAAGGAACCCGGCCAGCTCATGGAGGCGTTGCGGTGTAAAACCCTTGGAAAGTTGCAGCCACAGCGGCGAAACGCGCGCGCCCAGAGGGCTCATCAGCCCGACAAAACTTTCGGCCGCCGGCAATTGCTCACGCAAGTCGCCGGCATGGCTGATATCCGCGGGGAATTTGGCGGTGAAGCGAAAGTCATCGGGCATGATGTCAGCCCAGCGCTGTACTGTGGCGGCCGAGGGGCGAGCATAGAATGTGGTATTGCCTTCAACAGCGTTGAAGACCTGGGAGTAGAGCCCGAGGTAATCGCCGGAGCGAGCATCCAGGGGATACAGGTATTCGCGCCAGGCGTTTTCACTCCAGGACGGGCAGCCGATGTAGTAAGGCAACCCCATCAGATATGGATATCGAGACCCAGAACTTCCATATCCCACTCGACGAAACCGGCAGTGGTCAGGTAGCTGGCCAAGGCGGTGGCAACGCTTTTGCTCATGGAGCGGGGGAAGACCATGTCTTGCTGACGGGCGGGAACGCCGCTGGTACGGGCGCCGCCAGCACTTTGGGCGCGGGAGGGCGACTCGGAGTGGACTTCGATGAAGTCCGGCGAATCCTCGACCGAATCATCTACCGTCACGTTCGCCTTGCGCGGCTTACGCTTGAGTGGGTAGGGCTGTGAGGAAAAGCCGTCTATACGCATACATGCAGACTCGGTATCAATGATGGCAATTTAGCGGCACTTTCCGTGGTGCGCAAATGCTCTGGTGATAACTAGAACACATAATTCGTAAAAGGTTTAAAAACTGCGGCAAATTCTGACGATTGGCGAAATTTGCCACCGAATGCCTACATTCTTGACGTCAAATAATTCCGCGTTCGGCCTTGGTCTGCGCCACTTTATCGCGCAGGTAAACCGGTGCAGCCTGATCTGCCGCAATGGCCTCGCCGCGCTCGAATGCGAACCGTGCCAATGCCAGCAAATCTTCGGCATGGGGCAACATCGCAGCGTCCCGTCCTGCCAACTGCACCTTGATGCGTTCGCCATAACCCCAGCCCGTGCCGGCACCAAACCAATCCCCACTGGCGTCATCCGGTAATGTCACCACTTGCGGCGCCTGTACCGCTTCCACACCCACAAGGCGCATTTCGCCGGCGGTCTGGCGGTAGCAACCCCAATAAACTTCATCCATGCGCGCATCAATCGCCGCCGCCACTTGCGTGGCGCCATGTTCACGCAATGCGCGCTGGGCCAGCACGGCGAGATTGGACACCGGCAATACCGGACGCTCCAATGCAAAGGCCAGGCCCTGCACCACGCCGATGGCAATACGCACGCCGGTAAAGGCACCGGGGCCACGACCGAAGGCGATGGCATCCACACACGCCAGGGTGGTGCCGGCGTCTTCAAGCAACTGCTTGATCATCGGCAACAGCTTCTGCGCATGCAGGCGCGGGATCACCTCGTAGTGGCTCGTTACCTTGCCATCGTGCAGCAAGGCAACGGAGCAAGCTTCAGTCGCGGTGTCCAGGGCCAGCAGGGTGCTCATCGGTGTAGGTGTCCAAGTCGGGAAAAAAGTGCGCCAGTATAAACAACAACGGCCCGCAAGCGGGCCGTTGTAGGTAAAGCCGATGACTGGATCAGCTCAATGCTTGCAGCACCTTGGCGGTGATGGCTTCTACCGAGCCCACGCCAGGGATATGGCTGTACTTCGGCTTGCCTTGGGCTGCGGACAGCTTCTGGTAGAAATCCACCAGCGGCTTGGTCTGGGAGTGGTAGACCGACAGGCGATGACGCACGGTTTCTTCGGTGTCGTCTTTGCGCTGCACCAGGTCTTCACCGGTGACATCGTCCTTGCCTTCCACTTTTGGCGGGTTGTAGACGATATGGTAAACGCGGCCCGAGCCTTCGTGGACACGGCGGCCGGCAATACGCTGGACGATTTCTTCATCTTCAACCGCGATTTCGACCACGGCGTCCAGCTCCACACCCGCCTTAACGAGGGCTTCAGCCTGGGGAATAGTGCGTGGGAAGCCGTCGAACAGGAAACCGTTCTTGCAATCGTCCTGGCTGATGCGTTCCTTGACCAGGTTGATGATCAGGTCATCGGAGACCAGGCCACCGCTGTCCATCACGCTCTTGGCGATCAGGCCCAGCTCGGTGCCAGCCTTGACGGCCGCACGCAGCATGTCGCCGGTGGAGATTTGCGGAATGCCGAATTTTTCAGTGATGAACTTTGCCTGAGTACCTTTACCGGCCCCGGGAGCTCCCAGCAGAATGACGCGCATCGATGTGCTCCTCAATTTTTTATAGAGATGACGCTCGGATTCGCCGCGTGGGGCCAATCTCGTAAAAATGTGGTTCCAGGCCGATCAAACGGCCAAAGGCTGATCAAGATACACAGCGGGCCCTTACCATACAAGCCGCCAAAAGTAGGAGAAACCCGCGCCCGGCATGCGTCAGCGACGGGGTGTGCCTGAGCGCAACCCGCCCTCTCAAACGATGACCGCCCTTTTCAGGGCGGTCATCGGGGTTTATCCGCAAGCCGTTGAGAACTCGCAAGAAACCTCAACCGGTGTTGCGCAAACCGGCGGCAATACCGGCGACGGACACCAGCAGCGCCTGTTCCAGAGGGCTGTCTTGCGCCGCCTCCTGTTGACGCGAACGTGCCAGCAACTCGGCCTGCAACAAGTGCAAAGGGTCGAGGTAGGTGTTGCGAAGGCGGATGAACTCCAGAGTGTCGGGGCTATGGGCCAGCAGCTGAGACTGCCCGGTCAGGCCAAGCACCACGCCACACGCCTGCGACAATAGGTCGCGTAAATGCGCGCCCAATGGCAGCAGGTCCGCCTGCACCAGGCGCTCATCATAAAGACGGGCGATATCGGCATCCGCCTTGGCCAACACCATTTCCAGCATGTCGATGCGCGTGCGGAAGAACGGCCACTGTTCACGCATCTGCCCCAGCAACGGGCCTTCACCGCGCTCCAGCGCCTTGCTCAATGCCGCTTCCCAACCGAGCCAGGCGGGCAGCATAAGGCGCGTCTGGGTCCAGCCGAAAATCCACGGAATGGCACGTAGGCTCTCAATACCGCCGGCCCGGCGCTTGGCCGGACGACTGCCCAGGGGCAACCGGCCCAGTTCCTGCTCCGGGGTGGACTGGCGAAAGTATTCGACGAATTGCGGGTTTTCCCGTACGACGGCACGGTAAGCGCTGACACCATCGGCCGCTAACTCATCCATCAGATGACGCCAGGCTGGTTCCGGTGGCGGCGGTGGCAACAACGTCGCTTCCAGCACGGCAGCCAGGTAGAGGTTGAGGTTTTGCTCGGCAATATCCGGCAGGCCGAATTTGAAGCGAATCATCTCGCCTTGTTCAGTCGTACGGAACCGCCCCGCCACCGAGCCCGGTGGCTGCGACAAGATCGCCGCGTGAGCCGGGCCGCCGCCACGGCCGACCGTGCCGCCGCGACCGTGGAACAGCAGCAGCTCCACCTGCTGCTCGCGGCAAATATCCACCAACCGCTCCTGCGCCCGGTACTGCGCCCAGGCCGCAGCGGTGGTACCGGCGTCCTTGGCCGAGTCCGAGTAGCCGATCATTACTTCCTGCGGGCCCTGCAACCGTGCGCGATAGCCCGGCAGTTGCAATAGCCGCTCCATCACCGGCCCGGCGTTATCCAGGTCGGCCAGGGTCTCGAACAGCGGCACCACGCGCATCGGCCGTTGTACGCCCGACTCTTTGAGCAGCAACTGCACCGCCAGCACATCCGACGCGGCGCCCGCCATGGAGATAACGTACGAACCCAATGATGCCGCCGGTGCGGCGGCGATTTCCTTGCAGGTATTCAACACTTCGGCGGTGTCCGCCGACGCCTTGAAATAGCCCGGCAGCAGAGGCCGACGATTGGCCAGCTCCTGGGTGAGGAAGCTGATGCGCGCGTCTTCTTCCCAGTCCTCATAACGGCCCAGGCCCAGGTAGTCGGTGATTTCGGTCATGGCCGCGCAATGGCGGCTGGAATCCTGGCGCACATCCAGGCGCACCAGGAACAGGCCGAAGGTCACGGCGCGTCGCAGGCAGTCGAGCAGCGGGCCATCGGCAATCACGCCCATGCCGCATTCATGCAGCGACTGGTAGCACAACTCCAGCGGGTCCAGTAGGTCGCGGTTGTCCTGCAACACCTCGGCAGGCGCCGCTGTGGTGGCGGTCAACGACGTGTGGGCCCACTGGCGCGTCGCACGCAGGCGCTCACGCAGTTGCTTAAGCAAGGCTCGATAGGGCTCGACGCTGTCGCCAACCTTGGCCTGCAACGCCGGGCTGGCTTGTTGCATCGACAACTCGGAGGCCAGGTGGTCGATGTCGCGCAAATACAAGTCAGCCGCCATCCAGCGTGCCAACAACAGCACTTCGCGGGTGACCGGCGCGGTGACATTCGGGTTGCCGTCACGGTCGCCGCCCATCCACGATGCAAAGCGAATCGGCGCTGCCTCCAGGGGCAGGCGCAGCCCGGTAGCGGCAAACAGGGCCTGGTCAGCCTTGCGCAGGTAATTGGGGATGGCGTGCCACAGCGAATGCTCGATGACCGCGAAGCCCCATTTGGCTTCGTCAACCGGGGTGGGCCGGACGCGGCGGATTTCCTCGGTATGCCAGGCTTCGGCGATCAGTCGTTGCAGGCGTGTGCGGATCTGCTCGCGCTCGGCACTGGTGAGGTCGCGGTGATCCTGCAAGGCCAGTTGCGCGGCGATTGCATCGTATTTCTGGATCAGGGTGCGGCGAGCCACTTCAGTGGGGTGGGCGGTGAGCACCAGCTCAATCTCCAACCGTGCCAACTGGCGGGCCAGGGATTCATTGCTGTGCCCCTCGCCTTGCAGACGGGCCAGCAACTCCGGCAAGACTCGGGATTCGAACGGCGCGGGTTGCGACTCATCGCGCCGATGAATCAACTGATATTGCTCGGCAATGTTGGCCAGGTTGAGGAACTGATTGAAGGCCCGGGCCACGGGCAGCAATTCGTCTTCCTGCAACTGGTTCAGACGGGTGCTCAGTTCATCGCCAGCGCCGCGACGATCGGCCTTGGCGCCTTTGCGGATCTGCTCGATCTTATCGAGGAAATCATCGCCGTACTGCTCTCGAATGGTGTTGCCCAACAGCTCACCCAGCAGGTGAACATCCTCACGCAAGCGTGCATCGATATCACTCATCAGCCAATCTCCAGCCAGAAATCCGGGACGCGCAGGTGTTCCAGAGTGCCGCCCGCGTCGGTATCTGACAAGGCTGAACGCAAACGACTTTAAACCTTGTGGCTGACAGCTAGTCTCAAGAGTGAGCCGCCACGTTATCCAAGCAGGCGGCTGGTCACTCATCACCGCCTGCCATCGCAGGCTCATTGAGGTTGCCATGAAGATTCGAGAACTGCCCCAGCACTGGGAAGAAACCGCCAAGGGTCGCCTGACCCAGACTGAATACGCGATTCATCTGGACGTTGAATCCGCGGCACGCTTGGCTGCCCTTGCCGAGATGTACCCCAAGCGCCACACCGAGGAATTGCTCGGAGAGCTGATCGGTGCCGCCCTGGAAGAGCTGGAAGCCAGCTTCCCCTATATCAAGGGCCAGCAAGTGATTGCCACCGACGAGGAAGGTGACCCGCTGTATGAAGACGTCGGGCCCACTCCACGTTTTCTTAGTCTGTCGCGCCGTTATCTGCATGATCTGTCAGCCAGTGCCGACGAACAAAAGCACTGATATACACCCGCAGTGCCCATCTGAATCAAGTATTCCGGGCCTCTTAGAGGCTCGGTCTACCTCTGCGAGCACTGAAAGTTCCATGTTTAAACGCTGACCGATCAGTCAGATATTTTTTTAGGCAAATCGCCATCTTCTCTGAACTTTTGAAAAAAGCCGCCGGTCACAGCCAGTAAGCCATCACTTGGAACGGTCGTTTGAAACTGGCGTCATGTGCTTTATCGCCGGGGCCGCAATCGATACGCCACGATGGATTTTGATGTTTTTCAGGAGTTATCCAATGGAGTTGAAGACGATGAACACCAGCACTGCCAAATCCTCGTTTAACCACCTGCGCGGGCTCAAATTGGCCGCGCTGGCAATCGGCACCAGCTTCGTTCTGGCGGGCTGCGCCGGCAACCCTCCAACCGAGCAGTACGCCGTGACTCAATCGGCTGTCAACAGCGCCGTGAGCGCCGGCGGCACCGAGTACGCTGCCGTGGAAATGAAGGCGGCCCAGGACAAGCTCAAGGAAGCTGAACTGGCCATGCACGACAAGAACTACGACAAGGCTCGTATGTTGGCTGAGCAGGCCGAGTGGGACGCTCGCGTCGCTGAGCGTAAAGCCCAGGCTGCCAAGGCTGAACAGGCTGTGAAGGACTCCCAGAAGGCTGTTGAAGAGCTGCGTAAGGAAGGCATGCGCCCGGCTGCTATCCAGCAGAAGTAAGCCGCAGCCCCTTGACTGCATCGCACCTGATATCGAATTGAAAGGACGACACGACTATGCGTAAACAACTGATGATCCCTGCCCTGCTGGCGATGAGCGTTGCCTTGGCGGCCTGCTCCACCCCGCCGAACGCGAACCTGGAAAATGCACGGACCAACTTCTCGGCCCTGCAAACCAACCCGCAAGCCACCAAGCTGGCAGCACTGGAAACCAAAGACGCCAGCGAATGGCTGGACAAGGCTGACAAGGCGTACCGCGACAAGGAAGACGAGAAGAAGGTCGACCAACTCGCCTACCTGACCAACCAGCGCGTTGAAGTCGCCAAGGACACCATCGCCCTGCGCGAAAACGAAGCCAAGCTGAAAAACGCCGGCGACGAACGTGCCCGCGCCCTGCTCGACGCCCGTGATGCGCAGATCAAGCAACTGCAAAACAGCTTGAATGCCAAGCAGACCGACCGTGGCACCCTGGTGACTTTCGGTGACGTGCTGTTCGCTACCAACAAGTCCGACCTGAAATCCAGCGGCCTGGTGAACATCACCAAGCTGGCTCAGTTCCTGCGCGATAATCCGGACCGTAAAGTCATCGTTGAAGGCTACACCGACAGCACCGGTTCGGACTCGTACAACCAGAGCCTGTCCGAGCGTCGTGCCGCTTCCGTACAACGTGCACTGGCTCAACAAGGCGTGGACATCTCGCGCATCGTGACCCAGGGCTACGGCAAGGAATACCCGGTTGCCGACAACGGCAGCGTGTCTGGCCGTGCCATGAACCGTCGCGTTGAAGTTACCATCTCCAACGATAACCAGCCGGTCAAGCCACGGTCTTCCGTTGCTTATTGATCATTAGATGCTGGATAAAAAAACCCACCTTATGGTGGGTTTTTTTTGCTCAGGAATACTTGATCGTGCGATCTGTATCTTCATCTGGCGGCGTTATCATTGCTCCGCTACGGGAGGTATCGGCCAAATCGTCCGTCCAGTTGTTACGCGCCTGCTCTTGCGCGTTTTGCCGCTCCAACGCCTGATGTGCCCTGGCCATGGCGACCATGTTGTGTATTGCATCAATATTTATCACTGCTTCCCGGCCCCGCTCCGTGTAAAAGTTATATGCCCTCTGTGGCTATTTACACAAAACAGTTCCAGATAATTTCGTCAGATGCGACCTCCAGCCAACAGCGACTGGAACGGCACGCTTCATCCCTGCACGCATTAAAAACCCGCCCATACTGGCGGGTTATCGAATCACCGTGAATCAAAAGTTGATCGGGCCCTGGCTTTCGGCCGCGCCCGCCTGAATCTGACCCTCACCCTGCGCGCCATCCGGACCGCCTTGACCTAATTGCGCAAGCAATTGCTTCAGCTTTTCGAGCAGGTCTTCAAGGCTTTCACCGCCCCCGGATCCTTGGGCACCGCCAGCTCCTTGGGCACCTCCGGCCCCCTGGCTGCCGCCGCCCCCCTGCCCGCCTTGGGCGCCTTCCTCAAACTTGGCAATTCGCTCTTTAATGTCTTGAATTTGCTGGGCAGGGGTTTGCTGCGCCTCTCCGACATTGCCCTGATTGCCAACATTGCCTGCGCCCTGTACACCACTGACACCACCCATAATTGCCTGCTCCAGATTAATGAATACGTGAACTGATCGGTCAAGCCAATCAGTACACAATCTGTGGCAAGTGCGCCAAAGTGGTTCCAGCCTGCAACGTATCGCAGCAGCCTTAAATGACTAATCGGCCTGTATAACGGAGTTTGCCCACAACAGCGGTTCGGCGCTTCACTGTTGCAACTGTGGGGTTTCCTGCCCCATGCAACGAACGGCCTGCTTCTTGTTGTTCACCAGTACGCCGCTCAAGCCTTTCTGTTCGGTATCAAACATCACCAACACACCGTCCACGCACTGCGCCACTTGCGCAGCGGGCGTCAGGGATATTTTGTAATCCTCACCCGGCAAGGTCTTGAGCATGGTGAAGTCGCTGAGCAGCAACGCATCCTCCGGCTTGGCGAAATGCAGATAGCCGTAGTACCACAGGCAGCCGACGGTGCCGATGATGGTGCCGATACCGGTGAGGATCAGCGGGATCATGTTGCGTTCTTCACTCATTGCGGGCTCTCTGATGGATCAACTTTTGAGGTTGGATAATTCGGGATTTCGCCCAGGCGACGCAGGCCATTGAAATGCTGTGGATCGTCCAGGTAACGCAGCATCACGGTTTGCCAGGTCTTGTCAGCAAAAGTCTGCACATGGCCGCCCCGGGTCAGTTGCAGCACCCTTGGCGGTGGGGCCGCTTGATACAGGCGCAGCCCATTGGACACCGGCACGATCGGGTCATCCAGACTGTGAAACAGCAGTTTTGGCACGCCGGTCAACTGGGGCATTGTGTTGATCGCACTGTCGGCGTCGGGCACCAACCAAGACAAGGGAACCTGGAATGGCCAAGTTAACCATGAAGTGCTCAGGGCGAATTGTCCTACGTCACGATAACTGGCCGGCACTCCGTCCAGCACCAAGGCCTTGAGTTGGCTTTGACGCTCCGGATGGGCTGCCAGGTAATGCACGGCCAGTGCGCCGCCCAGGCTTTGGCCCAACACAATCAGCGGTTGGCCCTGGGTTTGGGGCGCCTTGTCGATCCAGCTGAACGCGGCGTCGATATCCTGATAGATCGCCGGCAACGACGGCTTGCCTTGCGAGAGTCCATAGCCGCGATAGTCCAGCAGCAGCACTTGATAGCCCTGCTCGGGCAACCACCAACTGCCACCCAGGTGCCAGGACAGGTTGCCGCCGTTGCCGTGCAGGTGCAGCACCGTGCCCTTGAGCGGCACACCGGGTTTGGCCGGCAGCCACCAGGCGTGGAGCTTGATGCCGTCGGCGGTGGTGAGGGTGACGTCGCGGTATTGCAGGCGGGCTTTTTCCGGCGTAAACGGCAGGCCGGGTTCAGGGTAGAACAGCAAGGAGCTGCAGCCATTGAGTGTAAGTAGCAGGCATAGAATGCCGAGGATTCTCATCCGTTGAAACCTCGCTAAACAAATATGAAGTCCCTTGGAGACCCCCTAAAGGATATTGGAGTAATCCGCCTCGATCCGGTCCAGGCTCAAATGGTTGAGGAAGTTGGAGAAGCACATCCACGCCGCCAGCGCGTTCATGTCGCGGAACTGCTCCGGCAGGTATTTGGGCGGTATCACCAGGCCTTCATCGACCAGTTGGCGCAGGGTGCGCATGTCTTCCAGGGTGGTCTTGCCGCAGAACAACAACGGCACTTGCTCCAGCTTACCTTTACGCACAGCAAGCTGGATGTAGTTGTAGACCATGATAAAGCCCTTGAGGTAGGACAAATCCTTGGTAAACGGCAGTCCGGTCGGCACCGAGCCACGGAATACCCGGCTGGCGTTGCCATAGCTCTCGGCCATTTCAAAGCCTTGCTCGCGGAAGAACTCGAACACCTGCAAGAAGTCGGCGCCCTCCTCCACCATGTGGATGGCGCGGGTGCGGTTGGTCAACTTGCGCAGGCGGCTGGGGTAAGAGGCGAAGGTGATGATTTCCATCAGGATCGCCAGGCCTTCCTGGGTCACGGTGGACGACGGCGGGCCCTTTGACAGGAACGTGCAGATCGGCTGGTTCTGGCCATTGAGGGTGGTGCCCACATGCACCAGCCCTTCATGCACCTCCAGGGCGCGCACGTCACGGTCGTTGAACATCGCGTCGGCGCGGATCTTGATGTAGTCGGCGCCGGCTGCCGCATCGGCGACGATCCCGTCGGACTCGAACACCCGGATGGTTTCCTCCGCTTCACCAAATACCTTGTTCAAGCGCGTTTGCAGCAGGCTGACCGCATCCTTGGCCGTGAGGGTCTTGGCTTCGTCCTTAAGGTCGCCACGGCCATCGATATTGTTCAGGTAGTCGGACAGCATCAGGCCCAGGTCCGCCAGGGTCGGGTCGCCGGCGTGGAAGGCATCGGAAGCGGCGCCATACAGCTCCTGGGAGATCAGGCCGAAATCCTCGGTGCCGCGTGCTTCGAGCATGCGCACCACCATGCGGTATTCACGGCACATGCGACGCATGATCTGCCCCACCGGGCTGAACTGCCCAAGGCGACGGGTGATGTCGCGCTCGATGTTCTGGAACTCCAGCTTGACCGCACTGGAGTCGAACGACAGAGGCCGGTTCAGGTAGTAATCGCGGTCTACGGCAGGCATGGCCTTGCCCTTGGCCTTGAGAAATCCCTGGCGGATATTCTCGTCCCATTTCACCGCATCGAGGACACGGATCGGTGTTTGCGCCAGCACAATGCGATCGGACAAGGTGCGTATCGTCTGCTGGTATTCGTCCACCCGGTGCTTCCTCTTTAAACGTTATTTACCCACGCGCCGGTAGCGCACGGCTTCAACGAACACATCGGCATTGGCCGGGTCATCCAGGTAGGCAAACACCTGGTCCATGGGGCTGTCCACCAGCACACCGGCGCCTTCGACGGTGTCTACAGTGCCGCCGTGCAAGGCCTGCTGGCCAATGGCTTGGTGGATCTGTTCGAGGTCGAGGTTGTAGACCACCAGTTCGTGCTTTTCATCAAACTCAAAGCCCGCCAGGATGAAATGCCCGCCCAGTCTTGCAGGCAGCGGCGCCGACAGATACCAGCGGCTGCCGTGGCGCGAGACGCTAAACAGATACTCATCGCGCTGGCCCGGCTTGGCTTTAGGGTAGCTCACCGCTTTATAACGATGCTCGCCGGCACGGGTGATCTGCAGGTTGAGCGGCTCGCCCCAGGCATTCCTACTGGCCCACTTGCCTAGCAGAGCCTCTGGCGCGGCTTCAGCCGTCGGCAATGATTCCTTGAAAGTCACCAGGCAACCGCTGAGCAACAGGACCAACAAGGCGATTACCGCGACGCGCCAGACTTTCATTGGACATCCCCCGGTGTCAGACCGAAGCCAGCACCAAATGCATGTAACGCTTGAGGATTTCAAGCATCTCTTCGCCGGTCAGCGGCTCTGGGCCGCCAAGCAGGCCCTGATATTCCATCCGACTGATAATAGCCGTCAACACTTTGGCATCCTGTTGCGGCTCACGGGAGCCCAATACCTGGAAAAACTGCCCTGTGCCCTGCAACAGGATCTGCTGGTGGGAACGCACCAGCTCGGCCAGGCGCGGGTTCAACAGCGCCTCTTGGCGAAAGGCCTGTTCGGCCATCAGGTATTCGCGACGGTTGGTCAGTTGGCGCAGCACGTAGTCGGCGGTCAGCCGGGCGATGTCATCGGCCAGTTGCGAACGCGACTGTGGGCTGCCATCGCCATAGGCAACCATCTCGCGCAGCAAGCCCTCGTTGCGCACCCACAGCTTGCCCATGAACGCGGCACTGCGTTCGACGTACTGGGCGAAGGTGTCGGTAAGCAGGTCGTCGATATCCTTGAAATAGTAGGTAGTGGCCGACAGCGGCACGCCGGCCTCGGCGGCCACGGCCCGATGGCGCACGGCGCGTACGCCTTCGCGCACCACGATGCGCATGGCCGCATCGAGAATGTCCTGGCGGCGTTGCTCACTGCCCCGGCGGCTGGCCTTGCGGCCTTGATATTGAACGCTTTCAGCCACGGCAGCAGCTATGCCGGCGGCACCTTCTTGAGCCATTACGCGGTTCACCAAACACATCCTTGAATAGATCAAAACCTGGCGCTGTTCGCTTGACGCTTGAATACGCCACATAAAAAAGCCGCCTTATAAAAGGCGGCTTCGGTTTTCGCTACGGTTACGCTTGTGGCCGCATGTGCGGGAACAGGATCACGTCGCGGATCGACGGCGAGTTGGTCAACAACATCACCAGCCGGTCGATACCGATGCCTTCACCGGCGGTGGGCGGCATGCCGTATTCCAGGGCCCGTACAAAGTCGGCGTCGTAGTGCATAGCTTCGTCATCGCCGGCGTCCTTGTCGGCCACCTGGGCCATGAAGCGCTCGGCCTGATCTTCCGCGTCGTTAAGCTCGGAGTAGGCGTTGGCGATTTCACGGCCACCAATGAACAGCTCGAAACGGTCGGTGACGTTCGGGTTGTCGTCGTTGCGACGGGCCAGCGGCGACACTTCGAACGGGTACTGGGTAATGAAGTGCGGCTGTTCCAGCTTGTGCTCCACCAGTTCTTCGAAAATCATCACCTGCAACTTGCCCAGGCCTTCGAAACCCAGCACCTTGGCCCCGGCTTTCTTGGCGATGGCGCGGGCCTTGTCGATGTCATTGAGGTCGTCAGCCGTCAGCTCAGGGTTGTACTTGAGGATCGAGTCAAACACCGACAGACGCACAAACGGCTCGCCGAAATGGAACACCTTGTCGCCGTACGGCACGTCGGTGCTGCCCAGAACCAGCTGTGCCAGCTCGCGGAACAGTTCTTCGGTGAGGTCCATGTTGTCTTCGTAATCGGCGTAGGCCTGGTAGAACTCCAACATGGTGAATTCAGGGTTGTGACGGGTCGAGACACCTTCGTTACGGAAGTTGCGGTTGATCTCGAACACTTTCTCGAAACCGCCGACAACCAGGCGCTTGAGGTACAGCTCAGGCGCGATGCGCAGGAACATTTCCATGTCCAGGGCGTTATGGTGGGTTTCGAACGGCTTGGCTGCGGCACCACCTGGGATGGTTTGCAGCATCGGCGTTTCCACTTCGAGGAAGTCACGCTGCATCAGGAAGCTGCGGATGTGCGCAATGACTTGCGAACGCACGCGGAACGTCTGGCGCACGTCTTCATTGACGATCAGGTCGACATAGCGCTGGCGATAACGCTGCTCGGTGTCGGTCAGGCCGTGGTGTTTGTCCGGCAGCGGACGCAGGGACTTGGTCAGCAGGCGCACGCTGGTCATCTCGACGTACAGGTCGCCCTTGCCGGAACGGGCCAGGGTGCCCTCGGCGGCGATGATGTCGCCCATGTCCCAGGTTTTCACCGAGGCCAGGGTTTCTTCGGAAAGGGTCTTGCGGTTGACGTAGACCTGGATACGCCCGGTCATGTCCTGGATCACCATGAACGAGCCACGGTTGAGCATGATGCGACCTGCCACCTTGACCGGGATCGCAGCCTCTGCCAGCTCTTCCTTGGTCTTGTCCGCGTACTGCTTCTGCAAGGCATCGCAGTAGTTGTCGCGGCGGAAGTCATTGGGGAAGGCATTACCCTTGGCGCGCTCGGCAGCAAGCTTTTCCTTGCGCAGGGCGATCAGGGAGTTTTCTTCCTGTTGCAGGGCTTGCGGGTCGAGTTGTTGGTCGCTCATGTCTTTAAATTTTCCATCACAGGTTCGTTGCCCCCAGGCCTGCGGCCTGGGGATCGCGGGCAAGCCCGCTCCCACATAGGGTGTTACAGGCCGGATTTCAGGCTGGCTTCCAGGTATTCGTCGATATCGCCGTCGAGCACCTTGTCACAGTCGCTGCGTTCGATGTTGGTGCGCAGATCCTTGATCCGCGACGCATCGAGCACGTACGAACGGATCTGGTGACCCCAGCCGATATCCGACTTGGTGTCTTCCAGCGCTTGGGAAGCGGCATTGCGCTTCTGCATTTCCTGCTCGTACAACTTGGCCCGCAGCATTTTCATGGCGGTGTCCTTGTTGGCATGCTGGGAACGCTCGTTCTGGCAACTGACCACGGTGTTGGTCGGTACGTGGGTGATACGTACGGCCGAGTCAGTGGTGTTTACGTGCTGACCACCAGCACCGGAGGAACGGTAGGTATCGATGCGCAGGTCGGCCGGGTTGATCTCGATTTCCACCTTGTCGTCGATCTCCGGCGAGACGAACACCGCAGAGAACGAGGTGTGGCGACGGTTGCCGGAGTCGAACGGGCTCTTGCGCACAAGGCGGTGTACACCGATCTCGGTACGCAGCCAGCCAAAGGCGTATTCACCCTTGATATGCACGGTCGCGCCCTTGATACCGGCGACTTCACCGGCGGACAGTTCCATGATGGTCGCGTCGAAACCGCGCTTGTCGGCCCAGCGCAGGTACATGCGCAACAGGATGTTGGCCCAGTCCTGGGCCTCGGTGCCGCCGGAACCGGCCTGGATGTCCAGGTAGGCGTTGTTCGGGTCCATTTCATGGCTGAACATGCGGCGGAACTCAAGCTTGGCGAGGTTTTCCTCAAGACGGGCCAGCTCGGCGACGACATCGCCCACTGCGCCTTCGTCGTTTTCCTCGACGGCCATGTCCAGCAGGTCACGGCAATCACCCAGGCCGGTGTTCAGTTCATCGAGGGTATCGACGATCTGCGCCAGCGCAGAGCGCTCGCGCCCCAGCTCCTGGGCGTATTCAGGTTTGTTCCAGACGCTCGGATCTTCAAGCTCGCGATTGACCTCGGTCAGACGCTCATGCTTTTGATCGTAGTCAAAGATACCCCCGAATAGTTTCGGAGCGCTCGGACAGGTCCTTGATGGTGTTAAGGATCGGGTTGATTTCCATGGCAGGCAGCACTCGTTGGCGAACTTTTGAAAGCCGGCGAGTATAACGGCAAACGGCTGGAAACGGCAGTCCGCTTGGCCGAAAAGGCGGGGGTTTGTACACAATCCCAAGACCAATGAAGATTGAAATGTGGGAGGGGACTTGCCTTTCCCACATTTGGCTTTGTGCTGACCCTGAGTTATTCGATGCCCACTTGATTGCGCCCATTATGCTTGGCCGTATACAGCCCCTTGTCCGCCGCCATGATCAACTGCCGGCAATCCGTGCCCTGTACCGGTGTCAAGGTCGACAAGCCGATACTGATGGTCAGGCTCGAACCTTCCACCGGCGCATTGTGCGGGATTTTCAACGCGGCCACGGCCATGCGCAGTTTTTCAGCCACCAGCCGCGCACCGCCCGGCGAGGTGTTGGGCAGCACCAGGGCGAATTCTTCACCGCCGTAGCGCGCCGGCAAGTCCGAAGGGCGGCTGCTGGCATCGCGAATGGCTTCGGCGACTTTGCGCAGGGCTTCGTCGCCTTCAACGTGACCGAAGCTGTCGTTGTAGGTCTTGAAGAAGTCCACGTCGATCATCAACAACGACAGTTGGGTCTGATCGCGCATGGCGCGGCGCCATTCCAGTTCAAGGTACTCATCGAAGTGGCGGCGGTTGGACAACCCGGTCAGGCCGTCGGAGTGCATCAGGCGTTGCAGCACCAGGTTGGTGTCCAGCAGCTGTTGCTGGCTGACCCGCAGTGCGCGGTAGGCGGCATCGCGCTGCAACAGGGTCATGTAGGAGCGCGAGTGGTAGCGGATGCGTGCCACCAGCTCGATGTTGTCCGGCAGCTTGACCAGGTAGTCGTTGGCTCCGGCGGCAAAGGCCGCGCTCTTGATCAGCGGGTCTTCCTTGGTGGACAGCACGATGATCGGGATATTCGCGGTGGCCGGGTGATTGCGGTATTCGCGCACCAGGGTCAGGCCGTCGAGGCCCGGCATTACCAGGTCTTGCAGGATCACCGTCGGTTTGATGCGGATCGCCTGGGCAATCGCCTGGTGCGGGTCGGCGCAAAAGTGGAAGTCGATGTTTTCTTCATTGGCCAGGCCACGCCGCACGGCTTCGCCGATCATGGCCTGGTCGTCGACCAACAACACCATGGCGGCGTTTTCGTCGGTCTTGAAGTCGTCGAGCTGTAAATCATTCATGTGCAATCACCTGAATTACTACCTGCAAGCCAGCACGGCGGGAGATTTTTGTTCATTTGGCAAAAACCTCCAGCAATCGGGGCGCAATTCTATCCAGTGGGCGAATTTCAACAGCAGCGTCGATCGCCGCTGCCGCTTTGGGCATGCCATACACCGCCGAACTCTGCTGGTCCTGGGCGATGGTCAAATATCCTTGTTCCCGCATTAACTTGAGGCCCTGGGCGCCATCGCGCCCCATGCCGGTCAGCAAGACACCGACGGCATCGCCGTTCCAATGGCTGGCAACGCTTTCGAAAAATACGTCGATGGAAGGCCGGTAGATCTCGTTCACCGGCTCTGCCGTATAGGCTAGCGTGCCATTTTTCAACAAGCGAATATGGTGGTTGGTACCGGCCAGCAATACCACCCCGGTTTGCGGCGGCTCGCCTTCACAGGCCAGGCGTACCGGCAGGCCGGAGGCGCTGCTCAACCATTCGGCCATGCCCGCGGCGAACACCTGGTCCACGTGCTGCACCAGCACGATGGCGGCGGGGAAATTGCGCGGCAAGCCCTTGAGCAGGATCTCCAGGGCCGCCGGCCCACCGGCCGAAGAACCAATGGCCACCAACCGTTGACGCTTGCCAGTGATGCGCTGCGTCGGGGTTTCGACACGCACGCGACTGCCGCGCTGGCCGACCAGCCAGCCGATATTGAGGATCTTGCGCAACAACGGCGCGGCCGCATCCTTGGGGTTGCCCACACCCAGCGCCGGCGTATCCACCACGTCCAGGGCGCCATGGCCCATGGCCTCGAATACGCGGCTGACGTTGGCCTGGCGGTCGACCGTGACGATCACGATTGGGCATGGCGTGTCGGCCATGATCTGGCGGGTAGCTTCCACCCCATCCATGACCGGCATGATCAGGTCCATCAGGATCAGGTCCGGGGTCAGTTCGGCGCAACGCTGCACCGCTTCCAGGCCATTGCTGGCCACCCACACCACCTCATGGGCGGGCTCGAAACTCAAGGCACGACGCAATGCCTCCACGGCCAGAGGCATGTCGTTGACGATCGCAATCCTCATGTCCGGGCGCCTCCGATCAGTTCAACCACGGCGTCGAGCAAGGCGTCGTCATGGAAACTGGCTTTGGCTAGATAATAGTCGGCACCGGCGTCGAGCCCACGGCGCCGGTCTTCTTCACGATCCTTGTAGGAAACCACCATCACCGGCAACGATTGCAGGCGACTGTCACGACGCAAGAGTGTGACCAATTCAATACCGTCCATGCGAGGCATATCAATGTCAGTGATAAGCAGGTCGAAGTCCTCGGAACGCAATGCGTTCCAGCCATCCATGCCATCGACCGCAACAGCCACTTCATAACCACGATTGAGTAATAATTTGCGCTGCAGCTCGCGTACGGTCAGCGAATCGTCCACCACCAGTACGCGCTTGCGCGGTGCTTCGCTGGCCTGCTGGCTACGCCGGGCGATACGCTCCAGGCGGCCGGTATTGAGCAGTTTGTCCACCGAACGCAGCATGTCTTCGACGTCGACGATCAACACCACCGAGCCGTCATCGAGCAGGGCCCCGGCAGAGATGTCCTGAACCTTGCCCAGGCGATCATCCAGGGGCAACACCACCAGGGTGCGCTCACCGATAAAGCGCTCCACGGCAATCCCGTACACCGCGTCACGCTCGCGGATCACCACCACTTTCAAGGTATCTGATGGGGTTTGCCCCGGCGGGCGTTGCAACAACTGGCTGGCGGCTACCAGGCCAACGTGCCGGCCCTCATGCCAAAAGTGCTGGCGACCCTCCAATTGCACAATGTCGTCGGGCGCCAGGTCGCACATGCGTTCGATATGGGCCAGCGGAAAGGCATAGGCTTCTTCGCCCACTTCCACTACCAGGCTGCGCACCACCGACAAGGTCAACGGTACTTCCAGGTGGAAGCGGCTGCCCTGCCCCGCCGTCTGCTCCAGCACCACCGCGCCGCGTAGTTGCCGGACCATATGCTGCACCGCGTCCAGGCCTACGCCGCGCCCGGACACTTCGGTAACCTTGTCGCGCAGGCTGAAACCGGGCAGGAACAGGAACGTCAGCAGTTCCTCTTCGCTCAAGCGCAGTGCGGTTTCCACCGGCGACAGGTGCCGGTCGACGATGGCGCCCCGCAGGCGCTCGAGGTCGACACCGTTGCCGTCATCGCTCAACTCCAGCACCAGCAGTCCGGCCTGGTGGGACGCGCGCAGGCGGATCAGGCCTTCGGCGGGTTTGCCTGCCAGCACGCGTTGCTCGGGGGTTTCGATACCGTGGTCGACGGCATTGCGTAATAAATGGGTGAGCGGCGCTTCAAGTTTTTCCAGTACGTCACGGTCGACCTGGGTCTTCTCGCCCTCGATCTCCAGGCGTACTTGCTTGCCCAGGCTGCGGCCCAGGTCACGCACCATGCGCACCTGCCCGGCCAGCACGTCAGCAAACGGGCGCATGCGGCAGGCCAACGCGGTGTCGTAGAGCACCTGGGCACGCTGCCCGGCCTGCCAGCCGAACTCGTCCAGCTCGGCGTGTTTTTCCGCCAGCAGCGCCTGGGCTTCGCTCAACAAGCGACGGGTGTCGGCCAGGGCCTCCTGGGCTTCCAGGCTCAAGTCCAGGGCCTTGAGCTGGCCGTCCAAGGTATCCAGGGCGCGCAAGCCGTTGCTTTGAATGCGCTTGAGGCGTTGCATGCTCGCCAGGTACGGCTTGAGCCGCTGGGTTTCCACCAGGGACTTGCTGGACAGGTCCAACAAGCTGTTCAAGCGCTCGGCCGTCACCCGCAGTACGCGCTCGCCGCCTTCAGTCATGCGTTTGTTCTGGCGCGGCGCTTCACTGCTGACCGGTGGTGCGGGCTCCGGTTGCTGCGGCACTTCTTCAACGATAGGTGCAGGCTCGGGCTTTGGCGCACGCATGGCGGTGGGCTGTGTCGGATCAAGCAAGCGCTCCATCAGCGCCACATACACCTTGATATCCGTCGCCCCCACATCATTGCCCGGTGAGGCGATACGCATCAGCAGGTCGGTGCCTTGCAGCAACGCGTCGATGTGTTCGGGCTGCAGATACAGTCGGCCTTCCTGGGCACTGACCAGGCAATCTTCCATGACGTGGGCGACGCTGACCCCGGCATCCACGCCGACAATCCGCGCCGCGCCCTTGAGCGAGTGCGCGGCGCGCATGCAGGCTTCGAGCTGGTCGGCCTGGGTTGGATTGCGCTCCAGGGCCAAAAGGCCCGCGCTCAATACCTGGGTCTGCGCATCGGCCTCCAGGCTGAACAGTTCCAACAGCGAGGCATCGCGCATCTGGTCGGGGGTCATGCGAGGCTCCGAGTCACGGCGGACAACAATTGCGCTTCGTCCAGCCAGCGCAGGCTGCGGCCTTTCCACTGCAACACGCCCTGGGTGTAGCGTGCGCTGGCCTGGGTACCGGAGGCCGACGCCGCCTTCAGGGTGCGTTCATCGATGGCATGGATGCCATCCACTTCGTCCACCGGCACGACCACCGGGCCGTCCTGAGCCGCAATGATCAACATGCGCGGCATGATACGCGCGCCGCTGGCACCGGCACTGGTACTGTCCAGGCCCAGCAGTTCTACCAGTGACAGGCACGCCACCAACGCGCCGCGCACATTGGCCACGCCCAGCAGCGCCCGGGAACGCTGGTGCGGCAGGGAGTGGATCGGCTGCAATGGCGCCACTTCCACCAGGCAGCGGGTAGCAATACCGAGCCATTCCTCGCCGAGGCGGAACATCAAAAGTGATCGGGTGACTGCCTCGTTATCCGCTTCGACGGCAGCCTGGGGGCGATGATCGTCCTGCTGCAGCGCATAGCGGTCCAGCAGGCGCGTGGCGGCGGCCGAGTACACCGAGCAATTGCGGCAGTGAATGTGCTCAGCCAGCAATGGGCAAGACTTGTCGCCATGAATGCCGATGCGATTCCAGCAGTCGTCGATGGCTTGGGTATCGGTCAGCGTCAGGTCCAGGCCTGCGGTGTCGAGCGCGTCAGGGCTACTCATGGTTTGGACTCACTGTCAGCTCGCTACGGGCGGCGCGCGCCTGAAGACGACGCGCCCCCGCACTGTCGCCCTGGGACTCGAGCAGCGCAGCCAGATGCATCAAGGCCTGCGGATGCTGCGGTTCCAGGTACAAGGCTTTGCGGTAATATCCCTGGGCCTCCAGGGCGCTGCCGGCCACATCGCTGAGCAGCCCCAGCCAGTAGAACACCTGGGCGGCCGGTGGATGGCTGCTCAAATAGCGCTCGCAGGCGGCACGAGCCTCGGCACTTTTGCCTTCATTGGCCAGGGTCGCGATCTGGCTGAGCAGCTCGCCGGCATCGGTGTGTGGCACTTTGGCCGGTGGCTCTGGCGGGCGGGGCTTGCTGAACGGACGCGGCTTGGGCGGTATCGGTGCCGCGCTGCGTTGCGGCGTTGGCGCGGGCATGGGTACAAATACCGGTGCCGGCGGTGTCTGTTCTACATGCCGGCTGAAGGCAAAAGATTGCGGCACCCCAATCGAACGCATGCCGTGGCGCCCCAGCAGGCTACCCTCGGCCGGGCCGATAAACAGCACGCCGTCCACGTGGGTGAGTTCCTTGAGCACGTCAAAGACTTGCTTTTGGGTCGGCTGGTCGAAATAGATCAGCAGGTTGCGGCAAAACACAAAGTCATAGGTGGGCTCGTTGGCCAGCAGTGTCGGGTCGAGCAAGTTGCCAACTTGCAGGCGAACTTGCTCGCGCACCCGGTCGGCGATGCGGTAACCGCCCGCCTCTTCGGTGAAGTGGCGGTCGCGAAACTCAAGATCGGCGCCGCGAAACGAGTTCTTGCCGTACACACCGCGCCGCGCACGCTCTACCGACAGGGGGCTGACGTCCATCCCCTGCACCTTGAACTGATGGGGCGCCAAGCCCGCGTCGAGCAAGGCCATGGCAATCGAATAGGGCTCTTCGCCGGTA
This sequence comes from Pseudomonas sp. rhizo25, assembly GCF_031931935.1. Classification (NCBI taxonomy): domain Bacteria; kingdom Pseudomonadati; phylum Pseudomonadota; class Gammaproteobacteria; order Pseudomonadales; family Pseudomonadaceae; genus Pseudomonas; species Pseudomonas sp. rhizo25. The sequence goes on from NZ_JAUJXA010000001.1 coordinate 359,366, forward strand.
GAACACGGCAGGCTGAGAATGCGCAGGGCGCGCATTTGCTTGATTTCGGCCAGGCGCACCTGGGCCAGGCGAGCCAGGGTTGCAAAGGATTCGGGATAGCGAAAAAACCAGGTCTCGGGCACGATCACCGCTTCGATCAGCGCCTGCTGCTCGTCGTGGGAATTTTGCAGGTGCTGCCAGTAAGCCTCCACCGACTGTGCCTGGGATGACTGGCAACGCTGGCGCACGGCACGCTCGATGATCGCCTCGCCCACCGAGGCAACGTCCAAGCCGATGCGCTCTTTCAAGAACGCCGAAAAACGCGGGTCGCTGCTCATAAACTCAACTCGGCAGAAAACAACAAGGCACGCACTTCAGCGGTCAGCAGCTCGGCGACGCCAATCCACTGCATCAAGCCCTGGGCATCCTCGCGCACCGGCCCCAGGTACGGCGCCTGCTGGTTGTCCAAGCCATAGGGCTGGAACTCGGCGGGGTCGCAACGCAGGGTGTCGGTGGCCTGTTCCAGGATCAGCCCCAACCAGCGCGCCTGGCTCCAGGGCTGCGGCTGGTAATTGACCAACACCAGCCGTGTGCTGGTGCGAGCCTGGGCCGAGGTGCCGAAGGTCAGGGCGCTCAAGTCAATCACCGGCACCAGCGCCCCGCGATGGGCGAAGATACCCGCCACCCACACGGGCGCATGGGCGATGGGTTTGAGTGGCAGCCGCGGCAGCACCTCCGCCACTTCGGTGGCTTTCAGGGCAAAGCGGTCGTTGCCGATGTGGAACACCAGGAACAACGCTTTTTTCGCTGCCGGAACGGCGCCGCGCTTAGCCGCGAGATCGCTCATCAGACTTTGAAACGCGACACGCCGCTGCGCAGACCGACCGCAACCTGGCTCAGTTCATCAATGGCGAAGCTTGCCTGGCGCAGGGATTCGACGGTCTGGCTGCTGGCATCGCCCAACTGCACCAGCGCGTGGTTGATCTGTTCGGCGCCGGTGGCCTGGGCCTGCATGCCCTCGTTGACCATCAACACCCGCGGCGCCAGGGCCTGGACCTGATGGATGATCTGCGACAACTGCTCGCCGACTTGCTGCACTTCGAACATGCCCCGGCGTACTTCCTCGGAGAACTTGTCCATGCCCATCACCCCCGCCGACACTGCCGACTGGATCTCACGCACCATTTGCTCGATGTCGTAGGTGGCCACGGCGGTCTGGTCGGCCAGGCGGCGCACTTCGGTGGCTACCACGGCAAAACCGCGACCGTACTCACCGGCTTTCTCAGCCTCGATGGCGGCGTTGAGCGACAACAGGTTGGTCTGGTCAGCCACCTTGACGATGGTCACCACCACCTGATTGATATTGCCGGCCTTCTCGTTGAGGATCGCCAGCTTGGCGTTGACCAGATCGGCGGCGCCCATCACCGAGTGCATGGTTTCTTCCATGCGCGCCAGACCCTGCTGGCCTGAACCGGCGGCAACCGAGGCCTGGTCGGCGGCGGTGGACACTTCGGTCATGGTGCGGACCAGGTCCTTGGAGGTAGCAGCGATCTCGCGGGACGTGGCGCCGATTTCGGTGGTGGTGGCTGCGGTTTCTGTGGCGGTGGCCTGTTGCTGCTTGGAGGTCGCAGCAATCTCGGTAACCGAAGTGGTGACTTGCACCGACGAACGTTGCGCCTGGGATACCAGGGCGGTCAGTTCGGTCATCATGTCGTTGAAGCCGGTTTCGACAACGTTGAATTCGTCCTTGCGCTCCAGGTTCAGGCGCTTGCTCAGGTCACCGGTGCGCATGACTTCGAGGATCTCGACGATGCGCTGCATCGGCGCCATGATCGCGCGCATCAACAACAGGCCGCACAACGCGGCGGCGAGAATCGCCAGCAGCAGCGAGACGCCCATGCTGACCTTTGCGGCCGCAACGGCATCATCGATGGCGGCCGTGGCATTGTCAGCAACCTGTTTGTTCTCATTGATGATGTCGTTGAGCTTCATGCGGCCTGCGGTCCAGGCAGGCGTCAGTTGCTCGTTGAACAGTCTCAGCGCCTCAGCCGGGTTGTTGTTTTGATGGGCCGCCAGGACCTGGGCAAGAATCCCGTTGTAACTCTGATGCAATTTTTCGAAGGCATCGAATTGGGTGCGATCCTGGGTGATATTGATCGTCCCCGCGTAGCTGGCCATGTGCTGCTCAAGCCGCGCCTCGAACGACTTGTAGTCCTGCTTGTCTTCCTCGGAAATCCTCTGGTTCTCGTGGATCCCGACCAATTCCTGGGTCTGCAGGTAGCTGTCGACCCAGGCACTGCGAATCATCGAGCTGAAAAACACCCCTGGCACGGCATCGTCACGGACTGAATTTTCGCTGGCTTCGATCTTCAGCAGTCGCGAATACGAGAGCACCACCATCAGTAGCATGATCGCGATGATTACCGCAAAGCTCGCCAAAATCCTTTGGCGCAGGGTCCAGTTCTTCACAGTAATTCCTCGCAGAGCCATTCAAATGGAGGGGAGTATAGCTGAGCGGATGCCTGCGTTTATCAACGCTTTTGAGGGCGCGTGCACAGAATGAAAATGTAGGATGGATATCACCTGCGGCGATGGACCTTGCTCCCTCGTAGGCCCGAAAGCCCACGCAGATCTAACTGACGGTCCTCAGTTCAAATGTGGGAGGGGGCTTGCCCCCGATGGCGGCCTTGGGGTCGGCCGGGATACAGAGGCGGGACGCCTGAGATCATGATCAAAGGAAAGATCAAGAGCGGCCCGCCTCACATCGTGCTTACCGTTGGCCTACAAAGTTGTGCCGGCTGCCTTAACTTATGTGTTGAGCCGTACTTGCTTTTCCAACTCCAGCTTCAACCCCGGCTCAAGCTTCAGTTGGCGAGCCAATTCGTCCAGATAGGACTTCTCCATGAAGTTCTCCTCGTCCACCAGCATCACGCTGGCGATGTACATCTCGGCAGCCATTTCCGGGGTGCTGGCGGCGCGGGCGACGTCCGCAGGGTCCAGGGGCTTGTTGAGTTCGGCATGCAGCCAGTGCTGCAGTTCCTGGTCATTATCCAGCTTGGTGAATTCCCCTTCGATCAACGCACGTTCGCGTTCATCCACATGCCCGTCAGCCTTGGCCGCCGCCACCAGGGCCTTGAGGATGCCCTGGCTGTGTTGCTCGACCTGGGCCGGAGGCAGACGGTCGATGGTTTGTGGCTCGCCCTGGGGGGCGCTGGCCTGCTGGGCCTGCCAGTTGCCGTAGGCCTTGTAGGCAATCACACCCAGTGCCGCCAGGCCGCCGTAGGTCAGGGCCTTGCCGCCGAATTTGCGCGCCTTTTTGTTACCCAGCAACAGGCCCATGGCCCCGGCTGCCAGGGCGCCGCCGCCGGCACCGCCGAGCAGGCTGCCGAGCCCGCCACCGCCGAGCAAGCCACCCAGGGCGCCTTTGTCATTGGACTTCCCCTGGCCACCAGCCTTGTTTTGCAACATGTCCTGGCCAGACTTGAGCAACTGATCGAGCAATCCACGGGTATTCATTTATAGCCTCCAGACACTTGAGTTGGTAGGAACAGTAGGCCCTCAGCGTAAAACTAAGTGCCAAAGAGCCACGATCTAGAGTGCTTCCAGATGTAACGTTTGACTGCCATGCTGGAAATGTCTTGTTGCACATGCAACGCCATCATCACGCCATCAATCATTTTTCCTTAAGCATCGAACCGCTTAAGCTATCCGGCGTCTGTTTAATGTCCGTTGCGTTTGGCCGAAGGCATGTCCGAACCGTTATTTCTGATCCATTACGTGCCAGGAACGGCGCGGGATTTGCTCACGACAGGTTGTCTCTATGCACCGCAGGAATTTGCTCAAAGCATCCATGGCCATTGCGGCTTACACCGGTTTGTCGGCCAGTGGCCTGTTGGCCGCGCAGGCTTGGGCCGGGAACCGGGCCGCCGATGGCAAGGCCGTGGCGTTCGATTTCGAATCGCTCAAGGCGCAAGCCAAGCAATTGGCCACCCGTGGCTATCAGGACACTAAACAGGTACTGCCACCGACCCTGGCAAGCATGACCCCGCAGAATTTCAATGCCATTGGCTATGACGGCAACCATTCATTGTGGAAAGAGCTGAACGGCCAACTCGACGTGCAGTTCTTCCACGTCGGCATGGGCTTCAAGACGCCGGTGCGCATGCACAGTGTCGATCCAAAGACCCGCGAGGCCCGCGAAGTGCATTTCCGCCCTTCGTTGTTCAACTATGAAAAAACCACGGTGGACACCAAGCAACTGACCGGCGACCTGGGCTTTTCCGGCTTCAAGCTGTTCAAGGCGCCGGAACTGGACCGCCATGACGTGCTGTCGTTTCTCGGCGCCAGCTACTTCCGCGCAGTGGACTCCACCGGCCAATACGGCCTCTCGGCTCGTGGCCTGGCGATTGATACCTACGCGAAAAAACGCGAAGAATTCCCCGATTTCACGCAGTTCTGGTTCGAAACCCCGGACAAGAACGCCACGCGTTTTGTGGTCTATGCCCTGCTCGACTCGCCAAGCGCCACTGGCGCCTACCGTTTCGATATCGACTGCCAGGCCAATCAGGTGGTGATGGCGATCGATGCGCATATCAATGCCCGCACCGCCATCGAACAACTGGGCATCGCGCCGATGACCAGCATGTTCAGCTGCGGTACCCACGAGCGGCGCATGTGCGACACCATCCACCCGCAAATCCACGATTCGGACCGCCTGGCCATGTGGCGCGGCAATGGCGAGTGGATCTGCCGCCCGCTGAACAACCCGGCCAAGCTGCAATTCAATGCATTCGCCGACACCGACCCCAAAGGCTTCGGCCTGGTGCAGACCGATCATGAATTCGCCAGCTACCAGGACACCGTCGACTGGTACAGCAAGCGCCCCAGCCTATGGGTAGAACCTACCACTGCGTGGGGCGAAGGCTCGATCGACCTGCTGGAAATCCCCACCACCGGAGAAACCCTGGACAACATCGTGGCCTTCTGGACCCCGAAAAATCCCGTGGCCGCCGGTGATTCGCTCAATTATGGCTACAAGCTGTACTGGAGCGCATTGCCGCCGGTGAGCACGCCGCTGGCACAGGTCGACGCGACTCGTTCGGGCATGGGTGGATTTACCGAGGGCTGGGCGCCCGGCGAGCATTACCCGCAGGTGTGGGCACGGCGTTTCGCCGTCGACTTCAAGGGCGGCGGCCTGGATCGCCTGCCGGCGGGCACCGGCATCGAACCGGTGGTGACCTGCTCCCATGGTGAGGTAAAGGATTTCAGCGTGCTGGTGCTGGAAAATATCAAGGGCTATCGCATCCTGTTCGACTGGTACCCCACCAGCGACAGCGTGGAGCCGGTGGAGCTGCGCCTGTTTATTCGCACACAGGACCGAACCTTGAGCGAAACCTGGCTCTATCAGTACTTCCCGCCTGCGCCGGAGCAGCGCAAGTACACCTGAGGTGAGCTTCGCGATCATTCCCACGCGAGAACGTGGGAGTGATCGTATATAGCTCAGAAGCGCGATACGCTTTTCATCGCACCAATCAAGTACCGCATCGCCACCTGATCGCTTTCGGTCAGCGCCCGATACTGGGCCAGCAGCTCCATTTCATCCGAACTCAACCTGCGATCCCGCAAGGACATCCGGCGGCTGAGGAAAGACGCCACCGCACCCGCTACGCCATAGGACTTGGCCATGGACTGTTACTCCTGATATCAGTCAAATACTCCTGGTGCCCACTTACCAACTCCCCGAAGCGCAACGCTTTCGTGGACAAGCAACCTGCCTCCCTGGGCCAGGAACCAGACTTACCCTAATCTTAGAAACTATCTCGTCGCACGTGGGATTTTTTTAGAGTATTAACTTAAAAAAATAGCCTGGGTAACAAAACCCTACAGCCGTTACTCACACAGTGGTCGATACAGGTGAATGTCTAACGGTTCCTGTGCATACAGCTCAGCATGAGGTTGCTGCAACAGTCGGCAACCATGGCGCAGGTAAAAGTCCACGGTGTTACGCGACGACGTGGCCGAGATATACAGCGCTTGAGCTCCCACTTGCCGGCCGTGCTCGCAGGCCAGCACCAACAATCGACTGCCCAGGCCCGAGCCACGGGCCGCGTGACTGACATGCAGGAACTTCAACTGCCGCATCAGCAGGCCTTGATGATGGAAAGTCCGATTATCCACCACCGCTGCGGCGACCAGCGCCTGGCCGTCAAATACGCCCCACAACCATCCGCCACGCTGGAGGCAGGCCCGCAGAGCCACCGCATCCTGCTCGGCCTCGCCTTCGGGCCAGCCGCGCATATCATGGTGCGCGGCATATAACACCAGTTCGCCGCGATCCATGCGATAGCACGCCTGGATCAGTTCCGTACGGTCGATGGTTGCCAGCAAGGGGATATCGTTTTCGGTTAATGCGCGTTCCACCAGCATAGGGGTCTCCTGCTTCACGACCACCAAGGATCAGCCTTCCTTCAAACGCGGGCAAGAAAAAACCCACCGTGTCAGGGTGGGTCTGGCAGGGCCGTGTGCAAGATCAGTCGCGCAGGTCCGACTCATGGATCGGCTGGTCGCGATGGGTCGCCCGCTGGTATTGCGCCGGCCAGATGGCCTTGCGCCCACCCAGGTCATCGTCGGCATGTAGCGGCCAGTACGGGTCGCGCAACAATTCACGGGCCAGGAAGATAATGTCAGCCTGGCAAGTGCGCAGGATGTGCTCGGCCTGGGCCGGTTCGGTGATCATGCCGACCGTGCCGGTGGCGATGCCCGACTCCTTGCGTACCCGCTCGGCGAAGCGCGTCTGGTAGCCGGGGCCGGTGGGGATCTCGGCGTTGGCGGCGGTGCCCCCGGACGACACGTCGATCAGGTCGACGCCCAGGTCTTTCAGGCGGCGCGCCAGCTCCACGGTTTCATCCGGGTTCCAGCCGTCTTCTACCCAATCGGTGGCCGACACCCGCACAAACAGCGGCAACTCCTGAGGCCATGCGGCGCGCACGGCTTGGGTTACCTCAAGCACCAGGCGAATGCGGTTTTCGAACGACCCACCGTAGTGGTCCTGCCGCTGGTTGCTGATCGGCGAGAGAAATTGGTGCAGCAGGTATCCATGGGCAGCATGGATCTCCACGACTTCAAAGCCTGCGGTCAAGGCGCGCTTGGCGGCAGCGACAAAATCGGCGATTACTTGCTGGATCTGCCCTTCGTCCAGTGGCTTGGGCTGGGTGTGATTCGGGTCGAAGGCAATCGGTGATGGGCCCACCGGCACCCAGCCCCCCTCCCCCGGCTTGACACTCCCATGCTTGCCGATCCAGGGCCGATGGGTACTGGCCTTGCGTCCGGCATGGGCCAGCTGAATACCCGCTACCGCCCCCTGGGCCGCGATAAAGCGCGTGATGCGCTGCAGCGGTTCGATCTGGGCGTCATTCCACAGGCCCAGGTCCTGGGCGGTGATGCGCCCGTCGGCCGTCACGGCGGTGGCTTCGGTGAAAATCAGCCCGGCGCCCCCCACGGCGCGGCTGCCGAGATGCACCAGGTGCCAGTCGTTGGCCAGGCCATCGTCGCTTGAGTATTGGCACATCGGCGAGACCGCGATGCGGTTAAGCAGGGTCAATTGGCGCAGGGTATAGGGTTCGAGCAGCTGACTCATGGCGCACCTCTTCTGGGTTTCTAGACATTTCTGTAGGAGCGAGCTTGCTCGCGAAGGCCTCTTAGGCGCTGCGTTTATCCAGCATTAACGCGTTATCGTTGACGTTTTTCGCGAGCAAGCTCGCTCCTACCAGCCTAGTCGACAACTATCGATAGCACAGGGTTCAGAAAGGAAAGCGGGAGCCGATTGCCGGCTCCCGTAGTGCAGCGCCTTACATTTCGACCTGGGTGCCCAGCTCGATCACGCGGTTTACCGGCAACTTGAAGAAGCGCAGGTTGCCGTTGGCGTTCTTCAACATGAAGGCGAACAGGGCTTCGCGCCAGCGGGCCATGCCCTTGATACGCGAGGCGATCACCGTTTCGCGGCTGAGGAAATAGGTGGTGCGCATCGGGCTGAAATCCAGCTCATCCAGATGGCACAGCTTCAGTGCTTCGGGCACATCCGGCTCGTCGGTAAAACCGAAGTGCAGGATCACGCGGAAGAAGCCTTCGCCGTAGGAATCCACCTCGAAGCGCCGTGCGGCGGGCACCCTTGGAATGTCTTCGTAGACCACCGTCAGCAACACCACCTGCTCGTGCAACACCTGGTTATGCAGCAGGTTGTGCAACAGCGCATGGGGCACCGCATCCGGGCGTGCGGTGAGGAATACCGCAGTCCCCTGCACGCGATGGGGCGGCTGCACGCGGATGCTGTTGATAAAAATCGGCAACGGCAAACCGCCTTCGTCGAGGCGCTCGACCAGCAATTGCTTGCCGCGCTTCCAGGTGGTCATCAACACAAACAAGACGATCCCCGCCAACACCGGAAAGGCGCCACCCTGGATCACCTTGGGCACATTGGCCGCGAAGAACAGGCCGTCCACCAACAGGCAGCAAAGCAATACCGGCACAGCCAGCACCGGTGGCCATTTCCACAGCAGCAGCATGACCGCCGACACCAGGATCGTGGTCATCAGCATGGTGCCCGTCACCGCTACGCCGTAGGCCGAAGCCAGGGCGCCGGAGGACTCGAAGCCCAACACCAGCAGGATCACCCCCACCATCAGCGACCAGTTCACGGCGCCGATGTAGATCTGGCCCTGCTCGGCGCTGGAGGTGTGTTGGATATGCATACGCGGGATGTAACCAAGCTGGATCGCCTGGCGGGTCAATGAGAACGCACCAGAGATCACCGCCTGGGATGCAATCACCGTAGCCAGTGTGGACAAGCCCACCAGCGGGATCAGCGCCCAGCTCGGCGCCAGCAGGTAGAACGGGTTGCGTGCGGCTTCCGGATCGCCCAGCAGCATGGCGCCCTGGCCGAAATAGTTGAGTACCAGCGCCGGCAGCACCAAGATGAACCAGGCACGGGCAATGGGTTTGCGGCCGAAGTGGCCCATGTCGGCATACAGCGCTTCGGCACCGGTCAAGGCCAGCACCACCGCGCCGAGAATCGCCACGCCGATACCGGGGTGCACCATAAAGAAGCGCACGCCCCATGCCGGGTTCAGTGCATTCAGCACTTCGGGCTGCTGCAGGATGCCGTACACACCCAGCCCTCCCAGCACCAGGAACCAGGTGACCATTACCGGGCCGAACAGCTTGCCGATGCGATCGGTGCCGTGCTTCTGAATCAGGAACAGCGCCACCAGCACAATCAATGCGATGGGCACCACCCATTTTTCCAGGCCATCGAACGCTAGCTCCAGGCCTTCGATGGCCGACAACACGGAAATGGCCGGGGTGATCATGCTGTCGCCATAGAACAGTGCCGCGCCACACAGGCCGCACACCACCAGGAAACTGCGCAGTTTTGCACGCTCCCCGGCCGCTCGCCGCGCCAGTGCGGTGAGCGCCATGATGCCGCCTTCGCCCTGGTTGTCGGCGCGCAGCACGAACAGCATGTACTTGATCGACACCACCCAGATCAGCGACCAAAAGATCAGTGCCAGAATCCCCAAGACGCCGTCATGGTTGACCTGCACGCCATAACCGCCGTTGAATACCTCTTTAAGGGTGTAGAGCGGGCTGGTCCCGATATCGCCATAAACCACCCCGACCGCTGCCACCAACATGCCAATCGGCTTGGCGTTTGAATGCTCGGCACCTGCTGCCTGACTACTTGCCTGACCCATCAACCACTCCTGCCCTTTGACCCGAGGTCTTTTATAAACAGCACGTCTAAGCTGACCCTAGCATGCGCTGTTTTACTTCTCGTAACAGACGTTTTATTGACCCAAGGGCTTTGCCCATGCGCAACGGCGCGAAGCATAGCGCAGCACTCGTCGCATTTCCCTGCATAAAGCTGGTCAAGTGCGTTGCCCGTCGCTAGAATTGCGCACTTTTTGATCAGAGGCGCACCAAGCGCCCTTCCGCTGCCTTGTCGTGCACGACCGGCAGCGTCATTCAATACCGAGGTTAGACATGTCCACCACCATCGCAAAAGCCAACCCCAAGGTTGGCTTTGTTTCCCTGGGTTGCCCGAAGGCTCTGGTTGACTCCGAGCGCATCCTCACGCAACTGCGCATGGAAGGCTATGACGTTGTGTCCACTTACCAGGACGCCGACGTGGTGGTGGTCAACACCTGCGGCTTCATCGACTCGGCTAAAGCCGAGTCGCTGGAAGTGATTGGCGAAGCCATCAAGGAAAACGGCAAGGTCATCGTGACCGGCTGCATGGGTGTGGAAGAAGGCAATATCCGCAACGTGCACCCGAGCGTGCTCGCCGTGACCGGCCCGCAGCAGTACGAGCAGGTGGTCAACGCCGTGCACGACGTGGTGCCTCCACGTCAGGACCACAACCCGTTGATCGACCTGGTGCCGCCCCAAGGCATCAAGCTGACCCCGCGCCATTACGCGTACCTGAAGATTTCCGAAGGCTGCAACCACAGTTGCAGCTTCTGCATCATCCCGTCGATGCGCGGCAAACTGGTGAGCCGCCCGGTCGGTGACGTGCTCGACGAGGCCCAACGCCTGGTCAAGTCCGGCGTCAAGGAACTGCTGGTGATCTCCCAGGACACCAGCGCCTACGGCGTCGATGTGAAATACCGCACCGGCTTCTGGAACGGCGCGCCGGTGAAAACCCGTATGACCGAACTCTGCGAAGCCTTGAGCAGCCTGGGTGTGTGGGTGCGCCTGCACTACGTTTACCCGTACCCGCACGTTGATGAGCTGATCCCGCTGATGGCCGCCGGCAAGATCCTGCCGTACCTGGACATCCCGTTCCAGCACGCCAGCCCGAAAGTGCTCAAGGCCATGAAACGCCCGGCCTTCGAAGACAAGACCCTGGCGCGGATCAAGAACTGGCGCGAGATCTGCCCGGAACTGATCATCCGTTCCACCTTCATCGTCGGCTTCCCCGGCGAGACCGAAGAAGATTTCCAGTACCTGCTCGACTGGCTGACCGAAGCGCAGCTGGACCGCGTTGGCTGCTTCCAGTACTCGCCGGTGGAAGGCGCTCCCGCCAACCTGCTGGACCTGGCCGTGGTGCCGGACGACGTTAAGCAAGACCGTTGGGAGCGTTTCATGGCGCACCAGCAGGCAATCAGCTCGGCGCGTCTGCAACTGCGTATCGGCAAGGAAATCGAAGTGCTGATCGACGAAGTCGACGAGCAAGGCGCAGTTGGCCGCTGCTTCTTCGATGCGCCGGAAATCGACGGCAACGTGTTTATCGACGACGCCAGCGGCTTGAAGCCGGGCGACAAGGTCTGGTGCACCGTGACCGACGCCGACGAGTATGACTTGTGGGCTGAAAAGCGCGACTGATCGGGTTTGCGCAATATTTTGAAAAAGCCCCGTTTCTGACAAGATGCGGGGCTTTTTTCGGGCTATCGTTTTGCCCATCAACGCCAATTACGGCAAGGGGCAGCGGGCATGCATCAGCATTCGGTTATCCACACACCTAAAAACAGCGACTACGCGCGCCTGACGCAGATCTGGGAAGCTTCGGTACGCGCCACCCACGACTTCCTGCCGGACAGCTATATAGACTTGCTGAAAAACCTGGTGCTGACCCGCTACCTGGATGCGGTGATGCTGGTCTGCACCAAGGACTCATGCCAACACATCACCGGGTTCGCGGGCGTGGCGGCGGGCAAAGTGGAGATGCTGTTTATCGACCCGCAACACCGAGGCCAGGGTCTGGGCCGCCAACTACTGACCTATGCGATCGAACATATGAACGCCGAGGAACTGGACGTCAACGAACAAAACCCCCAGGCCCTGGGCTTTTACTTAAAGCAAGGCTTTGAGGTGATCGGACGCACTGAGCATGACGGCCTTGGCCAGCCTTACCCGCTGCTGCATATGCGTTTGCGCCAGGCGCAACAACAGGCGCACCAGGGCTAAATGAAATGGGCTCGGGATTAACCGGCGCCAGGCAGGTACAATAGCCGCCCCCTTTTGTTACGGCCCTTGTCATGACTGACCCCATACGCCTCTCCAAACGCCTTATCGAACTGGTCGGTTGCTCCCGTCGGGAGGCTGAGTTGTTTATCGAAGGCGGCTGGGTCTCGGTGGACGGCGAAGTGATCGACGAGCCGCAGTTCAAGGTCACGACCGAGAAAGTCGAGCTGGATCCGGAGGCTAAAGCCACCGCTCCGGAGCCGGTCACTATCCTGCTGCATGCACCGGCAGGCATGGATGCTGAAACCGCCATGGCCTCGATCAGCGCTGAAACACTGTCCGAAGAACACCGCTTCAGTAAGCGCCCGCTCAAGGGGCATTTTTTGCGCCTGACCGCCAGTGCCGACCTGCAAGCCAAGGCCAGCGGCCTGTTGGTGTTTACCCAGGACTGGAAGATTTTGCGCAAGTTGACCGCCGATGCCGCCAAGATCGAGCAAGAGTACGTGGTAGAAGTCGAAGGCGACATGGTTGCCCACGGCCTCAACCGCCTGAACCATGGCCTGACCTACAAAGGCAAAGAGCTACCGGCCGTCAAAGCCAGCTGGCAGAACGAAAACCGCCTGCGCTTTGCGATGAAAAACCCGCAACCCGGTGTGATTGCGCTGTTCTGCGAAGCGGTTGGCCTGAAAGTCATCGCCATCCGCCGTATCCGCATCGGCGGCGTGTCCATCGGTAAGGTGCCAGTTGGCCAATGGCGCTACTTGTTCGGTAAAGAGAAGTTCTAAGTCGTTCGCCCTTTCCCGACACCGCCTGATTGGGCGGTGTCCACCGTTGAAAACCAGGATTGCCCACCATGATTCACAACGACGTACTGCGCAGCGTGCGCTACATGCTCGACATCAGCGACAACAAGATGGTCGAGATCATCAAGCTCGGCGGCATGGACGTGACCAAGGAAGACCTGCTGACCTACCTCAAGAAAGATGAGGAAGAAGGCTTCGTGTTCTGCCCGGATGAGGTCATGGCCCACTTCCTCGATGGCTTGGTGATCTTCAAGCGCGGCAAGGACGAAAGCCGTCAGCCGCAGCCGATTGAAACCCCGGTGACCAACAACATCATCCTGAAAAAGCTGCGCGTGGCCTTCGAGCTGAAAGAAGACGACATGCATGCAATCCTCAAGGCAGCCGAGTTCCCGGTGTCCAAGCCTGAACTGAGCGCGCTGTTTCGCAAGTTCGGTCACACCAATTACCGCCCGTGCGGCGACCAGTTGCTGCGTAATTTCCTCAAGGGCCTGACCCTGCGGGTCCGCGCTTAAGCCATGAGTTACCAGGTCTCGCCCGTCGGCTTCGTACGCTCCTGCTTCAAGGAGAAGTTCGCCATCCCGCGCCAACCGCAACTGGCACCGGCTGCCCGTGGCGTACTGGAGTTGGTGGCGCCGTTCGACCAGGGTGAGGCGGTGCAGGGGTTGGAGCAGGTCAGCCATGTGTGGCTGCTGTTTCTGTTTCACCAGGCCCTGGAAGACAAGCCGCGCCTGAAAGTGCGCCCGCCACGTTTGGGTGGCAACACGTCCATGGGCGTGTTTGCCACCCGTGCAACCCATCGGCCCAATGGCATTGGGCAGTCGGTGGTGAAGCTGGACAAGGTGGAGCCGGGGCGGCTGTGGATATCCGGGATTGATCTGCTCGACGGCACTCCGGTACTGGATATCAAACCGTATGTGCCCTATGCCGACATGATCGACAGCGCCACCAACAGCATCGCCAGCAGCGCGCCGCAGCTGATTGCTGTGCAGTGGCTCAAGACTGCGCTGCAACAGGCGCAAGGCCACGCTCAGCGCCTCGGCGAGCCGTTGGTGGAACTGATTGAGCAGTGTCTGGCGCAGGATCCGCGGCCGGCGTACCAGGTGCCTACGTCCGAACGGGAGTATGGAGCACAATTCTGGGATGTGGATGTGCGCTGGCACTACCCGGAACCCGGGCTGATTTGTGTGCTGGAAGTGGTTGCGGCGCAGTAAATCGCATAAACGAAAAAGCCCGCGCTGCCTTCACAGGCAACGCGGGCTTTTCTTTGCAAACGCATTCAACTGTAGGAGCGAGCTTGCTCGCGAAAAACGAACAGGCACCGCGTTGAATCAAGATGCCAGCGTTATCGTTGACGTCCTTCGCGAGCAAGCTCGCTCCTACAAGTGACCCGAAGTCACTTCTCTACGAACGCACGCTCGATCAGGTAGTCACCCGGCTCACGCATCCGTGGCGAAACTTTCAGGCCGAAGCTGTTCAACACTTCGCTGGTCTCGTCCAACATGCTCGGGCTGCCGCACAGCATGGCGCGGTCATCCTCGGGGTTGATCGGGGGCAGGCCGATGTCGCTGAACAGCTTGCCGCTGCGCATCAGGTCGGTCAGGCGGCCTTCGTTTTCGAACGGCTCGCGGGTCACGGTGGGGTAGTAGATCAACTTTTCACGCAGGGCCTCGCCGAAGAATTCGTTCTGCGGCAGGTGCTCGGTGATAAATTCGCGGTAGGCGACTTCGTTGACGTAACGCACGCCGTGGCACAGGATCACTTTTTCGAAACGCTCGTAGGTTTCCGGGTCCTGGATCACGCTCATGAAGGGCGCGAGGCCAGTACCGGTGCTGAGCAGGTACAGGTGCTTGCCCGGCTTCAAATCGTCAAGCACCAGGGTGCCTGTCGGTTTTTTGCTGATGATGATCTCGTCGCCTTCCTTCAAGTGCTGCAATTGGGAAGTCAGCGGGCCATCGGGCACCTTGATGCTGAAGAACTCCAGATGCTCTTCCCAGTTTGGGCTGGCAATCGAGTAAGCACGCATGAGCGGGCGGCCGTTGGGCTGTTGCAGGCCGATCATCACGAACTGACCGTTCTCGAAGCGCAAGCCCGGATCGCGGGTGCACTTGAAGCTGAACAGAGTGTCGTTCCAGTGATGAACACTGAGGACACGCTCGTGGTTCATGTTGCTCATGTACGGGGGACTCCTGGAAATGGGTCTGCGCCAAAGATACAGATGCGCAATTGCACAGCATTCTAATGGCGGCGACAATATCTGTTAACTGGATTATTAAGATAAGGGTTATCGGTTATATCGATATGCGATTTACTCTCCGTCAACTGCAAGTCTTCGTCGCCGTCGCCCAGCAGGAAAGCGTCTCCCGCGCTGCTGGCCTTCTGGCCTTATCTCAATCTGCCGCCAGCACATCGATCACCGAGCTGGAGCGTCAATCCAGCTGCCAATTATTCGACCGCGCCGGTAAACGCCTGAGCCTCAACGCCCTCGGCCACCAGCTGCTGCCCCAGGCCGTGGCGTTGCTGGACCAGGCCAAGGAGATCGAGGATCTGCTCAACGGTAAGTCCGGCTTCGGTTCCCTGGCGGTCGGCGCCACCCTGACCATAGGCAATTACCTGGCGACGCTGTTGATCGGTAGTTTTATGCAGCAACACCCCGAGAGCCAAGTGAAGCTGCACGTGCAGAACACTGCGCATATCGTGCATCAGGTGGCGCACTACGAAATTGACCTGGGTCTAATCGAAGGCGACTGCAGCCACCCGGATATCGAGGTGCAAACCTGGGTGGAGGACGAACTGGTGGTGTTTTGTGCGCCGCAGCATCACTTGGCCAAACGTGGCGTGGCGAGCATGGACGAGTTGACCCATGAAGCCTGGATCCTGCGGGAACAAGGCTCGGGCACGCGCCTGACCTTCGACCAGGCCATGCGTCATCACCGCAGCGCGCTGAATATCCGCCTGGAGCTGGAACACACCGAGGCGATCAAACGGGCAGTGGAATCTGGTTTGGGGATTGGTTGCATTTCGCGCCTGGCGCTACGCGATGCGTTCCGCCGTGGCAGCCTGGTGCCCGTGGAAACCCCGGACCTGGACCTGGCCCGGCAGTTCTACTTCATCTGGCATAAGCAGAAGTACCAGACCTCGGCCATGCGCGAGTTCCTGGAGCTGTGCCGCGCCTTCACCGCGGGGGTGCAGCGCAGCGACGAGATCGTACTGCCGAGTATCGCTTGATGCTCAGACGAGGATCACGGCCCACACCAGGGTAATCATGGTCAGCGCCACGAATTGCGCGGCGCTGCCCATGTCCTTGGCATTTTTCGACAAGGGGTGGCGGTCCAGGGAAATGCGGTCGATAGCCGCTTCCACCGCGGAGTTGAGCAGCTCGACGATCAACGCCAACAGGCACACCGCAATCAGCAGTGCCCGCTCAACCCGGCTGACCTGCAGGAAAAAGCTCACTGGGATCAGGATAACGTTCAGCAACACCAACTGACGGAATGCCGCCTCGCCAGTGAAAGCCGCGCGCAGGCCATCCAGGGAATAGCCCCCTGCATTGAAGATACGTTTGATACCGGTTTGACCCTTGAAAGGCGACATAGATGTAGGCAACTGAACCAA
This sequence comes from Pseudomonas sp. rhizo25, assembly GCF_031931935.1. NCBI lineage: Bacteria > Pseudomonadati > Pseudomonadota > Gammaproteobacteria > Pseudomonadales > Pseudomonadaceae > Pseudomonas > Pseudomonas sp. rhizo25. The sequence goes on from NZ_JAUJXA010000001.1 coordinate 375,718, forward strand.
AGAAGTGGGGAAGCTAGATCACGCAAAGTCAAAAAAGCGTGAAGCGGTTGTAACTTAATGCTGCGAAATTGACTCAAGTTGTTGCAACAGCAGCGCGGCCTGGGTTCGCGTACGCACCCCCAGCTTGCGAAAAATCGCTGTCACGTGTGCCTTGATGGTCGCCTCGGACACGCTCAGCTCGTAGGCAATCTGCTTGTTCAGCAGCCCCTCACAGACCATGGTCAACACGCGGAATTGTTGGGGGGTCAAGCTGGCCAGACCATCACGGGCAGCCTTGGCCTCCTCGGACACATTGATCTCTTCAAACGCCTGGGGTGGCCACGACACAGCGCCATCCAACACCGCGCGCACGGCCTTCTGGATATCTTCCATCGCGCTGGACTTGGGAATGAAACCGCTGGCACCAAACTCCTTGGAGCGCACAACCACGTCGGCTTCTTCCTGGGCCGAAACCATCACCACAGGAATTTGTGGGTATTGCCCGCGCAGCAGCACCAGGCCCGAGAAACCGTAGGCGCCCGGCATATTCAGGTCGAGCAATACCAGGTCCCAGTCGGATTTTTCGGTGAGGCGGGCTTCGAGTTCGGCAATGCTGGCCACTTCGACCAGGCGTACATCAGGACCAAGGCCCAGGGTTACCGCCTGATGCAGTGCGCTGCGAAACAGCGGGTGGTCATCGGCTATCAGGATTTCGTATGTGGCCATTGGTTAAATGATCCTGTTTTTTATGGGAGCCTTGATGGGTTCAGGGCTCACCAATACACAAGGCGACGGCCAGGCAGCTATCGCCACAGGGCTCGCCCAACGCCAAAAACACATGTAATGACGTCGAGCATTCACGGTTGCGCCCCAATCGGCGCCCAGCATGCCCAGCGCAGCCTGGAGGGTCAAGCGCTACGCCCGTGGGCATTCTAGCGGGTTGCGGGTTCAGGGTGCCATCATGCAAACGTCGTCTGGCTAGGCTGCCGGTATATAGGGTGCAAGGCGCATATGGACAGCGTCCATCGGGTCCAAGGGCATTTGGAACTTGGCTGCCAGGTAATGGGCGCTGAATACATCGAGGTAGGCGTCCAGCACTTCGCTGGCAGTCAAGTCTTCGGCCAGCTCCAGGCACAGCGCCGCCACCTCGGCAGTACAGAAATGGTCATCACGCTTGGAACGCCGCAGCTTGTAGCGCGATAACTGCTCAGGGGCGAGGCTCAGGACTGGCAAATGCTCCAGGTAGGGGCTTTTACGAAACATCTTGCGCGCTTCGCTCCAAGTGCCATCCAGCAGGATAAACAGCGGACGCTTGCCCTCCTCCACGCGGACTTGACTGACCACCCGTTGCGGCGCCACAAACTCGCCGGGAAATACAATGTATGGCTGCCACTGCGGGTCAGCCAACAACGTCAGCAAATCAGGATCTACCTCGGTACGTGACCAGGCAAATGCCGTGGTGTCGCCGATTACATCGGCAATGAGCCAGCCCGTATTGCTCGGCTTCATCGGTTCAACGTCGTGCATCAGCAGGCACATGGCTGACTTGGCCGCGACTTTGGGCCGCAAGGCGCACAAGCAATATTCGGGAATCACCCGACAGCCGGGGCAGCGCTCAGCCCGGGAACCACGATTGAGAAACGGCCTGATGGCACGCGCCAGGCGTTGGGTGCGCAAGCGGGAAACGGCGTGGCTCATCGGGCACGCGGCGAAGAAAAGGAAATCGACACGGAACAAACTCGTGAAAAACAGAAGTGCCCGCAGTTTACCAGCGATACGCCTGGCTGTAGTGGCAAGGGCTCACCTATAATTGCGCGCCACTGAACGCACAGCGCAGTGGCTGGTCTATGCACCAGTAACCGAATCAGGAGAGTTTAATGCTGCGTTCCATGCTGCGCCTTGTTGCCCCATCCGTCGCCCTTGCGTTGGCCTTGCCTATGGGCGCCCATGCGGCCTCGCTGCTGGAGGCTCAAATGAACAGGAAGCTGCAAAGCGTCGCGGCTGAAAGCAATAAGGACCTGCCCCGGGAAATCGATGAAAAGACCCTGGAAGTGGCCTACACCGTCGAAGGCATGCAGCTGATTGATCACCTCAGCGTGCTACCTGATCGCGCCGAACAGATGCGCGCCAACCCCAAGGCTGTGTACTTCCAGCTGGGCCGCAGTGTGTGCACCAACCCGGGCTATCGCGAGCTGATGGCCAAGGGCGCGGTGATGCGCTACGAAATCACTGAAAACAAGACCAACCGTCCTGTGGCATCGGTCAAGTTCGTAGAAGCCGACTGCCCGGCTCCGGCAAAAAAGAAAAAGTAACGACTGCTGAATCCTCACGCGCTGCTGTCCGGCAGCGCGTACACCACCGCGGCGTTTCCTGCCAACAACCGAACTTCGTGATGGGTGACCAATAAGCGGTTGCCAGCCAAGGGTTTTTCGGCCCATGATCAAATCATCCCATACGCCCATCCTCAGCAGTTTCAATGCTGTTCTGTAGTACCTTCAGGGCAAGAAAGGCCTGCCCTCCTGCGGCATGTCGCGACACATGCAGTGTCGTGGCCCCGACGACGCTCTCGTCGACTACCCAGGCCCTGTAAAGAAGGAGAAGTTGAATGCCTTATGAATCGAATGAGCAGTTGCTTCGTCATTTTGAAGAAAACGGGACCGACCTCACGCAGCAGGTCGACGCACAAATCCAGCTGATCGCCCCTAATAGCCCAAATATCCCCCTTTATCGCGACATGATCCTCACCGTCCTGCGCATGGCCCAGGACGACCGCGACCGCTGGAACGCCAAGATCACCCTGCGCGCCATCCGCGAACTGGACCACGCCTTTCGTGTACTCGAACAGTTCAAGGGGCGGCGCAAGGTGACAGTATTCGGCTCGGCACGCACACCTGTGGAAAGCCCACTGTATGCGTTAGCCCGAGAAGTGGGCGCTGCGTTGGCGCGTTCGGACCTGATGGTCATCACCGGTGGCGGCGGCGGTATCATGGCCGCAGCCCACGAGGGCGCGGGCCTGGAGCACAGCCTGGGGTTCAACATCACCCTGCCGTTTGAACAGCACGCCAATCCGACCATTGATGGCACCGAAAACCTGCTGTCCTTCCACTTCTTCTTTACCCGCAAGCTGTTCTTCGTCAAGGAAGCCGACGCGCTGGTGCTGTGCCCGGGTGGTTTCGGTACCCTGGATGAGGCACTTGAAGTGTTGACCTTGATCCAGACCGGCAAGAGCCCGCTGGTGCCGGTGGTACTGCTGGATGCACCTGGTGGTGGTTTCTGGCAAGGCGCCCTGGACTTTATCCGCAGCCAGTTGGAGGCCAATCGCTATATCCTGCCCACCGACCTCAAGCTGATCCGCCTGGTCTACAGCGCCGAGGAAGCGGTGGACGAAATCAACCAGTTTTACGCCAACTTCCACTCTACCCGTTGGTTGAAGCGTGAGTTTGTGGTGCGCATGCACCATCCCCTCAGCGACCATGCCTTGGCCCATTTGCAGGAAGAATTTGCCAGCCTGCGGCTCAGTGGTGAGTTCCAGCAACTCGCCTATACAGGTGAAGACCACGACGAACCGCGATTCAGTCATTTGACCCGCTTGGTGTTCAACTTCAATGGCCGCGATCAGGGGCGGCTACGAGAGTTGGTGGATTACATCAACCTCCCGGAAAACTGGGCGCAGGCTCAGGGCAAGACGCAGCAACGGGTGACGCCAGAACCCGCGTGACTTTATTGCAGGCGAAAAAAAAGGCCCACTATTTTCATAGTGGGCCTTTTGTTTTGTAGCGTTCAATCGTCCATATCTCGACCGCTTAACAAGCGACTGATCATGTCCATGGAAAACCCACGATAACTCAGAAAACGACCTTGCTTCGCACGCTCCCTGGCATCTATCGGAAGGTGACCGGCAAACTTGCGACGCCAGGTGTCTTCCAACTGCGACTGCCAACTGATACCGCATTCACGTAGCGCGAGGTCGATATCGGCACGTTGCAGGCCACGCTGGCTCAGCTCTTCGCGAATTCGCGCTGGGCCATAACCAGAGCGCGCGCGGTAAGACACAAAGCTTTCAAGGTAACGGGCTTCCGACAACAGCCCCTCTTCCGTCAACCGGTCAAGGGCTGTTTCGATCATCTCAGGCTCTGCGCCGCGCTGACGCAATTTACGCGTCAGCTCGACTCGACCATGCTCGCGGCGAGCGAGCAGGTCCATCGCAGTGCGCCGAACGGCGACGAGTGTATCCAGTACCACAGTCATCGTTTGCTTCAGATGTCAGTGTCGGCTTCTTCCATTTCGTCAACCGGCTCGCGGTTGGCGGCAGCTTTCACATCCGGCGCTGGGGTCAGCAGCTTGTCGCGAATCTGCTTCTCAAGCGTGGCGGCGATATCCGGGTTGTCTGCCAGGAACTTGGCGGAGTTGGCCTTGCCCTGACCGATCTTGCTTCCGTTGTAGGCATACCAGGCACCGGATTTCTCAACGAAACCGTGCAGCACGCCCAGGTCGATCATCTCGCCGTTCAGGTAGATACCCTTGCCGTAGAGGATCTGGAACTCCGCCTGACGGAACGGAGGAGCCACCTTGTTCTTCACAACCTTGACGCGGGTTTCGCTACCGACAACCTCATCACCTTCCTTCACCGCGCCAGTACGGCGGATATCCAGACGGACCGAAGCGTAGAACTTCAGCGCGTTACCACCGGTGGTGGTTTCCGGGCTGCCGAACATCACGCCGATCTTCATACGGATCTGGTTGATGAAGATCACCAGGCAGTTGGCGTTCTTGATGTTACCGGTGATTTTACGCAGCGCCTGGGACATCAGGCGGGCTTGCAGGCCCACGTGCATGTCGCCCATTTCGCCTTCGATTTCAGCCTTGGGTACCAATGCGGCCACGGAGTCGACCACGATCACGTCGATGGCGTTGGAGCGCACCAGCATGTCGGTGATTTCCAGGGCCTGTTCGCCGGTGTCCGGCTGGGAAACCAGCAGGTCGTCGACGTTGACGCCCAGCTTGCCGGCGTACTCAGGGTCCAGGGCGTGCTCGGCGTCGACGAATGCGCAGGTGGCGCCCATCTTTTGCGCCTGGGCGATCACCGACAGAGTCAGGGTGGTTTTACCGGAAGATTCAGGACCGTAGATCTCAACGATACGGCCTTTTGGCAGACCGCCAATGCCGAGCGCGATGTCCAGACCCAGAGAGCCAGTGGAAATAGCCGGGATCGCCTGACGGTCGTGATCGCCCATACGCATTACGGCACCCTTGCCGAATTGACGTTCGATCTGACCCAGGGCCGCAGCCAAGGCTTTCTTCTTGTTGTCGTCCATTAAAGTCCTCACGTAATCAATAAGGCCTGACGGCCAACACCTGTATAAGTAGACAGTATTGTTCCACAAAGATCCGGGATCGCCTACCCCTGTTTTTCTATTTCTGCTGCAGCTCGTCGCAACAAGCCCTCCAGCGCGGCCTTTACCGTTTGTCGGCGGACGTCATCGCGGCTGCCGGGAAAGTGCGCAAGCTCGGCCGTGACCTCGTCACCCACTGCAAAGGCCAGCCAGACAGTACCGACCGGCTTGTCCGGCGAACCGCCATCCGGGCCGGCAATACCGCTGACCGCCACGGCAAATCGCGCCAGGCTTTTTTCCTGCGCGCCACGGGCCATTGCCTCCACCACTTCCTGGCTGACGGCGCCTACTTTGGAGAAAAGTTTTTCCGGCACGTTCAACTGCCGCGTCTTCTGCCGGTTGGAATAGGTGACATAGCCCGCCTCGAACCAGGCCGAACTGCCCGGTATCCGCGTAATGGCCTCGGCAATCCCGCCGCCGGTGCAGGACTCGGCAGTGGTGACGTGAGCATTGAGCACCTGCAAACGACGACCAAGGTCGGCAGCCAGTTGAGTGATTTCCTTCACGGTCTTCTCCAGGAATGAGCGAGGGGTTCGCCTACCCTACAGGAGCTTATCGACCATGCAAGATACGGAGTGCATCAAGAGACTAACGCGCGACGGCCTGCACATACGCCTGGCAAGCACGCAAGGCGATCAGGGCGCTGTCGCCGTCGTCGGTGATGCGGATAATTCGCTGAGCATGCGCCGGGTCAAGTCTGGCTCGCGGGGCTGCATGAACCAGGCTGCCGGCGGTGGTAGTGGCTGGCACTGTACAGCCACTGGCGGAATCGGCGGCGTCGAGAAGGACTGACAACCGCACATCAGCAGTGGCCAGACGGTCACGCAGAGCAGTTTGGTTGCGTTGGGCATCGTTCAACTCCTGGGTGTGTTGGCGGTCGTTGGCGTTGAGTTGTTGCTCAAGGGCCAGGCGCTTTTCCTGTTCCGCCCTCTGCTGGCTCAGCGCCGCCTGGTTTTGCTGGTTCAACGTTTGCAAATGGGACGCGGCCTGATGCTCCAGCTGCGCACCATATCGCCAGGCCTGCAACTGCCACACCAGCGCCATGAGCAGGCCTATGCCGATCCACCGCAACACACTTAGGAAACGCATAGCACCGCCTTCGCCCGCGCCCACAACTGCAAGCGGTCCTCCAGGCCGTTGAGTCCGCCGTTGATACGCCGGGTAATGGTGGTGAACTGGTTTTTGTCAGCCAGTTCGTTGAGCCCGTTGCTTTGCCAGAACCAGGCGGCGGATTCACAGGCCCATTGCGGTTGTTCCAATAAATGGGGTTGCCTCAACAAGCGATCATCACCAAACAGTGCCTGACTGCAAGCGAGGTAATTGCGACGCCCCGTGATCTGGATCAGCCCCCTGCCCCGGTACCTTTGACCGTCACCATCTGCTTCGGGGGTATTACCCAAGCGTGCGGCCAAGTTACCGGTGTCGTACTTGCTGAGGTATTGATCGCTGCCTAGTTCTCGGACGTAGCGCAGCTCGGCGGACTCATGGCCGATCTGGGCGAGAAACGCGGCGATGCGCTTGGGCGTGTTGATGTCCCAATTCAGCATGGCCGAATTGATAGCAGATATGAAAATGCCCGCTTGAGAGCGGGCATTCGGGAACATTTGCTGGAGCTGCTCGAGCGTCATGTGAGGACCTTGCCACGCGCCTCCGCCCGGGCCGCCAGAACATTTTCGGGTATGGGTGTGTTTTCCTCAAGGAACCTCAAGCTGTACCAGTCGGTAGAGGCAAGATAAGCGCGGGCCTCACGGGAGTCCGCCTGCGCCTGGAGGTCTTGCAGTGTCTGGTTTTTTTCCAACTTCGACAGATCAAACATCGTTCAGACCCTCAACAGGTTTGGCCAGGTGGGTGGGCGGATCAATTGGCTCAACCGGGAAAGGAACGGGCCCGGCCGATACCTGGAGTCTGCCGTTCTGCCACATATAAGCTGGTGCACCTGCGTTAACGGCCAATTTCAAGGTCAACTCGATCTCACCGTTGCGACGACTGACGGGCCCTGCGAACAACTCATGTCCGATGGCGGACATGGGCAGGGTCATCCCGTCAGGGATCAGTGAAAGATCAATCCTTTCGCCGTTCAGGATCAGTGTTTCGCCTTCGACGATGGCCGTCGTGGGAATAGCGGTGCCAAGAGGCCGAAAAGGAACGTGGTGAATAATCATGCGTGCCATCTCCCGATTGCCGTCACTGTCACGATATTGTTCAGCGTCCGGTCGGACATAAAAAAGTAGGAACCACTATTGCCGTAGCACCTGGCCGACATGTCCCAGTCAACCGACGGGTAAATGTTGGGGAACACCGCCACAGGCGTGTCCGCGAAAGCCGCCAGCCATGCAACGTTGCGCGTGACACCAGCGGTATAGCCGGTAAACCGCTGCTGACAGATTTGCAGGCCGCCGGCAAAGCGGAAGTACCAGTTATCGAGCGCACCACCACGCTCGATCAGCCCGGAATTAATTGGCAAAGCACCCGAAGGGCCAGCATTGAGCACCCCGGAAATCGCGTTGCCGTTATGAAGAATGCTGCGCCAGTTGGGCGCAGCCGCGCCTGGGTTGACACTGAACTGGCGAAAGTGGATACCATCCCCCGATACCGCCATGGACAATTGCGCACGCCACTGCGGATCATGGCCCCAGGCCTGGGACAGCACACTGACTGCAGTAAACCCCGGCACTCCGTCCGGGTGACCGTAATAACTGTACAGACCCGTATTGGCTTTATTCGGCGAGGCTGTTTGCGCCGCCGACAACCCAATCAACTCCCCCGGTGTTGCACCTGGCCCGGTCCCCAGGGCGAAGACCGACGTGTTGATTTCGGCACGCCACGGAGACCACAGACCGTCGCCACGTCGACCCCGAGTAAAAACCGATTCATCGAGCATGGCCTTCGCGGTTTGCCACACATAACCGCCGGAGTTAGCAACCTGCAGAATCTGTACAAACGGGTTAGGCAGGTTGATGCCGCCATTGCCGAATTGAAACAGACCACTGACTCGAGGCAACTCATTGGCATCATCCGTGGGCTGTTTTGAAATCGGTGTGCTGCCCCAACCTGCATGCCCCATCATTGACACCCGCCCTGGGGTGAAGTCGTCGCTGCCGGTCACCACGTTTTGAGTGGCTGCCGTACCCAACTGAGCCTGGCGGGCAAACAACTCCTGGGTCATTGCGTTGATCTTGATACTGGCGCTGCGCGGTGTGTCACCACCGACGCCAGTGGGTGCCGCACCAATATTGATTTCCTGTCGTGCCATGTGGACTCTCCATAGTCAGTGCAATAAAAAACCCGCTAAAAAGCGGGTACGGGGTATCTGCGTCATTCTCAGGGCAGATGTTTTTCACCAAGCCGGTAGATCGTGGCGCGTGCCGCATTGCGAGCAGCCTGGATGTCGGCAGGCATGAGAATGCCCTCCTCCATCTGCGCCAACGCATACCAGTCACTGTCCCTGAGGTAGCCATGGGCCTGATCCAGGGCGAGATCATCTTCCAGCTCCTGGGCGCTCTTTATTTTTTGCAACTGGCTGACATCAATCATGGATCACCTCTTCCAGGGAGGGTGCTGACCACTCTTCAGTTATTGCCGAGGTGGGTACGTCAACTGGCCCATTAGAGATCACCTCAATGATCCCAGGCTCCGCCGGGTTTCGCAGCCACAGCGGGTCATCCCACTTGACCGGCAACTTAAGCGTCAGGGTCAGGTCGCCGTCGATACGTGCGACGGTATCGACAAAACAGTCACTGTCCATGGCACTGGCCAGAAGGCGGTATCCGTCCGGGATGACCGAAAGATCAAAAGCCCGACCATTGACCGTGATCACTTCATCGTGCACAGAGACCTTCAGCGGCTCATCCGTCAAGAAGGGAAACAATTTGATCCTGATCATTTCCAGGCTCCCCATACAGTCACGGCGTTTTGGAAACTTTGAGCTGTCGAGCCATTTCTGATGATGATGTCCACCGCACTGGTCCCGTTGACGTAGCAGTTCAACGCGCCGAAATGTTCATAAGTCATCTGAGGCTGCGGATTTACATAAACACTGCCACTGCCCAATACGATTGCTACCGGCAAAGCAACCGTCACCACCGTAGGCTGATTAGGTGGCAATACCGCACTGACCGGACTATAGCCCTGAATGCAGATCTGGCCGTTGATGTACTTGCTGATATTCCAACCGCCTACCACTGTTTTATTCATTAACCCGAGACCCGATACTGGATCGCCCTCGGCATTGGCGCCGGTGTACAGACGCGCCCATGCTGTCCATGTGCCGTTAGCATTGACTCGCCTGAACGCTGTGTTAGTGGTGTCGGGGTTGACCCACTCTTGGGTGGAGTACATGGCCGACAAATACTTGTGCGACAAAAAACCGTAACTGTTAGGACCGTTGGGGCCGGGAATATTATTGCCGTAGTACTCCCCAGTGGCCGCCAATGCGTCCGCACTGGTGGTCAGTATCCTGACGACACCGCCCACGCCAAAATCACCCGCCTTGATAACTTGCGTCCAGGCTTTGCCCGCTGCGGCCCCCTGCAAGAACTGACGCTCCCAGGTCATATTTTCCAACAGGCTATAGGCAATTTGCCGCACATACCCACCTGAGCCGGAGAGCACCTGAATAATGAATACGTAAGGGTAAGGCAGGGAGATACCACCATTCCCGAACATGAACAGCCCATTCACAATAGGTAAGTTATCGGCACTTTCGGTGGGTTGCATGGCGATGGGGGTAGTCCCTCCCCAGCCATTGGCTTTTGCCAAGGTATAACCATTGTAAAGCTCATAGGTCATCGCATTGATCTTGGTCATCGCACTACGCGAAGTGTCTCCGCCTATCCCGCTGGGGAGTGCGCCAAGATTGATTTCTTGTCGTGCCACTTGAGTATCCCAAATAGAAAAAATCGCAAATGTGTGGTATTCGAAAACACCGTCAACTTGGAAGTGTCAGTTGTAATAGCGCTCAATAGGAAACTTGCAGACTGGAATTGAAAAACAAGTCACACCCAAATTATCAATATTAATTGAATCACCCAAGGTCGAACGTTGAACGCTCACACGCACCCTACGTTCATTACCCGTCATCATATGCAAAGAGGCATACTGCGCGTGATTAACAAACCAGCTCATCCCTCTATCCATGCTGGAGACACTCAAGTAGTCATCTGCATCCATAACCAAACCACTATCCCATGTATCAAAATAGTTTACGGATTGACTATAAGACCAACTTTTTGTAAACCGGCTATAGCGAACAACCCGATCACTTGACGAGAAATCTACGTTGGCGTGTTCATCATAAATCTCCATGCCGTAAGCGCTCTTACTTCTCTGATCAGCATACTTACACGACACGTATTCCATAAGATGATTCTGAAGGTATTTACCGCCCATGGTGCCAGACGTAACTTTGAATCCCGTCCATCCACCTGGCCCACCGAGTATCGTAGTGTAAAGGCTCAAGCTCGGATGGCTGGGCGTGATAATTCTTAAAAATATCTGGGGTGGCTCTTGCGTTAGAATCGGCTTTGCAAAATTGGCAGCACCATAACCCGGCCTATCTGTATATCTAGACTGGATTCTGAACTGCCCCCGCTCAGAGAATACCAACACCTTATTGTCGCTACTGATGACTACATCGCCCGTGCTATTTGCTGCCAAAAGTCCATAAGCCATCAGGTCACCCTCATCACTTCAACGACACATTCAACCGTCCTGGCTGACCAGTAATATTTATAGCGATGACCGTCATACACGCCGTAATTCAACCATGTGCGTATACCTATCTGGGTCCCCCCCAGTTCTTTATAGGTAGGAAGAACAGGCCAACTATCAGATATTGTCTGGTCATACCCGGCGTACTTTCTGGGCGTAATGAGAACGAAACATTTAGCGGGGTCATAACCTGGCACATCCATGATGATATCGTAGTTACTTCTCACACCTCCGCCGCCGGCAGTAATAGCCGGAATAATCTTCGAACTAAGACGTTGGATCGTAAAATCCTCCATACCCAAAGTCTTTACGCCAAGGCTATCGAAAACATTCAATCCATACTCCGCCATTACGACAACCTCCCGACCATAGTTCGCTTCACGCCGCCAGCATCAAATACCGCCAAGCCATCATTATTGAGCAAGGCAGAACCACCTCCTCCTGCGCTACGAAGGGTAAAAGTACCCGCCTTGACATTAATCTCAAGCAGCGGCAGGCCATTTGCATCCTTGGTTTCAGACGTCAGGGTCATACCCAAAACGATGTTCTGGATAAATGCCGTGTTAATAACCGCCGTATTGATAAATACTTGACCGTTATCGACTACGAACGGCGTCACCAACGCCCCCCCCACTTCATCAACCACCGAAAAGCGCTGGGCGAAAGCAATGATCTCAGCGGTATCACCATCGGCCCCCAGGGCAAGACCCGCTATTACCTTCTTGCCGTTCTTGCTGGTCTCGACCTTGAGCGTCTTCATGGCCGAGACCTTGCCATCGGTAGTAGCCAATACCCGGTTGGTCTCCTGAATATTCGAGCTGTTTTTTCCAGCCTCCACTCGAACATTTTCGAGTTTCTCACCCTGCGCCTTATCCGCAGCGGTCAACAGGTTGACCTGGAAAGTGAAGGTCGAAGCGTTGGCGTCTACCTTGGTACTCAAGGTCGTTACCCTAGACGCCAGAGCCTGGGTGACGGTTGCCGACGTTTTCGCCACATCCAGGATGCTTGCGGCGTTTTGTCCCACTTTGGCTTCCAGCCCATCGGAGCGTTGTGATTGCGCGAAGTCCCGCTCTGCAATCGCCGACATCAGCGACCAAACACCTACTGACGATGTATCGTCGCCGACACTCCCAGCCTCATCCCCGACAGAGCCGGATTTGACCAAGGCGTAGACACCATCAAGTTTCTCGGAGGTAGCCTTGACCCTGCCGTCTACCGCCTCTACGGCGCTGGAGTTCTTGCTGATTTCCAACGCCATGGCGGCATTGGTTTCGGCAACGGTACCTACATCGAACCAATAACCAGGGTTTGGCGGTGGAGTATTGGCAGGCACGGCAATGATCGCCTGAAACAAATGCTGTCCCCGGCGGACCATGTCACCTTTTGTATAGGTCTTCGTGAGCTCGTACTCCAAGGCATCGGAAACTTCAGCAATCAAATCCTGAAATTCCTTCTTCGCCTGGGCCAACCGATCATTCACCGATCCTGGCCCAGCCCCCCCGATAAGATCAATTTCCTGACGCAAGCTCTCGTACAGCGCTCCCTTGCCAATGGTGTTGGCAAAATATTCGTCGTATTCAGTCTGATCAGAGCTTGCACGGCCATTCACAGCCCCGTTCACCGGGTAAAAAGCCCCGATGTTGCCGGTGCGGTCCACCAGCCTTGCCCAGAAAAAAAGTGATGTACCGGCACCCAGGCCCATCAACGTCAGTTCGCTTTGCGGATACGCGTAATCCCCCAACTTGGTCGCCATCGCCAGGTCGGCAGTCTTTCCATACCAGACCTCCGTGCGCTGCAAATCCGCCGTGCTCACCCCCTGCGGAATCTGCCATTTCACCTTGATCGCAAACACCAACGATTCCGTCGTCAGCGCTGCCACGATCGGCGGCAGTGTGGTCTTGCCGTTAAGTACGGTCTCTACAGACTCGCTATACAGGGAGCCGATATCCAGCGCGTTGATCGCCCGCACCTTGGCCACATAACGCCCGGCATAAATGCCGGACACCTCGATAGAACTACCACCCGTGCGGCCAGCGTAGACCCATTCGCCGTCGTTCTTGCGCCAGTAAGCCTCATAGGCGATGGCATTGGCCGCCCGCTGCCACTCGATGGTCATGACATTGACCGCGCTGCCTTGCTCAACAAAATGGTCATTGCTGACCGTCACGCCGGTCGGGGCCGCTTGCACGCTCGGCGGGATCACGGTGATGGGTGGGCTGTCGATTTTCGCGCCGTTGTCGATGGCCGCGAACTTGCTCGGCACGTGCTTGACCGCGCTGAGGCTATATTTGATTTCGTCATTCGAAAAGTCTTCGGAAATCGACAGCACGCGGAACTGTTGCAAAGCCAGGGTCGCGGAGTCGATGGCCCAGATCGATTGGGCCGGGGGCAGTTCGTCGAGCTTGGTTTGCAACACAACCAACTGCTCATCCGCACCTGCGGCACTGACGGATTTGACCTCACGGGACACGGCCTTGCCGTTGGGCATCACCAAGGTAATGGTGTCGCCCGCCGTGGCGCTGACTTCGGCATCCAGGGTCAGGCTGTCGAGGGTCGCATCCCGCAGGCGCCCGCCAATGCGGCGGCCGGCGCGGTCGTTGTCGGCCACGCGAATGATCTGGCCGGGGCGTGCCAGGGTGCCGTCGAGGCCGACCGCGAAAGTCACGCTTTCGGTTTCCAGGCGGTTGGTCAGCAAGGCCCATTTGCCGATGCGCTGGGCTTGGGCCTGGGACGTGCAACCGGTGGCACTGATTTCGGTTTGCTGGATGCCATAGCGCGCGATGCCTTCGGCGTCGTCGACGTACTGCACCTTCTGGCGATAGAAATCCGTCGGGTCATTCCAGCTGACCAGGGCGACGGTGTAGCGAGTCTTTTTCGCTGACCCGCCGTAGATGAATTGGCCACCAATGACGTTGGCGTTGGAGTAGGTGTAGACCGGGTCTTCCGGCATATCTGCTACTGCCATCACCGAACCTGCGCCCCAATAGGCCATGCCGCGGAAGGTGGTCGCCAGGTCCTGCAGCACCTTCAGGGCATCGGCACGCACCGACAGGTACAAGTTGCAGGTGAAGCGCGGTTCGGTGCCGCCCTTGCCATCGGACACTGGCTGGTCGCAATACTGGCCGATGCGGTATAGCTCCCACTTATCCACTTGGCCGGCGTTGAGCAGGTGGCCGAGGCCGTAGCGTTGGTGCAACAGCAGGTCGTAGTAGATCCAGGCCGGGTTGTCGGTCCAGGCGGATTTGAACGTGCCATCCCACACGCCGCTGTATGTGCGGGTTTGCGCGTCGTAGTTGCTCGGCACCTTGATGATCCGCCCGCGCAGCTCGAAGGAACGCGAGGGAATCGATTGGAATTGCGCGGCATCGAATTGCAGGCCGATCAGCGCCGAGCCCGGGTAGCGCAGCTTGGCGTCGATCACCTCGGTGGACGACTCCACGGTGGTGGTATCGGCGATCGCGCCACTGGTGGAGTTCGGTGTGATCCGGCGTACACGCAGGGTCCAGCTCACCTTTGCAGGAGGCAAGTCAACACGGTGGGAACGTTCGTACTTGGTGGTAGTTTTACCGCTGAAGGCGGCTGCCAGTACCTGCACGAAGGCGCCGCCATCGGTGGCTAGATCAATAGCGTATTGCACCGTGTAGCCGTTGGTGTCGCCGTTGCTGGTGTTGGTCTGCGACAACCGCGTGACAGCCAGGCGAACCCGCACCGCCGACAGTTGCAGGTTGGAATAGGACTTGGTCCAGGGCTGATCGCTACGCAGCTCGACGGACACCGGGCTTTCGTTTTCCACGGCAGGGAAGCCTGGGATGTGCGTCTGGTCCTGGCTGCCGTTGCGTGTATCGAGGGTCACGCCACTGAAATTGAGGCTGCCATCGGCGTTGGCCAGTGGCGTCTCGTCGAGAAATACCGAGCGCTTATCGTTTTTCAAACCGACAATCTCGCCTTCGCTGACGAGATCGAGGATACGGGCATAGGCCGTACTTTGCAGGCTGTCTGGCGCCTCTACGGAGGGACGGGGCTTGGACGCGCCGCCTTTGCTGCCAGCGAGAGTGAGGTCAGTCATGGCTTTCCTTCAGGCGAAATAAAGCCCGCACTCGGCGGGCGGGGTGAAAAGGAGAACGGTTAGAGTTGGTCCTGGGCGTAGATGCCGGCACTGATCACAGCACTGCCGACGACCAACTCGCCGTATAGCAAGCCGACCGGATTGCCCTGGGCGTTGGTGTTGACCGGGCCGTTGAAGCTGTAGCTCGGGCGGTTATTAGGACTGTCCTGGGCACCAAGCCCTTTGGGGGGCGGTGACAACATCTGCATGACACCGCCCATCGCCATGGACGCCCCCGCCATCAACATCATGCTGGCAGCCGGCCCCGTCAGGAAACCAAACGGGTTGTAATACGCCACCGCGATCAATACCGCACCGATAATAGTCTGCAACCCGCCTGCGCGCTTGGAGCCGGTCAATACCGGCGCGATGCGGATCACGTCCTTGCCAAGGGGCTTTTGAATATCGTCTTCGGCGATGTTGCGCTTGCCGTTGAATACGGCAAAGCGCAAACCTTTATCAGCGCTCTGCAGCATGTAGCGCTCAAAACCAGGAAACTGTTTGAAGTAGCCCATTACATCCTTGAAACCACCTGCGGTGGTCACGCGATGTTCTCGACCGAAAAGCCTGGCGAGCGAGCCTGATAGCAGCACCGTTCGCATCGTATGTTGTTCGACTGCCAATCCCATGAGCACTCTCCTGATCATCTTCGAAACGTTGGCTAGAGCTGATCCTGCGCATAGATACCCGCACTGACCACCGCACTGCCCACCGTCAGCTCGCCATACAGCAAGCCCACCGGGCCGCCCTGGATGCTGGTGTTGACCGGGCCGTTGAAGCTGTAGCTGGAGCGGTTATCCGGGCGGTCCATGGTGCTCAGCCCCTTGGGCATCGGCGACATCAACTGCATGACGCCGCCCATGGCCATGGAAATCCCCATACTCGCGGCGAAGGTCCAGCCAGTGGTGGATGAAGCGCCGATCAAGGTCGAGGAGCTACCGGAAGCGGCGAGGCCACCAGAGAAATACGACGCCGCGACAATCAATGCGACCCCGATAATGGTTTGCATCGACCCTGCGCGCTTGCTGCCCATCAGCACCGGGGCGATGCGGATATCCGAGGTTCCGGAAGGTGCGTTGAGCCGGTCCTGGCCGATATTGTCGCGGCCCAGGAAAATCGAGTAGGTCACGCCGCGGTCCTTGGACTCCATCAGGAAACGCTCGAACCCGGGCACCAGGATGCACAGCGCGTGAATCGCTTCCGAGGCGTTCCTCACCGCCAGCCGATGCACTCGGCCAAAGCTGGCGCCCAGGCTGCCGTAGAGGCGCACCGTTCGGACTTTTTCATGATGCATGGCATCCTCCAGGCGAATGATCCGCCGATGTGGTTAGTGTTCGGCCCGCAGGCCATGTCGCCAATAGCTGACCGTCACCTCGCCCCAATAGCCGCCGTAGGTATCGCGCTTGCTATCGCGACCATACAGGTGGTGCAGGATAGAACCAGGGGCCGGGTAATGCTCGGGTTCGCTTTGCAGCACGCCGTCGGCCAGGTAGATCGCGGCATGGTTGGGCACTGGCGACCGAATCTGCATCAGCACGATATCGCCCTGTTGCAGTTGACTGACCTGCATAAAACCGGCGGCCGGCAGGTTGTCCAGGTAGAGATTGCCGCCCTTGTCCCACCAGCCGTCTTCGCGCGGATAATCGCCGAGTTCGATGCCCAACTCGCGGCGGTAGTAGTCGAGGATGATGCTCAGGCAGTCATGCACGCCGTGGGCGAAAGCGCGACCGATCAGGGGCGCCTGGTAGCCATTCGGCGTGCAACTGGCCCATTCACCGGTACACACCTGCCCGTCGTCCCCCTTGCGCACTTCGACAATGTGCCAAGGCAACCCTGAGGCTTCGCACGCCACGCGGTCCGCTTCACTGGGCGTCGCCGGGCAATCGGGATGGCTGTGCACCACCGCGAGGATTTCGCCACGCTCTTCGGCGGCGGCATAGTCCTCGGGTGCCAGGCGAAAGTGTTCGCTGGGCGTGCTCGCCGTATTGCGACACGGCACATACACACGCTTGCGCCCTTCGCGAATCATCAGGCCACAGCACTCATGGGGGTAGTCGGCCACGGCGTGCCGAGCAATCGCCGCCAGGTTGGTCTTGTTCATGTTCAGCTCCGCAACAGGCCCGCAGCCGGAAATGAACCGTAGGGCAGTGGGTTGTTCTCGCCGAAACGCAGCTTGCAGCTGGTCAGCCGCCCACCGCATTTATCCTTGGCCGCATCCGTGACGATCACGTCATTGGCATCCGCCACCGGGCCGCCGTTGTAGCCGCAATAGGGGCCGCGGTAACCGCCGCAGCTGAGCCACCAACACACATTGGCGACGATCTGTCGACGGGGCAGTTGCACGCCGTTGAAGTCCAGCGCACTGGCCAGTTCGAACTTCACCGTCTCGCTGCTTTCCGCGACTTTGCGCTCGACG
Source organism: Pseudomonas sp. rhizo25 (assembly GCF_031931935.1). Lineage (NCBI taxonomy): Bacteria > Pseudomonadati > Pseudomonadota > Gammaproteobacteria > Pseudomonadales > Pseudomonadaceae > Pseudomonas > Pseudomonas sp. rhizo25. Next base: position 393,320 of record NZ_JAUJXA010000001.1, read on the forward strand.
TACCAGATGTCCGGCGGCAGTTCCTCTTCCGGGTCCGCTTCGGGCTGGCCGTCGAGGTACTTGGCCAAGGTGCGGTGACGGATCAGCCGAGCGCCGACCAGGTCCTCGAAATACAACACCAACGCCGTGATGAAACCACCGACGTTACCTACGGCCAGCGTTGGCGTCGGTTGGGTGCCCTGCCCCGACATTTCAAAGCCCTCGGCCTGGATCGGCCAAGGTGAATATTCGTGACCCTGCCAGAAGACCGATGACTCCTGGGGGTAACCGTGAAACCGGTACAACTCGGCGCCCAGGGGGGTGGCATCGAGCTCGAAAAGCTCCACCCAGGCCCCGGGCTCCAGGGTCTGGATATCTGCTGTGATGGACATATGATTCTCCGGGCAAAGAAAACCCCGCACTACGGCGGGGTGGAGGCGGCGCTAGGGGTGGAAGGCTTGCTCGAACGTTGCCGTCAGAGAGTAGAGCCCGGCGCCCATGGGCGTTGGCTGGTAACCCTTGCAACGATACAACGCAGGCGCTGCCAGTGGTGCGGTCCAGTTGAATGCCTTGGCGCCGGCATGGCGGTCGAGGAAAGCAACGATCGCTTTGATGCGCGCTTCGTCACCCACGAACGTCAGTGGCCAGGACTGGGTCTTGTTGTGGATCCCATCCGCAGCCGTTTGCTGGTAGCCGTCGCCGAACTTGGCCGACTTCAAGCGAAACTCGACGCTGCCGACGGGTTCCACCTTGGGCACCCAAGTGAAAGTTTCTGTGCTCATGTTTTCTCCAGGCGTAAGCCGTTGGTGGTCAGCGGCCGTTGATGGCCGACCAGATTTGCCCGCCCGGCTTGAGGTCACGGGCGATCTGTTCGGCAGCACCCTGGCGGGCGGAACCGGCATAGGCGCGGGCGACATTCTGGGCGTTGGTGTCGGTGCCCGAGCCCTGGCCGTCGGCAACGTTGATGGTTTGCTGGATCACCACCTGGTTGCTGCTGGTGCTGCCCGACGGGCCGCCGCCCAATGCACGTACGCCGAGGGAGCCGTCAGAACCACGGCTCAGAGGCATGATGGCTTCGGGGCCGGCTTCGCCGAAGAGGGCCATGGGGGCCAGGGTTGGGCCAGTGGCGACGGAGTTGGTGAAGGTGCCGCCGTTGGCGAAGGCTTGAACACCGTAGTTCCAGGCGCTCCCTTTCGCATTGTAATGAACACCCGCCGTGTTGAGCTGGGGGTTAAAGGTGTAGCTGTTAGGACCGACACTGGTGGTCGTCGGGGTCGGTGTGCTGCTGCCCAACCAGGCACTCACCGCCGAACTGGCCAGCCCGAACAACGAACTCAGCGCACTGGATGCCGCGGTCTTCGCCGCCATCGTGGCCATGTCCTTGAGCACTGACGTGGCGAAATCCGAAAAATTGAATTTGCCCGTGGTTGCGAACGTCAGCACCGCCTGATCCATCTTCTCGAAAGCACTGGTAAACACTGCCTTCGATTGTTCGGCCGCCGTGCCTGCCTTGTTCGAATACTCATCGAACGCACTGTTAGCACCCTGGCGCCAGTCATCAAGCAACTGCGTCATTTCGGCGAAGTTGCTCTTTACCTGCCGGGTCTTTGCGTCGTCCAGAAATGCCATCGTCGCGTCGTCACCCGAAGGCGTCGGTACAGCCTCTGCGTACGGCCCACCCACTGGAAACTTCAGCCCCGCCCGCTCGGTGTAACTGGACTGCGCCTCCAGCGCACCAACAAAATCATTCTGCGCACCCTGGCTCTGCTTGAGCACTTGCACCAGTTGCGCATTTTTCTGAATAAAATTTTCCGCCGCATCCGTGGCCGGGTCATAGGCCCTTTGAAAGCCCTTGAACTGGCCGGACGTGACCTGTAGCGCCGCTGCGGCAGAGGCGCTGACCTTTTTACTGGCGTCCTCGATCTTCTGCTGCATCTCGCGCATGCTGTTTTCGGTAATCCGCGACGCCTTCGCCAGGGCCTGCTCCAGGCTGCCGAGGTTGAGCGTCAGATTACCCTGGGAAGCAGTTGCCATAGGTTTCTCCGGGTCATGGATAAAACCCGTCGAAACGGGTTTCAAGGAAAGTGGCGTCGTCCTTAACGCCACTCGTTCATCGCACGTTCGAGCGACACACCCCGGCGCAGCTCGTGGGGCATGAAGTCAATCATTTCGGCCGTGCCGCCGCCCAGCCGGTGGGTCTGCAGCGCTATCAACGCGCTGCCCGCCTCCAGCCGCCTACCGGCGTGCAGGGAACCATATCGGTCGATATAGCGTCCCCAGGCCAGGGCTTCGTGATAGGTCATGCGTTCTTTGGCTTCGGTGATCGTGCGGCCGCCCACTCCGTTCAGCACCAGTTCGTGCCAGAACTCATCGGCGACCGTCAGCTCTTTGCGCCGCTACCCTGAGTGCCATTGACCTCATTGACTGCATTGAGGATCAGAAACCCCAATGACGGCTCAAGACCGAAAGCATCGTCGTAACTAAGGGCTTCATCGCCCTCAGCCCCCAACGATACCGACGCGGCGAGGTAGCTGGCGTTGCGGCTTTGTGACGACTCACCCTGGCTGAACAGACGCTCGATCACGCCGAACGACTGACGGCGGATGTGCAACGTGAAGGTATCGGTCACTTCCTTGCCGGTTTTGCTGTCCAGGTGCGTCCAGCTGATGTCTTTCTTCACCGGCAGGCCATCGACGATGCCGCCCTTGGCTTTCAGTTGTTTGAGGTTCATGGCGTCTCTCAGGCTTTCTTGATCCAGGCGCTTGCGCCGGTGCGTTGGATGGTGACGGTGGTAGTCACGACCGCGTTCAGTGCGAAATTGAACGGGAAGTCCGACACGTAGCCGTCGAAAGTGAACCAGGTGCGGGTCGCCGGCAGTTCAAAGCCATCGCCCTTGGCGTTCAGCGTGGGCAGCACGTCCTTGCCGTCGGACCAGCCCACCGCCCACTTCACACCGGTATCGCCCTTGGCTTCAGACAGCTGGTGCAGGCGGATATGGCTGGCGTTGGTCGGGTCGGCGTTCAGGCCCAGGCTCGCAGTGCCTGGGGTGCGCAAACCTTTCTTGTAGCTGCGCTCTTCGGCATTGAGGCTGGTGTCTTCAATCTGCTCGGCCGGCGCGCCACCAGGTTCGAATGAAGTGGCGTGCTCAATTTCCAGCACGGTGTAGGGCCCGGTGCCGGAGACCGGCGGGACGAGGGCAAAAATCTGGGTACCTTGGGTAAGAATCGACATCGAGTGTTCTCCATGAACAATAAAAAACCCGCGAAGGCGGGCTGTGGGGTGCAACGGCTGTGTTGCTGCGTGCAAGGCAGGTCGAGACGGGATCAGGGTGCCGGTTTGCCATCCAGGTAAGGCGGCGCATTCGGGTCCGGCTCTCGGCTCTTGATCAGGTCGACCAATGCCTGGTTGCTCTGGGCCAACAGTCGAATGGCCGCGTTGAGCGCCACCTGGCCATCGGTCTGGGTTTGCAGGGCGGCGATCAAGCGGTTGATCGCGGCCAATTCTTCGTCGTTCATAGGCATCTTGGTTCCTGTATCACGTCAGGTAGGCAGGGTGTGGGAGCTTCAACAGCGCGCAGCGATGACAATCAAGACGCCAACCCAGTGGCCATGATCGAACTGCGATACCCCGTCGCCGGGTCGCCAACGTGGGTCACTTGAGTAATCGACCAGCGCCCCTGCATGTACGAAGGCCAGGTCTCATCCAGCACCAGCAAGCCTTCGGCAGCGAGCAACGGGTTACCTGGGCAATCGATCTGCAGCTTCAAACCTTCACGGCCCACCCGCCGCAGTTCGCCTTCGGCCACGGCGCGGGCTTCGGCTTCGTTCTGGCAGCGCTGGCGCAAGGTCTTGAACGGGGCAATCCCGACCTGGACCAGGCGCTGTTTGCCGGCGGCGGCGTCCCACCAGCTGACGCGGCTGCCCATGTATTTTGAGCGAGCTTTCTCGTCGAGCTTGGCGGTAATGAAGGCGTGCTCACCGGGCCGGTTGTCCCCGGTCACCGATAATTTCACTGGCGGCAGTAGCTGGCCGGAGAGTGACTTGGCCTGCCCCGCTTCGGCCAGTACATAGAGTTCATTGAACGGCTTGGTGACCGCGTTGTAGCGCTTGGCCAGGCGAGTGATGAAGGCCATGTCGCTTTCATTGGACTGGTCGATGTGCGCAATCGCAATGCCGTCCAGCGTCGGTGCCACTCGCGGTGAAAAACCATGGCGGCTGACCAGTTGCCGAAACAATGCCCCCAATGTCGTCGGCCCATGGCTGGCGGAGCGGCGCTGGCGATATCCGCTCTTATCCACCTCACTGAAGGGCGCTGCCGTGGCCACGATCATCAGGCGCATCGGAAACAGCACCGGGGTGCGTTGGGTGACGACAAACTCGCCTTTTTCCACCAAGCCGGTTTCCTGGTAACCGACGCGCAGGCCGATCTTGCCACTCAGGCTGGGCAACCCCTCCAGCCCTTCGATATTGAGGGTCAATTCCAGGCGGTCAGTCTGGATACCGCCAGCGTCGGTGTGGCTCCAATGCATCAGGCGTTGATTGAGCAGCGCCGCGTTGGCGCCGTAGAACTCTACGATCGGGGTAAATCCCTGTGCCATGCAGCCTCCTTATTCCCACGCCAGCACGGGACGCACGGCCGCCGGCCTGGCTTGCATCTCAGGCACGATCACCCATACGCCGGCCGGCAATAGCGGACCGTATTCAGCCAGTTCGGGATTCAAGCGCCAGAGGGTTTCTTCCGCCGCGTCGTCGCAACGCCCCAGCTCGCGATAGAGCAACAGGTTGACCGAATCACCGGCGATACTTCGCACTCTACGCATTGACGAATTCCTCCAGTTCCAGGGTCCAGCTCATCACCATGGCGGTGCCGTCATCGATCACGTTGCTTTGGGTTTCCACCACCGAATTGATCCGCCACAGGCCCCAATTACGGCCGATGCCATCGACCAACGGCAAAGGCGCCCGCGCATTTTGCAGCGCGCGCAGTTCGTCCAGGCGCTGCATACCGTTGGCGTACATGGCTGTACCGTTGAACGTGAGCTTTTCCAGCTTCTGGCCGTTCTGCCGCGACTGGGGCTTGCTGGCAATAATCGCCAGGTCACTCCAGCCGCCGTCGCTGTTGCGGATCAACGACGAATAGGCAAAGCCGCGGGACAAGCCAAAGATAAAGTCGCCGAGTATCATTTGTTGTCGCATCAATCACCTCCTGAAGGATCGGCCAGTGCCGCGTTGCGCCGGATACCCAGGGAGTCGGTGACCATAGGTATGCATTGAAACTGCAGGGCCTGGATCACCTGGTTGACGACCTGCTGGGCATCGGCAGGGTTGACACCGGTGATCTGGATACTCGGTGCAATCGTGACCTGGACGTTGTCGGTGCGGGCACTGTTGAGCTCCTTGCTCAGTGCATTGGGTGCGGGCAGGCGATCATTTGAGCTGAACAGTTTGTCACCCAGCCAACTGCCTGCTTCGCTGCCCAGCAAGCCACCGATGGCGCCGCCGACTGCGGTGCCGATACCTGGGAAAACCAGGGTGCCGAGCGCGGCGCCGGCGGATGCTCCCGCCCAGGCGCCACCGGCGGTGCTGAGACCGGTACCGACAGCCTTGGCGTCGCCAGTGCGTACGCCCTGGATCACATCCGCGGCGGTGTCGACATACTTCAGCGGGCCAAGGCGACGGGCGCCGGCAGACTCCAGCTTACTCATCACACCCAACAGCCCGGAAGCCGGTATTTTTGGCGCGGGACTCACCACAGGCAAGGCTGAACGCTCATGGCTCAAGGCCTGTGCGTGAGGCTGGGTCGTTGCGCGGGCTTCGGAAGGCAGGGGCAGTCCCCTGCGTTCCAAGGCTTCAATCAGCCCTGGGGTTCTACTTGGGATCGAATGACGCACATCAGTGTGAGTCGTTCGGTCATTGACCTGGGCCCCACGCGGCTGCAAACCTTGCACGGGTGCTCCGGCATGGAAACCATTGGACTGCGCCGGGAATAAGGGTTTGATGAAGCGCTCAGACAGACTGCGCAGCGTCGACATCACCCCAGCGTTTTTCACAGGTGCCCGCTTTGTAAACGCCGGCCTCGCCACAGACGCCTGTTTCTTCTGCGCTTGCTGTTTCTTCTGCGCGTTCCGCGCCTTCTGGTTTTTCTGCGACTTGGGCCTATTGCTACCCTTTTTCCTGGCAGAAGAGCCTCTGCGACTGGAGCGGCGACTGCTCAGTGAGGCTTGGGTTGCAGTGGCGCAGCAGCATGGCTGATCCTTTTTAAAGCCGTCGCTCTTGAACAGTTTGCCAACCACTCCAGGCAGTTTGCCCAGCGTCACGTCGACCACATTGCTCGTCACCCGACTTTTGATCGTGTCTCCCAAACCCGAGAAAAAGCCGGTAACCACAGGTGAAAACACCGGCAGAATCACCGCCTCAGCGGTTTTCACGGTGGTGGCGGCTGCCGGCGATGTGCTGGCCCAGGCATTGGCTCCGTCCATCACGTCGGTCTTTTTTTGAAGCCACACGTCTTCCCAGAGTACCGGTGCCGGCTTGAGCGTCGTGGAGAGCCGCTCCTCACTCTTTGAGGACGCCTCGCGCAGCTGCGCTATGGTTTTTTCCTTGATGGCTGGCGCAGCAAACGATTGTTGAAAGGCCGCGACCGGATCGAGGCTCTTTACCTCGCGCAGCGTCATGGCTTCACGGATCAGCCGCAGTTCTTGCGATGTGCTCGACGTAACTTCGGTGGTTGTCGCCTGATCGCTGCGTTTTTCGGTTTTGGACGGTTCAACGCCCATCGCCTTAAGCTGCGGCAAGGAGGCTTGCAGCGCGTCCACACTATCGCGCAGTAACCCCAGGGACAGCGAAAGACCCTGAAGTTGCAAGCCGGCATTGGTCAGCTCCAGGCCCATCGAGGACAATGGCGCCGCCTCTGCATGACTTTCAAATGCCAACGGGCCCGGGTTAACACTATCGGCACCCTTCGCGCCGCCTGCGTTGCTGAATACACCCTGGCCATCCTTGACCATGGCATATGCGAGCGAATACTTGTCCTGCATCCCGCTTACTCCTGTTTAACGCCAAGGCGAGTGATCGCAATGTCGTAGCGGCGCAATGCTTTTCCGGCGTCCCAGTCGAGGATCTCCGTCTCATTGACCGAGTAGATCAGCGGCACCACATCGAGGATTACGTCGATGTCGCGCTGCGAAAGAAGTCCGCCGGTTGATTTAAAAAATCGTCGATGCGCTCCTGCAGTTCCGTCCAGTCGGGCACGGTCAAACCGGCCAGGTCGGGAATCATCAGGCCAGTGCAATGGGCGGTAATGAACTCGGCGCGCTCTTTGTTGGTGGCGAGCTTTTTCATCACTTTGGTGGCGCGCAGGGCGGGCATTTCCAGGGGCAGTTCAGTCAGGGTTCGGCCGGCTGCGTCCAGGGGCAATAGCAACTGGACGGGTTGGTCGTGGGGTGTCGCGTCCTGTGCGTCCATGAAGAACGACGCAGGGCGCGTCGACATTTCATGTACGTACTGGGCAATGCTCACGTAGTCCGGACGCTTGAGCTGATCGAGCTCTTTTTCCGACAGGCCGGTGGCGAGTTTCGCCAGTTCGAAAAACTGATCGTCCTCGTCATCACCGGCCCGGGCCAGCGCGTCTTTTTGCGCGGCGTAAAACAACGGTTTGAGCTGAACCTGCTGGATCGTCGCGCCGGTGTCGGCGGTGATCGGAGCCAGCAGGATATGCAACGGTGGCATCCAGGCCATGGGGCAATTCCTTGTTGAAAGGTATTGAAAAGTACCGAAAATCCAGATCTGAACGCGGTCCCTGTGGGAGCAGGCTTGCCTGCGATAGCATCAACTCGGTGCTCCAGACACACCGAGTCGCCTGCATCGCGGGCAAGCCCGGCTCCCACATTGACCGTGCCTGCCTTAGATTGCAGTCATTTTTAAGGCATCAGTACGGCGCGGCGCGCATCGCCAAGAATGTCGACACCGTTGAGCACGAACTTCTGGGTGCGCACGTCGATGTCGATCACCGAAATGCCATTTTCCAGACGGTTGTAGGTACGGCAAGACAGTTCCAGTGTGGTGGTGGCCTTGTCGCCCATCTTCAGCTTCGCCTCCTCCAGGGATTTGAGCTTGCCGCCGACGGTGTGGTAGGTGAAGTAGGTCTTGCCGTCCTGGTCCTGGCCGGCTTCACGCACGTTCAGCAAAATGTCGTCGCCCGTGCGCACGCCCAGGGCCAGCATGATTTCCGGGCCGGCACCTTGCAGCACCAGTTTGGCATTGAGCACTTTGCCGCTCTTGGCCATTTCTTCGGCGATGAAACGCCCGCCGGACATGGCTTCCATGTCGAACTCGATCTTCGGCGGGGTGAACTCTTCCACGGTTGCGGACAACGGCAGGCCTTGAAGGGTGGCCGCGATGGCCTGTCTGACTCGGTTGGTAAACATTAGAGAACGTCCTCCAGGAACTGCTCGATGATTTCATCGCGGGCGTTGAGTTGATAAACCATGTGTTCGTTCGGCGCGTAGCGGCCGTAGTCGATAACGATGAACCAGGTGCCGTTCTTGTACTTCTCGACGCTGTTCAGTTCCGGGTGCAGGTATACGCTGCCGCCGGGAATGGTTTCGTCGGCCACCAGGGTTTGCAGCCAGTCGTTGATGCGCTTGACCTCCTGGTCCATGAAGGACTTGGTGAGGTTCTTGGCCATGGCTTTCTGGCCGGCCTTGACCAGCTTGCGGCTGATGGCATCTTCCAGGCCGACGTAGCTGATGAACTTGCCGGTGATGGAGCGGTTACCCAACAGCGAGAAACCGCCGAGGATGGTGCGGGCGTAGTAGCTCACGCCATGGCGGTTGAGCAGGTCGCCCTCGGTGGAGGTGTCGAGGATGTTGTACTCGACGACGCGTGAAACGTCCTCGGCGAAGGTCACTTGGTTGCCGGGGCTTTCCCACTGCTTGACCTTGGCCAATGCGGCGATGGCCAACGAGGATGGCGACAGGAACACGTTTTTCTTCGCGGCCTTGGAGTACACCGACGGCATGTTGTGCACCAGCAGGCAACGGTCGAAACCAAGGTCGGCACCGCCCAGCTCGCCGCTGTAGGCAACTTGGTCTGCAACGGAAGCGTCCTTGCCATCCAGCACCACACGCGCCTTGATGCGCTTGCCGAAGGAGGCGAATTCACCGGCCACGGCCTTGGTGCCGGTAAAGCCTGGGGCGCCAATGATGGTCAGGTCTTCCGGGACGCTGCTCAGGGCCGCCAGGCCCAGCTTGCGACCGGTGACCGGGTCGTTGCCGCCGATCACATTGTTGACGGTATCAGCCGGGGTGGCGCCTTCTTCGACAATGACCACATAGACCGGCACCTTGACCACTTTGAGGATCTGGTACACAGCCTGGAACAAGGTGCCCGACTCGGTGCCGGTAGGGTCCAGCAACGCCTGGGTGGTGAAGCTGTTGATACGGAACGGCGCGTTTTTCGGGATCGATGCGTGGGCATTCGGCGCAGTGCCGACCAGGCCGATCACGTTATCACCCAGGCCACCCATGGCCTCGGGGGATTCAGTGGCATTCACAGTGATGCCGTTGTGCTCGAAGTTCAGGACTTCTGCCATGGTTATTCAGCCTTCTTGGGGGTGGAATTGAGGACGCTGGTCAGTTCAAGGCGGCCAGCGGTGCGTAGGGCGGATGCTTCGACGTCGAGCAGTTCCAGTTCCTCGCCGGCGGTGGACCAATGGCCGTTGCCGATGGGGAATGGGATGAGGACGGTGTAAGTTTGACGATCAGACATAAGTGAATTCTCCGGGTGTGGAACGCCAAAGCCCCTGCAGGAGGGGCTTTGGGGAGGCGAAAAAAAACCGCTTTCGCGGTTGTCAGTTACTTTAGGAAATCGGGTTTGGATGGCCAGAGTACTGTGTCTGGATCGTCTCCCTGATCTGGAATATCACGCAGCTTCTGGCGATATTCAGCAAATATGAGCTTGTGACTGTCGAGCATCGGATAGTCTGGCATTGCTGCATAATCACTCGCCGACAAGTCTTGATCCCTTGCCTTACGAATCATTTCCCACTTGATAATCGGATGGAGTTCCGCAGGTATAAATTGTGGTTTCATATTCTCTCCTCAGCCTAGAGCCAACATCGTGCCCCAGTCACCTGGGTTGGTTACAACGCCTGTGCAAGCCCCTGCCAGCATCACCTCAACGACGCCAGTTGATGATGTGCGCATCGGGTGCAGATGGTAATAACTACCAAACAATTCTGTAGGAGAAATGACACTGGAACACCAGCGCCATTTGCCTTTCTCAACGCCATTACTCCATGCTCCAGACACGTTACCTTCCAAAAGACGCACGAATGCACCTACCGTCAGGTAGGAGTTCTGTGGTACTGCACCAGAGCCATTCGCGAGCGCCATATCGACCGTGTAAGGGAACGCAAGCCAAGGACTAACGCCTGAAACCGACCATTTCATTTGCCACAGATATACAAACGTGCGCCAATAGTCGCTCGCCCTGATTTCAAAGTTTGGATATTGTTCACGCACATCTGCCTGCACCTGAAGCATGAAATCCACATCAGTCTGCGGGCGTCCGGCCGCTTGAGAGACAGGGGTGATAGTTCGCAACTTGGTGGGCGTCACTTCAGCATGAATCCCCCAGTTTTCAATCAGTGTCCCGTCGGCATTGGGGGAAAGATTAAAGTTCTTGGTGACCGCTAACCTTGGGAGTCTATTTTTCAACTCCGCCAATTGAGCGTCATACGCCAAGCGGGCATCCGCTATCGCCTTGTCAATTTCCCCGACTTTTCCGGTAATAACACTAGTCAAGTTATTTGCCGCACTAACGACGGCAGCAAGTTGCTGTTCAGTACTCAAATGAAAGCTCCTAAACGCTTGGAGAGCGTCATGTAAAATCAATTAAAAACGCTCTATTTCTTTTCGACTTCCATCACCCGAAATAGAACCCCTACACCGCGTGCCATATTGTCTATGCTCGCGGCCGACAAGGCCGCAATTTCATCAGTCAATAACACATTCAAATTCTCACTCCCCACCACAATCGTCACGCTATCCGCCGGCAACGGCGAAATATCCAGCGTAAACTTCTGCAGCACTCGCGCCGCCGCCGCTTTATACGTCAGCAACTTCCCCGCTACGGAATACACCGCCAGCAAGGTCCCACTGGCGAGGTAAAAACCGAACTCACCAATCTCATACTCACCATCGCCATCAAACAGCGCGGCCATCCTGAGTTGGCGCTCGCCCAGGTCTTCGTAATCGACGATGGCCACCCGTTGGCGCTCGTCACGCAAGGCGACTTCGCTGCCGTCAGGGTTGTAGCGGCCAGTGCCGGCGCCGATGTGGGTGATTTCGCCTTTGAGGCCCTGGTTCTTTGCCTGCAGCACTTCATCCAAACCTTTGGAGGTGAAGCGCACCAGGCGCGTGATTTCATCTGTCATGGCTGCGCCCTGAGGTCGTAGTCGTTAATGGTGTAGTGCTGGGCAACCCCGGCACTGTTTAACCGGGCAACCAGCGCCAATTCCGGCAACGCGCCGTTTAGATAGAACTCGCCGTCGCTTAAAGGAGCGTCGAGGACTTGTGTGAACGCGAGTTGACCTTCGGTCTCATGCACGATGGTAATCGTCGCCTGATCGCGCTCACTCTTGGCCGCATTGATACGCCGGATCAGCCGGTTGTGATCGCCGCTGGACCAACTGCGTCCGATGATCGCCTGCACGTCGAAGGTGTAAGGCACACCCAAAGGGCGCTGCTGATACCAGGCGCTGATGTTGGGGGTAAAACCCAATGACTCCACCGCATGACTCAGCGCCTTGGGCGTACCGGCCTGGCGCTGGATCTGCCAGGACAATGCGACGGTCAGACGCTTTTCCGCCTCGCTGGCCTCGGCATCCCATTCGCTGACGCCGCGATCGGCGGCCAGGTAAGGGAGGAATTCGCTTGGGGTTTGAAGTGGATTCATCAGCGCTGGAAACGGCGGTGTGACTCGTTCAAGCAACGTGCCGAAGCCCAAGTCCAACGCCTTTTCCAGCGGTGAACTGTTGGCCGGCAACAAACTCGCTTTAGGTTCACTCATAGCGTGCGCACCTCCACCTCGACACCCGTGCAATACGGGGCCTGGAACGCGGTGCTGACAATCGGCGCCAGCGGTTCAAGGATTTGCAGTTGCGCAGCGCCAGCGCTGTGTATGGCATAGTCGATCCAGCTGGGGTCAACCCGCCCTTCCAGGCGATGGCAGGACTCTGCGTAGTCTTGCAGCAGTTTCTGCGCCGCTACTTGGGTCAGCCCGGAGTCCGGGCCGGCGTTGATCTTGGCCACCACGCGAATCTTGTAAGGTTGAATCTGAGCGCCCTGGACGGTGACAAGATCGGTTTCCGGCCTTACATCCGGCCGTGCGAAATGTCGACGTACACCGTCAAGCAAGTCCGCAGACGGTGTACCGTCGCCCTCCCTGGAAAGCACGGTGACCATGACTTCGCCCGGTGCGGTGCGTCGAGCGTTGCCGTCCTTGACCTGGGCCGCATAACCATCCGGATCGAAGGTGTAGGTGACGGTCACCACTCCCGGCGTCGCACTCTGCACTTTCACCGCAGGACGCTCGCCAAGGGTGAAGACTTCGCGGCGATACTGCATCCGCGAGCCGGCCGCCGGAGCATGGGGCGCCAGGTAGTAACGCAGGCGAGCGTCGTCGTCGCTTTCCAGGGTGGGCGGCACGGGCGGGAAAGCCGCCGGGTCGCCAGGGTCGAGCACTTGGCGCTCCAGGCCCATATCGGCCAGGCGCGCATCCAGGTTGCTGCCGGTGGCCCACCACGCGAGCATTTGCTTGATACGGGCGTTGTATTTGCGCTCATGGGTTTGCAGGCGCACGCAAAACGCTTCCAGGGCCAGGGTCAGCAGTTCGCTTTCGTTGTCGAGGCTGACCTTGAGTTTGGCCGCGCTTTGCGGAGCTCGGCTGGCAACGTAGTCGATGACGAACGCCTTGAACTCGGCCAGCAACGGTTCGAACTCATCCACCTTGATGATGGCCGGTTCCGCCAGTTGGTTCTGGCCGGGGATCAGCATGCTCATGTCACGACCTCGAAGGATTGTTGGCGGTTTTTCCAGGTGCCGGCAAACCGCAGCAGCAGGCCGGCGCCTTGGCGGGTGGCGACGATGACCTGGGGTTCAAAATCGTCGATGCCGTTGTGGGTGTTGTAGAACGCCTGGGCGGCGTGGCTCTGGGCGAGGATCAGCAGGTCATCACCGAGGTTTTGCCCGAGCAACTGCGGGATCAGCGAACCGTACAACGGACGCTTTTGCCGAGTGCCCACGGGGGTGGTCAGCGCTCGGGTGGCGCGCTGCACAAATTGCAGCCAGTCATCGACGGCTGCCCCGGTGTTCCTCTCGATTCCGAGCATGGGGTGTCCTTATCGGGGGCTGATGAGTCGTCCTTGATGGTCCACTACCGGGCCGCTGAAGTGAGCTCCGCCAGCATCCAGCAACAGGCTGGTGCCGCCGATTTGCAAAGTGATGCTCTGGGCATTCATGGTCAGGCTGGCAGCGCCGACTTTAATGTCGACCTGTTCACGGGAGCCGCTGACGGTGGTTGGGCCGTTGACCCAGTTGAAGGTATGGCTGGCGTCGTCGTAGTCGCTTTGGGTGCCGTCTTGATGGCGACGCCTGGTCAGCGTCGCAACGCTGGAGACCGGCGGAAAGCGATCACTGTTGAGGCCGAACAGAGCCACTGATTGCACGCCGCCCTCCCCGCCACCGTAGTTAAGCAACAGGCATTGCTCGCCCACCGTTGGAATGCGGGTTTCCGTTTGCGCACCGGCGCTGGGGTTGAAAAAGCGGATCGCCGGGGTCAGCAAATCACCGTGGCTGACCTTGCAGGTGTTGCTGGCCGCATCGACCTGCTGGCAAATGCCAATCCGGCAGAAGCTTTCAGCGCGGCGGTAAAGGTCTTCGAGTTGGGTCTCCATCTCTGCCAGGCGTTCGACGATCGGTCCCAATTGCATGCGTAACAGCGCGTCGAACATGGGCTACTCCGCCAGTGGTTTGTATTGGGCCGGGTCGTCGATATTGGAGACGTCCCAGGTGCAGGCAAACAGCGGCTGGCCTGTAGGATCCTCAAGTAGCGGCGGCCCCAGATAGAGGGTTTGGGTGAAGGAGACCGTCCAGGTGTCGTAGTCCGCATCAAGGGTGCTGCGCACAGCCGGAGCGGCAACAATATTTGCGGGCAGATCGCACTGTGCCTGGGGCAGGTTCCAACGGTTATCCAGCACCAGGTCCATCAGTTGGCTGGCCAGGTCGCAGGCATCGAACGGCAATGCACCGGGGGCGACCATGGCCCTGATTGAAATGCTCAGCACGTGGGCCTTGCGCCCTTCGCGAGAGCGAATGCCCGGGCCATTGCCTTCGACGGTGACCTGCACACCGGTTTTTTCAGCGTCGCCCTGGAAGTCCTGGTGGCTGCCGACCTTGAGGTCCGGGAAGGCTGCATGCAGCGCAGCGCCCACGGCCTGGGGCAGTTGGGATGGCTTTTCGATAAGCGTCATTTTAAGTAGCGTCCTTGCAACAATTACTGCGGGTCCTGGCCGGAGCCTTGGTTGATCCCGATGCGCTTGGCCGCCCACCGCTCATAAAGGCCTATGGCCACATCGGCACCGGCCATGGCGGTCAGGCAACCAATGGCGCCGGCGGTCCAGATCGACATGCCGGCGGCGTAGCACAGCATCAGCGCCGAAACCCCGCAGACCATGCAGGCCCCGGAGCGCAGCGCCAGACGGCGGATCAACGACCAACCGCGGGCACCTTCCTTGTCGGCGCGCCACATTTCTCCAGACACTCCGCCGATCACGGCCAATACGATCACCAGCCAGATAGGCATTTCCGCTAACGCTTGCTGTTCATTTGTCATGTCACGCCTCCTGGCTGAGCAATTAATAATCCATATTTCATTTACACATGCTTCGATAGGTAGGCATTCCAAAAAGCCCGGTTACCCGGGCTTTTCAGTAATGCTGTCCTCGGACTTTCGGCGCTACTGGCGCGGTACGGTCCTTTCCTCAATGTTTTTCCGACCACGATCCCTGTCTGCCGGATAACTGCTTCTGGTGCTTTACGCTGCACACCCGGGTCAGTTGCCAACCCTCTGAACCGTCAAGGCCGGTTCATCGCTGCCTGTTTTTGAAGCGTTGAAACTAAAGAGCGTCGGCATCCTTGCCGGTGTTGCCTGGCATCCCTGCCATCGCTTCGATGGCGTCCTTGCCGATGTTGCGTGCCTTCCTTGTCTTCCTTGGCAGCATCCTTGCCGCCTCCACCAGGCCTTGTTGGCTGGCTTGAGGTGAAGAATATGCATGTATGCATATACAGTCAATGCATAAATGCATTTATTTTGGCCATGGAAATGCACGTATGCATTCGAAGCCTTGCGGGCTTGGGGTTTGGCGGTTTTCTGCGGGCGAAAAAAAACCCGCTCATGGGCGGGTTTCGTCTTACGCGAGGAGGTTAACGGGCGTACATGCCCCACCAGAAAACATGCCCGAGAATGCTGATCTGCTCATCCTGGATATCCTGGAAGCTGTAGTCCTCATCCGGATGCTCATCACGGTTGAAACTGCGCAGGCGGATTCCCGAAGGCAGGCGGTAGAGCTGTTTAACCCGCAGTTGGCCGTTGTGGTTGATGGCATACAGATCACCATCAACGATATCGCCGATGCCGCTCTTGCCGGCATTCACGCCAACCGTGGCGCCGTCGCGCAGTACCGGCAACATACTGTTACCGCGCACCGTCACGCACTTGGCCTGGTCGAACTGCACTCCGTTATGCCGCAGGCTGCGCTTGCCGAACCGCAGGCTGGCCTTCTCGCTTTCCTCGATGACGAATCTTCCTGATCCAGCAGCCAATTCAACCTCGCGCAGAAAGGGGATCGACACCTCGTCATCATTGACGGGAGTGTCGTCGTCCCACAGGCTTATGTCCTTGAGTTCCGAATGCATCGGGTCGCGCCCGTCATCGCGCAACCCACCCACCGCAGCGCGCCCGCGCAGTTGGTCGGTGCTCACGCGAAAATACTCGGCGATGCGCGAGATGTGTTTATCCGACGGATCAACGATCTTGCCGCTGAGGATCCGGGACAGTGTGGATTGAGGCACGCCGGTGCGCCGATGAAGCTCCGTGGGGGAGATTCGGTCGCGATCCAGCAGCTCTCTTAAGACGATAGAAACGTTGCGTTTTTGCATAACGCGGATAGTGACGGGAGTTTTCGGAGTTGGCAAATGCTAATTTGCATATTTATGCATTAAACAGCCAATTCTGTTTACCATGAAACAAAATACTGTATATGCAAACAGTGAACTACCCATTACTCTTGCGGGCGGCCTGATGTTGAGACACCAAGGATTTCAGCGTCCCTTGCTTATCGACAATTCAGGGGCTATGTATAAAACTCATTAATCACCTAGCCAGCAACGACGGAGGTGCTCATGGCTTATTCAGCGCTAGCTGTCGCTAACGCCTTCATTGAACGTGCGAAGGAAGGCAAGGTTTCGGGCCTGACCCCGATGAAGCTGCAGAAACTGTTGTTCTATACGCAGTCCTGGCATTTGCGCGAACGGGACCAGCCCCTTATGGATGACCACTTCGCCCGCTGGCAATATGGCCCGGTCATCCCGTCGCTTTACCATGAGTTGAAATCCTATGGTAATCGCCCGGTGACCGCGCTGCTCAGCAACCTGAAGCCCGACGCCGAAGACATTGTCTTCGTGACACCGAGGGTTCCTGAGAGCGACACCTACACCCATCGTTTGATTGACCGGATCATTAACAAATACGGCAAATGGTCCGGCACCCAACTGTCCAACCTTTCCCACGAGGACGGCACAGCCTGGGCCCTCAAGGGCGCCGACGGTTCGGCCATTGACTGGGAAGACATGGCAGCACTCATTCACCCAAAGAGCCGCATCCGTGAGTGAGGAACTCGATAACCTGGAACTCACCCTGCCCCCCGTGGCAGGGCCTGACCAGGACTCCCAGGCCGGCGGCGAGCAAGCCCTAGGCACCGACGATGAAAGAAGCCAGAACCTCAAAGACCAGAAGGCCGAAAGGCAACTGCGCAAGAAGTATGCGGGGCGTGCGTTTTGGTTCGCTGCGTGCGGGGTGATCTTCTGGGGGGTCCTGCTGGTGTGGAATGGCTGGTCGACGTATTACTCGGGTAAGGCGCCGTTCTCGGACAATGTGTTGATTGCCATCACTACGGCGACTTCAATCAATTTGTTTGCGGCGTTTCTTGGGGTGATCAGAGGGTTGTTTCCGGCTAGTGGGCGTAAATCCAAATAGTCTGGTCGTACTCATGCCCCTGACTTCTCTCTATCCGGCATTGAGATGTGAGCACGCAAAAATCAGCTCATCATTTTCAAGACACTGATCGGATTTTTAGTTTTTGCCCACCTTATCCAGCAGCGACCGGCTGCAAAAATCGCACCGAGGCGGAGTTTCATCTTGCGGCCAACACTCCAGATTTCCGCCACGTCCGTATTGCGCAAGACCCAGTCCCGCTTAATCGGGTCGGTGATATTGGCCACCCCGGCCAGCATCAATTGAAGCCGCACCCGCGGCGGCTTCTGTCGTCGGCCAGTCAGCGGCGCGGAGTCTGCAAAGCGTGGTAGCCGTAATCGGCGCGAGCTTTGCGTAAAGGAACGCCCGCCTCGATAGCCGCACGAATATGTTCTTCGGCCTGGTGGATTTCTTCGGCCACCTCCAGCACTTCGCTCAGTGAGCCGGCCGGAATCACCACCAGGCCGTCACCGTCGCCGCGCAACCAATCATCGGGTTGTACCCGCACGCCACCCAGCGTAACGGGCGCCTGGATCGCTTCGACACGCACGCGATCCTTGCCGGTGCGCATCCAGTTCCCCCGGGAAAAGATCGGGTAGTTAAGCTCCAACGCACGGTCGACATCGCGGCAGATACCGTCAATCACCGTCCCGGCCAACTGCTTACGGGCGGCGGTAGAGGTCAGCAAATCGCCCCACACGGTGGTGTCGAGCCGCGCCTGGTTGTCGATCACTACCACCTGGCCGGCCTCAAGGTCGTCGATGTAGTCACCCACCGAGCCGCCGTCCAGGCCAATAGGGCCGTAGCGCAGGGTCCAGGCTTTGCCTGTAAGGTTGAACGACCGGTCCAGAGGCATGATGTCGGTGCACTGGCAAACGATTTTCAGGCGGTCCATCGCATCGCTGAGGTCGGTGCAACTCAGGGCGTCGAGGCGGGTAACAATAGAGGTTTGCATGATGTGGCCTTCCTTATGTCCTGTGGGTTAACGCGCGGTGGCGTCGGCACTGAATGCGTGGATCTTGTCGACGATCTGGCGTGACGCCGTCCGGATTGCCGTGGCGGTATTGCCAGCGATGTGCGGCGTCAATTGCGCATTGGCAATAGCGGTCAATGGCGAGTCGAAGCGGTCTTTTTCAAGGGCAAAGGTATCGATGGCGACGGCTTTGATATGCCTGGGAAACTGGCGCATGAAGGCGGCCAACTGGTGTTCGTCGACGATCCCGCCGCGCGCGGTATTGATGAGGATTGATCCCTGGCGCATCTGCTGGAACTCGGCAGTGCCGAACAAGCCTCGGGTCTGCGGGGTGAGCGGTACGTGGATCGAGACGATGTTCGCCTCGGCCAGTAACTGTTCAAGACCTGCCCGTCGTTCAAGCCCAAGGCTGTGCGCCACCGGTTCGGTAAAACGTTCGGACCCGGTAGCGATCACCTTGATGCCCAGCGCCGCAGCCTTGCGCGCCACCTGCCGGGCAATGCTGCCGGTGCCCACCAGCCCAAGCGTCAGTTCGGCGTATTCGCAGGCAGGTGCCAAGGAGCCTTTTGCCCAATGGCCGTTGTGCGTTTCAGTGTTGTAGTCATCCAGGTCGCGCGACAGAAACAGCGCCTGGGCCACGACGTATTCGGCAACAGCGGCCGCGTTGGAGCCTGGGGTGTTGAGGATCGCCACACCACACTGCTCGCACGCCAGCCGATCAATATGATTGACCCCTGTGCCAGCCTGGGCAATGGCGCGCAGTGGCGTGGCCAACGCCGGCGAGGTGGCAGCGCGGATCAGGCCAGCGCCCAACGGGATGTTCAGGCGCGTCTTGAACACGCTGTAGCCCCCGGCCTGACTCACGGCGGCAATAAAGCCAGGCTCGTCATGGCAGTTGATCTCGGCATAGTGAATGCGCGTGCCGTAGTGCTGGCGAATGCGCTCTTTGTCCGCGAAGTAATGCAGGTTGAGGGTGACGCCCAGACCCAGTTCAAGAAAGCGATCGACTTCCTCAAACAGTAACGGCGGCCCGGGGGCATCCAGTATCAGGGTGGTAACTGCCATACAGTTGATCCTCTTGGAGGGTAGCGCCTGCCGATACCCAGGTTGCCCTGGGCATCGGGGTTAATCACCAGGTGAAATGGTGGGCGCTTGCGGGATCGACCAGGCCTGCATCGGTACTCACGGCCGCGAGGAACCCGCTGTAGAAATCATTCAGCGATGACGACTGGATGAACGCGGGATTGCTTTTGGCGTAGATCAGAAACAAGCGATAGATTCGCAAGTTCTTTTCCTTGAGGTAGACCTCGGCCTTGAGACTGGGCCACAGGTTGAGCAAGCTGCCCTCCTTGATTTTCCATGGATCTGCCGGCTCGGTGCCGGTGGTGGCCTTGTACACAAAGCGCTTACCTTCAATCACTTCCAGATGCAGGCTGGCCAGCAGCTGTTCGGCGGTGCCGACGGCTTCGGTCTTCAAGGCTTGCGCCAGCATCTGGATATGGGCCTTTTCCGGGATGCTGCCGGTCAGGGTCAGCCAGGCGCATTTGAGGTCGGTTCGCGCAATGGCGTAGGCCATGCCTTTGACGTAGGTGTGAAAGCTCTCATCCTCGTTGAAGGCCTTGGACAAGTAAGTTGCCGGTTCTTGCGCAAACTGCCCGACGCCGATCAGTTCGCTGTGCAACCCACCGGCAAGCAAGGCGCGGGTCCAGGGAATCGCACGAATGGCATCGGGACGCGACTCGAACACCTTGATGTTGAAGATACGAGAAGGCGGCCGGGTGCCTTTGGCTGTGGCCCTGACCACATCGAATCGCGCCAGGTCCCGCAGCAGGGAAGGCAGCGCCGGATGCTCGAAGAACGTCGCCTGGTAGCGGCGCACCACGTCCCCCCAACGCTGAATCCTGCCGGCAATGACCTCCTCGGACGGCTGCGGCTGGTGCTCGGCGTGCATACGGTACAACTGGCTGAGAAAGTTGACGGACTGGTTGCGGGTCAGCAGATGAGCGCGCATCTCCGCGCAGCCGGCCAGCATGAAGCGGGTTTCCGGGCCCTCCAGCGCGCCGAACTCCTGCAAGGTCTCGGCGATCACCCCATTACACCGTGCGTGTTCCCCGCCCATGATGACGTGGACGACCACCTCGATGCCGTAGCGGGCCGCGATCAGCTTGTGCTGGTTGGCAATCGCCATGTTCAGCTTGTGCATGGCCTTACCGCCTTGCTTGCCCGTGTCGCTGGGGCCAAACGTAATGTATTGGAGGTGGCCGCGCGTTGCCAGATGCTGGCGGTACACCGGGTTTTCGTACACCTCATGTACCGTGGCCAGCGTGCGCTCGGCACCCGCCAGGTCTTCGGGTTGCAGGGCGATGTCAATCCCGTCCCGCACCTGGGCCGCTTTCATCAGGAACAGCACCTCCAGCGCGCTGAGGGCCGAGGTGTACTCGGCGATCCCGTGGAGTTTCATCCGGTCGCGATAACGGTCGATCATTTCAAACCGTTCCACCGCGTTGCGCGCATCGTGCATACGGATATAGCTCGGGTCCTGCTCCATCAGCGCAATGTAATCCTGGCCGGCATATTGCTCGGCTTTCCGGGTGTAAATCGGCGTGGTGCGTTGCAAATACTCCTGCCACAGGGCAGCGGGCGTCCGGGCCGCCCCGCCCTCCAGCGCGACCTCAAGGGCGGCCTGACGCGCACGCTCATCCAGCTCGTGATAGTGCCGGCCCTGGCCCAGGCCGATGGTTTCCAGCCACTGGCTGGAAAGG
Organism: Pseudomonas sp. rhizo25; assembly: GCF_031931935.1. Lineage (NCBI taxonomy): Bacteria > Pseudomonadati > Pseudomonadota > Gammaproteobacteria > Pseudomonadales > Pseudomonadaceae > Pseudomonas > Pseudomonas sp. rhizo25. The sequence goes on from NZ_JAUJXA010000001.1 coordinate 414,346, forward strand.
ATCTCATCGACCACGCTGCTGAACATCTCGGCGTTTTCACGAAACTCGATATCCAGATAGTGAAAGCCAAACGCATGCACCCGCAGCAGCAGACGGTCGATGGCGGCGGGCTGGGTAAAACGGATGCTGCTCAGTGCGTCGATCAGTTCGGCGGGACGCTTGAAATGCTCGGGATGATCCTTGCCCACGCGAGCACGAATCTCTTCAAGGCGATGCCGTGCGCCGCCGTCCTTGATCAGACTGTCGATATCAGCGATGTAGCGATTGCGCAGCGCCGTTTCCAGCGCCACCACCAGGGTTTCGGTGTGCTGGTTGGTGTCATAGGGGCGGCCATCCTTGTCGCCGTATAACCAGGTGAACAAGGTCAGCCATTTTTCCTGCGGCGCCAGGCCCAGGGCGTGATGCACGTCGGGCAACGCGTCATACACACTGTCGGCGTAAAAAATCTGTGACTCGATATCGGTGCCATTACTGCCCGACCACACGGCGTTGTACAACTCCAGCAGGAGCTGCGCAGTGACTTGAGGCTTTTTCAGGCCACGATCCTCGACGTGCTGTGCCAGTTTCTGCAAGACCAGCACAACGGAATGCTTGAGCTGGTCGGTCTCTTTGCACAGCACTCCCAGGCTGATATTTACTCCCGCAGGCGCTGCAATCAACTGCGGATCGAGCGTGAGCAACTGACGAGGCAGACTGGCTTGCGAAGCAATCTGGGTCGCCACACTCCTGACCGACAATTCGAACAGCAGTTGCTTGATCAGTAACAACTTCCAGAACGCCTCGACGTCTTTGCTGGAGCGCGATTCGAAGAACGCCTTGCCCAGAGCTGCGGCCAATTTCGAATCACCCTTGTCCAGATACGACAGCGTATCGATTTCAGCATAGATCCTGAGACAGGCACGGGCATGCGGAGTGTGGGAAGCATCATCCGTGTTGGCCTTGAGTGCGTGCTCCAGGGCTCGCCATAGGACGTCATGCAGTAGCGCGGGGTTGGTATGACCGATTGAGGGGCGAGTTGATGCATTTTCCAGTATGGAGTTGATCACATGATTCATGGGTTCAAGCCTCGATAATTGTCAAATCCCTTGTTTGCAGTGCGCCGAACAGACACACGCAAAATCATCAATGTCCCAGGCTTAACCCACTGCGTCGTAACGAACGGAAATAACCTGTTCGCCGACAGAAAGCCCCCTTGTCGGTACCGAAAAACGGCAAAAAAATGAAACAATTTGTTACATCCGTGAGCAATAAAACATGCTCCGAATTTTTCAACAAAAGACCTTTTTGGAATAGACAGCCAGGAAAAAATGATAGGAAGCTAATAAAAATTACATCAATGATTCTGTTTTAGTGCGGATGTTTTTTCTAAAACCCTGATTATTCGAAATTAAATTCACCCGCTCAAAAACGCTCGCCCCAGGAAGAATCTCGCGAAGGCACGACCTACGAGCGCAACTTAAACAATTCTTCATAAACACGACTTTATGAAAAGCCAGAGCAGGTTCACGCGTTAACAGCGGTGTTTCCTTGCAAAACGCCTTGCCCCACGCCTCCAATCTTCTCCACGTCCAAGTAACTCGCAGAAGATGCGGCGATAACCAAGGAGACGGATCGTTATGCCTGGGCTTCGCATTACTTGCAGGGAATGGTCAAGGCGGTGGTTGATGATGTGGTGAAAGTGTTGGATTCGCCGGTTAATACTCAGTAAGCCGCGAAATAGAAAAGGCTGGTAACCGCTAACCTGTGGCGGCGCCGCTCCTTTAGTGGTGGATGTCGGGGCCGCACCGCTTTTGCTTTTTACCTATCCGTTTGCGACCTGCGAACCCCCGACCTCGCGTGTTAACCTTGCCGCCATCGCAAAAAATGCTGGGCCAAGCGCCCCCTTTGCCCCATCACTTTCAACGAATTTGCCTACTACCCAATGAGTAAAAACACTTCAGACCTGTCCTCCCACACCCCGATGATGCAGCAGTACTGGCGCCTGAAAAACCAGCACCCTGATCAGTTGATGTTCTATCGCATGGGCGACTTCTACGAGATCTTCTATGAAGACGCGAAGAAGGCCGCCAAGCTGCTGGACATTACCCTGACCGCGCGCGGGCAGTCGGCGGGGCAGTCGATTCCGATGTGTGGGATTCCTTATCACTCGTTGGAAGGCTACCTGGTCAAGCTGGTCAAGCTGGGCGAGTCGGTGGTGATCTGTGAGCAAATTGGTGACCCGGCCACCAGCAAAGGGCCGGTGGAACGCCAGGTGGTGCGCATTATTACGCCGGGTACAGTGAGTGATGAGGCGCTGCTGGATGAGCGTCGCGACAACCTGATCGCTGCGGTATTGGGGGATGAGCGTCTGTTCGGCCTGTCGGTGCTGGATATCACCAGTGGCAATTTCAGTGTGCTGGAGATCAAGGGCTGGGAGAACCTGCTGGCGGAGCTTGAGCGTATCAATCCGGTGGAGTTGTTGATCCCGGATGACTGGCCCAAGGATTTGCCCGCCGAGAAGCGTCGTGGGACCAAGCGTCGTGCGCCGTGGGATTTCGAGCGTGATTCGGCGCTGAAAAGCCTGTGCCAGCAGTTTTCGGTGCAGGACCTTAAAGGCTTCGGCTGCGAAACCCTGACCCTGGCCATCGGCGCCGCGGGTTGCTTGCTCAGCTATGCCAAGGAAACCCAGCGCACCGCCCTGCCGCATTTGCGCAGCCTGCGTCATGAACGCCTGGACGATACCGTGGTGCTCGACGGCGCCAGCCGTCGCAACCTGGAGCTGGACACTAACCTGGCCGGCGGGCGCGATAACACCCTGCAATCGGTGGTCGACCGTTGCCAGACCGCCATGGGCAGCCGCTTGTTGACCCGTTGGCTGAACCGTCCGCTGCGGGACTTGACCGTGCTGCAAGCGCGTCAGACGTCTATTACCTGCCTGCTGGACGGCTATCGCTTTGAAAAGCTGCAGCCGCAACTGAAAGAAATCGGCGATATCGAACGTATCCTGGCACGGATCGGTTTGCGCAATGCACGGCCCCGTGACCTGGCGCGCCTGCGTGATGCCTTGAGCGCCCTGCCGCAGTTGCAAGTGGCGATGACCGAGCTGGACACGCCGCACCTGCAACAGCTGGCGGTGACTGCCGGCACGTACCCGGACCTCGCGGCACTGCTGGAAAAAGCCATCATCGACAACCCGCCCGCGATCATCCGTGATGGCGGCGTGTTGAAAACCGGCTATGACAGCGAGCTGGATGAGCTGCAGTCCCTGAGCGAAAACGCCGGGCAGTTCCTGATTGACCTGGAAGCCCGCGAAAAAGCCCGCACCGGCTTGGCGAACCTTAAGGTCGGTTACAACCGTGTCCACGGTTACTTTATTGAGCTGCCGAGCAAGCAAGCCGAGTCGGCGCCTATCGACTATCAACGTCGCCAGACCCTCAAAGGCGCCGAGCGTTTTATCACCCCGGAGCTCAAGAAGTTCGAAGACAAGGCGCTGTCGGCCAAAAGCCGCGCCCTGGCCCGGGAAAAGATGCTCTACGAAGCCTTGCTCGAGGACCTGATCAGCCGCCTGGCGCCGTTGCAAGACACCGCCGCCGCCCTGGCGGAGCTGGATGTACTAAGCAACCTCGCAGAACGAGCGCTGAATCTTGATTTGAACTGCCCACGGTTTGTCAGCGAGCCCTGCATGCGCATTGTGCAAGGTCGCCACCCAGTGGTGGAACAAGTGTTGACCACGCCGTTCGTCGCCAACGATCTGTCGCTGGACGACGATACCCGCATGCTGGTGATCACCGGTCCGAACATGGGCGGTAAATCCACCTACATGCGCCAGACCGCGTTGATCGTGTTGTTGGCGCATATCGGCAGCTTTGTGCCGGCAGCCAGTTGCGAGCTGTCCCTGGTGGACCGCATCTTCACGCGGATCGGTTCCAGTGATGATCTGGCCGGTGGCCGTTCGACCTTCATGGTGGAAATGAGCGAGACCGCCAACATCCTGCACAACGCCACCGAGCGTAGCCTGGTGCTGATGGACGAAGTCGGCCGCGGCACCAGCACCTTCGACGGCCTATCCCTGGCCTGGGCGGCGGCCGAACGCCTGGCGCATCTGCGTGCCTACACGCTGTTCGCCACCCACTACTTCGAACTGACGGTGTTGCCGGAAAGCGAACCGCTGGTGGCCAACGTGCACCTCAATGCCACTGAGCACAATGAGCGCATCGTGTTCCTGCACCATGTGCTGCCAGGGCCAGCCAGCCAGAGTTACGGCCTGGCCGTGGCGCAGCTGGCCGGTGTGCCGAACGACGTGATCACCCGCGCCCGCGAGCACCTCAGCCGCCTGGAAACCACCGCCCTGCCCCATGAAACAGTGGTCGCCAGCCCCGCCAAGGCCAGCAAGAAACCGGCCGCGCCGCACCAGAGCGATCTGTTCGCCAGCCTGCCCCATCCGGTACTGGATGAGTTGTCCAAGCTTGACCTGGATGACTTGACACCACGTAAAGCGCTCGAAATGTTATATGCACTGAAGACTCGGATATAACGCAGACGCTTGCAAGCTGGTAGACTCTCGCGCGGTTTGGGATGCTGTGGGCTTTTAGCCTGGCCTGCAGACTATCGCTCCCAAACCTCGCGAGCCCCGCCGGAAGGGGTTTCGCTGCCGCCGCCTGAGGAGAAAATTAGAAATGACCTTCGTCGTCACCGACAACTGCATCAAGTGCAAGTACACCGACTGCGTAGAAGTGTGTCCGGTGGACTGCTTCTACGAAGGCCCGAACTTCCTGGTTATCCACCCGGATGAGTGCATTGACTGCGCCCTGTGTGAGCCGGAATGCCCGGCCGTCGCGATTTTCTCCGAGGACGAAGTCCCGGCGGAGATGCAGGAGTTTATTCAGTTGAACGTCGAGCTGGCGGAGATCTGGCCGAATATCACTGAGAAGAAAGATCCGCTGCCCGATGCCGCGGAGTGGGATGGCAAGAAAGGTAAGATTGCAGACCTCGAACGCTGATAGCGTCGTCGCCCCCTAAAAGGCCCCTTGCGGGCCTTTTTGCGTTTATGAAGGACGCTTTTACTTTTCTACAGGCGAAAAAAGGGGCGGTATGACCCGCCCACATTTTTTCCCTAGTCCCTGTATTCCTTTTCATCATCCTGATGAATCGCATCCTGCGACATTCCTTCAAACCATCGTTCCTTGATGGCTGTGTCAATCCGTGGACACAGGACTGATCTTAGAGGGTTCAATGAGAAGTTCAACGGGATCCAACGTGCGAACTGACACGCGCCCACACCAAAATTAAGATAAATAATTGTTATATTTCAAATGGATAGAAAAAACTCGCACGCATTTGAGACGTACACACCCAGCAAAAAAACCAAACGCTTACGAGAAAGTAAGCGAATGCTTACACGCCCAATTGGGTAATGCGCGAAGTCGCATGCTTGACCTGTAAGCGAGCCAAAAAAAGCCACGACCACGTCGAGGCGTTTTGTCCCTCGACTGGATCAGTCGTCACTGACCGTAATGGTCGGCATCGCCGGGGCAGCCGCTTCCTGCAACACGATGCGCGCGCCCACATGACGAGCCAGTTCCTGATAGATCATCGCGACCTGCCCATCGGGTTCGGCCGCAACAGTGGGTTTACCGCCATCGGCCTGTTCGCGGATATCCATCGACAGCGGCAACGAGGCGAGCAGTTCGACGCCGTATTGTGTCGCGAGCTTCTCACCCCCGCCCTCACCGAACAGATGCTCGGCATGACCACAGTTGGAACAGATGTGCACCGCCATGTTCTCAACAACGCCCAGCACTGGAATATTGACCTTGCGGAACATCTCTACGCCTTTCCTGGCGTCCAGCAGTGCCAGGTCCTGGGGCGTGGTAACGATCACCGCACCCGCCACCGGGACTTTCTGCGCGAGGGTCAGCTGGATGTCGCCAGTGCCTGGCGGCATATCGATCACCAGGTAGTCGAGGTCGCCCCAGGCCGTCTGGGTGACCAGTTGCAGCAACGCACCGGAGACCATCGGCCCCCGCCAGACCATCGGTGTGTTGTCATCGGTAAGAAAGGCCATGGACATCACTTCCACGCCCAGCGACCCGATGGGCACGAACCATTTCTGGTCCTTGACCTTTGGCCGTGTGCCTTCGGCGATACCGAACATCACGCCCTGGCTCGGCCCGTAGATATCGGCGTCGAGAATACCCACCCGTGCACCTTCCCGGGCCAGGGCAAGGGCCAGGTTGGCCGCGGTGGTGGATTTACCCACGCCACCCTTGCCGGAGGCCACCGCCACCACGTTCTTGACGTTGGCCAGGCCAGGGATCTGTGCCTGAGCCTTGTGCGGCGCGATCACACACTGGATGTCGACCTTGGCCGAAGCCACGCCGTCCAGGCCCTCGATGCCCATTTGCAACATCTGCGCCCAACCGCTCTTGAACAGGCCGGCGGCATAGCCCAGCTCCAGTTGTACCGAAACCTGGTCACCCTGGACCTCGATGGCACGTACGCAGCCGGCACTGACCGGGTCCTGGTTCAAATAAGGGTCGGTGTATTGGCGAAGAACGGCTTCCACCGCTGCGCGATTGACGGCGCTCATGGGCTACTCCCGAAAAAAGACTGACTGAAACAGGCGGCTATCCTAACCGTTCCGGCCGGCGAACGGCATGCTTTCTGAGGCGCCGAAAATTCTGAAACAGCCTCACGGGGTGAAATAAATTTCCTGGCGCTTTATAGTGGCCGACCTCCGTTTCATCAAGTAGCCGAGCCCCATGTCCGAGCCACGCAAGATCCTCGTCACCAGCGCCCTGCCCTATGCCAATGGTTCCATCCATCTTGGCCATATGCTTGAGTACATCCAGACCGATATGTGGGTGCGCTTCCAAAAGCATCGCGGCAATCAATGCATTTATGTCTGCGCGGACGACGCCCACGGTTCGGCCATCATGTTGCGCGCCGAAAAGGAAGGCATCACCCCGGAACAACTGATCGCCAACGTGCAGGCTGAACACAGCGCCGACTTTGCCGAGTTCCTGGTGGACTTCGACAACTTCCACTCGACCCACTCCGAAGAAAACCGCGAGCTGTCGAGCCAGATCTACAAGCGCCTGCGTGACGCCGGGCACATTGCCACGCGCTCGATCACCCAGTATTTCGACCCGGACAAGAAAATGTTCCTGGCCGACCGCTTCATCAAGGGCACCTGCCCGAAATGCGGCACCGAAGACCAGTACGGCGACAACTGCGAAAAGTGCGGTGCCACCTACGCGCCGACTGACCTGAAGAATCCGAAATCGGCCATTTCAGGTGCCACCCCGGTGCTCAAGGATTCCCAGCACTTCTTCTTCAAGCTCCCGGATTTCCAGCAGATGCTGCAAACCTGGACCCGCAGCGGCACCCTGCAGGACGCGGTGGCCAACAAGATCGCCGAGTGGCTGGATGCTGGCCTGCAACAGTGGGACATCTCCCGCGATGCGCCTTACTTCGGTTTCGAGATCCCGGACGAGCCGGGCAAATACTTCTATGTGTGGCTGGATGCGCCGATCGGCTACATGGCCAGCTTCAAGAATCTGTGCGACCGCACGCCGGAGTTGGACTTCGACGCGTTCTGGGCCAAGGACTCCACCGCCGAGCTGTACCACTTCATCGGCAAGGACATCGTCAACTTCCACGCGCTGTTCTGGCCAGCGATGCTTGAAGGCTCGGGCTACCGCAAGCCAACCGGCATCGCTGTGCACGGCTATCTGACGGTCAACGGCCAGAAGATGTCCAAGTCTCGCGGCACCTTCATCAAGGCACGCACCTACCTGGATCACCTGTCGCCGGAATACCTGCGCTATTACTACGCCTCCAAGCTGGGCCGTGGCGTCGACGACCTGGACCTGAACCTGGAAGATTTCGTACAGAAGGTCAACTCGGACCTGGTCGGCAAAGTCGTCAACATCGCCAGCCGTTGCGCCGGGTTTATCCACAAGGCCAACGCCGGTGTAATGGTGGCGGAAAACGCCGCGCCGGAACTGACTGAAGCCTTCCTGGCGGCCGCGCCAAGCATTGCCGACGCCTATGAAGCCCGCGACTTTGCCCGCGCCATGCGCGAGATCATGGGCCTGGCCGACCGTGCCAACGCCTGGATCGCCGACAAAGCACCCTGGTCGCTGAACAAGCAGGAAGGCAAAGAAGCTGAAGTCCAGGCGATCTGCGCCACCGGCATCAACCTGTTCCGCCAGTTGGTGATCTTCCTCAAGCCGGTCCTGCCATTGCTGGCCGCCGACGCCGAGGCGTTCCTCAATGTGGCTCCCTTGACCTGGGCCGACCACGCCATGTGGCTCAGCAACCATCAGTTGAACGCGTTCAAGCCGCTGATGACCCGTATCGACCCGGTGAAAGTCCAGGCCATGACCGACGCTTCGAAAGAAGACCTGATTGCCAGCCAGACCGATACCGGGCAATCCACACCTGCGGGCAATGGCGAACTGGCCAAGGACCCGATTTCCCCGGAAATCGATTTCGACGCCTTTGCCGCCGTTGACCTGCGCGTGGCGCTGATTATCAAGGCCGAAGCCGTGGAAGGTGCCGACAAGCTGCTGCGCCTGACGCTGGACATCGGTGACGAACAGCGCAACGTGTTCTCCGGGATCAAGAGCGCTTATCCGGACCCGTCCAAGCTCGATGGTCGCCTGACCATGATGATTGCCAACCTCAAGCCACGGAAAATGAAGTTTGGCATTTCCGAAGGCATGGTGATGGCAGCTGGCCCCGGAGGCGAAGAAATCTACCTGCTGAGCCCGGACAGCGGCGCCAAGCCGGGTCAACGTATCAAGTAAGTCCTGCAAAATGCCCCGTTTCAACGACGGGGCTTTTCAGCTTGCCCACCTCACAGGGCCGGGCGTCAACGCTATGATCAAAGCATGAACCTCATTCAACGTATCGACGCGCTGCTACCGCAGACTCAATGCGGCAAGTGCGGGCACCCGGGCTGCAAGCCTTACGCCGAGGGCATCGCTAAAGGCGAGGCAATCAACAAGTGCCCGCCGGGTGGGCAAGAAACCATCACTGGGCTTGCGAACTTGCTACGCGTACCGGTGCTGGACCTGGATACCAGCCGCGGCGAAGCCCCGGCGCAGATTGCCTATATCCGCGAAGCCGAATGCATCGGTTGCACCAAATGCATCCAGGCTTGCCCAGTGGATGCCATCGTCGGCGCCGCCAAATTGATGCATACGGTGATAATCGACGAGTGCACCGGTTGCGACCTGTGCGTCGCCCCCTGCCCTGTCGACTGCATTGAGCTGCGCCCACTGGTCAGTGTCGTCCCCATAGTGGGTGGGCTGGCGACCAACGATCTCGAGCGCCATGAACGTAGCCTCAAGCGTGATCGGGCGCGCAGGCGTTATGAACAACGCAATGCGCGCCTGCAACGGGAAGAAGAACACAAGCTCGCTGAACGCCTGGCACGTTCCAAGCGCCCGGCGCCGACGGACGCAATACCTGTAGATAACCATCAGGTTGTTCAGGAAGCTGCGATCAAGAAAGCCAAGATCACCGTCGCGATGAGCCGCGCCCAGTTGTACAAATCCTTGAAAGCGTTTGGCCATCCACCGACTTTTGACCAGCAGTCGCAACTGATCGTCCTGCAACGGCAGTTCGAAGCTGCGGAGCAGGTGCTGGCCATGCTTGAGGTGGACAGCCCGCCAGCGACAGCAATTCCCAAGGACCCAGCACTCAAGCGGGCTAAGATCCAACTGGCCATGCGTCGCGCGGAATTGAAAAAGGCGCAGGAGCAGCGTGCTGACAACCAGCAACTGGCCACATTGAGTGCCGCGTTGACTGCCGCCGAGTACAACCTGCATGAAGCTGAAGCAGCCTCCGAGCAGCCGCGACCGGCTTTGCAGCGTGTGGAAAAACGCCCTATCGACAGCCAGCTGCGCCAGTTGAAAACCGCGTTGGCCTACGCTCGCGCTGATGTCAGCAAATTACAACGCCAACCGGCCCCACCTGTAGATGAATTGAACGCCGCCCAGCGAAGGCTGGACGAGGCAGAGCGTCAGCTGCAAGCCCATAGACCGAGCCCAGAATGAGTCAGGGGGGCCTTGCTACACGACATGGCCGCCACCACGTTGATACCTGCCAGGTTTAGACCTGGGCTTTTTTCAAATGACGTAGACCACCCGCAAGGAATCGCTCCGCCCATGAACGCCGCAAAACGCCTGGAAATTTTCCGCAGGTTTCACGAAGACAATCCGGAACCCAAAACCGAGCTGGCCTACTCCTCGCCGTTCGAATTATTGATTGCGGTGATCCTGTCGGCTCAGTCCACCGACGTGGGCGTCAACAAGGCGACGGCCAAGTTGTACCCGGTAGCGAATACCCCCGCAGCGATTTATGCCCTCGGCGTGGAAGGCTTGTCCGAATACATCAAGACCATTGGCCTGTACAACAGCAAAGCCAAGAACGTGATCGAGACATGCCGCCTGCTAATGGAACTGCACGCAGGCGAGGTACCGCAAACGCGTGAAGCCCTTGAGGCCTTACCGGGCGTAGGGCGTAAGACCGCTAACGTCGTACTCAATACGGCATTCCGGCAACTGACCATGGCGGTGGACACGCACATTTTCCGCGTCAGCAATCGAACCGGTATTGCACGCGGGAAGAATGTGGTCGAGGTGGAGAAACAACTGATGAAGTTCGTGCCCAAGCCGTATCTGCTTGACTCCCACCACTGGCTGATCCTGCACGGGCGCTACGTTTGCCAGGCGCGTAAGCCACGCTGCGGCAGCTGTCGCATCGAGGACCTGTGTGAATACAAGGACAAAACGTCTGACGATTGAGCGACCATTAGGTTTCTTGATCAGTCGATTGAAAAAATCTTTTTTACCCACTCGCGGTTTATCGCTATAAGGAGCCCCAATGGCAGTCTTAGCCTGGAGTTAACCTTATGAGCACTGGCAAAGAACAACTGGAAGTGGACGACGACCTCGTTGAGTCGGACGACGATGGGGTAGAGGCACCTGTTGCAGAGGTGGCCAAGACCAATTTGAGCAAACGCCGCACTATCGACAATCTTCTGGAAGAGCGACGCTTGCAAAAACAGCTGGCCGATTACGACTTCGATTTCTGATCGATGCGCCAACGACCGGAAGCCTCCCTGACGGAGGCTTTTTTCTGCCGGTTACACGGGTGTACGAACGGTGCAATGCCCGCCTAGACCAGGCCGTTGCGCTGGGCCAGTTCGATCAGGTCCACGAGGGAACGGGCATTGAGCTTGAGTAGCAGGCGAGTCTTGTAGGTACTGACGGTTTTGTTGCTGAGGAACATGCCGTCGGCAATCTCCTTGTTGGTTTTACCACGGGCCAATTGTTGCAGCACCATCATCTCTCGGCCTGACAGGCGTTCGACCATATCGGCTTCACTGGCGTTGCCCATGGTTGAGCGCACCGAGTTCAGCGCCTGGTTCGGGAAGTAGCTGTAGCCGGAAAGCACCGCCTTGATGGCACTCAACAGTTCTGTCAGATCCTGCTGCTTGCACACATAGCCGGCCGCCCCTGCCTGCATGCAGCGCATGGAAAAATGGCCAGGAGCTTGTGACGTCAGCACCAGCACCTTGAACGATACAGCCTGCTTGGTCGAAGCCAGCCGACAAATAACTTCCAGGCCATCGAGCTTGGGAATTCCTATATCCAGTATGACAATGTCCGGCATATGTTCCCGTGCAAGTTGCAATGCATCGACACCGTTATCAGTCTCGGCAACGACCTCATAACCATGACGCTCCATTAGCATGCGCACAGCAAGACGAATGACGGGATGATCATCCACGATCAGCACTTTATTCATGAGAAAGTCCAATTTCGCTGTTCGAATTATTTAGAGCAAGCACAATAGCCTAGTCGATTGCTAGTTGGCATAGCATTCACCCCCGAGCAACAGCAGGCAGAGACCCACCCCACAAGAAGATAGGAATTAACCTACAAAAAATCGCCAACTTAGAGGTGTGTGGCTTTATGCTTCCTTTCAGACCTTTCTCGACACATACATATTTTGAGTGAAATATCCCTGGCATAAGCCGCAAAAGGTAAACGTGCCGCACATGACTTTCAGGAAATGCCCCTTGTTTCTCGCGATGATGCACGCAAAGTGGCGAGCACATTCTATTTACGTTAGTTCCATTTAACATATTTACACACACTCAAAATTCCTACAGAAAATTCAACATGTCGCATACCTCCACCACTTACATGAGTGAATTTTCTGTCAGAAATAGTTCCTCAGCAGATGTAAAAAATCATTCATCCTAAAAAATAAAAGATAACAACCTAAATCACCCTTGCAAGTTGCGCAAAGACTTACACAGGGTAAACGTAAATAAACATCAACACCTATTTAACGCTTGCCTACCAATACCGAGGCAAAAAAAATGGCCCCTTGAACAAGGGGCCATTTTCACAATGCGCCTGACAGTCAGAACAACGAGCGGCCCTTGTTGGCAGCAATACGCATGCGCAGTGCGTTCAACTTGATAAACCCGGCCGCATCCGCCTGGTTGTAGGCCCCGCCGTCTTCTTCGAACGTGGCAATGTTGGAATCGAACAGCGACTCATCGGACTTGCGGCCTGTGACAATCACATTGCCCTTGTACAGCTTCAGGCGCACGACGCCATTCACGTGAGCCTGGGAAGCGTCGATCATCTGTTGCAGCATCAGGCGCTCAGGGCTCCACCAGTAGCCGGTGTAGATCAGGCTGGCGTACTTAGGCATCAGTTCGTCTTTGAGGTGGGCCACTTCACGGTCCAGGGTGATGGACTCGATGGCGCGGTGGGCGCGCAGCATGATGGTGCCGCCAGGAGTTTCGTAGCAGCCACGGGACTTCATGCCTACGTAGCGGTTCTCAACGATGTCCAGGCGCCCGATACCGTGCTGGCCGCCGATCCGGTTCAAGGTCGCCAGTACGGTGGCCGGGGTCATTTCAACGCCGTCGAGCGCAACGATATCGCCGTTACGGTAGGTCAGTTCCAGGTACTGCGGCTTGTCAGGAGCGTTCTCCGGGGAGACGGTCCATTTCCACATGTCTTCTTCGTGCTCGGTCCAGGTGTCTTCCAGCACACCACCTTCATAAGAGATGTGCAGCAGGTTGGCATCCATCGAGTACGGCGACTTCTTCTTGCCATGGCGTTCGATCGGAATGCCGTGCTTTTCAGCGTAGTCCATCAGCTTTTCACGGGACAACAGGTCCCATTCGCGCCAAGGGGCAATCACTTTTACCCCTGGCTTGAGGGCGTAGGCACCCAGTTCGAAACGTACCTGGTCGTTGCCCTTGCCGGTGGCGCCATGGGAAATGGCGTCGGCGCCGGTTTCGTTGGCGATTTCGATCAGGCGCTTGGCGATCAGCGGACGTGCGATGGAGGTACCCAGCAGGTACTCGCCTTCGTAGACAGTGTTGGCGCGAAACATCGGGAAGACGAAATCGCGGACGAACTCTTCGCGCAGGTCGTCAATGTAGATCTCTTTCACGCCCATGGCTTGCGCCTTGGCACGTGCAGGTTCGACCTCTTCGCCCTGACCCAGGTCAGCGGTGAAGGTCACCACTTCACAGTTATAAGTATCCTGCAGCCACTTGAGGATCACCGAAGTGTCCAGGCCGCCGGAATACGCGAGAACGACCTTGTTTACGTCGGCCATGCCATCACTCCACGGGGTTGTACGGAAAGGCGTCGATTCTACCGATCAAAACCGTGAAATTACAGGGGCGCGACAGCAAATGAAGATAAAGCGACAGATTATGTCGAGCGGGCGACCGATGGTCGCCCCTTATGATGTGGCTGCAGGATTGCTCGGCGCAGTGGCCTGGGGTGCCGGTTTCTCGGGGGCCGCTACCCGCTCCAGCTGGATATTCACACGCCGGTTACGGGCGCGGTTGGCCGCATTGGTGTTGGGCGCCAAAGGATAGCTTTCCCCATGAAACCGCAGGGTAATCTGCGATTCCGCGATGCCGTTGGCCTTGAAATAGTCCATCACCGCCAGGGCGCGCCGGCGCGAGACATCGCGATTGGTCAGTCGGTTGCCACTGTTATCCGAATGGCCGTTCAACTCGACGTGATTGACCGTGGGGTCGGCTTTCATGAATGCAAGAATCACCGACAGCTTCTTCTTGGCAGCCGCGTCCAGTTCGATGCCGCCACCGGGGAAGCCGACTTCAGTCTGTTTGACCTGGTCATAATTCATTGGCAGCAGCTTGGTAGTGCACAACTGATAGTCGCTGTAGGCCTTGTTGAACTTCACCGGCAGCAGGCGAATTTCCGAATAACCACCCTCACGTCCGTAATGCCGCACGGTCGGGCTACGCCCCTCGAGCAAGCCGGTGAACAGACGCCCGGCCTGGGCTTGGGAGCTGTTGAACAATACGTCACCACTGCCGACCCGTACGGCGCCGAGGTTGATATCGCCTCGGCCCGGCTGCCAGGGCGCAGCAGCAGCCAACAAAGTCGCCGAACCTGCGCCGAACGAACCGTTATAGGCCTTCAAGCGAAACGTCGCCTGCTCACCGGCGCGGCGCACGAATTCGCCGGAGCCGAAATCGGTGATCGGCTGGGTCAGGCGGCACTCGAACTGGTCACCTTCTACCTTCCACTCAATATTCTCCAGGCGGGTCTGGAACGTGAGGGCCATCGCAGGCAGGCTGGCGAACACACTGAGCAGGGCTAGATAATGCTGGCGCACGGGAAGGCTCCACTGGTTTCTACAACACTTCAAAGCGTCATACATCGTTAAGGCATACCCGGGAATATCGGTCGCATCCGGCAAAACTTGATAGCGAGTGCCTGCAAGAGTCTTTTCCGGTAGCATTCCCACCAGATTGACCCGCCTGGAATCCCCAATGTCCGACCGCCTGACCCTGCTGCGTCCCGACGACTGGCATATTCATCTTCGCGATGGTGCTGCGTTACCCCAAACCGTGGCCGATGTGGCGCGCACGTTTGGCCGTGCCATCATCATGCCTAACCTGGTACCTCCGGTGCGCAATGCCGCAGAAGCCGATGCCTATCGCCAGCGCATCCTCGCTGCACGACCGGCCGGCAGCTGCTTCGAACCGTTGATGGTGCTCTACCTGACCGACCGCACCCAGCCTGACGAAATTCGTGAAGCCAAGGCCCGCGGCTTCGTGCACGCCGCCAAGCTGTATCCGGCCGGCGCGACCACCAACTCCGATTCCGGCGTGACCAGCATCGACAAGATCCTGCCAGCCATCGAAGCCATGGCCGAGGTCGGCATGCCGCTGCTGATCCACGGGGAAGTCACCCGTGGCGACGTGGACGTGTTTGATCGCGAGAAGGTGTTCATCGACGAGCACATGCGTCGCGTGGTCGAGCTGTTCCCGACCCTGAAGGTGGTGTTCGAACACATCACCACGGCCGATGCCGTGCAGTTCGTCACCGAAGCTTCGGCCAATGTGGGCGCGACCATCACCGCCCATCATCTGCTCTACAACCGCAACCACATGCTGGTGGGCGGGATTCGGCCGCACTTCTACTGCCTGCCGATCCTCAAGCGCAACACCCACCAGGTGGCGTTGCTGGACGCCGCCACCAGCGGCAACCCGAAATTTTTCCTCGGCACCGACTCCGCGCCCCATGCCCAGCACGCCAAGGAAGCCGCGTGCGGTTGCGCCGGTTGCTACACGGCGTTCGCCGCTATAGAGCTGTATGCCGAAGCGTTTGAACAGCGCAATGCCCTGGACAAACTCGAGGGCTTCGCCAGCCTCAATGGCCCGCGTTTCTACGGCCTGCCGGCAAATACCGACCGCATCACCCTGGTTCGTGAAGACTGGACCGCCCCTGCCAGCCTGCCATTCGGCGAGCTGACTGTTATCCCGCTGCGCGCCGGTGAAACACTGCGCTGGCGCCTGCTGGAGGAAAGCAAGTGAGTGAAGACCATTACGACGACGAACAAGAGCACAGTGGTGGCGGTTCCCGTCACCCGATGGCCGAGCGGTTTCGCGGCTATCTGCCGGTTGTCATCGACGTAGAAACCGGTGGTTTCAATTGCGCCACCGACGCCCTGCTGGAAATCGCCGCTACCACTATCGGCATGGATGAACACGGTTTTGTGTTCCCGGAACATACCCACTTCTTCCGCGTCGAGCCATTCGAAGGCGCCAATATCGAAGCGGCAGCCCTGGAGTTCACCGGCATCAAGCTCGACCACCCGCTGCGCATGGCGGTGAGCGAAGAAGCGGCGCTGACCGATATCTTCCGCGGTGTGCGCAAAGCGCTGAAGGCCAATGGCTGCAAACGCGCGATCCTGGTGGGCCACAACAGCAGTTTCGACCTGGGCTTCCTGAATGCCGCCGTGGCGCGACTGGACATGAAGCGCAATCCGTTTCACCCGTTCTCCAGCTTCGACACCGCCACCCTTGCCGGTCTGGCGTATGGCCAGACCGTGTTGGCCAAAGCCTGTCAGGCGGCCGGTATCGACTTCGACGGCCGTGAGGCTCATTCGGCCCGCTACGATACCGAGAAGACTGCCGAGCTGTTCTGCGGCATCGTCAATCGCTGGAAGCAGATGGGCGGCTGGGAAGACTTCAGCGATTGAAGTTGAACCCCGCACATAAAAAAACCGGCCCTCTCAGGCCGGTTTTTTTACCGTGAAACGGGCGCTTACAGCTTGCCAGCGTTCTCGGTCAGGTAAGCAGCAACACCTTCTGGCGAAGCGTTCATGCCCTTGTCGCCTTTTTTCCAGTTGGCAGGGCAGACTTCACCGTGCTCTTCGTGGAATTGCAGGGCGTCGACCAGGCGAATCAGCTCTTCCATGTTACGACCCAGCGGCAGGTCGTTGATGATCTGCGAGCGAACGACGCCCTTGTCGTCGATCAGAAACGCGCCACGGAAGGCCACGCCGCCTTCGGATTCAACGTCGTAGGCCTTGGCGATGTCATGCTTCATGTCGGCAGCCATGGTGTATTTGACTTTGCCGATGCCGCCATCATTGATGGCAGTGTTGCGCCAGGCGTTGTGGGTGAAGTGGGAGTCGATGGAAACAGCCACTACTTCTACGTTGCGCGCCTTGAAGTCGTCCATGCGGTGGTCCAGGGCGATCAGCTCCGAAGGGCAGACGAAGGTGAAGTCCAGCGGGTAGAAGAAGACCAGGCCGTATTTGCCTTTGATGGCTTCGGACAGTTTGAAGCTATCAACGATTTCGCCATTGCCGAGGACGGCTGGGACGTCGAAATCCGGGGCTTGTTTACCGACGAGTACGCTCATTGGATATCTCCTGATATGGGATGACGATTGAAGCAAAAGGACCGGTCGAGTCTGCCTGTAGAATCCGACAGAAACATGACGCAATCACGCTTCGTGAAGACCAACCATCATACACTGAAAAAACCGTTCGTCAGCGCATGGGCAATACGCGGCTGATCGTTGACGAAACTACTTTGACAATCATTCTCGTTAACATTAAGATCCATCGCACTTAAGCCTTAAACCCGCGACGGTTCTCCCTTATGTATGTCTGCCTCTGCACTGGCGTCACCGACGGACAAATCCGCGAAGCGATCTACGAAGGTTGCTGCAGCTACAAAGAAGTGCGTGAAACCACCGGCGTTGCCAGTCAGTGTGGTAAATGTGCGTGCCTCGCCAAGCAAGTGGTACGGGAAACCCTGACGCAGCTGCAAACAGCCCAGGCCGCGCTCCCCTACTCGACAGAATTTACACACGCCTGAAAAGGCTGTTTTAAAGAACCGGACCTAGTGTCCGGTTTTTTTATGCCTGTAATTCAATTAGTTAGCGCCAAGACGCGGAACACAAACATTCTTATTCCGATTAATTTTCATTTATTATTCAATAACTTAGGTTTGACACTAGGAATTTCACCGCTCAGACTCTGCCCTATACACAGCTATTACAGGGCAGGACCCCAGTCATGAAAGGCGACATCTCAGTCATCCAGCAACTCAACAAAATCCTTGCCAATGAACTGGTCGCGATCAATCAGTACTTTCTGCATGCGCGCATGTACGACGATTGGGGCCTGGAAAAGCTTGGCAAGCGCGAATATAAAGAATCGATCAAGGCTATGAAGGATGCCGACGCGCTGATCAAACGCATCCTGTTCCTGGAAGGCCTGCCGAACGTGCAGGACCTGGGCAAGCTGAACATCGGCGAGCATACCCAGGAAATGCTCAGCAGCGACCTGGGCTTTGAGCGCAAGAGCCATAGCGACCTCAAGGCCGCCATCGCCCATTGCGAAACCAAGGGCGACTTCGGCAGCCGTGAACTGCTGGAAGACATCCTGGAAGACCAGGAAGAGCATATCGACTGGCTTGAAACCCAGCTGGGCCTGATCGACAAGGTCAGCCTCGAGAACTACCTGCAATCGCAGATGGGTGAATAACTCCTAGCGTACAAAAAAGCCCCGCTCTCGTATTGAGAAGCGGGGCTTTTTATTGCCGGTCAATCAAGCTTCAGTCTTGGCTGCCGCTTTTTCCGCTGCGTCTTTGATCAGCGCTTGCAGCGAACCATCGGCTGCCATTTCAGTGATGATGTCGCTGCCGCCAACCAGTTCACCGGCTACCCACAGTTGCGGGAAAGTCGGCCAGTTGGCGTATTTAGGCAGGTTGGCGCGAATTTCCGGATTCTGCAGGATATCCACGTAGGCGAACTTCTCGCCACACGCCATGATGGCCTGGGAGGCTTTTGCGGAAAAACCGCACTGAGGAGCGTTAGGCGCGCCCTTCATGTAGAGCAGAATGGTGTTGTTGGCAATCTGGTCTTTGATCGTTTCGATGATATCCATGGAACACCTCGGCTGGAACTTTGCGACTCACAGGTCGGCACGGTGGCGCATTGTAACGCAAAATCCCAGCGCGGTGCTCGGGCACCTCACGCCGCCGCCACTTGCACCGGCACGCCATTAAGCGCGGCGTTACCCGACAACTCGTCCAACTGCCGCTCGTCGGTCAAGTCATTGGCACTCGCCCCGGGCTGAGCACTGGCGATGCTCATTTGTACGCCCGGGCGGCCATGCCCCCAGCCATGAGGCAGGCTGACCACGCCCGGCATCATGTCCAGGCTGGCCAACACGTCCACTTCGATCATGCCGATGCGCGAACTTACCCGCACCCGTTGACCGTCATTGAGCTGTCGCCTGGCGAGGTCGTCAGGATGCATCAGCAATTGATGGCGTGGCTTGCCCTTCACCAGCCGATGGTAGTTATGCATCCAGGAATTGTTACTGCGCACATGACGACGGCCGATCAGCAGCAGCTCGTCGGCCACCGGCACCGGCTGCGCCTCGAAGCGCGCCAGGTCAGCGAGGATCACAGCCGGTGCCGCCTGGACCTTGCCATCGGCAGTCTTCAAACGCACTGCGAGATTGGCCTTGAGCGGCCCCAGGTCCACGCCATGGGGATGATCGGCCAACATCGCCACCGATAGCTTATGACTGGATGCATCACCGTAGGCGCCTGCGCGCAGCCCGAAATCGATCATCTGTGCCGGAGGCAGGGTTGGCTTGAGCGCTACGCCGGTCTGCGCCGCGAATGCCTTGGCCAAGCCGACAAAGATCTCCCAGTCATGCAGCGCACCCTCGGGCTTGGGCAGGATCGCTCGGTTGAAGCGGGTGACATTGCGCACCGCGAACATATTGAAGGTGGTGTCGTAGTGATCGTTTTCCAATGCAGAGGTGGACGGCAGGATCAGGTCGGCATAACGCGTGGTCTCGTTGATATAGAGGTCGACGCTGACCATGAACTCCAATCCATCCAGCGCCTGCTCCAACTGGCGACCGTTGGGCGTCGACAGCACCGGATTGCCGGCCACTGTCACCAGCGCGCGGATCTGTCCTTCGCCTTCGGTGAGCATTTCCTCGGCCAGAGCCGACACCGGCAACTCTCCGCCGTATTCCGGGCGCCCGGACACACGGCTCTGCCAGCGATTGAAATGGCCGCCACCAGTCGAGGCTACCAGGTCGACCGCCGGGCTGGTGCACAGCGCACCGCCCACGCGGTCGAGATTGCCAGTTACCAGGTTGATCAACTGCACCAACCAGTGACACAGGGTGCCGAACGCCTGGGTCGAGACTCCCATTCGGCCGTAGCAAACGGCTTTGTCAGCGCCAGCGAAATCGCGGGCCAACTGCCGAATCTGCTCGGCAGGCACTGCACACTGGCGACTCATTGCCTCGGCGCTGAATCCCACAATTGCTCGGCGCACGTCCTCCAGCCCTTCAACTGGCAAATGGCTGTCGCGGGTCAGCCCCTCAGCGAACAAGGTGTTGAGCAGCCCGAACAACAGCGCCGCGTCGCCTCCGGGGCGTACGAACAAGTGCTGGTCGGCGATGGCGGCTGTCTCGCTGCGCCGAGGGTCGACCACCACTACTTTGCCGCCACGCGCCTGAATGGCCTTGAGGCGTTTTTCTACGTCCGGCACGGTCATTATGCTGCCGTTGGAGGCCAGCGGGTTGCCGCCGAGAATCAACATGAAGTCGGTATGGTCGATGTCCGGAATGGGCAGCAACAGGCCATGGCCGTACATAAGGTGACTGGTGAGGTGATGGGGTAGTTGATCGACCGAGGTCGCGGAAAAGCGATTGCGCGTTTTCAATAGCCCGAGAAAGTAGTTGCTGTGGGTCATCAACCCATAGTTGTGCACGCTGGGGTTGCCCTGATACACCGCCACCGCGTTCTGCCCGTGCCGGGCCTGGATGCTTGCCAGCCGTTCGGCCACCATGGCAAACGCTTCATCCCACGCGATCGGCTGCCATTCGCTGCCGACCCGCAGCATCGGCTGGTGCAGGCGGTCCGGGTCATTCTGGATATCCTGCAGGGCCACTGCCTTGGGGCAGATGTGCCCGCGACTGAAACTGTCCAGGGGGTCGCCCTTGATCGAGGTGATCGCCAGGCTGCCATCGTCAGCCTGGGTGGTTTCCAGGGTCAGGCCGCAGATGGCTTCGCACAGGTGGCAGGCACGGTGATGGAGAGTCTTGGTCATGGCCAGTCTCTTTTATAGGGGCTTTGGCTTAACTATGGGCGGCGAGCTGCCAGCGCGCCAGCAACCTTCGTGCTGTGAATCGGTGGGCATAGGCCAGGGCATGGCTAAGCATGAGTAAATGTTTCAGAAACCGTCCATCCAGCGGCTTAAACCGACGCTACCTGGCTTGGGCCCGCCTCGGCGCATTGCAAAAGGCCTCGGCGCCAGTGTACAAATGACCCGCTGCTGTCAGGAAATTGTCTTCAAACGCGCGTCAGCGCCCTGCTTGAACACCCCTAAAAACCGTAGCCCTATTGGTAAGACGCGACATTTAATGTCAATATCGCGCCTTCCCCTATTTCGTCGCCCCGTGCGGCTTCCGCCGCAGGTCTCGCCCGTTGTCACAATAAACAAGGCTTTGAGTATCTGCGGTCTGTTGCAAAAAGGTAGTTAATGATGAGCGCAAGGCACTTTCTCTCCCTGATGGATTGCACGCCCGAAGAGCTGGTCAGCGTGATCCGTCGAGGCATTGAGCTTAAAGACCTGCGTAACCGCGGCGTACTGTTTGAGCCTTTGAAAAACCGTGTACTCGGGATGATTTTCGAGAAATCCTCGACGCGTACCCGCCTGTCGTTCGAAGCCGGCATGATCCAGCTGGGTGGCCAGGCGATTTTCCTGTCACCGCGTGACACCCAACTGGGCCGTGGGGAACCGATCAGCGATTGCGCCAGGGTCATGTCACGCATGCTCGACGCGGTGATGATCCGTACCTTCGCCCACAGCACCCTGACCGAGTTTGCCGCCAACTCTCGCGTGCCAGTGATCAATGGCCTGTCCGATGACCTGCACCCCTGCCAGTTGCTGGCCGACATGCAAACCTTCCTTGAGCACCGTGGCTCGATCCAAGGCAAGACCGTGGCCTGGATCGGCGACGGCAACAACATGTGCAACAGCTATATAGAGGCGGCGATCCAATTCGACTTCCACCTGCGTATCGCCTGCCCTGAAGGCTACGAGCCGAGCGCCGAGTTCATGGCCAAGGCCGATGGCCGTGTGCAATTGCTACGCGACCCCAAGGATGCCGTAGTCGGCGCCCACTTGGTCAGCACCGACGTCTGGACCTCAATGGGCCAGGAAGACGAAACGGCCAAACGCCTGGCCCTGTTCGCACCGTTCCAGGTGACCCGCGCCCTGCTCGATACGGCCGCGCCGGACGTGCTGTTCATGCACTGCCTGCCTGCCCACCGCGGCGAAGAAATCAGCCTCGACCTGCTTGACGACCCGCGTTCGGTGGCCTGGGACCAGGCCGAGAACCGCCTGCATGCGCAAAAAGCCCTGCTGGAATTTCTCGTCGAACCGTCGTACCACCACGCATGAGCCAGCCACTTCTGCTGAACCTGCGCAACCTGGCATGCGGCTATCAAGATCAACGAGTGGTGCAGAACCTCAACCTGCACCTCAATGCCGGCGACATCGGTTGCCTGCTCGGTTCCTCGGGGTGCGGCAAGACCACCACCTTGCGCGCCATTGCTGGCTTTGAGCCGATACATGAAGGCGAAATCAGCCTGGCCGGCGAAGTCATCTCCAGCGCAGGGTTCACCCTGGCACCCGAGAAACGTCGTATCGGCATGGTGTTCCAGGACTACGCTCTGTTCCCGCACCTGAGCGTGGCCGATAACATCGGCTTCGGTATTCGCAAACATCTGCAAAAGGATCGTGTAGTCGCCGAGTTGCTGGAACTGGTCAACCTGAAGGATCTGGGCAAGCGTTTCCCACACGAGCTTTCCGGTGGCCAGCAGCAACGTGTCGCCCTCGCCCGCGCCTTGGCGCCGGAGCCACAACTGTTGCTGCTGGACGAACCGTTTTCCAATCTCGATGGCGAACTACGCCGCAAGCTCAGCCATGAAGTGCGCGATATCCTCAAGGCGCGGGGCACCAGTGCGATCCTCGTTACCCATGACCAGGAAGAAGCGTTCGCCGTCAGTGACCATGTCGGCGTGTTCAAGGAGGGCCGTCTTGAGCAGTGGGACACGCCCTACAACCTTTATCACGAACCGCAGACGCCCTATGTCGCCAGTTTTATCGGCCAGGGCTATTTCATCCGGGGTCAATTGAACTCGCCCGAGTCAGTGAGCACCGAGCTGGGTGACCTGCGTGGTAATCGCGCCTATACCTGGGCCATCGGCGGCGCGGTGGATGTTTTGCTGCGCCCGGATGATATCGTCTACGCGCCGGACAGCGCATTGAAAGCTCGGATCGTCGGCAAGACGTTCCAGGGAGCCTCGACCTTGTACCGGTTGCAACTGCCAACGGGTGCACAGCTGGAATCGATTTTCCCCAGCCATGTTGATCAACAGATGGGGACGGATGTAGGGATTCGAGTGGCTGCCGAGCATCTGGTGCTGTTCCAGGCGTAAGCAGCTTTCTGAGGAAACCGGGTTAAACATGTGGGAGGGGGCTTGCCGCCTCCCACATTTGAATCGTAACAGGGCTGAAAGTCAGGCCCGGCCAATCGGCGCGAACTTGGCCTGGGTATGTTCGGCCAGCACAGCTGCGGATAACTCCACCTCCAGCCCCCGCCGCCCCGCACTCACAAAAATCGTTGCAAAGGGTTGCGCCGTTTCGTCGATAAACGTACGCAAGCGCTTCTTTTGTCCCAGCGGGCTGATGCCGCCCAACAGGTAACCGGTGGAACGCTGAGCCGCTGCCGGATCGGCCATTTCGACTTTTTTCACGCCTGCCGCATGAGCCAGCGCTTTCAAATCCAGACTTCCGACGACCGGCACCACCGCTACCAACAATTCGCTTTTCTCGCTGCTGGCCAACAGCGTCTTGAACACCTGCGCAGGGTCAAGACCCAATTTTTCCGCGGCCTCCAGGCCATACGAAGCCGCCTTAGGGTCGTGTTCATAGCTATGGATGCGATGTTCGGCGCGAACTTTTTTCAACAAATCCAATGCGGGCGTCATGGAGTCTCCGGGCAGGGAAAACAGGCACCCAATTCTAGGCCAAGCGCAGGCAAAACGCTCTAGTTCAAGCGCTGCTGGCGCACAGGCCAAACCTAACCCGCATGATCATTCATCAGACCAATAGTTAGAAAGTGACTGGCGGTTCACTTTCGACCTTTGACAGCGGTCATTCTTGTCTATATTTTTTCGTTTCCGAATACTGTAGGAATACTCCGCAGTACTCCAGCAGTAAGCCGCGACCCAGGATGGGGATCCTTGTCACGGTGAAAATCGCGCAACCGCCCGCTGAGGCAGTGCGCCAGACAAGAACAACAATCGAGGTTTGCCATGACAACTGCTCTTCAACAGCCTTCACTTTCGAGCCGATGCATGGCCGAATTCCTGGGGACCGCACTGCTGATCTTCTTCGGTACAGGATGTGTCGCCGCGCTCAAGGTCGCGGGTGCGAGCTTTGGCCTATGGGAAATCAGTATTATCTGGGGGATCGGTGTGAGCATGGCGATCTACCTGAGTGCCGGTATTTCCGGGGCTCACCTCAACCCGGCGGTCAGTATCGCCCTGTGCATTTTTGCCGATTTTGAAAAGCGCAAACTGCCCTTCTATATTCTCGCCCAGGTCGCCGGCGCCTTCTGCTCTGCAGCCTTGGTATATACGCTCTACAGCAACCTGTTTTTCGATTACGAACAAACCCACCATATGGTCCGCGGCTCCCAGGCCAGCCTGGAACTGGCATCCGTGTTCTCCACCTACCCCCATGCACTGCTGGGCACGGCCCAGGCCTTCCTGGTGGAAATGGTCATTACCGCGATCCTGATGGGTGTGATCATGGCCCTCACCGATGACAACAACGGCCTGCCACGCGGCCCGCTGGCTCCGCTGCTGATCGGCTTGCTGATCGCCGTGATTGGCAGCGCCATGGGCCCGCTGACCGGCTTTGCGATGAATCCGGCACGGGATTTCGGGCCCAAGCTGATGACCTTTTTCGCCGGCTGGGGTGAAATGGCCTTTACTGGTGGCCGCGACATTCCTTACTTCCTGGTGCCGATTTTCGCCCCGATTGTCGGCGCATGCCTCGGCGCGGCAGCCTATCGCGGGCTGATTGCCCGTCACCTGCCGAGCGCCGCACCTGCTATAGCTGAAACACCTGACACGGCTGTCAACGGCAAGACCCGTATTTCCTGAAAGCGCCAGCCTGGCCCCCTGCCCTTCGCGGCCCAGGCTGATTTCTGACTTCCTTATTTCGTAAGGCACCTGACATGACCGACATTCAGAATAAGAACTACATCATTGCCCTCGACCAGGGCACTACCAGTTCCCGGGCGATCATCTTCGATCGTGACGCCAACGTGGTGTGCACCGCCCAGCGTGAATTCACCCAGCACTACCCGCAAGCCGGCTGGGTCGAACATGACCCGATGGAAATCTTTGCCACCCAGAGCGCGGTAATGGTCGAAGCGCTGGCGCAAGCCGGCCTGCACCATGACCAGGTCGCCGCCATTGGCATTACCAACCAGCGCGAGACCACCGTAGTCTGGGACAAGATCACCGGCCGCCCGATCTACAACGCGATTGTCTGGCAGTGCCGCCGCAGCACCGAAATCTGCCAGCAGCTCAAGCGCGACGGCCACGAGCAGTACATCAACGACACCACCGGGCTGGTCACCGACCCCTACTTTTCCGGCACCAAACTCAAGTGGATCCTCGATAACGTCGAAGGCAGCCGCGAGCGTGCACGCAATGGCGAACTGCTGTTCGGCACCATCGATAGCTGGCTGATCTGGAAGTTTACCGGCGGCAAGACCCACGTCACCGACTACACCAACGCCTCGCGCACCATGCTTTTCAACATCCACACCCTGGAGTGGGATGCGAAGATGCTGGAGATTCTGGATGTGCCGCGGGAAATGCTGCCGCAAGTGAAGTCTTCCTCCGAAATCTATGGCCGCACCAAGAGCGGCATCGCCATCGGCGGCATTGCCGGTGACCAACAAGCCGCGCTGTTCGGCCAAATGTGCGTGGAAGCCGGCCAGGCCAAGAACACCTACGGCACCGGCTGCTTCCTGCTGATGAACACCGGCGACAAGGCAGTGAAATCCAAGCACGGCATGCTCACCACCATCGCCTGCGGCCCACGCGGTGAAGTGGCCTACGCCCTTGAAGGCGCGGTCTTCAACGGCGGTTCCACCGTGCAATGGCTGCGTGACGAGCTGAAAATCATCAATGACGCCCACGACACCGAATACTTTGCCGGCAAAGTCAAGGACAGCAACGGCGTGTACCTGGTCCCGGCTTTCACCGGGCTGGGCGCGCCCTATTGGGACCCGTATGCCCGTGGTGCGCTGTTCGGCCTGACCCGCGGCGTACGCGTAGACCACATTATTCGTGCAGCCCTGGAGTCGATTGCCTTCCAGACCCGCGATGTACTCGACGCCATGCAACAAGACTCTGGCGAACGCCTCAAGGCCCTGCGTGTGGACGGCGGTGCGGTTGCCAACAACTTCCTGATGCAATTCCAGGCCGACATCCTCGGCACCCAGGTCGAGCGCCCGCAAATGCGCGAAACCACTGCCCTCGGCGCCGCCTACCTGGCCGGCCTGGCGTGTGGCTTCTGGGGCAGCCTGGACGAACTGCGTGGCAAGGCGGTGATCGAGCGCGAATTCGAACCCCAACTGGACGAAGCCGCCAAAGAAAAACTCTACGCCGGCTGGCAAAAAGCGGTGAGCCGCACCCGCGACTGGGAACCGCACGAAGGCGCTGAATAAGCCAAGCACCGGTTCCATATCGGGTTGTAACTGGCAGGGAGCCGATTCCTGCGTCATCATGGGCCACTTTTGTATGGCAGCCCAAAGGACGCCCCATGAATCTGCCTCCCCGCCAGCAACAAATCCTCGAACTGGTCCGCGAACGCGGGTATGTCAGTATCGAGGAAATGGCGCAGCTATTCGTTGTTACCCCGCAAACCATCCGCCGCGATATCAACCAGCTGGCGGACGCCAATCTGTTGCGCCGCTACCACGGCGGCGCGGCCTATGACTCCAGTGTCGAGAACACCGCATATGCCATGCGTGCAGACCAGATGCGCGACGAGAAACAGCGCATCGGTGAAGCCATCGCCGCGCAAATTCCCGACCACGCCTCGCTGTTCATCAATATCGGCACCACCACAGAATCCATCGCCCGCGCACTGCTCAATCACAACCATCTGAAAATCATCACCAACAACCTCAACGTCGCCACGATGCTCAGTGCCAAGGACGACTTCGATGTGTTGCTCACCGGCGGCAACGTACGCCGCGATGGCGGTGTGGTCGGCCAGGCCAGTGTGGATTTCATCAACCAGTTCAAGGTCGACTTTGCCCTGGTGGGCATCAGCGGTATCGACGAGGACGGCAGCCTGCTCGACTTCGATTACCAGGAAGTGCGGGTTTCCCAGGCAATCATTGCCAATGCACGCCAGGTGATCCTGGCGGCGGACTCCAGCAAGTTCGGGCGCAATGCCATGATTCGCCTGGGGCCGATCAGCCTGGTGGACTGCCTGGTGACTGATCAGCAGCCAGTGCTGGCGTTGGTGCAAGTGTTGAATGAGCACAAGGTGCGACTGGAAGTCGTGTAGCGCCTGCACTGCCGCCATCGGGAGCAAGCCCCCTCCCACATTTTGAGCTGTGAACACATACCAATGTGGGAGGGGGCTTGCTCCCGATGGCGATCTATCCAGCACTCAACCTTTTGAGCCTTCCCCAGGCTCATGTTCATAAATCTTCCTTTTCCCACCCTTCGATGAGTTTTTTTAATCGAAGTTGGGTGGCTGTGTTCGCATTTATCAGCTACCATTTTCGCAAATGAACATTAATGTTCGAATTCCAAGACGAAAAGATCGCGAGGCTAGCCGATGAACCCTTCCACCTTGCCTGCTCCACCGCTTGCCGAAGTCTATGACGTTGCCGTAATCGGTGGCGGGATCAATGGCGTCGGCATTGCAGCAGACGCAGCCGGTCGCGGTTTGTCGGTATTCCTTTGCGAAAAGGACGACCTGGCCAGCCACACCTCATCGGCCAGCAGCAAGCTGATCCACGGCGGCTTGCGCTACCTGGAACATTACGAATTCCGCCTGGTGCGTGAAGCCCTGGCCGAACGTGAAGTGCTGCTGGCCAAGGCACCGCATATCGTCAAGCAGATGCGCTTCGTACTGCCCCACCGTCCGCACTTGCGTCCGGCCTGGATGATTCGTGCCGGCTTGTTCCTTTATGACCACTTGGGCAAGCGGGAGAAACTGGCGGGTTCCAAAAGCCTCAAATTCGGCGCCGACAGCCCGCTGAAAAGCGAAATCACCAAGGGCTTCGAATACTCCGACTGCTGGGTGGATGACGCCCGCCTGGTGGTACTCAACGCCATGGCTGCCCGTGAAAAAGGCGCACACATCCATACACAGACCCGTTGCATCAGCGCCCATCGCAGCAACGGCATGTGGGAAATGAACATGGAACGTGCCGATGGCAGCCTGTTCTCGATCCGCGCCCGCGCACTGGTGAATGCTGCCGGCCCGTGGGTCGCCAAGTTCATCAGGGACGACCTCAAGCTGGATTCGCCCTACGGCATCCGCCTGATCCAGGGCAGCCACCTGATCGTGCCAAGACTGTACGAAGGCGCCCACGCGCACATCCTGCAGAACGAAGACCAACGCATCGTCTTCACTATTCCGTACCTGAACCACCTGACCATCATTGGCACCACTGATCGCGAATACACCGGCGACCCGGCGAAAGTAGCGATTACCGAAGGTGAAACCGACTACATGCTTAAGGTGGTCAACGCGCACTTCAAGAAACAGCTGAGCCGTGACGATATCGTCCACACCTACTCCGGCGTGCGCCCACTGTGCAACGACGAGTCGGACAACCCGTCGGCAATCACCCGCGACTACACTCTGGCGCTGTCCGGCAGCAACGGCGAAGCGCCGATCCTGTCGGTGTTCGGCGGCAAGCTCACCACCTATCGCAAGCTGGCAGAATCGGCCATGGCCCAGCTGGCGCCGTACTTCACCCAGATGCGCCCAAGCTGGACCGCCACGGCCAGCCTGCCCGGCGGTGAAAACATGACCACGCCCGAAGCCCTGGCCGATGCGATCCGCGCCAAGTTCGACTGGATCCCGAGCGAAATCGCCCGCCGCTGGTCCACCACCTACGGCAGTCGCACCTGGCGCCTGCTGGAGGGCGTGCAATCGCTGGCCGACCTCGGTGACCACCTGGGTGGCGGCCTGTACACCCGTGAAGTTGATTACCTGTGCGCCGAAGAATGGGTGACGCAACCGCAGGACGTACTGTGGCGCCGTACCAAGCTTGGCCTGTTCACCACGCCGCAGGAGCAGGACAACGTGCAACGCTACCTGGCGAAGGTCGAACAAAGCCGTAGCAAGATCGAAGCGGCCTGATAGCCATCCCCAAACTGTAGGAGCGAGCTTGCTCGCGAGAAACCTGAGAGCGCCGCGTTTATTCAGAATAAACGCGGCGCTTTTGCGTTTTCGCGAGCAAGCTCGCTCCCGCAGATGACCTGGGCGGCATTCGGTTTTCCGAACGCAAGCTCCCGCCCTATTCGGTTTGCCGGACCCGGCGTCGAAAACCGCGTCGTAACATAAAGTTAATCCCGATATAAATCATGTAGTTAACCTTTTATTTTCGGTATGGCACGACTCATGCTCTACACTCTTTGACGATTACCTGAGGCGCCTTAGGAGCCGTCTCGGGCATTCGCTGTACAAAAGAGCCGTTTAGCTGGCTTCATAAAAAAAACAAATGTCGAGGAAGTATTGATGCGCATCGTTCCCCATATCCTGGGCGCAGCTATTGCTGCTGCTCTGATCAGCACTCCAGTTTTCGCCGCCGAACTCACCGGCACACTGAAGAAAATCAACGACTCCGGCACCATCACTCTCGCTCACCGCGACAGCTCCATTCCGTTTTCCTACATCGCGGACGGTTCGGGCAAACCCGTGGGCTACTCCCACGACATTCAGTTGGCCGTCGTTGAACAGCTGAAAAAAGACCTGAACAAACCCGACCTCAAAGCCAAGTACAACCTGGTGACCTCGCAAACACGTATCCCGCTGATCCAGAACGGCACCGCGGACCTCGAGTGCGGCTCCACCACCAACAACGCCGAACGCGCCCAGCAAGTCGACTTCACCGTCAACATCTTCGAAATCGGCACTCGCCTGCTGGTCAAGAAAGACAAGGATGGCAAGCCGTCCTACGCTGACTTTGCCGACCTCAAAGGCAAGAACGTCGTGACCACCGCCGGCACCACGTCCGAGCGCATCATCAAGGCGATGAACGCCGACAAGCAGATGGGCATGAACGTCATCTCCGCCAAAGACCACGGCGAGTCCTTCCAGATGCTCGAAAGCGGCCGTGCCGTTGCGTTCATGATGGACGACGCGCTGCTCGCCGGTGAAGAAGCCAAGGCCAAGAAGCCGGACGACTGGGTCATCACCGGTACTCCGCAGTCCTTTGAAGCCTACGCATGTATGGTTCGCAAAGGCGACCCTGACTTCAAGAAGGCTGTGGATGGCGCCATCGTCGCCCTGTACAAATCCGGCGAGATCAACAAGATCTACAGCAAGTGGTTTGAAAGCCCGATTCCACCAAAAGGCCTGAACCTCAACTTCCCGATGAGTGACAAGGTTAAGGAGCTGATCGCTAACCCAAGCGACAAACCAGCGCCTGACGTAAAAATCTGATACCTGACTAAGCTTATTCCTGAGGGAGCCAACCTCCCTCAGGCATCTGTTACTACCTGCTGGCTTTAATTTGGAACACTCGACCTGGCGGTTTCCGAGCCGATCGTGTGTGCCTGGCATTCATTGCCAGGTGGGAAAGGATCTTCCCCAAGCGGGTGCTTGTACATTGATCGATCTCGAGGGGAGACCCTAATGAATTACAACTGGGACTGGGGCGTGTTCTTCAAGTCCACTGGCGTTGGCAGCGAGACGTATCTCGACTGGTACATCGCCGGCCTGGGCTGGACCATCGCCATCGCTGTCGTGGCATGGATCATCGCCTTGCTGCTGGGCTCCATTCTGGGGGTCATGCGCACCGTGCCAAACCGCATCGTATCGGGCATTGCGACCTGCTACGTCGAACTGTTTCGTAACGTGCCGCTGCTGGTTCAGCTGTTCATCTGGTACTTCCTGGTGCCCGACCTGCTGCCGCAGAACCTGCAGGACTGGTACAAGCAAGACCTGAACCCGACTACCTCGGCCTACCTGAGCGTTGTCGTGTGCCTGGGCCTGTTCACCGCCGCCCGTGTGTGTGAACAAGTGCGTACCGGCATCCAGGCGCTGCCCCGTGGCCAGGAGTCCGCTGCACGCGCCATGGGCTTCAAGCTGCCGCAGATCTACTGGAACGTGCTGCTGCCCCAGGCGTATCGCATCATCATTCCGCCGCTTACCTCGGAATTCCTCAACGTGTTCAAGAACTCCTCCGTGGCGTCTTTGATCGGCTTGATGGAACTGCTGGCGCAAACCAAGCAGACCGCCGAGTTCTCGGCCAACCTGTTCGAAGCCTTCACCTTGGCCACGCTGATCTATTTCACCCTGAACATGAGCCTGATGCTGCTGATGCGCGTGGTGGAGAAGAAAGTCGCGGTGCCCGGCCTGATCTCCGTGGGGGGTAAATAATGGACTTTGATTTCAGCGGCATCATCCCCGCCATCCCGGGCCTGTGGAACGGCATGGTCATGACCCTGCAGTTGATGGTCATGGGCGTGGTCGGCGGCATCATCCTGGGTACGATCCTTGCGTTGATGCGCCTGTCGTCCAGCAAACTGCTGTCGCGTGTGGCCGGCGCCTATGTGAACTACTTCCGCTCGATCCCGCTGCTGCTGGTGATTACCTGGTTCTACCTGGCGGTGCCGTTCGTGCTGCGCTGGATCACCGGCGAAGACACTCCCATCGGTGCGTTCACCTCCTGCGTCGTGGCGTTCATGATGTTCGAGGCCGCGTATTTCTGCGAAATCGTGCGAGCCGGCGTGCAGTCGATTCCCAAGGGCCAGATGGCCGCGGCACAAGCCATGGGCATGACCTACGGGCAGACCATGCGCCTGATCATCCTGCCCCAGGCGTTTCGCAAGATGACGCCACTGTTGCTGCAACAATCGATCATCCTGTTCCAGGACACTTCGCTGGTCTACACCGTGGGCCTGGTGGACTTCCTCAACTCCGCCCGCTCCAACGGCGACATCATCGGCCGCTCCAATGAGTTCCTGATCTTTGCCGGTGTCGTCTACTTCATCATCAGCTTTTCCGCCTCGCTGCTGGTCAAGCGTCTGCAAAAAAGGTTTGCCGTATGATCTCTATCAAGAACATCAACAAGTGGTATGGCGACTTCCAGGTGCTGACCGATTGCAGCACCGAGGTTAAAAAAGGCGAAGTGATCGTGGTGTGCGGGCCGTCCGGCTCGGGCAAATCCACCCTGATCAAGTGCGTCAACGCTTTGGAACCGTTCCAGAAAGGCGACGTAGTGGTCGATGGCACCTCCATCGCCGACCCGAAGACCAACCTGCCGAAACTGCGTTCGCGGGTGGGCATGGTGTTCCAGCACTTCGAGCTGTTCCCGCACCTGACCATTACGGAAAACCTGACCATCGCGCAGATCAAGGTGCTGGGCCGCAGCAAGGAAGAAGCCACCAAGAAAGGCCTGCAGCTGCTTGACCGCGTGGGCTTGTCGGCACACGCCCACAAGCATCCTGGCCAGCTCTCCGGGGGCCAGCAGCAACGTGTGGCAATTGCCCGCGCACTGGCCATGGACCCGATCGTCATGCTGTTCGATGAACCGACCTCGGCGCTGGACCCGGAAATGGTCAACGAAGTACTCGACGTGATGGTGCAACTGGCCCAGGAAGGCATGACCATGATGTGCGTGACCCACGAAATGGGCTTTGCGCGCAAAGTGGCCGACCGCGTGATCTTCATGGATGCCGGCAAGATCATCGAGGACTGCCCGAAGGAAGAGTTCTTCGGCGACATCAGCGCTCGCTCCGAACGTGCGCAGCACTTCCTTGAGAAAATCCTGCAGCACTAAGTACTACTTAGCTAAGTACACAGCTCCTACTGTAGAAACCGGGCCAATGTGGGAGGGGGGCAAGACCCCTCCCACACTGGACCACACAGGCTGGCAGCTCTGGTTGACCCAAGGCATCTGTGATGAAATGCGACCCCAATCAATATCGCGCCGCGCCGCCATCACTTGCCGTGAAGCCTCGTCTGATACGCCAACTGTTCCTGCCGCCGTTGATCATCGCCCTGATGGTCGGCTTGGGTTATATCGGCTTCTGGGTCAGTGAGTACTATGGCATCCGTACCCTCAGCGACAACGGCGAACGCCAGTTGGAGCTGCACGCCCGCACCGTCGAAAGCGAACTGAGCAAATACACCTACCTGCCCAGCCTGCTGGAGCTGGAGTCGAGCGTTTCGCGGTTGCTGGCCGACCCGAACCAGGAAACCCGCACCACGGTCAATGCTTACCTCGAGGGCCTGAACCGCCGCAGTCGCAGCCGGGCCATCTACGTGATGGACACCACCGGCCGCGTGCTGGCCACCAGTAACTGGCGCGATGCCGACAGTTACCAGGGTGAAGACCTGTCCTTCCGCGCCTATTTCCAGAATGCCGTACGCGGCCAGCCCGGCCGTTTCTATGGCATCGGCAGCACCAACGGCGAACCCGGCTATTACTTGGCCCATGGCCTGGAAGAGCATGGCAAGATCATCGGCGTCGCGGTGGTCAAGGTCCGCCTCGAAGCCCTGGAAGAACGCTGGCAACGCGCCCGCCTCGAAGCCTTCGTAAGCGACGAGAACGGCATCATCATCCTCTCCAGCGACCCGGCCCGCCGCCTCAAGGCCGTACGCCCACTGAGCGAAGACACCAAGGAACGCCTGGCCCACAGCCTGCAATATTACTGGGCGACGCTCAACGAACTGCAGCCCCTGGCCCGTGAGCGCCTGAACGAGGGCACCGAGAAACTGACCTTCCCGGCCAACAGCGAAGTGGTCAACGACGAGCACGCCGTCAGCTACCTGGCGCAAACCCGTCCGCTCAACGACACACCGTGGCAATTCACCTTGCTCACCCCGCTCAACGACCTGCGCCGTGCCGCGATCAACCAGGGCATCCTGGTAGCCGTTGCCTTTGGCCTGGTGGCCTTCTTGCTGATTGCCTGGAATGAACGGCGCAAGGTCATTGCCACCCGCCTCGCCGCCCGAGAAGCCCTGCAGGAGGCCAATAGCCAGCTGGAACGACGGATTGCCGAACGCACCGCCGACCTACGCGCCAGCAACGAACGGCTCAAGGGCCAGATCCGCGAACGGCGCCAAGCCGAAGAAACCCTGCGCCACGCCCAGGACGAACTAGTGCAGGCCGGTAAACTCGCGGCCATCGGCCAGATGTCCACCAGCATCGCCCACGAATTGAACCAACCGCTGGCGGCCCTGCGCACGCTGTCGGGAAACACGGTGCGTTTCCTCGAGCGCGGCGCCCTGGACACCGCCAGTACCAACCTCAAGGCCATCAACGAATTGATCGACCGCATGGGCCGCATCACCGCCAGCCTGCGCTCCTTTGCCCGACGCGGTGACGACCAGGGCGAAGCCAACCTCGGCAAAGCCGTGGACGCCGCGTTCCAGGTACTGGGCGCACGCCTGGACGGCCTGCCGTTGACTTTGCACCGTGACTTCAGCAACGCCCAATTGCAGATCGACCAGACGCGCTTGGAGCAGATCCTGGTCAACCTGATCGGCAATGCCCTTGATGCGATGCAAGCGCAACCGGCACCGCAGCTATGGCTGGAAGGCCAGGTCGTCGATGGCAAATATCGCCTGCGGGTGCGTGACAACGGCCATGGCATCGACCCCGAGACGCGCAAGCATTTGTTCGAACCGTTCTTCACCACCAAGCCTGGCGAGCAGGGCCTGGGCCTGGGCCTGACGCTATCGGCCAGCCTCGCGGCGGCCACCGGCGGCAATCTCGCCGTGGAGCACCCTGCCGGTGGTGGTACTGCCTTTGTCCTGAGCCTGCCGCTGGTGGGCACTCAACAAACCGAGTCGACATGAATACAGACACTACAACTGCGACCGACGACCTCACCGTGCTGATCGTCGAGGACGACCCCCATGTGTTGCTCGGCTGCCAGCAAGCCCTGGCGCTGGAAGACATTCCCAGCATCGGCGTGGGCAGTGCCGAAGAGGCGCTGCATCGCGTCGGCGAAAACTTCGCCGGCATCGTCATCAGTGATATCCGCCTGCCGGGCATCGACGGCCTGGAACTGCTGACCCGACTCAAGGCCCTGGATAAAAGCCTGCCGGTGGTACTGATCACCGGGCACGGCGACATCTCCATGGCGGTCGGTGCCATGCGCAACGGCGCCTACGACTTCATGGAAAAACCCTTCTCCCCCGAACGCTTGGTGGAAGTCGCCCGCCGCGCCTTGGAGCAGCGTGGGCTGGCGCGGGAAGTCTGGTCGTTGCGTCGCCAACTGGCCGAACGCGACTCGTTGGAAGGCCGCATTATCGGTCGCTCGCCGGCGATGCAAAACCTGCGCGAACTGATCGCCAACGTCGCCGACACCTCGGCCAACGTGCTGATCGAAGGCGAGACCGGCACCGGCAAGGAGTTGGTCGCGCGCTGCCTGCATGATTTCAGCCGGCGCCATTCCCACCAGTTCGTCGCTTTGAACTGCGGGGGCTTGCCGGAGAACCTGTTCGAAAGCGAAATTTTCGGCCATGAAGCCAACGCCTTTACCGGCGCCGGCAAGCGCCGCATTGGCAAGATCGAGCACGCCCACCAAGGCACACTATTCCTCGATGAAGTGGAAAGCATGCCGATCAACCTGCAGATCAAACTGCTGCGGGTCTTGCAGGAGCGCACCCTGGAACGCCTGGGTTCGAACCAGAGCGTGGCGGTGGATTGCCGGGTTATCGCCGCCACCAAGTCCGACCTCGACGAACTGAGCCGCGCCAGCCAGTTCCGCAGCGACCTGTACTACCGCCTCAATGTGGTGACCCTGGAACTGCCGCCCCTGCGCGAGCGGCGCGAAGACATCCTGCAGCTGTTCGAACACTTCTTGCAGCAATCGTCACTGCGCTTCGACCGCAGCGTTCCGGACCTCGACAACCAGACCTTGTCCAGCCTGATGAGCCACGACTGGCCGGGCAACGTGCGGGAGCTACGCAACGTCGCCGAACGCTTCGCCCTCGGCCTGCCCGCCTTCAAGAAAAGCGGCGCCGGCAGCGGTAACCAGGGCCTGGCCTTTACCGAGGCAGTGGAAGCTTTTGAGCGCAACCTGCTCAGCGACGCGTTGCAACGCAGCGGCGGCAACCTGACCCAGGCCAGCCAGGAACTGGGCATGGCCAAGACCACATTGTTCGACAAGGTCAAGAAATACGGGTTGAGCCACTGATGGATCTTGTTCTGAAGGCCGCCCTTGGCGCGGCGGTGGTATTGATCCTGGCGGCGTTGGCCAAAACCAAAAATTATTACATCGCCGGATTGGTGCCGCTGTTTCCGACCTTTGCGCTGATCGCCCATTACATCGTCGGCAAGGGCCGTTCGGTGGAGGACTTGAAGACCACCATCGTGTTCGGGATGTGGTCGATCATTCCTTACTTTGTGTATTTGGCGACCTTGTATGTGATGGTGGATCGGATGCGGCTGGAAGCGTCACTCGCTGTGGCGGCCGTAGCGTGGTTGATGGCCGCGACGGTGCTGGTCAGCGTGTGGGTACGCCTCCATACCTGACTCAACTCGGTCAAAAATGTGGGAGGGGGCTTACCCCAATAGCGGTGTGTCAGCGGACTATTTTGTCTACTTGAATTCCTAGTTTCTTCAGGCGATACCAGAAGCTGCGCTCGGAAATCCCGATGCGCTGTGCCGCCGCGGCCTGAACGCCATTGCTCTCCTGCAACGCCGCGAGGATGTAGGCCTTCTCCACCTCCGCCAACGCCGCATCCAGGTCCCGCGGCACGCCCGGCCCGTCGCTGAGGACCGCCGTCACCCCGCCCTCACTTGGCTTGGAAGCAAACAGATACCCCGGCAAATCAATATCTTCGATCACCGGCGACGCCGCCACGATGGTCGCGCGTTCCACGCAGTTCTGCAGCTCGCGGATATTGCCCGGCCAGTGATACGCCGCCATGGCCTGCAACGCCTCGGGGCTGAAACCGGTGATGCGTTTGCCGGCGGTGGCGCTCAAGGTCTGGGCGAAGTGCCGGGCCAGGGGCGCTATATCTTCCACGCGCTCGCGCAGGGCCGGCAGCGGAATCGGGAAGACGTTGAGGCGGTAATACAGGTCTTCGCGAAACTCTTTGTTGGCCACCGCGTCCAGCAGGTTCTTGTTGGTGGCGGCGATCACTCGCACGTCGACCTTGCGCTCCCGAGGGTCGCCCACCGGCTCGATCACCCGCTCTTGCAAGGCACGCAAAATCTTGGCCTGCAACGCCAGGGGCATATCCCCGACTTCGTCGAGAAACAACGTGCCTTTGTCAGCTTGCATGAAACGCCCGACCCGGTCCGCCACGGCGCCGGTGAAAGCGCCTTTGCGATGCCCGAACATCTCGCTTTCCAGCAAGCCTTCGGGAATCGCCGCGCAGTTCACTGC
Organism: Pseudomonas sp. rhizo25; assembly: GCF_031931935.1. Lineage (NCBI taxonomy): Bacteria > Pseudomonadati > Pseudomonadota > Gammaproteobacteria > Pseudomonadales > Pseudomonadaceae > Pseudomonas > Pseudomonas sp. rhizo25. The sequence continues at coordinate 451,886 of NZ_JAUJXA010000001.1, forward strand.
CACAAAGGGTTTGTCGGCGCGGCTGCCGTGCTTGTGGATGGCGCGGGCGACCATTTCCTTGCCGGTGCCGCTTTCGCCGGTCAGCAGGATGGTCGTGCTGCTGTCACGTACCGAATCCACCGCCTGCAATACCTTGCGGAACGCCGGGCTGTCGCCGACCAGGCTGTCAAACTGTGCGTGCTCGTCCAGTTCGGCGCGCATGCGTGCGTTATCGCGCATGATGTCGCGAAATTGCAGGGCCTTGGCCACGGTGATGTCCAGCTCGTCGATATCGAACGGCTTGGCGATGTAGTCATAGGCGCCGTTGCGCATCGATTGCACAGCATTTTTCACCGTGCTGTAGGCGGTCATCACGATCACCGGCACTTGGGGGTAGCGCAGCTTGATCTCGGCCAGCAGCGCCGGGCCATCCATGCCCGGCATGCGCCAGTCGCTGATGACTAGGTCAATGTCCTCATCCCCCAGCACCTTGAGGGCATGCAGGCCATTGCCCGCGCTGAATACCTGGATGCCATTCTGGCTCAGGGCGGACGACAACAGGTCACACAGTTTGGTCTCGTCATCCACCACTAATACGTTATGCGTCATGCCTGTCCTCATCTTCGCCGTCGTCTTCACCGTTAGCCGGAATGTACAGGCTGAACGTGGCGCCGGCATCTTTCTCGCTGGCGCATTCGATGCTGCCGTCATGACTTTCCATGATCGAATAGACTTTGGCCAGGCCCAGCCCGGTGCCCGACGCCTTGGTGGTGACGAACGGCGTGAAGATGCGCTCGACCATATCCGCGGCAATGCCCTGGCCGGTATCGCCGATGCTGATCACCGTGTTATCGCCGACGCTGCGGATCCCCAGGGTCAGGCGCCCACCTTCGGGCATCGCATCGATAGCATTAAGAATCAGGTTGAGGCAGGCCTGCTTGAGCTGCTTGGCGTCCGCATAGATCGTGGCGTCAGGCGCCTGGTCGTCTATCTGTGCATCGATGTTGTGGCTGCTCAGCTCCGGGCTGCAGAAACCGAGGATCTCTTCCACCAAGGCGCGGGCCGGCTGCAACACGCGGATCGGTGGGTTGGGCTTGGCAAAGTCGAGGAACTCGGTGATCAGGTCGTTGATGCGGCTGACCTCGCTGATCACATATTCCAGGTGGCGCTTGTCGGCGTCCGCGAGGTCGGCGCGCCGGTGCAACAGTTGGGTGGCGGTCTTGATGATGCCCAGCGGGTTGCGGATTTCGTGGGCCAGGCCCATGGCTACTTCACCCAGCGCATGCAGGCGATCACGCCGGCGCAACTGGGCTTCGAGGTGATGCAACTCGCCCAGGCGCTCGGTCATGTGATTGAAGGTGCTGCTCAGCTGCGCCAGCTCGTCACCACCGCTGACCACCACACGGTGGGCGTAACTGCCCGAGATCACGGCGTCCACGCCCTGGGACAGGTCCCGCAGCGGCTTGGTCAGGCGCCGCGACACCAGCAACCCGGCCGCCAGCGAAAGGGCCGAGCTAAGCAGGAAAATCAGCACGAACAGGTTGCTCTGGTTCACCAGCCCCACCAGGCTGGTATGACGTAGCAGTCCGCTGAAAATCACCCCTTGCAGCTCGCCAGCATCGTTGAAGATCGGCCAATACAACCCGCTGTACTGGTTGGTGAACTGCTCGCTGGGTTGTTTGGTACTGCGCAGTGCAGCCTCGACGTTTTTCGGGATGCGCGAGGGGTGATTCTCGAAGCGCTGGGTGGAAAATATTTCGGAAAAGCCTGCGGGGTTGGCCAGGTAAAGACGCAGGTCGAGGGAATGCACATCGGCCACGCTGGTCAGGAAACTGCTATCCAGGTAGGTAGCCACCAGCAGCAGGTAATCAACGCCGTCACGGCTGGTTTCGAAGGTCGACACCACCAGGCCGGTACTCACCCCGGCGACTTGCACGGTCTGCAGCACCGCATTGCTGGTCAGGCTGATCTGCCTGACGATGTCATCGGCGGCCGTGCTGAACACCACCTTATGGTCACTGGTGCGAATCAGCGCCACCACGTCGATATCAGTGGCGTCGGCGATATCGGCGGTGAGCCGGTCATGCTTGGCGGCTTGTTTGGACGACGGCGGGCTGGTGTAACGCAAAAACAGCTTGGCCATGCGCGCGTTGTCATGAAGGATGTCGCCGATCTCGTCCTTGACGATCTTGGTCGACTCTTGCAGCCAGATGCGTACGTTGCTGTCGAAAATCTGCGATAGCGTGGTGGCGGCCAGCTCGGCCGCGATCATGGTCGGAATAACGCTGACCAGCCAGAACGCCAGCACCAGCTTGCGCTGGACGCTCCAACGCGAAATGGCAAAGGGGCGGGCTTTCTGGCGGGTCTTGGTGATCATCAGGTTTCGCTTATCGCAGCAGCCATGGCAGGGTCGGAACGATCCGGTCGAATAAACAGTTTTACAAGCTTGAGCAAGCCGTTGACCAGCCGGTTGCGGTGGCGAAAGAACAGGCTGTTGCCCTGGAACTCGCACCCCAGGCGCAGTTTACTGGCATACCCGGCCTGGCCGCACTCGTACAGCGGGATTTTGTGTTGAATACAATAGTCGACATTGGTCAGCCAACTGCGAAAGTACAGGTTGTATTCGCGGCTGAACTGGATGTCGTGACCAAAGAACTTGTCCACCAGCCGATGCTCGTCCAGCAGGATCAGGTTGAACGCCACCAGGTGTTCGCCCACCCAGTAAAGAACACAGACCGCCCGCTCGTTCAGTTGTTCGAGTACTTGGGTGAAGTAACCGGCGGGCAGGCGCTCGAACTGCAGGTCCGCGCGCGTCAGCGTCGCTTCATACAGGCGCATGACCTCGGGCAGCACATCATCGATATTGCGGCGCCACTCGACCCGCGGCCCCGGTGCGCGCAGTTTGCGGCGCAGGTCCTTGCGAGTGGATTTGCCCAGCGAACCCAAGTAAGCGTCTACTGAACCGTAGGGCAGCGGTAACACACCAGTAGGCAAGCTCGGCATATTTTGAAAACCTGCTGCCCGGCAGCTTTCAGCCCAATGCGGGTCGTTGGTCGGCGCGTCCTTGACCGCCACCAGCCCGATACCGAGTTGATCGGCGTCGGCACGCGCAGCCGCCAGCAACTGTTGCAGCAACAACGGGCGCCGTGCCTTGGGCACATGGCTGGCGACCCCGGCATCACAGCGCTCAGCCACCGGCGAACCGATGGCGTACAACGCCAGTTGCAAAGCACCCGGCCACAGCCGGTCCAGGCGCTCGGTCAAGCGCTTGCCGGCCCCCGACACGGTGGTGTCGAGGCGATAATGGGTGATGAACGCGGCAGCCACAGCCACTAGCGTTTGATCGTCAAAGACCGCCAGGTAACGCCACTGAAAGTCATCGATCGCGGCGTTTTCCACGGCCAGGTAATAGTCCCAATCCTCCAGGGCACCGGGAAAACAGTCGTTCCAGGCATCGCGCTGGATGGCGCGGATGGTCGGGAAGGCTTGGGTGGTTAGCACAGTTTTTCCTTATCAACACCGCCCCACTGTGGGAGCGAGCTTGCTCGCGAAAATCGCACAGATACCGCGTTCAGCCTGGCAGTACGCGCTATCGTTAACACCCTTCGCGAGCAAGTTAGCTCCTACAGGTAAGCGGATCAGGCCACACGATTGAGTTGCACCGCGTGCTGCCCGATAAACTCGGCACTCAACTCGATAACCCGTCGGTATTGCAGGTCGACGGTAATCATGTGATAGCAGTTATCCAGCAGGATCTTGGTCACCGGACCGCCGAGGTGGCGCTCCACGTAGTCGGCGTTCCAGCGGCTGGTGATGTCATCCTCGATGGAGTGCAACACCAGCGCCGGTACCTTGACCTGGGGCATGCGTTTCTTGACCACGGCGTTCATACGGTGCAACTCGCGCACCGTGATGCCTTCCATGGTCAGCAACCCCGCCTCGCTGCTTTCCCCTTCCTTCATCTGCCGCTCGACGATGGCCCGCAGGCGCTCGTTCTTGATGCCGTAGGGCGGCTTCTCTTCGAAGCGGCAAATGTGCACACCGAACGGAATCTTCATCAGCAACGGCGTGAGAAACGCCAGCTTGTTAATGCTCCAACCGTCGTACTTCAAGGTGGTGGAATACATCAGCAGCCCGGCGACTTGGCCTGGGTGTTCAGATGCGACATACATCGACATCACCGCCCCCATGGACAAGCCACCGACGAACACCTGCTCGTGGCGTTGCCTGACCTGTACGAAGGTCTTGCGCACCCCTTCGTACCAGTCCAGCCAACCGGTGGCTTGCAGGTCGCTGTTGTCGCCGCAGTGCCCGGCCAACGTCGGCACATACACTGTGCAGTTACCCGCCTTGGCCAGGCCCTTGGCGACCTGGCGCAACTCCGTCGGGGTGCCGGTCAGGCCGTGGATCAACAGGATCCCGACCGGACCTTCACCGAGTACGAAACCGGCATCGCCTTCACCGAGGTCAATACCGTGCGCACTCACCGCTGGGTCGCTCGCACCAGTAGTTGCTCGAGCAGCTTGAGGCCCAGGTCGATTTCCGGGTAGCTGATTTCCAGGGACGGGGCCAGGGTGATTACGTTTTTGTAGTAACCGCCTACATCGAGGATCAACCCGAGTTTCTGGCCGTCCACCACCATGTCGCCTTTCATGCCTTCTTCGACCATGTAGTCCAGGGTCGCCTTGTCCGGAGTGAAGCCGTCCGGCCCGCAGATTTCGCAACGCAGCGCCAGGCCCAGGCCATCGACGTCGCCGATGATCGGGAAGCGTTTCTGCAGGTCTTGCAAGCCTTCCAGGAAGTATTTGCCCTTGGCCATGACCATCGCGCCGTAGTCGACTTCGCTGGTCATCTTGAACATCTCCAGGCCCACCGCCGTACCCAACGGGTTCGAGGCGAAGGTGGAGTGGGTCGAACCTGGCGGGAAGATCTTCGGGTTGATCAACTCTTCACGGGCCCAGATGCCGCCCAGTGGGTTGAGGCCATTGGTCAGCGCCTTGCCGAACACGATCACGTCCGGTTGTACGTCGAAGTGTTCGATCGACCACAGCTTGCCGGTGCGATAGAAGCCCATCTGGATTTCGTCGGACACCATCAGGATGCCGTGCTGGTCCAGCACATGCTTGAGTTCGCGGTAGAAGTTCATCGGCGGGATCACGTAGCCACCGGTGCCCTGGATCGGCTCGACGTAGAACGCAGCGTATTCGCTCTGGCCGACTTTCGGGTCCCACACGCCGTTGTATTCGGTCTCGAACAGGCGGGCGAATTGCTGCACGCAGTGGCTGCCGTACTCTTCCTTGGTCATGCCTTTCGGGCCACGGAAGTGGTATGGAAACGGGATAAATTGCGCACGCTCGCCGAAGTGGCCGTAGCGACGACGGTAGCGGTAGCTGGAGGTGATCGACGAGGCGCCGAGGGTGCGCCCGTGGTAGCCGCCTTCGAAGGCGAACATCAGGCTCTTGCCGTTGGTGGCATTACGTACCACTTTCAGGGAATCTTCGATGGACTGCGAACCGCCGACGTTGAAGTGCACGCGACCGTCGAGGCCGAACTTGTTCTTGGCGTCGACTGCGATCATTTCCGACAGCTCGATCTTGCCTTTGTGCAGGTACTGGCTGGCGATTTGCGGCAGGGTGTCGATTTGCTTTTTCAGCGCGTTGTTCAGGCGCGGGTTGGCATAGCCGAAGTTGACCGCCGAGTACCACATTTGCAGGTCGAGGTAAGCCTGGTCTTCGGTGTCCCACACATAGGAGCCTTCGCAGCGGCTGAAAATGCGCGGCGGTTCGATGTAGTGAACGGTGTCGCCGTAGGAGCAGTACTTGGCTTCCTTATCCAGCAGAACCTGGTCTTCGACGGTAGCGATACGGATATCAGACATGATGGAAGAGTTCCTGATTGTCAGCAGAGGTATTGAAGGTGGTGGCGTTGGCGGCGATGCCATGTGGCAGCTTGGCCAGCAATGCAGGCACTTCGGCAAAGGTTTCGAAGCGCGCGTGAGGGATCTGGTTGGCGACGCAGTATTCGGCGAGGCTGCCTTTGGCGAACACGAAGTCGGCGGTGGAGGCCACGCACATGTCCGACTTGCCGTCGCCGATCACCAGCACGCGTTTGTTGCGCGGGGTGGATTTGCACTTGCAGTTACCGGACGCGGCGCGGCAGGCATCGCTGGCATAGGGGAAGTCGATGCGCCAGCTGTTGTGGTCGACCTGGCGCAGGCGGTTGGCGAGGATCGGTAGCAGGGTCACGTAGTGGCGCGACAGGATGCGGGCGATGCCTTGTTCGATGCCGTCGCTGACCACTTCGATGGTCGCGCCCAGGTCCATGACGTGGTCGACGAAATCCGGGAAGTCCGGGTCGATCTCGACGCTGTCGAAATACGCCAGCAGTTCACTTGGGGTCGCCTTGATCAGCGCCAGTTGGCGGCTCAGGCATTCGCGTGAACCGATGTGCCCATCCAGCCATTGCTGTTCGATGGTTTCCCACTCGGGGCCGGCGAAGCGTTGGAGGACGTTGTCGATGACATCCGTGGGGGTAATGGTCCCATCGAAGTCACACACGATATGCCAGTGGATCATCTGCCTTTACCTAAGAGAGCGCGCTGTCTGCGCTTGCACCTGGGATAGAGCAGGGACTGTGCCAACTGGGCAAAACCCAGTGAGGCCGGGGGGTTTGCAGGATTTGCAGAGGACAATGTGTCTTGGGAGCTACAATTTTTGTAGCTTGCTACAAACAAGATGAGTGCTTGCGCAGAAGCGAGGGTTTGCGCGTTCATGCGCGCCTGTCCACCTTAGGAAAACGCACCATGTCCAAGCTCACATCTGCTGTATTCACCGGTCTACTTGGGCTGTGCAGCGCTTCCAGTGCCGCGTGGGCGGACGGCATCAGCGGCGACGTGGGCGCAGGCCTGAGCTATCAGCCCCATGACCCCAGCGGCAGCCGCTACGAAACCCGGCCCGTGCCCTACCTGGACCTGGACTGGGGAGACGTCAGCCTGAGTACCGATGACGGCCTGACCTGGAGCGCGCTGAACAGCCACGGCATCACCGCCGGCCCCTATATCAATTACCTGTCGGGGCGTACTTCCAACGGCGAGTTGCAGGGTTTGCGCAACGTGTCGGACATGGCCGAGGTCGGCGGTTTTATCCAGTACGCCCCGGCCAATTTCTGGCGCGTCTACGCGCAACTGGGCCAGGCCGTGGGCGGCGGGCATTCCCAGAGCGGCGCCCTGGGTAAAATTGGCGGTGAACTGGGCTACCCGCTGGGTGGCGGGATCATCGGCAGCAGCGGCTTGGTCGCGCATTTTGCCGATGCGCGCCAGGCCAACACCTACTTCGGCGTCGACAGCAACGAAGCCGCCGCCACCGGCTTTCGGCCCTACAACGCCAGCGGCGGTTTCCAGAACGTGACGCTGAGCCAAAGCTTCGCCTTCCCCCTGGCGCCCCACTGGTCCCTGCTGACCAGTGCCAGCTGGGTGCACCTGGTGGGCTCGGCGGCCAAGAGCAGCATCGTCAAGCAGGCTGGCGATGTGAATCAGGGCCAGGTGCAGACGGCGATCAGCTACACCTTCGATTAAAGCCAGAGCAAAAAGCAGGTATAGATCAGCCTGATGTAAGAAAATCAAAATGTGGGAGGGGGCTTGCTCCCGATAGCGGTGGGTCAGTCAATTAATCAGATAACTGACACCCTGTCATCGGGGCAAGCCCCCTCCCACATTTTGAACTGAGTCCGACATACCAGCCCACTCAGCTCTCCTCCCCCTCCGCCAACAACACAATCCCCGCCACAATCACCACCACGCCCACCCAATGCAACAGGCTGATGTGCTCCCCCAGCCCCAACCACGACCCGAGCAACACTGCCACGAACACCAGCGAACTCAAGGGAAATGCCAAGGACAAACTGCTGCGCCGCAGGATCAGCATCCACACGAAAAACGCGCCGAGATAACTGGCAATCGCCGCCAGGATCCCCGGGTTGCGCGCCACGTCAGCCAGCCATTGCCAGGTGAAGTCCATCTGCCCCAACTGATCACCGGCCACCTTGGTAAACAACTGCCCGGCGCTTTCGGTCGCGATCAGCAGCGCCCACAGCATCAGGGTGCCAAGACGCCCATGTAACCAACCGCTATCGCCTGTTTGCGTCGTCATGCCTGGCTCCCCGCAATCGCTACCAACATCACGCCCAAGGTAATCACCAGCGTGCCCACCCAACGCCTGGGGCTGACGGTTTCCTTGAGCACTACCCTGCCCGCCAGTACCACCAGGCAATACGCCAATGCCGCCAGCGGAAACAACAGACTCAACGGCGCACGGGACAAGGCCTCGAGCCAGACAAAAAACTCGATGACATAGGCCCCGACGCCAGCCCAGAGCAGCGGCGCATTGAATACCTGGCCCCAGAATGCGCGCAGTCGAAAGCCACCATCAAGCTGGGGCAAACGGTCTACGCCCAACTTGAAACACAACTGGCCGATCACATCGAGGACGATGGAAAAGGCCAGCAACAACACCACGGTCAGGGTCATGGGAACAGCTCCTCAAACAGGTCGATCAAGGCTTCATTGGTCGCGGCATTGCGCTGCAGATCCTGCGCACTCCAGCGCTCCGGTGACGGCTGGTCGGACTTGGCTTCCCAGCGCTTGAACGCGTTGCTGAACGCCGGCACAGCGAACTCACCGCACACATCGATACCAATGATGCGTTTATGCGCCGCCAACGCCCGCAGGGCCTGGAGCAAGTGGGTCAGGCGCATGCCGCCCTGGTCCCAGTTGGTGGCGGCGTCTTCGCTGGCCAGCACATCCTTGTCGATGGTGATCCAGATCGCTTCGGTGGGCAGGCTGGCGATCATCTGGTCGAGGAACGCTGCCCAGTCCAGGTCCGCCAGGTTGCGCCAGTGCAGGTGGTTTTCCTGTTGCTGGTGGCCGGCACCGTCGCCTACCCGGCCCCAGACTTTCGACGGCGGATGCTGCCAAGGAAACAACTGCAAGTGCCCGCGCTTGAGGGCGCCGAGATTGCCGCCGCGCAGTTGCGGGTTGTGCAGGTCATCACTGCACGGGCCGAGGGTAACGATGCGTTTGATCGCCGGCATCTTCAGCGCACGGTTGACCCACGAACCACAGTGGCGCTTGGGCGCAAAGCGCACCCAGTCGGGGTGGTTGTCGAAGTGGATCAGGCTGATGGGTTCTTTCAGGTCGGCCAAAAAGGCCGGCGTGAGATGGTGATAGTCACCGGAGCCAACAAACAGGATCTCCGGGCGCGCATCCCTGGGCCGTGGCCGTTGCGCCAGGCGCGCAACAAAGCGCTTCCAGGTTTTCTCGGTGGCCCACAAACGCAGTTTCGGGCCCAGGTCCAGCAGATCAAGGCGCGTGGCCCGGCCGCTGGCCAACCGCCGGGCAATGGGTGCCTGGCCGGTGAGGCTGTGGTCGAGGTCAAGAATGTTCAAGGTAATGTTTCACCCCTAATGGCAGCGCCCAACCGCAGGCCGGCTGGGCTTCAGGGGGGTGATGCAAGGGGCGGGCCAGGGCTATGAGCGGTGCCCCGGCTTTGGCTTTAGTTTTTGGCTTCTTCGATGATCTGGCGAATCGCACCAATAAAGGCTTCGACTGGCTGCCCGCCGCTCACCGCATATTGGTCATTGAACACGATGGTCGGCACCGAAGTCACGCCACGAGAGGTCCACAGTTGCTCCTGTTCGCGAACTTCGGTGGCATATTCATCAGAGGCTAGAATCTGGGCGGCGCGCTTGAGGTCCAGGCCGACGCTTTCGGCGATGATCGCCAGGGTCGCGTGGTCTGAAGGGTCGCGACCATCGGTAAAATAAGCCTTGAACAGCGCTTCCTTGAGGTTGTACTGCAAGCCTTCCAACCCCGCCCAATGCAGCAGGCGATGGGCATCGAAGGTGTTGTAGATGCGGCTCTGGCCATCGGTACGGAAAGCAAAGCCCAACGCCGCGCCCATGTCGCGGATACGCTCGCGGTTGGCCTGGGATTGTTCAGGCGTGGAGCCGTACTTCTCAGTGATGTGCTCGACGATATTCTGACCGATGGCGGGCATGTCCGGGTTCAGTTCGAAGGGCTGGAAATGAATCTCGGCCTGCACCTCGGTGCCCAATTGGTCCAGGGCTTCGGTCAGGCCACGCAAGCCGATGATGCACCAGGGGCAGGACACGTCGCTGACGAAATCGATTTTCAGGGGAGTACTCATGCAGGCAACCTCGCTGGCATTAAATGTGCGCCATAAAGGTTGCACGATACACCAACTTCACAACAGCTTCGCAGGCTCGCCAAGGTCAATCTGCGCCCAGTGCGCGGCATCTTCACGATGGGCTTGCAGGTACGGCAATACAGCCGCCAGCAACGGCGCCTTGAATGCCTCCTGAAAACGGTGGGCCAGGCCTGGAATCAATTTCAACTGGCTGCCTTGAATATGTGCGGCCAGGTGTACGCCATGCATCACCGGCAACAACGGGTCGGCAGTGCCATGCACCACCAGGGTCGGCACTCTCAGTTGGTTGAGCAACGGCACACGGCTGGGCTCGGCGAGGATCGCCATGATCTGGCGCTTGACGCCCTCAGGGTTGAAGGCGCGGTCGTAGGACAGCGCCGCCTGGTGCAACAGCGCCTGGCGATCATCCTGCACATCCGGGCTACCCAGGGCGGCGAGTAAATCCGCCTGTTGCTCCAGCGCCACCTCACGATTGGGCGCACTGCGCCGTGACAGTAATTGCACCAGCGCCGCGTTCGGCGCTGGCAGGCCCTCGGCACCGGAACTGGTCATGATCAGCGTGAGGCTTTCCACCCGCTGCGGGGCCATTGCTGCCAGATGCTGGGCGATCATGCCGCCCATGCTCGCGCCCAGTACGTGGAATTGCCGAACCTGCAACGCATCCATCAAGCCCAGGGCATCATCGGCCATGTCCGTCAGGGTGTAAGGTGCAGCCACCGGCAGGCCGAGCTTGTAGCGCAGCACTTCGAACGTCAGGTTGGCGCTGGCGGGGGCCTGGCGCCAAGTGGACAGGCCCACGTCACGATTGTCATAACGGATGACCCTAAAACCTTGTTCACACAAGGCCACCACCACTTCATCGGGCCAGTGGATCAACTGCCCGCCCAAGCCCATCACCAGCAGCAGGGCCGGGTCGGAGGCACGACCGATGCTCTGGTAGGCGATGCTCACCTGTTCCAGGTCGACCGTTTGGGTCGGAACATTGACATCACATCGAGACGCCGCAAAAGACGGCAGGCCGAACAAGAGAGCGGCCAGTAAAAGCAACACACGCATGAAAAACACCAAAACGCAGAACCCCAGTAGAGCGCGAGTCTGATGAAGTTTGTTCAAGCGCGCTGCCACAGTTGCATGACAGTTTAATGAAGATCGCTCAACGGTCGTGTCGATAGCTATATGCCGCCGGCCGCCGCACCATTGCCCTGCCCGGCGCCTGGGTGCTGACCGTGGATAACGAGGAACCGGTCAATCAACTTTTGTACCTGCCGACCCTCGCACCGGCCTGGCATACCTTCACCCGACGCACGGACATGGAACGCTGGTTGCTCGACCGGCAACAAGCGTTGTTCTCCCCCAGCGCAAGCGATCCGCTGGCAACCACGACCGCCAGGCCCCGGACACGCCGGCATGGTATGCGCACTCGCACTACACACTGGCCGACTCGGCGCTCGACAGTTTCGTCGCGGGGCATTTGAAAATACCGCGCCAACGTTACCTGGGCCTGCATTGGCAAATGGCCGCCGAAGGACGCGGCGTAACCTTCGCCGACCTGAAAATCTGGCGTGGCAACATCGGTAAGCCGTTCGTCAATAAACATTTCAGCGCGGTCCAATAGCACTCTATTACAGGGGCCAGGTAAACATGAGCAGAACTCAATGGGTTACCATTGATCACAAATTCTGCTCATGGAGGCCATCGTGCTGGAAATCCGCCACCTCAAGACCCTGCACGCCTTGCGCGAAGCCGACAGCCTGGTGGAGGCTGCCGAGCGCTTGCATCTCACCCAGTCGGCACTCTCCCACCAATTCAAGGAACTGGAAGAGCGCCTGGGCATGCCGCTATTCGTGCGCAAGACCAAGCCGCTGCGCTTTACCAGCGCCGGCTTGCGCCTGCTGCAACTGGCCGACGCCACCCTGCCGCTGCTACGTGGCGCCGAGCGCGATATTGCCCGCTTGGCCGGCGGTACCGCCGGGCGCCTGCACATGGCCATCGAATGCCACAGTTGTTTCCAATGGCTGATGCCGACCATCGACCAGTTCCGCGATGCCTGGCCGGAAGTCGAATTGGACCTGGCTTCAGGTTTCGCCTTCGCGCCACTGCCGGCCCTGGCCCGCGGCGACCTGGACCTGGTGGTGACCTCCGATCCATTGGAACTGGCCGGTATCACCTACGTGCCGTTGTTCACCTATGAAGCCATGCTTGCCGTGGCCAACCAACACCCGCTGGCAAACAAACCCTACATCGTGCCCGAAGACCTGCTCACCGAAACCCTGATCACCTACCCGGTGGAGCGTGACCGCCTGGATATCTTCACGCGCTTCCTGGAACCCGCCGACGTCGAGCCGGCCCAGGTGCGCACCTCGGAACTCACGGTGATGATGATGCAACTGGTGGCCAGCGGTCGCGGCGTGTGCGGTATGCCCCATTGGGCCTTGCATGAATACAGTTCACGCGGCTACGTGAAGGCCAAGCGCCTGGGCGAGAAAGGCTTGTTTGCAACGCTGTATGCCGGGATTCGGGCGGACATGCTGGACGCGCCGTATATGCGCGACTTCCTGCTGACGGCCAAGGACACCTCGTTTTCCACGTTGGATGGGGTCAGCGCGGTGCGTTAAGCAGGTGCTTGCCCCCACCACTCGGCACCTCGCCCAGGCTCGGTGTGCCCGTAATCCGCCAGCGTGGTTTAACGGGCGCCTAAGATCAAAAGCAGATCAAGTTCAAGAGCGGCTCGCTGCGCATCGTGGTTAGCGTCGGATGCTACTCAGTTGTGTAGATACCCATGCTCATCGCAGGCAAGCCAGCTCCCACATTTACACAGTGGTGCATCAACTGGATCCTCGCCACCCGCAGCCCCGCCCCCGCATCGACCCAATTGCGCGCCTCAGGCCGGCGCGGTCAGTGAAGCGCGGTAAAACGGCAGGATATGGTCACGGGTCAACGGCGCCAACTGCAAGCCGCCGTCGCCGGCCGGGTCGATCCAGCGCACTTCTTCGATCTCCGCGGCGGGGGTCACTGCCACGTCGATCCGTAATTGGAACATCTGGGCTTCGACGACAAACCCTGGCTCGTTGGCGGCCGGTCCCGAGAATGTGCCGATGTACGTGGCTTTACTTGGGTCGATATGCAGGTCCAGTTCTTCGCGCAGCTCACGGGCCAGGGCTTGCACCGGCTGCTCGCCTGCATCGATCTTGCCGCCAGGTTGCATGAAGGCTTGGGTGCCGCGCTTACGCACCAGCAGGGTCTGGCCGTCGCTGCCGATCAGGATGGCAGCGGCAATGCGGATAGTCTTGGACATGGAGCACCCCCAGGTTCTGAAAGTCGCCAAGGATCCCATGGGCTTGCAGCCCACACAACCTTGCCGACATACATGCACCGCCGTCCCCACCATCGGCAACCCTAGACTCGCACACTCCTATTGCCCTCGGCGCGCCGCATCGATGTAGCGCCGTGCCCCTTTTTGACGAGTTTGCCCATGCCTATTTCATCGCCCCCAACCCCGGAACCCACTGCTGACGAACCTCAGGCCGACGACGCGACCGCACAGCCAGTAACGCTGCCCGTCATGCCGCCGGCTTCGCTGTCCACTGACGAGCAGTCGGCCCACCTCATCCGAGCCCTCGACACGCTCAATACCCAGACCCAGCAACTGCTACAGCAACAACCGAGTGCGGGCGGTGTGTACCAGCAACATTTGGCCGAGATGTTCCCCGAACTGCATCGGCCCATCGATGCTAACCAGATCTTTTACAGTCGCTACCGCGAAGATCAGGACGGACAAAAACAACTGCTGTCCTGCGAGCCCCTGGGCATGTTGCTCAAGAGGTTGCGTGAGCCTGGCGCAGAAGCCTACCTGAGCGCGCAAAGCGGCGCTTTCTACCGCGAACGCGACACGCTGGACGCCGACAAACGCCTGGCCTCCACAGCCGGAATTATCACCCTGCCCAGCCGGCTGGAAGTCGCCATTACCTTGAGCCTGAATACATTCTGGACCAGCGACCAGCCGCCCCAGGCCAACCCGCAAGCACAACTGGTCGACTTGCGCCGCAAGGTGCTGGCCCATCAACTGGCGTTGCGCGTGCTTGACGGCACGTTGTCGGCCAGCGCACAGGCACTGGCGGAAACAGTACTCAAGTACCCCAGTGACGCGGCGCGGGAACTGGCGCTACCCGCCAGCAGCAGACCCGCGGCCTACCGCCTGGCGCTGGCCGATGGCAGTGAGTTCGCCGGGGCATTTATCCTTAGCCCCACCCAGGACACACCGCCCACTGGCAAGGTGCTGTTGTACAGCGCGAGCGAGGAATACGAGGAATTTGACAACCTGCAGCGCTTGAATGAAACCATCGCGGCGCGAATCCAGGCCGACGGGCCGGCCGCAAAGCTGCTGGTTGCCAGCCTGTCCGCAGCCGCACGCAGCAGCCTGACCGGCCTGCCGGTGCTGTCGACGCAACCGGTGCGAATCAGCGCCGACGTGATTGCCCACAGCGTCCACTCATTGCGCGTGCGCCAATATTATGCGGCCTGTCATGCCGTGCGCAGTGAAGTCGTGCCCCAGGCCGGTGAGCTCGACCTGGCGATTGACCTGGCCCCGCAACTGGATGTAGCTGTCGCTTTCGTTGCACGCAACCTACGCCTGATAGACGCCGAACCCGCCTGGTTGAAAACCGCCAGCGTGCAGGATCAAGCCCGCTACCGGCAATTGGACAAGGCACTGCTCGACAGCAACCTGGTGCTTTTGCCGCTGCTGGAAACCATCTCGAGCCTGCAAACCTTCGCCGAAGCGCAGACCGACAAGGTGCTGAAACAACAAAAACCCGTTTATGCCGACGTGGAGATCGACCCGTACAGAAGCCTGGTACATCTGCGTGTGTCCGCCGAACAGGGGTCGAGGTCGGCTGAGGTGCGCGGTTATCGTGATGAGGCCAGCGGCATTGTCTACGTCAGCGAAGACCCGAAGATCGACATCCCGCAGTTCCTGCAAGGTAAACAGGTGACATGGGGCACCTGGCGCACCTCGATCCTTGTCGACCTGCGCACACTGGCCAGCTATGCCCGACGCAATGTCGAGTCGTTTTCCGTAGGCGCCCTACTCACTCGGGTCAGCGCCAGCGCGAATATCTTCGACACCGCCGGCGTGCATCGAGGCAAGCTCGGCACTGAAGATCTGCGTGCGCTCGCCCAAGAGGCCGACATTGGCCAGGGCTACGCCAACTACCTGCGCAACGCGTTCGCATCAGATGGCGCGGGAAGCACCTTTGCCATTGCCTGGCAGGCAGCCTGTGCGGCACAACTGAACAAGGACGCTCTGGAGAGCCGACTCAACCCTGATGCTGACGCGCTGTTTACTTTCCGTACCCCCGGCAGCGGCCGCGACTGGATCAAGGCGGTTACCGAATACCCCAACTCAACGAACCGCCCCCGGGTCAGCGATCACGAGATAGAGGTCAACCTGCTGGTCATGGGCGGCGCGCAGGCCAGGGGCCAAGGTGGGCAGGTGATCAATCGCGTGCTGGTGATTCAGCGCAAGGGCACCAAGCCCGACGGCGTCAGCCTGCTGTATACGCCGGACGCCCCGGATGGCATACCCGTGCGTGAACTCACCAAGGGCCTGGCGCAGCTCGACACGCTCAAGGCCAGGGTCGAATGGCAGGCGTATTTCAGGCCGCGCATGGCGATCCAGGATGCCGAAGAAATCAAGCGCATCTTCAACGATACCCGCGGTGTGCACCGGTATGCCTTGACGCCCATCAGCGGGAATATCCACGCGTACCTGTATTCGGCGCAGCTGGGGTTTCAACTGGCCCACGCCGACTTCCGCTCACGCAGCAATGCCGAGGTCTCACGTGAGTCGGCGGTGAACGCCTTCATGTTGGGCGTGGAGGCTACCGATACCCTGCTTGGCCTGGTTCCCGGCAAAGCCACCCTGTCGCTGCTGCGCCGCGGTGTCCAACGCGGGCTGGGCCTGGCCAGGCAGCTAGGGCAGCGAGTACCGGGGCTGGCGAAGAAAATCGGCGCTGCCCAGAAAACCCGCGTCACGCTGGCCGCGACCTCCGTGCGCCCGCTGGAACCCGCCTGGGTGGATGTGACGCCTTATCGGTTACCCGAGCAGATCGGGCCGTTTTTCAATGTTGCGGGGTTTGCCCAGGCCAACCGCTACAAGCTGTCGCGCCAAACCGGCAGCGCGCCGTATTTTTTTGATAAGCACAATAACCAACGCATTGCGATGCGCGATCAGGCAGGCCGCTATTACTTGTACCCGTCCTATGTAGAGGACGGCGCACGCTATGTACGCGACCCGGCGGGGAACCACGTGGACTTTATGGTCGTGCCCGCAGATGCCAAGGGCTGGAAGCCGCGGTTCGAACGCAACGCCAGGGGCGGCGGCCCGGTTCTCGGGGCCTTGCGCCCTCTCACCCCTGAACAGCAAGTGGATGCGGACCTGATCCTGGCTATGCAGGTCTATGCCACAGAAGCAGAGATGCGGGTGTTAGAAGAGGTCATCAGACAAACCAGCGCCGCGCAAAAACTCAACTTCATCACCCGCGCACGCCAGCAACTGGGCGCGAATGTGGATGAGGCTGAGTTTCGCCGCTGGCTGTCCAGACCCTACAGCTTGAGCACAGCCAATCAACAAAAACTACGCACGTCCGTGCTGACCCTGCGCTTCGACCTGGCCGCGTACGAACACATCCACAAGTCGACCCGCAGCCTGACGCCACCGCTGTCCGCCGCGGACAAGGATGAGCTGTTCAAGCAGGTCAAACGACTGATTGGCAAGAACGACAATTTCGCCAAGGAGATCCGCACCTCGATATCCATTATCGACCCCGACACCGAGGCGCAATTCGTCGGCTACGCCATCACGCAAAAACACCAGAATGCGATGGAGCGGTTTGCGCAGAAATATGAGCTCTACACCTGGCAACAGGCGGCGCTGAATGAGTTCGCCAACGAACCGGCACGTCGCGCGCAGATTTTCAAACTGGCCGCCGACATCAACATCCCCCTCGAACAGGCGGCGCATCAGTTTCTATTGCGGCCCGATGTGAAGAAAACCCTGGATGACTTCATGAAGGATACCTTCAAGGCAAAACTCGCCAGGCTTCAGGTCACCTCTTATTCAGAAGACTTCAAGAAGTCCGGCATTCCCTACATTGCCATGTCACGGGGCAAGCACGACGCTGACGCTGGCGTCACCATGGTCGACAGCCGCACCGTCACGCAATTCGAACGGGAACTGCCGAAATTTTCCACGCCCCTGGAGTTTGAAATACCGCGCGTTCAAACCCACAGGACCCAACGCCCGAGGCCGGCCACGCCGTCGGTCACGCAAGCCATCCCGGCCCGTGACCCGGACATCAATATCGTGAAGCTGGATGAGTTGGCACAGACCCAGAAAAGACTCCTGCCCGATAGCGCCATGACCAAGCTCGAGCAGATCACCCAGGATATCCAGGCCGGGCGCCTGAGCCGCAAGCGGATCAACAACTACACCTATGTTGATCTACCCCAGGTACAGGCCGGCTCGGGGCGTGGTCTGTGGCGTGTGGCGATAGAACAAAACGGCAAGGAAGGCGGCAAGGATGTCTACATCATCCGTGGCATCTTTGACTATCACGGCAGCAAGCACGTGGCCTGGGGCGTGTAGCCCCGCAGCCACTACGGCAACGGCGGCGCTTCCTCCGGAACCCGGATAAACACACTGTACTTGGCGCCCTCCATGGCTTCGAACGCGATCAGTTTGTCCACCAGCGGCAAGTTCAGCACCTTGCCGGCATTAAGCAGCAACATGCCATTGTCGGCATTGAGGTTGCGCGCCAGCACCATGCCTTCGGCCAGTTCGCGGGTGCCCATGACCTTGACGTTGGGGTCGCCCAGGGTCACGTCGCTGAGGAAAGTGGCGCAGGCCAGCACAAAGGCCTCGACCAGTTGCGGGTCGTAAAGGCGCCCGGCGTACTTGCGGATATACAGCAGCGCTTCGTCGCTGTTCAAATGCCGCTCGAGGATCAGGCCTTTTTGCAGCTCGATGAAGTCCACCGCCAGTTTCAGCAGGCGCGAACCGGCGGGGATCGCCTCGCCCTTGAGGTGATCGGGAAAGCCGCTGCCGTCCCAGCGCTCCTGGTGATGACGAATGATACGCGCGGCATCCTTCATCGGTTCCAGGGTCATCAGCAACGATTCGCTCTGCGTCGGGTACTCGCGGTACAGCCCGCGGTCGGTACTGTGCAGCCTGTCCGATGGCGCGATCATCATGCTGTCGGTCCAGCTCAATTTGCCGATATTGTATAACGCGGCGGCCATGGTCAGGTCGCGGGTACTGGCTTCGTCCATGGCCTGGCTGGCGCAGTACACGCGGATCAGCTCGATCAAGGCGCGGTTGGTCTGTTTGTCCTTGGGTAAGCGCAGGTTGGCCAGCAACGAGAACACTTCGGTGCCGGTCACGTAGCTGCGCTTGAGCTCGTCGTAGGCCAGGTCGAGCATGTCGGCGGTCTGCTGCAATTCAGCAGTACGCGCCACCACGCGTTTTTCCAGCGTAGCGTTGAGTACCTTGAGCTGCTCGTTCTGCCCGTGGGCCAGGCGTTGCAGGCGCTGATGCTCGAGGACCTGCTGCAACACCAGCGGCAGCTCCTCGTCATTCCAGGGTTTGCTGATGTAGCGGTGGATCTGCCCGTCGTTGATTGCCTTGATGATGGTGGTCAGGTCAGCGTAGCCGGTCAGCAGGATACGACCGGTGGTGGGATACAGACGATGCACCTCGGCCAACAGCGTTGCCCCGTCCATGCCGGGCATGCGTGCATCGCTCATTACCAGGTCAATGGGCCGACCGGCCATGATCTCGAGGGCCTGGGCGCCGCTGGTCGCCAACACCACGTCGTAGGGCTGGCTACGCAGCAGGCGGCGCAGGCTGTTGAGAATCGACTCTTCATCGTCCACAAGCAGCACAGCCGGCTTGGTAGCGAGTGGTTCATCCATGGTAACTCTGCCTTAATAAAACCAAGTTGGGCTACATTGAGCCGTTGTATCGTGCCGTGCTCCGTCGCTGACGGGCCTCATACAGCAATCGCTGTTGATTTGACGCCAACTGGCCGTCGATATCAAGGGAGCTCGACTATGCTGTCATAGTCAGTTCGCGCCCCGCTCGAGCGAGGACCAGGGAAGGAAGCGTTATGCTATCAAGCCGTTTACCATTACCGAGCGCATCATGAACGCCAAGGCTGTGCGGGCCAACCGCCGCATTCTGATCGTGGATGACACCGCCTCGATCCACCAGGACTTTCGCAAGATCCTGTGTGCCGATGAACAGGGTGAGCAAACCCTCGACAGCCTGGAGTCCACCCTCTTTGGCACGACTGCGCCGGTGCGCCACGGCTTCGAGCTTGACTCCGCCTACCAGGGCGAGGAAGCACTGGCGCTGGTCAACACAGCCCTGGCCGCCAATGCCCCCTACGCCATGGTGTTTATCGATATGCGCATGCCGCCTGGCTGGGATGGCCTGCAAACCATCGAGCAGCTGTGGACGGCCGATCCCAACCTGCAAATCGCCCTGTGCACCGCCTATTCGGACTACTCCTTCGAAGCCATCGAAGCGCGGCTGAAATACGACGACCAGTTGCTGATTCTGAAAAAGCCCTTCGACCCCCTGGAAATCCGCCAGATGGCCAGCGCCCTGACCTGGAAATGGCAACTGGCCCAGGATGTAGCCCTCAAGGTGATCGGCCTGGAACGCACCATTGAGGAACGTGTGCAAGAGCTGCTCAAGGTCTCGCATTTGTTGCAATACGACGCGCTCACGGCCTTGCCCAACAGCACCTTGCTGGGCGACCGGCTGACCCAGGCGATCGCCTTGGGCCGGCGGCACGACACGCAACTGGCGGTGATGTTCCTCGGGCTCGACCGCTTCAAGCGCATCAACAACGCCCTGGGTTACCCGGTGGGCGACGAGCTGCTGCAGCAGGTCAGCCAAAGCCTGGCGACGACGGTGCGGGCCTCGGACTCGGTGTTTCGTTATGGCTCCGATGAGTTCGTGATCCTGCTCAACGACATCCAGCATCCCCAGCAAACCCAGCATATTGCGCAGAAGGTGCTCAAGGCGGTCAGCGTGACTCGCCACGTGGCGGGGCATGACCTGAGCATCACCGCCAGCCTGGGGATCAGTATCTGCCCCAATGACAGCGCCCACGCGGTGGCGTTGATCAAGCATGCGGAAACTGCCATGCACACCAGCAAGGAGCGTGGCCCGAACGACTTCAGCTTCTATACCGAAGACATGAACCGGCGCGCCCAGCACCAGCAACACCTGGAAAGCGCGCTGCGCCAGGCCCTGGAGCGGGATGAACTCACTCTGCACTACCAACCCAAGCTGGCGCTGAAAACCGGGCGCATCGTCGGTGCCGAAGCGCTGGCCCGCTGGTTCCAGCCGCGTGCAGGCTGGATCAGCCCGGCGGACTTCATTCCGGTTGCCGAAGACAGTGGGCTGATCGTGCGCCTGACCCAATGGGTGTTGCGCCAGGCCTGCGAACAAGCCCAGGCCTGGCGGGCCATGGGCCTGCCGCCCTTGCCGATCTCGGTGAATATCTCGGCCATCGACTTCCGCCAGCGCGACTTTGTTGACAACCTGGCCGGCATCCTCCAACACACCGGCCTGCCACCTACCCTGCTGGAACTGGAGATCACCGAAAGCGTACTGATGCAGAACGTCGATGCCACTGTAGAGAGGCTGCACCGGATCAAGGCCATGGGCGTGCGCCTGGCCCTGGATGATTTCGGCACTGGCTACTCCAGCCTCAGCTACCTGCGGCGCTTTCCCATCGACGTGCTGAAAATCGACCAATCCTTCGTGCGCGGCCTGAGTGTAAATAACCAGGACGCACAACTGATCAGCGCTATCATCGGCATGGGCAAGAGCCTGGAGCTGAACATCATCGCCGAAGGCGTGGAAACCGTTGAACAGTTGAAATTCCTGCAAGCCCAGCAGTGCGAGGAAGGCCAGGGTTTTCTCTTCAGCAAGGCCTTGCCGGCCGAGGATTTCGCCCAGTTGCTGCAAGCGGGTGGCGCAACACTGATGCCCGATCAATAACCCATTGCTTGCAAGGAGTGCTCGCTTGAGCGATGTCTCGATTTACCGCCTCGGCCTGATATGGCTGCTGGGGTCGGGCCTGGCGGTGCCCTTGATGGCCGCACCGTTGGACGAAGCGCTCAAGCCCCTGCCGGCCATTGCGACACTTGACCCGGCAAAGGTCGAACTGGGCCACCAGCTGTTCAATGAACCACGGCTGTCGGTCAACAACACGCTGTCCTGCGCCAGCTGCCACCATCTGCAAACCAATGGTGCCGATGACAAAGCCTTCTCCCTGGGCTTTGACGGCAAGCCGGTGCCCCTCAATACGCCCACCGTGTTCAACGCCAGCCTGAACTTCAAGCAGTTCTGGGATGGCCGGGTCGATACCCTGCAAGCGCAGGTCGAACACGTGGTGATCAGCCCGCTGGAAATGGGCAGTGACTGGAAAACCGTGGTGCAGAACCTGTCCGCCCTGCCCGTCTACCAGAACGCGTTCAAGCAGGCATACCCCGACGGCGTCACCGCCGCCAATGTGCAAGACGCCCTGGCCACCTATGAGCGTACGCTGCTGACCCCCAACTCGCGGTTTGACCAGTACCTGCTGGGTAATACCGAGATCCTGACGATCCAGGAAAAGTACGGCTACCAGCGCTTCAAGGACTACGGCTGCATCGCCTGCCACCAGGGGGTGAATATCGGCGGCAACATGTTCCAGAAGTTCGGCGTGATGGGCGACTATTTCAAGGCCCGCGGCAACCCGCTGGAATCGGACCTTGGCCGCTACCTGGTGACCCAGGATGAAGAAGACCGGCATGTGTTCAAGGTACCCAGCCTGCGAAATGTGGCGGTCACCGCGCCGTACTTCCACGACGCCTCGGCCAAGACCCTGGAAGAGGCCGTCGACGTGATGTTCAAATACCAGCTGGGACGCACGCCGAGCCAGGAAGACAAGGACCTGATTATCCAGTTTCTCAAGACCTTGACCGGCGAATGGGCGGGCAAGCCACTATGAAATTGCGCTCGCCGCTGTCCCGCCGTCGCACCAGCCAACTGCTACTGGGCCTGATAACCCTGCTGCTGGCCTCGACGCTGGTGTTTTTGTACCTGAAGTCCTCCCGCGACCAGACGGCCAGCTACACCCAATCCAGGGACCTGATCCGCCAGCTCCAGCAACTCAATGCCCAGTGGGACAGCGAAGTGCTCAAGGCCCGCATCGCGATTACCCACAACTACGATCCCCTGGTCACGCCGCTGGCGGAAATGACGCGGATATGGGCTGAGCTGCAAAGCCGTGACACCTTCCATAACCCTGTCGACCTGCCACGTTGGCGTAGCAGCCAGGAGGCCTATCAGGCCGCCATTCAGGAAAAGGCGCGGTTGGTGGACCAGTTCAAATCCCACAACGCGGTATTGCGCAACTCCCTGGCCTTTCTGCCGACGGCCGAAGACGATATCCAGGCCCAATTCAATGAAATTGACGATGAAGGCCGGCTGCGCCTGCAAGGCGTGGCCACCGACACCTACGACCTGCTGCTCAGCAGCCTGGAGTTTGCCCAGGTTACCAGCGACGAGCGCGCTGCCGATATCCTGGTAGGCCTGGGCAAGCTGGCGATCAACAAAGAGAGCCTGCCCAGCGACTTCCAGGCGCCGGTGGAGATCCTCAGCAATCACATCTCGCTGATCCTGCGCGAGCAGCCACTGGTCAACAGCCTGCTTGAGCAGATCGCAGCCGTCCCGGTGGGCGAGCGCCTGGATGAGCTGACCACCCATCTCAACCAGGACCAGCAGACCGCCGACCTCATCGATCACCAATACCATCGCTACCTGTTGATCTTCTCGACCTTGCTGGTGGTGTTGCTGCTCTACCTGGCGATGCGGCTGTTGCGCAGTTTCTCCGAGATCAACCGGGTCAATCGCGCCTTGCAGGCGGCCAACGAAACCCTGGAGCAACGGGTGGAACGCCGCACCCAACAGCTCAAGGATGCCCAGAGCGAGCTGATGGACAGCGCCCGCCAGGCCGGCATGGCCGAGATCGCCACCAACGTGCTGCACAATGTCGGCAACGTGCTCAACAGCGTGAATATCTCCGCCGACCTGGTCACGCGCACATTGCGCAATAGCAAGGCAAAGGGCCTGGGCAAGGCCATGCAATTGCTCAACGAGCACCCCGGCGACCTGGGTACCTTCCTTACCGAGGATGCCAAAGGCAAATTGCTGCCGGGCTACTTGAACCAACTGGTGGACGCGATTGCGCTTGAACAGCAAGGCATGGCCGATGAGCTGACGCAATTGAGCAAGAGCGTCGACCACATCAAGGACATCGTCTCGACCCAACAGTCCTACGCCGGGGCCTCATCACTGCTCGAACCCGTCGACATCGGCGCCCTGATGGACGACGCCCTGCGCATGAACGCCGGCGCCCTGAGCCGTCATCACGTCACCGTGGTCAAGGAGTACGCGCAGGTGCCGCAGATTCTCGGCGACAAGCACCGGCTGCTGCTGATCATGGTCAACCTGATCAGCAACGCCAAGTACGCCATGACCGGCCTCAGCGACCGGCCACGCCAGATGACCCTGACGGTGCTGCCGGGGGCTGATGACACCTTGAAGATCAGCGTGAAGGATGACGGCGAAGGGATACCGCCCGAAAACATGATCCGGATCTTCACCCACGGCTTTACCACGCGCAAGGAAGGCCATGGCTTCGGCCTGCACAGCTGCGCCCTGGCGGCAGTGGAAATGAATGGCCAGCTCAGCGCCCACAGCGACGGGCCGGGCCGTGGTGCTGTGTTTACCTTGACCATCCCTCTCACCCACGCCGGAACAACCCCATGAACCAACCGCCCAACCGGCGCGTCCTGCTGATTGATGACACGCCATCCATTCATGATGATTTTCGCAAGATCCTGATGCCTGCGATGGAATCCAACCAGGCGTTGGACGCGATGGAATCAGCCCTGTTTGGTGAAACCGCCAAACCCCAGGCCCAGGCGTTCGAGCTGCACTCGGCCTATGGCGGCGAAGAAGGCCTGGGCTTGCTGACCACGGCCATGGCCGAAAAACGCCCCTATGCCTTGGCCTTTGTCGACATGCGCATGCCTCAGGGCTGGGACGGTGCCCGCACGATCGAAGAATTGTGGAAAGTTGCCCCCGACCTGCAAGTGGTGGTGTGTACCGCGTACTCCGATTACTCCTGGGAAGACCTGCTGTTTCGCCTGCATGCCCACGAGCGCTTGCTGATCCTGAAAAAACCCTTCGACAACATTGAAGTCCAGCAAATGGCCAACACCCTGGCCAACAAATGGGACATGGCCCGCCGCGCCTCCCTGCAAACCGAGAAGCTGGAGCAACTGGTGGCACAGCGCACCCAGGCGCTGCAACTGGAAATCGACGAGCGCAAGCTGTTGGAAAGCCAACTGGTGCAATCGGAGAAACTCGCCTCACTGGGGCAACTCGCAGCCGGAGTCGCCCATGAGATCAACAACCCGGTAGGCTTCATTTCCTCCAACCTCAGTACCCTCGACAGTTACTTCAATCGACTGCAGCAGATGCTCGAGGCCTACCAGCACAGCGAAGCGTTCATTACGGCGCAGGACCAACGCGATCAACTCCAGGCACTGCGCACGACGCTGGAGTTGGACTTTCTCAGGGAGGACATTCCGATCCTGATACGCGAATCCAAGGAGGGCATTGGCCGCGTGGTACAGATCGTCAAGGACCTGAAGAATTTCTCACGAGTGGATAACGACCAGACCTGGCAGTTCGCCAACTTGCAGCACGGCATCGATTCAACATTGAATATTGTCGCCAGCGAACTCAAGTACAAGGCAGACGTGATCAAGCACTATGCGCCCTTGCCAGACATCGAATGCCTGGCCTCGCAGCTCAACCAGGTAGTGATGAACCTGGTGATCAACGCAGCCCAAGCCATGGGCCCAGAGCGCGGCACCATCACCATCAGCAATGGCGTGGAAGGCGAGAACATCTGGCTGGAAGTGGCCGACAACGGTTGCGGGATTGCCCCGCAGACCATGCAGAAGATCTTCGACCCGTTTTTTACCACCAAGCCGGTGGGTGAAGGTACGGGGCTGGGATTGTCACTGTCCTACGGCATCGTCAAGAAACACCACGGCGACATATCAGTCAGCAGCGAACCGGGCAAGGGCACCACATTTCGGGTGGTCCTGCCGATTCGGCAGACGGCGGCGTAGGGCACGCCGCCGGCTCATACTCATTGCTCGGCTTTTTTCGGGCTTGAGCCAAACGACGCGAAACGCTTGTTGAACCCGGCGATGCGGCCTTCGGCCTGGGTCTTGCGCTGCTGGCCGGTGTAGATCGGGTGCGATGCGCTGGACACGTCCAATGGAATGTAGGGATAGGTATTGCCATCGGTGTGCTTGTAGGTGCGATCACTGTCGGCGGTGGAGCCGATCAGGAAGAAAACGTCGGCGGCAGTGTCGTGAAACAGCACGGTGCGATAGTCGGGATGGATACCAGCTTTCATAAGGCCTCCGGGGAGTCTGGATGTATTTAGTGTTATACAGTAACACACAAAATCGCTTCCAAACGAGAACCAATTGCGATATTGGTAAAGCGCAAAGGTCTATGGGGGCTCCCAGAAGCTGTGACCCACGAAACGCCCGCTCGCCGGGTTTGCCCGGAAAACGCGGTGAATCAAGCCCACCTCATAGGAGCCCCAGCCGCTTTAACCCAACGGCCTTAACTGCGCACAGCATCCAATGCTGACTTGACCACCTCCGGCGTGGACTCGTTATTGCGCACCGTATCGGCATAGGCTTCGGCGATACCCTTGTAGTCGCCACTCGTAGCACTGGCAAGGGCCTTATCCAAACCATCAGCCCGGGTTTTGTCAAAACCGGCCTTGGCTCCCTCGATGGCCCCGCCTATCCCCGGTTCCGAATTGCTGATCCCATTGGCCATATTGCTGAGCCCGGGAAACATCCAAGTATATTCTCCGACCTTACCAGCGAACCACTGGAAATCGTTTTTGATCGTACCGTCCTCCCTGACATAGCTGTCGTTGGTGGGATCGAGGCGATGATCGTCTCGCAGGGCGGTATAACCCTGCTCAGTAAAGTCCTTCCACATGCCTGCCGGCGTACCACGCCTGGCATCGCCGCTGCTGGTAATGCCTTCAAGCACGCCATTGTCATGGGATTTGCCACGGTCTTTGCCCGTCGCCGATAACGACGTATCGATATAGTTGAGTACCCTCGCTGCGTTGAATGCTGCGTCGGCTCGTGCGTCCGGGTCCGGGTTATTAATGGTCCAATCACCCAGACGTTTATAAGCCAATGAACGATTGATATCTTTCTCATCACCAAGGTTCTTGAGGATCGGGTTGTCCTCAATGATTTGTTCAGCGGAGCGGGTATCACCCGGCGGGCGGCCCGTGGAGAAATCCGGCTTTAGCCGCACGTCCTGCTCGGGCTTCTCGATACCTTCCATCCGTTTGTGCGCTTGGGCGATATGCGCAGCAACCTTTTCCTCATGATCATCGGCTAAGTAATCTGAAGCGTTAAAGATACGTCCACTATCACCAACATCGCTCAATATAGTCATACAAAAATCACTTGTTCTAGTCGTTATAAACTCCGTCTCGAAAAATGCGTCCTTGGCCTACCAGCGCGATCTGGTCACACCCAGATGCCGAAGGTGCCTAAAGAGTGGTAACGCTGCAGTCATTGATTCCTCTATGACGTTGATAGATATTTTTTACTGTACAAAGATTCGCACGCACAAATACGCGACCGGAAGATCAATCCTTGTCCGTGCTTTATCGACAGGCGCAGAATGGGTAATCGACCTTCAGAGTTGAAACCAAGGAAAACCGTATGAGCCTGTCTTTGTTAAGCCGTTACGCCTTCTTTGCCGTGTGCGTCATTTTCACCCTCGCCAGCCTCCCCTTTATCCAACATGAATGGCTGTGGCCCTTCACACTGGTCACCGGCATCCTCAGCCTGATTGGTATTTTCGACCTGCTGCAAAGCCCCCACGCGGTGCGCCGCAACTATCCGATCCTGGGCAATATCCGTTACCTGGTGGAAGGTATCCGCCCGGAAATCCGCCAGTACCTGCTGGAGTCCGACAGCGACGCGTTGCCCTTCTCCCGGGCCCAGCGTTCACTGGTGTACTCGCGCGCCAAGAATGAAACGGCAGACAAACCCTTCGGCACCTTGATTGACGTGTACCAGTCGGGCTTCGAATTTATCGGCCACTCCATGCGCCCGGCACCGTTGAGTGACCCCAGTGCCTTTCGCGTGATGGTCGGCGGCCCACAGTGCACGCAGCCGTACTCGGCGTCGGTGTTCAATATCTCGGCGATGAGCTTTGGCTCGTTGAGTGCCAACGCGATCCGCGCCCTCAACCAGGGCGCCAAGCTCGGCAATTTTGCCCATGACACCGGCGAAGGCAGCATCAGCCCCTACCATCGTGAAAATGGCGGCGACCTGACCTGGGAACTGGGCAGCGGCTACTTCGGCTGCCGCACCAGCGACGGCCGTTTTGACCCGGAACGCTTCGCCGCGCAGGCGCAGAACCCGCAAGTGCGCATGATTGAAATCAAGATGAGCCAGGGCGCCAAGCCCGGCCATGGCGGGATTCTGCCCAAGCACAAGGTCACCCAGGAAATCGCCGAAACCCGCGGCATCATGATGGGCGAAGACTGCATCTCGCCGTCGCGGCACAGTGCGTTTTCCACGCCGATCGAGCTGATGCAGTTCATTGCCCAGTTGCGTGAACTGTCCGGCGGTAAGCCCGTAGGCTTCAAGTTTTGCCTGGGCCACCCCTGGGAATTCATGGGCATCGCCAAGGCCATGCTCGAAACCGGCATCCTCCCGGACTTTATCGTGGTCGATGGCAAGGAAGGCGGCACCGGCGCAGCTCCGGTGGAGTTCACCGACCATATCGGCGTGCCATTGCGTGAGGGCCTGCTGTTTGTGCACAACACCCTGGTGGGCCTGAACCTGCGCGACAAGATCAAGCTGGGTGCCAGCGGCAAGATCGTCAGCGCCTTCGATATCGCCAGCGTCCTGGCCATCGGCGCCGACTGGGCCAACTCGGCGCGCGGCTTTATGTTCGCCATCGGCTGCATTCAGTCGCAGTCGTGCCACACCAACAAATGCCCGACTGGCGTCGCTACTCAAGACCCACTGCGCCAACGCGCACTGGTGGTGCCGGACAAAGCCCAGCGCGTGTTCAACTTCCACCGCAACACCCTGCACGCCTTGGCGGAAATGCTCGCCGCTGCCGGCCTGGATCATCCCTCGCAGTTGTCGGCCAAACACTTGGTGCGACGCATGTCGGCGACCGAGATCAAGCTGTTCTCGCAGCTGCATGTGTTCTTGAAGCCCGGCGAATTGCTCACAGGTGAAGTGAACGGCGAGTTCTATTCGCGTATGTGGCAGATGGCGCGGGCGGATAGTTTTGAGCCCCATGAAGTAGCCGCTGCCTGAGGACGCCCGCCATGTTGAAAGTCATCGCCGAAGATTTCATCCGGCCTGAACACTTGGAGACCGTGCGGCCGTGGTACGCCGAACTGGTGGAGAAAACCCGTCAGGAACCGCTGTGCATCGCCTACGATCTGTTCGTTGACCAGAAAGACCTGGGACACTTTATTTTTATCGAACAGTGGCCCGATCAGGCGGCGCTGGATGCGCACTGCCAGACCGAGCATTTCACGCGGTTGGTGCCGCAGATCAACGCCTACCAGGCCGAGCCGTGCAGGTTCTTGTTGATGGACGCTTTCTGAAAGTAATCATTTGCCCGTTGAACCGGATCACCGACGGCATCGTTGAAAACAAGGAGATTCTCATGCCGTTATTCGACTTCGCCGCCATTGCAGAGCAATTACCCCAGAGCTGGAAATCCACCGGCCTGGGTCAGGTCGGCTCGGCGCGGATCAAGGTGTTACGCATGGATGAGCAGGCGTATGAAGAAGAAACCCATGGTTACAACGAAGGGCTGCTGGTAGTCAGCGGCCTGCTGCGCTTGAGCATCGCCGACAAGGAGATCCGAGTGGGTGCCGGCCAGATGTACCTTGTCGAAGCGGGTACTGCTCATGCAGTGCTGCCTGGTAGCGAAGGCACGCTGGTCATCATTGATGTCTAGAGACATCCAGTAATATCCATCCTTTGCATTTGCTTACAAATACCGCCAACCTGCGCCCGCCCGATGTGCGGCGTACGACAACCCGCGCACTCACCTATCGTCATTCAACAACTTGTTCAAGAGCCCGCTGCCATGCTGAACGGACGCGACCCGCGCATCGATTTTTTTCGGGGCCTGGCGTTGATCTTCATTTTCTGGGATCACGTGCCTCACAACCCCTTCGGCCTGATCACCTTGCGTAACTTCGGCTTCAGCGACGCGGCGGAAGTCTTCGTATTTCTCGCCGGCTTCGCCTCAGTACTGGCCTACGGCAAAGTCCTGCAGCGCGAGGGCTACTGGATGGCCTGCTTGAAGATCCTGCGGCGCACCTGGGTGCTGTACGTGGTGCATATCTTCCTGCTGGCACTGTTGATGGGCATTGTGTTCTTCGCCAATAGCCATGTGGAAACCCGTGACCTCGTGGCGGAGATGGGCCTGACGCACTTCGTCACCCACCCGCAACAGGCGCTGACCGATGAGCTGCTGCTGCGCTTCAAGCCCAACCTGATGGACCCGTTGCCGCTGTATATCGTCTTGCTTGCCGGTTTGTCCGTGGTGCTGCCACTGATGGTGCGCGCTACCTGGGCGGTGGTGGGCGTTTCGCTGGTGGTGTACCTGCTGGCACCGTGGATGGGCTGGAACCTGCGGGCGATCGCCGATGGCGTGTGGTATTTCAACCCGGTCACCTGGCAATTGCTGTTTGTGCTGGGAGGCGCCGCGGCGATCTACAGCCAGCGCCCCCGAGAGCCAGAGAAGCGCCCCTTGAAGCGTCAGCCGTTGTTTGTCGCAGCGGCGCTGTACGTGCTGGTGGCTGGCGTAATCACGCTGTCGTGGCTCTGGCCTGAGGTTCATGACGCAGTGATGCCGACCGCGCTCAGCAACCTGCTGTACCCCATCAGCAAGACCGACCTGTCGCCGGTGCGCCTGGTGCATTTCCTTGCCCTGGCCTATGTCACCGCCAAGCTGCTGCCCGAACGGGGCTGGACGCAAAACCCGCTGGCCGAGCGCGTCTGCCAGATGGGCCGCTATTCACTCGAGGTGTTTTGCCTGGGTGTGGTGCTGGCGCCGCTGGCAGATATGCTCAATGCCCTGGCGGGTGACGCCATGGCCATGCAGTTGCTCACCGCCCTGGTCGGTGTGGTGCTGATGTCGGCTCTCGCAGCCTGGCTGGAGTTCAACAAACGCCTCAATCAGGCGCCGCGCGAAACGACGCTAAATAGGTAACCGCCGCCGGCAGCCACCAAGTGCTCAACGGACTGTCGGGTAACCTGCAGTCCCCGAATTCACTCGGCGCGATGTCATTGAGGATTGCGCATCAGCGGGAGTCGCTGGTTGGACTTATAGGCATGGCTTTTCGACGTCCCAAGAGTGTAATCAAGTAGGCGACGGAGTCGGCGTTGTTGAGCACTATAGTGATGCGTTTCAACGGATCATTGCGGAAAGCTTGCCGAGCATCGCTGAGGGTTTGCGTGCCCGTGGCGGCGAGCAGCCGGTTGAGAACAGGCGCCGTTGACGTGCCCTGGGCCGGGTCTGCTTTGAGACCGGTGGCGATGTCCACAACCTGGAACAATTCATGGGCCGGTGTGCTGAGCGACAGTCGCGAAAGCTGGCGGTTTTCGAGCACCCGTTTAGTGCTGATGCCGTCATGGGTCTGAGGGTCGATCAAGTCATGGAAGGGGTGGGTGGAATGCACGTAGGCCAAGTCCAACGTCTCACATTCATGATGAGAGATTTCGTGAATGAGCGTCGTCGCACGCGCATGAACGTTGACGTAAAAAGGTTTGATTAACAGACGACTGTATTTCAAGCCTGGGTTAAAAAAAGCCTCGGTCAAGTACAGCAATTGAAGAGGGTCAGGGACGATCGTGAACGCCATCACTTTATAGGTGCCCGTGAGCGCCGGCATTCGTGAGCGGCCGATGACAAATCGCGTTGAGTTCGGCGAGCTCAATGAGGGCTCCAGCAACGCGTTGCAGACCTTGTCGACCACCTCCTGGATTTTTTCAAGATGCTGGACCTCGAGAACCTGCAAGCCAAAAAACAGTTTGATCTGTTTGACCAGTTCAGGCTCGGCATGAGGCGTTTGCAGGAGCAGCCGCACGTTCTCCTGGGCGTTCTTTGCATAGAACGTCGCCATTGCCAGTGCCTCGGTGATCATCAATGATTCTTGCGCGTAAAGCGCGCGGATATCGCGCATGCCAATGGCCAATATATTCATATTGGGCCGTGCAAAGGGCTCCGAGTAGAAGCGATTGGTCAATCGTGCAACCGCTCTGCGGCCGGTCAGCAATGGGTCACTGCTACTGAGCATCCACTGTTGTTGCGTGTTGCTTTGCACCAAAGGGCCAATTTCTGCATCGCCGGTAATGTGCCAACCCAGGCCGAGCTTGATAACCCGGAAGACTTTGCCTGCCACGGCTGCGTAGTAGTGATTGGAAGCGGACCGGTAAAGGTTGAGGGCGGTGTCTTTAACCAGGCTGGCCAAGGTTGGCTCAAGGACTTCGAACCGTTGTAGCCGGGTGCGTTGCGCCGCGGTTATATCCAATGCGGGCCACGACACCACAGCCGTTGCAGAGTCAGGAGACGCCGGGGGGCTGCCGCTTTCTGGCACGGCGGGCCTGGAGCGGCGCAGGCTGGCCATCAGGGCAACGCCTGCGATGAAATGCCCAAGTGCCTCATGCCAGTTTTGGCTTTGCAGGTCATCGGCACTGTCTTTGAACAGCTTGAAGCTCTGCCAGACGATCAAGGGATAAGCCAGCTTGCCGGGAATGAACACGCTGGCAGCCTGTACGCCTGCCGAAAACACGGCCTTGACCATCTCCCAGGAGGCCTGCGCATTGGCTTTTTTCTGGCAGCCCAGCAGGCACGTCAGCAGCTCGGTATTATCGATGCACAACTGTTTGAACAGCGGTACGTTGATGGCGTCGTAAGCCAGTTTCACCCCTGTGCCTTTGAGGGCGTCTGTCAGCGTGGCCTGGTCGACTGCCGGGGTCACCTGCAACAGCCAACTCTTCAAGGCGCCTGGCGATGTCAGTCCAGCAACGAGCCCGGCCTCATCCGGATATTCCTTGAGGGCATGGCCAGGGCTATAAGGCGCATAGAGAACTAGAGGCGTCTTGTCAGCACCGGCACGGCTGATCAAGTACACCCCAGGCACCTTGAGGATGTTCTTCCCGGCATCGATCAGCACTTGCAGCGCACAGATGCTGGCATCGGCATCCACTACAGTCGCCCGGGCAGTCGCATCCGGCATATCCATGATCTGCTGGATAAGTCCGAAGGCCGTCGGTGACAGCTGGCCTTGCAATGTCAGGCTATGAGCGTATTGCATCAGTTGCCAAGGCAATTGCTTGGCGAACCGAGTAGAGCGTTGCACGAAGTCCGCACTGGCGGCGCCCAGGCGTAATTCGATGTAAGTCTTATAGGCCTCGTTGATCTTCAGCGCCTGGATACCATTGTTCAGTGTCTGCGAGTCCAGGGTGGCAGGCAGCATCGTTGTGCCGGTACCGGCAAAGAAAGGCACCTCATCCTTCCAATACGATTGATGACTCAGTGCATACGCCAGCAGCGGCTGATTGCGGGCAGGCTTGTCGCCCTGGGCCGGCAGGCCTACT
Source organism: Pseudomonas sp. rhizo25 (assembly GCF_031931935.1). Lineage (NCBI taxonomy): Bacteria > Pseudomonadati > Pseudomonadota > Gammaproteobacteria > Pseudomonadales > Pseudomonadaceae > Pseudomonas > Pseudomonas sp. rhizo25. The sequence continues at coordinate 484,927 of NZ_JAUJXA010000001.1, forward strand.
TCGATTTCATCAGGACTGATGCTGATGCGCTCGTCCAGCGTCGTCAGCAAAGCACTGAGCTTTTTGCGCGTGAACTGAGCCAGCGAGTCGATCCCGTGCAGGTAATCCTGGTTGTCATTCACATTGTTTCGATACTGCTCCAGCAGTTCGGCATAGAGCTGTTGATCGACGGCACTGGACTGGCCCAACCACTGCAGACCATGTTGCACGATCATGGACTGGGCCATGTCCATGGCTCGCTGCACATTGGTGGGCGCCAGGCTTTGCGTGACTCGAACCTGCCATAGCTTGTGCAACTGCTGGGCAGACAGCTGCATCGACAGGATGTGTGCCAGCTCAAGGTCTTTTTGTTGGGCATGGGTTCGTTGAACGTGCTCAACAAGGTTGTCTTCGATCAGTTCAAGGCTACTGAGTGCATAGGTCGGGTAGGCCTGCCAGTCCGGTCGAGCCAGGTTCTCCAGGAAAACCTGGCGTTCGGCCGGATCTGCCAGGCGTTGATCCACGCAGGCTTTGAACTGACTTAATGAACGAAAACCTTCCAGCCCCAACGCAGGCGTCCATAGCAGAATGCGTCCTGAGTATTGCGGGTCCAGCCCACCGCGCTCGGTCAACACGAAGCAGTTCTTGAGGGCGTACGAGGTCACTTGCCCAATGATCGCCACCTTCAAGTAAAACGCATCAGGGCGGAACCCGTTGACACTCAGGCGCAGGTCCCTGGCATAAATACCCAGCACGCTCGACAGCACCTCGTAGTCGATCGGTAACACAGCGTTGTTCCAGAGCCTGAGCTGCATTTCCGCGATCAGGCCCATCTCCATGGCTTTTCTCAGCACCGGCTCCATGTTGGGGTACAGGCTGTGGGTCCGACGCAAATACTGGGTAAAACCACCCATGGCCGTTTCGATCAGATGATTGAAGGTCTTGACCTCCAAGCCGGAGATTTTGCTGGCGGCGTTGTCAGGTGCGGTTGAATAGAGCTGGGTGTCCGGCGAGTCGGTAAGTGGGCCTGCTTCACCACATAAGCGCGCCAGAAAATGCTCGACCATGCTGCTCGATGACAATATCTGAGGTTGTCCGGTGGCACTCGAGGGGCGGCTGTAATGGCGCACCGACAAGCACGCAGCCTGCAGGTGCGCGAGCTTGAGGCTGTGCAGTTTGGTATTCAGATAAGTAATGGCCGAGCGTTCCAGCGAGGGTCGCGACGATCGTTGCTGCTCGATTTCGGCAGCGACGTTTTCGAGCAAATGCACCGTGGTGCGCATCGCCAGGAGCGTTGGTGGAATCCTCGGTTGCAGCGCACTCGCCGTCCAGGCGGCCGCCAACTGCGTACTCCAGCGCCCCATGGGTTCGAGGGTCAATAGTGCTGGATCAACCATGCCGCGCACATCCAGCACATGGTCGACCAGCGCGTCGAGGTCCAGGGTGCCCTGGCTCAGGCGATACTGGTCCAGCGCATATCCAAGGTTGCGTCCTTGCTTTTGAATGATGCCTTCCAGGAGGCTTTGGAAAATACCCCCGGTGATGGGCGCGGGGGCGATGTCGCTGGTTTGCAGGTCGACTTCGCTGCAGCGTTCCGGTCTGGACAGATAGTTTCTCCAGGCAGTGGGATGCTGCTGGGGGTTCAGGTGACCGAGAAGGTAGGCTTTGAGTGAGTCCAACTCGGTAAACGGTTGTAAGCCCAGATGAGGGCTATAGAGCAGCCAGAGCGATGCCTCGCCGCTTTTGTCATGGCGGATAATCAAAGTGCTGGCCAACTCGGTCGAGGGCTGTCGCGGCCCCTCCAGAAGGGCTTTATCGACCGCCAGGGCGGGCGCGATGGTGATCGCGCCAGGGTCGGCCTTGAGCGGCAGCGCCTGCAGTTGCAGACGCTGCTCAGGCGAAATGATGCCTTGCTGTTGTTGGTCCAGCAGGGCGACGAGAAACCCATGGAACATCGCTTGGATAAACAACTGCTGTCGCGTCATTCCGGTCGAAGCCGGTTGCTGCCAAAACAACTTGGGCTGTTGCAGCATGTATGCGCTGAGCCCCTGGGCCAGCCCTTGGACTGAGGTTTCCCAGCGCAACTGATCATCGGCGCCCTGAGTCAATCGCTGGGGGTTGGAGTAATGCCGGGTTTCTCCCCTAGGCCAGCCATTGGCGACGAAATACATCAGCACGGTTTCATGCAGGGAGCGCATGGTGGTGTGTCGGCACGCTGGCGTATCGGTGTCACCGCAGGAGCTGGAAGTATCGACGAGTGTGCTCTGCACTTGAGTCTGGCGCTGGTCGATACCTGCGAAGGACTGAGCCATTTGTGCGGCGATGTATTCATCCAGCAGAGACATGAAACTGGGTAGATTGAGCAATTCCTCGCGCATCAGGCGGGCATTTTCAAGCCGGTTGTTGGTGAGGGTCGCTTGCTGTGCTTCGAAGACAGCGCCAGCCACGGTTTGGGTGGAAATACTCAGGCTCGTCACCGACGCCAGCTGCGCTTGCTGGGCAATGGACAGGTAATCAAGCAACGGCTGGCGCTGCAGCGGATCCTTCAGCCAGGTTGCCAATTGGGTATTGAGAGCCCCACGGCTTTCCAGCTTTTCCAGGCCTCGAGCAGGTGTGTAGAGAAATACCCCTGCGCCTGGGGCGGGACTCATGACAAACGCGCCCGCCAGTTCAATCGGCTGTTCATCGGGTACGCTCAGGTGCAGAGTTTGCACATGCATCGGCGCTTTTTGTGCCTGGCGCAAGGCATCAGTGGCCAGATAGACAGTGTCGAGCCAGTCGAGGTCCTGGAGCGTGAAGTGGCGCGCGCTTTGGCGCTCGGTCAGTTGTGTACGGTCGGTTTGGGTTTCGCAAAAAAAATACGGAAGGTTATCGCTAGCCATCAAGTGCGCTCCATGCAGGCCTGGCTGCTGGATAAACAGCCATGAGTGATCCGGGAGGGTCACTCTGGCAGTTCAGGCTTGCGCCGATGCGCTATATATACAACGAAGCGTCATGCCTTGGAGTGCTCGGCGCAGGAGTCGCCTTCACCCCGAAAAAGCGCCAGTGACTTTAACAATGTGCCGGTGTCCCCTTGAGTGATGAACGCTTCACGAAAGGCTCTCCCGGTCTCCGGGTTGAACAGCCCGTCACGCTCGAACCGTTCAAATGCCTGCCTGGCCAGGACACCCGACCACCTGTAGGAGTAGGCGTTGGCACCGTAGTCGATAAGCTGTTCAAAGCTATTGAGTGGACGAGCGCCAGCCGGCCATTGCAAATGACCAACTTGCGCGTTGCATTGGCTGAAAACCTCATGGGGCGTACGCCCGTCGCCAAAGGTACGGTGCAATTCGAAGTCGACGAGGCTTGTGAGCAAAACCCTGGCGGTTTCCTGGCTGGTCTGGGTGTGAATCAACCGGCTGATTTTGGTGGCCATGTCGTCAGGCAAAGGTTCGCCCGTCTGGAAATGGCTTGAGAGCCAGATCAGGAACGAGGGTGTAAAGCAGAACTGCTCCAAGACCTGACTGACGAACTCCGACGCGTCACGGCTCAGTTGATCAATACTGGAGAGCGTCCGATAAGGCGCCGAGGTCAACAGGTGCTGCAGACAGTGGCCAAACTCGTGTAGCAAGACCCGCAGCTGTAAATGATCCAGCAAGCAAGGATGGGTCGTGGTCGGGGCCGGTATCTGGGTACGCAGCATCGCCATGGGCAGTTTTGGTCGTCCTTCAGCTGTCATTCGGTGGCTTCGTAGACTGGACGTAAAGCCAAACCCCGCCCCTTCACTGCGGCGATAAGGGTCAATGAACAAATACCCGATCGGCTCTGAGTACTCTCTGAGCTCAAATACCCGCACATCCGGGTGCCAGGTATCGACCGTGGCCTGTTCGATCAAATCGACGCCGAACAGAATCTTGGCAAACATGCACAGCCTTTGCAGTACCCACTCAAACGGGAAATAGTTACCCACGGTTTGCTGGGAGATGCCCGCCAGATCCTGACGGATTTTTTCCGCGAAATAATCGTGGTCCCAGGGCTCCAGCACATCGATACCCCGTTGCGCGGCATAGTTTTGCAGTTGCTGTGCCTCGTGGGTAAACGTTGTGCGTGCCAGGTCGATCTGTTGGTGAATAAATGCGCTGACCTGCTCCGTTGTGCTTGCCATCTGCTCTACCAGTGCCAGTTGGGCGAAATTGGCGTAACCCAGCAACTGCGCTTTCTGATGACGACTATAGAGCAACGTTGTCAGCACCTGTTCATTGTCATTGGCAATCGCATCCGGGCCGCTGTCCACTGCACGGCTGTAGTAAGCGAGCATGATTTCCTTACGCAAGCCTCGATGATCGGCGTATGTCATCACCTCGCGAAAGGACTGCTCCGACAGAGTCAATAACCAGCCTTGCAGACCGGCCGCCGTAGCCGCGGCCGCCATGCGCGCCTGAGCTGAATCAGGCAATCCGCTCAACAATGACGCGTCCAGGATGTGCTTGCGCCATGCATCGTTTGCGTTTTTCACGCGGTCCAGGAATGCCTGGCTGAAGACCTCGATGTCTTGGTTCAACGCATTGAGCTGTAGCTGCTTGTCCGGTGACAGCTCAAGGCCGGCCACGCGGTACTTGCGCAGTTTTTTTTGCAGTGCGCCTTGGCGTTGCTCACTAAACAGCGCGGCGATCGGGCTGGCGGCCAGTTGTCGGTGAAGCCGATACAGGTCGCCATTGCCTGCCAGCTCGGCTTTGTACTGTGTTGCCATCGCTTGACTACGCGTTGATGCCTGCTGCCAGGCCAACCCTTGGGGGACGGAGTCAAGCAGCGTAAGGACATGAACAAAACCATCCAGGCGCGCTTCCAGTTCATCCACGGCCAACACCAGGTCATCCCAGGTGGGAAAGGCTGCCTGACTGGCAATAATCGAAGCGGTGGCACTGCGGCACTCGGTGATGATCTGCTGAATGGCGGGCACCAGGTGGTGCGCCTGGATCGTTGAAAACGGCGGCCGATCATAGGGCAGCAGCAGGGGATTACTGTCGGGCATGGTGTCACTCTTTAAAAAATGGCAGTCGAAGCAGCCAGCCTAAAGAGTTAATAACCGCAGGGAGGAATAGATAGGTAGGGGCACCGGCACGCAAATATGGCGCCCCTCTAGGCGCCACGTTTGCGTGCACAGGCACGCTCAGTGGCTCATGGCTGCTTGAGCGCCGCTCCCTCACCAGCGTTGGTCGGCTGCAACCTGAACACGTAGAACAGCACCGTCAGCAGCACCAGGAACACCGGGCCGACGTACAGCGCAATGCGGGTGTCCGGGAAGTACGCCATCAGGCCCACCACCAACACCAGGAATGCCAGGGCCAGGTAGGAACTGACCGGGTAAAGCCACATGCGGTATTTCAGGGCTTTCTGTTCGGCCGGGCTCAGGCCCTTGCGGAACTTGAGCTGGGCCAGCAGGATCATCACCCAGGTCCAGATCGCGCCGAAGGTGGCGATTGAGGTCACCCAGACAAAGACTTTTTCCGGCACCAGGTAGTTGAGCAGTACGCCCAGCAGCAGGGCGAAGATCGACAGCAGCAACGCCTTGCGCGGTACGCCGTTGCTGGAGGTGGTGCCGAAGGTCGCCGGCGCCTGGCCGTTCTGCGCCAGGCTGTAGAGCATGCGACCGGTGCTGAAGATGCCGCCGTTGCAGGAGGACAGCGCGGCGGTGATCACCACGAAGTTGATGATGCCGGCGGCGGTCTTGATACCCAGGCGCTCGAAAGTCATCACAAAGGGGCTGCCCTGGGTGCCGATTTCGTTCCACGGGTAGATCGACAGGATCACGAACAAGGCGCCCACATAGAACAGCAGGATGCGCCAGAACACCGAGCCGATGGCATTCGGGATGGTCTTCTGCGGGTTCTTCGCTTCACCGGCGGTGAGGCCGATCATCTCCACGCCCAGGTAGGCGAACATCACCATTTGCAGGGACATCAGCACGCCCTGCACGCCATTGGGCAGGAAACCGCCGTGGGCCCACAGGTTGGAGATCCCCAGTGCCACGCCGTCATTGCCGAAACCGAAGGCGATGATGCCGACGCCGCCGATCACCATGGCAATGATGGTGACGATCTTGATCAACGCGAACCAGAATTCGAACTCACCGAACGCCTTGACCGCGATCAGGTTGATGGTGCCCATGCTGATCAGTGCTGCCAGGGCCCAGATCCAGCGCGGCGTATCGGGGAACCAGACGCCCATGTACACGGCAACGGCAGTGATTTCAGCGACACAGGTCACCAGCCACAGGAACCAGTAGTTCCAACCGGTGAGAAAGCCCGCCAACGGGCCGAGGTAGTCCTGGGCATAACGGCTGAACGAACCGGCGACGGGGTTGTGCACCGCCATTTCGCCGAGGGCGCGCATGATCACCAGGATCGCCAGGCCGCCAATGATGTAGGAGAGCATGATCGCCGGGCCGGCCATTTCGATGGCCTTGGCCGAGCCGAGGAACAGGCCGACACCGATACAGGCGCCAAGGGCCATCAGACGAATATGCCGTTCACCGAGTTCACGTTTGAGCGGGCCGCCTTGAGCGGTCTCGCCATGGGGCAGTGGGTTGCCGACTGGCATAAGGGTACAACCTCATCTTGTTATTGGATTAGCCACCGAGCCTCAGGTGTATCAGCGGATGGCCTGATACACCGGCTGGGACCGGGCCTGCCTCGTGGGCAAACCCGCCTGACCGTAAAAACCGGGCAGGTCAGCGGGGCGTGCAGTATAAAAAGCTACGGACAGGGCTTTTCACTCAATAAACAGCAAAATTTGGCGATAAGCCCCGTAAAAACCGCTTTCGACGGCTGCAGTTGCAAGCGTCTAAATCGGCCTTCACGGCGCAAAACGGCGGGAATTATTACATAACTTGTCTGCATCCGGGCCCCTGTGTCCGCGCCGTTGACGAGCGAGCTGCCACCAGGCGCCAGGGCTAATCCACGCTGAAAAACAAGCGCCTGGCCAGCAAGGCATGGCCCGGCAATCACAAATACTCAATACGCGCATCACCGGAAAAACAATTGGCGTATCACTGATCAGCATTTGAAATGCCAGGTACGAAAAATTCCTTGGGCGAGGTCGCCGAGCCAGTGCCCAGTCCGTCTAATGCGCCCGTCTGAACCGCCAATCTACGTCTACGCTTGAGACAGGTCCGATCAATCTGCATGGATCAATCGACTATGGGCGCTCTGTGGCAAACCGATCCGAGCAAGGCTGAAGTCAATAACGACAGCCCGTCCCCCGCGCCTTTGTCGAAAAGCAAACCGCCGCCCCGTCTCTGGCGGCGGCTGGGCTGGCTGATTGTGTTAATGGCCGTGCTCGCCGCTGGTTATGCCGCACTACGGGAAATGCGCAGCGCCCACTTGCAAGCCCGCTTATTCAGCCAGTGGGCAAGCGAGCTGACCTACAGTGTCGCCCCCGGCACCAGCGATGCCATGGTGTATCCCGGCGCCGGGCCCTTTGACCAGCGCCTGGGCTACAGCGCCCTGGGTGAGTTCCTGCCGCGCCTGCTCAAGCGCAACTACGTGGTCGCATCCCAGGCACGCTTCTCCGAGGCGCTGATGAATTACAGTCGCCATGGGTTATTTATTCCCTACGCCGAGAAACTCCAGGCCGGGTTGTCGATCACCGATTGCCGCGCCACGCCGCTGTATCAGTTCAGCTACCCGCCCCAGCTGTATGCACGCTTCACCGACGTGCCACCGCTGCTGGTGCACAGCCTGTTGTTCATCGAAAACCGCGAACTGCTGGACCCCGACCCGGCCCAGGCCAACCCGGCCGTGGACTGGCCGCGATTTGCCAAGGCGGCCTGGTCGCAAGTCGCCCGCCAGTTGCACTTGCCCGGGCAAACGGCCGGCGGCAGCACCTTGGCGACCCAACTGGAAAAGTACCGCCACTCACCCGACGGCCTGACCCTGTCAGGCAGTGAAAAAATCCGCCAGATGCTGTCCGCCAGCGTGCGCGCCTACCAGCATGGCCCCGACACCCTGGCCGCCCGGCAAAACGTGGTGCGCGACTACCTCAACAGCGTGCCGCTGTCGGCAGTGCCCGGTCATGGCGAGGTGCACGGCATGGCCGAAGGGCTGCGGGTGTGGTACGGCGCCGATTTTGCCCAGGTCAACCGGGCGCTGGCGGACACTGGCCGAGCCCCGACCAGCCTCGCCGCACGTGGCCTGGCCTTGCGCCAGGTACTTTCGTTGATGATTGCCCAGCGCCGTCCTTCCCATTACCTGATCAAGGGCCGCGACGAGTTGACCGAACTGACCGACAGCCACCTGCGCTTGTTGGCCCATCATCAGATCATTGATGCCGACCTGACCAAGGCGGCGCTGGCTGCCCAGGTCAGTTTCCGTGATTGGCAACAGCAACCGACGTTGCAACGGGTCGACAGCAATAAAGGCATCAGCGTGGCGCGCAGCCAATTGGCCGGCCTGCTCAACCGCCCGCTGTACGACCTTGATCGCCTCGACCTGGCCGCCACCAGTACCTTGCAAGGCTCCTTGCAGAACCAACTCACCGACTACCTCAAGCAGCTCGCCGAACCAGCGTATGCCGCCAAGCTCGGCCTGCTCGGTGAACGCTTGCTCAGCCCCGCCAGCACCGCACAGGTGCGCTACAGTTTTACCCTGTTCGAGCGCACCGCAAACGGTGCGCGGGTGCGGGTGCAAACCGACAATACCGACCAACCTTTCGACATCAACGAAGGCAGCAAGCTCGAACTGGGCTCCACCGCCAAGCTGCGGGTGCTCACCACCTACCTGCAGATCATCGCCGAGCTGCACGAGAAGTACGCCGTACTGGCCCCGGCCGCCCTGAAGAAACTCGACATCGCCGAGCAGGATCGTATCAGCCGCTGGGCCGTCGACTACCTGATCCAGGCTGCGGATAAATCCCTGGCAAACATGCTCGATGCTGCCCTCGACCGCACCTACTCGGCCAGCCCCTACGAAGGTTTTTTCACCGGTGGCGGCCTGCATCACTTCCATAATTTTCGCAATGAAGACAACCACCGCAACCCGACCTTGCGTGACGCCCTGCGCGAGTCGATCAACCTGCCCTTCATTCGCCTGATGCGTGACCTGGTGCGCTTCACCACCTACTCTGGCGCCAACAACAGCGCGGCACTGCTCAAGGACGACAGCGACCCGCGTCGCCAGGAATACCTCGCCGGTTTCGCCGACCGTGAAGGTACGACCTACCTGCGCAAGTTCTGGAAGAAGTACCAGAAGAAAGACACCCAGGCACGTCTCGATACTTTTCTCGACGGCCTGCGCCCCACGCCCATGCGCCTGGCCGCCGTACACCGCTACCTGTTGCCCGACGCCAGCCAGGACAGTTTCAACCGGTTCGTGCGTGCGCACCTGACCGGCGCCAAGGCGAATGAAAAACTCAGCGACGAACGCCTGCAAAAACTCTATCGGGATTACGGCCCCGGGGCCTATGACCTGCCGGACCAAGGTTATATCGCCAAGGTCCACCCGTTGGACCTGTGGCTGGTAGGCCACTTGCTCAAGCATCCCGAAGCGACGTTCAGCGAGGTGGTCAAGGCCAGCCAATTCGAACGCCAGGAGGTCTACAGCTGGTTGTTCAAGAGCCGCCATCAGAGCGCCCGTGACAGCCGGATCCGCACCATGCTCGAGGTCGAAGCCTTCCTGGAGATCCACCAGCGCTGGCAGGCCGTCGGTTACCCCTTCGACCACCTGGTGCCGTCCCTGGCCAGCGCCATTGGCAGCTCCGGTGACCGCCCCGCGGCCCTGGCCGAGTTGATGGGGATCATCCTCAACGACGGCGTGCGCCTGCCGGTACTGCGCATCGACAGCCTGCACTTCGGCGCCGGCACGCCCTATGATACCCGCCTGGTCAACGACCCCAACCGCAGCAAGCGCGTGATGCCGGTGGAAGTGGCCCGGGCCCTGCGCGGCGCGCTGTCCCAGGTGGTGGACGCTGGCACAGCCAAGCGCGTGGCCGGCAGTTTCAAGCTGGCCGACGGCACGCCCCTGGCCATGGGTGGCAAGACCGGCACCGGCGACAACCGCATCGAAGCCATCGGCGCCGGTGGGCGGATACTCAGCTCCAAGGCGATCAACCGCACCGCCACCTTTGTGTTTTTTATCGGTGACCGCCACTTCGGCACCCTCACCGCGTTCGTTCCCGGCAGCTCGGCCCAAGGCTTCACCTTTACCTCGGCCTTGCCGGTGCAAGTGCTCAAGGGCATGGCACCGATGCTGGTGCCGTATCTGGAAGCGACGGGAGAGGCGCTGTGCCACCGGTCATGAAGCGGGCTGCTGCGCATCGAAGATAATGTGCGTGCTCGTCTGCCGGACCGCGCCAGCGGATGTTCCTTTCACCCCCCCTCTTACACCTGCCGCTGCCCGACCATCAGTCGCCCGAGCTTGCCAAATCAAAAGATATATCTTAAGTTCTATCTTAACCGAGATGGAGAACTTAAAAATGAGAGAGCACCACCCTCACCATGGCCGCGACGGCTTCGATAAACGCCCAGGCCGCGGCCCTCGGGTGTTCGCGCCCGGCGACTTGAAACTGCTGTTGCCGGCGCTGATCGCCGAACAGCCCTGCCATGGCTACGACTTGATCCGCCAGATCGAAAACCTGTTCGACGGCGCTTACACCCCGAGCCCGGGCGTGATCTACCCCACCCTGACCTTCCTTGAAGAGAGCGAATTGATCAGCGGTGACGCCGAAGGCGGAAAAAAACGCTACACAATCACCGACGCCGGTCGTCTCTTCTTAAGCGAACAGGCGGTTGCCCTCCAAGGCATTCGCATGCGCATGGAAGTCAGCAAGCGCTCACTGCGCGGCCACGACCGCCCGCCGGAAATCCACGAGGCGGTGCACAACCTGCGTCATGCCTTGCATTCGCACCATGGGCGTTGGAGCCCGGAAGAAATCGTTCGTGTCGCGGCGCTGCTCAACGGCACCGCCCAAGCCATCGTCGACGGGAAAGACCAATGAATACTCAAGCCATCCATCGCGTTACCCACGAAATCAAACGCCGCCGCCTGCAAGTCCTACGGGTGGTCGACCTCACGCCGCGCATGCGCCGCATCACCCTGGGTGGTCCAGAGTTGGCCGGCTTTGTCAGCCTGGGCAGCGACGATCACATCAAGCTGCTGTTCCCACAGAACGCCGCCGAACAAGCCGCACTGGAAAGCCCCACATTCACCATCAAGGGCGACGGCCCGCAACCGGCCATGCGCGATTACACGCCACGGCGCTACGATTTGAGCATCGGTGAACTGGATATCGACTTCGTGCTGCACGGCGACGGCCCCGCCTCCACCTGGGCCGAGCAGGTGCAGGTCGGCCAGTACCTGTATATCGGCGGGCCACGGGGCTCGATGATCGTGCCGGATATCTTCGACAGCTACCTGTTGATTGGCGATGAAACCGCAATCCCGGCCATCGCGCGGCGCCTGGAAGAACTGCCGGCGGGTCGAAAGGTGCTGGCGGTGATAGAAATCGCCGATGCAGCGGAACAGCAAGTGCTGGAGAGCGCTGCGGATGTTGAGACTATTTGGGTGGTGCGCGGCCAGGAAGACCTGCTCGATGTAGTACGCAATCTGACGCTGCCTGGCGGCACGCTGTACAGTTTTGTCGCGACCGAAACCAAGCTGTCACGCCAGGTGCGGCGGGTGTTGCTGGATACGCACAAGGTCAACGAGGAGTTCTTGAAGGCTGTGGGCTACTGGCGGGCCGAAGGCAGCGAAGACGAATAAGGCTGACACGGTGGAAATGTGAGAGGGGGCTTGCCCTACTGTCAGTCAGTTAAGGCTCTTTGTAGGAGGGCGATGTACGCTTAACTGACTGAAGCCCCCTCACACATTGGATCAAGCTGTATCAGTTGGAGTGCGCCCGGCCCAGGCGCTTATCCAACCCCACCACTACCAGCGCCACCAGCACAAACCCCGCCAATAGCCCTCCGGCATTCACGAACACCTGTGGGTAACCCAGGGTCAGCACATCAATGAACGGGTACTGATACTGCCCGAGCAAATCCCCGCGCAACAGCACATAACCGAAGTACACCAATGGGTAGATCACCCAGGCGCCAATGTGCCTGAAACGCAGCTGCCCCTTTGGCACGCACTGCCACCAATAGATCACAAACAGCAGCGGCATCACGTCATGCAGCAATTCATCCGCGATGAATTGAAAGCCTTCGGGGCTCCACAAATGCCGCAGCAGCAGGTTATACGCCAGGCTCACCACAATGATGCTCGCGGCGACTGCGCTGCTGACCACTGGCGCCAGGAAAAACCGTTTTATCGCTGAGTCGCGCTTGGTCCCTGCATAGCTGAGCACCACCACCGCCAGGGTGTTGGTCAGCACCGTAAAGAAACTGAAAAAGCTGATCAGCCCACCCAACAGGCTGGCGTCGATGGCCCAGCGTGAATAGAAGATCAGGTATTGCTGGATCGCCAGCCCCACCCAACCGGCCAGCGCCGCTACCGCCACAAAGCGCTTCATGGCCTCAATCCAGCGGGCGTTTGGTGCGCATCAGTTTGACGTACAGGCTTTCGACTTTCTCCCGTGCCCAAGGGGTCTTGCGCAGGAAGGTCAGGCTCGACTTGATGCTCGGGTCGCTCTTGAAGCAGCGGATATCAATACGCTCGGCCAGGCCGCTCCACTCGTAATGTTCAACCAGGGTGGTGAGCACGTGTTGCAGGGTCACACCGTGGAGCGGGTCGTTGCTTGTCGCGGTCATGCCGGGCCTTTTGCAAATAGAGGAAACACAGCCGCGCACCTTAGCCGACGAGGCGTGCAGGTGGAAGCATGGCATTGAATATAGCCCGCCAGGAAAAGTTCCACTTTCCGATAAAAAAGAGATGTTATATTGTAACTATATCTAACAGAAGTTTTACCTAGGAATATCCGATGTCCCTGCCTTCTCTCTGGCGCCTGTCCCCTCTCGCCGCTGCCTTGTTGATCAGCTCCCAAGCCCATGCCCTGGAATTGCCACCCCAAGTGGTCACCGGCAACCCACTGGGCAGCGAACAACTGGCCTCGCCCACCACCGTACTGGAAGGTGATGAGCTGACCTTGCAACAAAAAGGCAGCCTCGGCGAAACCCTGAACAAGCAACCGGGGGTGTCATCTTCGTATTTCGGCCCGGGCGCCAGCCGCCCGATCATTCGCGGCCAGGATGGCGACCGCATTCGTATCCTGCGCAATGGTGTAGGCGCGCTGGATGCGTCGTCGCTGTCCTACGACCACGCGGTGCCGCTCGATCCGATCAACGTTGACCGCATTGAAATCGTGCGCGGCCCGGCTGCCCTGCTGTATGGCGGCAGCGCCATCGGCGGTGTGGTTAATACCTTCGACAACCGCATCCCCACAGAGGCTATCGAAGGCATCCACGGCGCCGGCGAGTTGCGCTACGGTGGCGCCGATACCACCCGTAGCAGCGCGGGCAAGCTGGAAGCCGGCAACGGCACCTTCGCCCTGCACCTGGATGCCAATGCACGGGAATTCAACGACCTGAAAATCCCAGGTTATGCCCGCAGCCGCCATGCCCCGACCACCGAAGACGGCCCAGGCAAGAATGGCCGCCTGGGCAACAGCGACGGGCGCCAAGACGGTGGTGCCGTCGGCGGTTCCTACACCTGGGACGATGGTTATGCCGGGCTGTCCTACAGCAACTACGACAGCAACTACGGCTCGCCGGCCGAGCAGGATGTGCGCATCCGCATGCAGCAGGATCACTACGCCTTTGCGTCCGAAATCCGTAACCTGCAAGGGCCGTTCACCTCGGTGAAACTCGACGCGGGCTACACCGACTATGAACATCGCGAAATCGAAGGCGGCGAGACCGGTACGATCTTCAAGAACAAAGGCTATGAAGCCCGTGTTGAAGCTCGCCACCAGCCGATCGGCCCATTCGACGGCGTGGTCGGCGCCCAAGTGACCCGCAACGAGTTCTCGGCCCTGGGCGAAGAAGCTTTCGTGCCGCAGACCGACACCAATGCCGGCGCACTGTTCATCCTCGAAGAGATGCAAGCCACCGAGCGCCTGAAACTCAGCCTCGGCGCCCGCGTGGAACACACCAGCGTCGATCCCGATGCCAAGGGCAACGAGCGATTTGCCAATGCCAGCAAGCGCAATGACTTCACCGCCGGCAGCCTGTCGTCCGGCGCGGTGTATACCCTCACGCCAATCTGGTCCCTGGCTGCTACGTTGGGCTACACCGAGCGCGCACCGACCTTCTATGAGCTGTATGCCAACGGCGCCCATGTCGCCACTGGCACCTTTGAGCTGGGCGATGCCAACCTGAAGAAAGAAAAAGCCGTGTCCAGCGACCTCGCACTGCGCTTTGACAATGGCACCCACAAGGGCAGCTTCGGCGTGTTCTACAGCCGCTTCTCCAACTACATCGGCCTGCTCGGCACGGGGCGCACTTTGAACGATGAGGGTGAAGAGGACGCAAGCGGTATCCCCGAATACGAATATTCCGGTGTGCGTGCGCGTTTTGCCGGCTTCGAAGCCCAGGATCACTGGAAGCTCGGCGAAGGCGCCTACGGCAAGTTTGCACTGGAACTGTCGGGCGACTACACCCGCGCCACCAACCTGGACACCGGCGAAGCCCTGCCACGCATGGCGCCGCTGCGCTTGAACAGCGGCTTGCTATGGGAACTGGACCGCTGGCAGGCGCGTATCGATGTGGAACACGCAGCAGGCCAAGGGCGCGTGCCGGATAACGAAAGCGGCACCGATGGCTACACCACCCTGGGTGCCAGCGCGGGGTATCGCTTCAATGTCGGTGGGAGCCAGTGGCTGGCCTTTGTCAACGGCGAGAACCTGACCAACCAGACCGTGCGCTATGCCAGCTCGATCCTGCGCGACATCGCACCGGCACCGGGGCGCAGTGTGCAGTTCGGCATCCGCACCACCTTCTGACCAACACAGCAAATCCCCTGTGGGAGGGCGCTTGCCCCCTCCCACCTCAATTTTGCAGCGACAATGAGTCACTGTTACCAAAACTGAAATGATGCATCTTGCGATTCACTCTTTCTCAAAACGCCCCGCCGCATTATTCTTCGCAACAATCTGAAACGCTTCACCTCCCGGTCGATCCCCTTTGCCAATTTTTCCTATACGCAAAGACAGCGCTGTCTTACTTCGACCAGCGCTGGAGGGGTTATTGCCCGCCTGTGGATAACCCGGTTATCCACAGAAAAATCAAAAATAACGATGAACCAAGCCCGAGCCGAATCGTCATCTACAGTGAGTGAAGCACGGGGTTACATAATTCCAACGTAACGGAGAAACACACTATGAGCACTGATGGGGCTTCAAGCCCAAGCCGCCTGCTGCCCAGGCTGCTGGGGATCTTGCTGCTGATCATGGGGCTGGCCTTGCTGGCCGGCGGTGTCAAGCTGAGCATGCTCGGCGGGTCGCTGTACTACCTGCTGGCCGGTATCGGCATCGCCCTGACTGGCATATTGCTGCTCGCCACCCGCCGCGCCGCGCTGGGCCTTTATGCACTGGTACTGTTCGCCAGCACCGTGTGGGCACTGTGGGAAGTCGGCCTGGACTGGTGGCAACTGGTGCCGCGCCTGGCCCTGCTGTTCGCCCTGGGCATCGTCATGTTGCTGCCGTGGTTTCGCCGTCCGTTGTTGCGTGGCCAAGCCGCGCCACTGGGCACTGGCGCGCTGAGCGTGGCCGTGGTGCTGGCCGGTGCTACCGCCCTGGCCAGCCAGTTCACCAACCCAGGTGAAATGGTCAAAACCGGCCAACTGGACCGCGACGCGGTACCGGGCATGGCCAGCGCTGCACCGGCCCAGGCTGATGGCGACTGGAATTCCTATGGCCGTTCCGCCCACGGTGATCGTTATTCGCCACTGGCACAGATCACCCCGGAAAATGCGCATAAGCTGGTACCCGCGTGGACCTTCCGTACCGGCGACATCCCTGGCCCAAGCGATCCCGGTGAAACCACCGCGGAAAATACCCCGCTGAAAGTCAACGGCATGCTCTACGTGTGCACTCCGCACAGCCAAGTGATTGCCCTGGACCCGGACACCGGCAAGGAAATCTGGCGTTTCGACCCGAAGATCACCACCCAGGGTGCTGAAAGCTTCAAGGGTTGGGCGCACATGACTTGCCGTGGCGTGTCGTACCACGATGACGCTGCCTACGCTTCCGAGCAGAGCCCAACCGGCAGCGCCAGCCCGGCTGCCGCGCCGAATGCCTGCCCGAAACGTATCTTCGTCCCTACTGCTGACACTCGCCTGATCGCGCTGAACGCCGACACCGGCAAGATGTGCGAAGACTTCGGTGACAAAGGCCAGGTCGACCTGCGTGCCAACATCGGCAGCTTCGCCCCAGGCGGTTACTACTCCACCTCGCCACCGGCCGTGACCAAGAACCTGGTGGTGATCGGCGGTCACGTGACCGACAACGTTTCGATCGATGAGCCAAGCGGCGTGATCCGTGCGTTCGACGTGCACACCGGCAAACTGGTGTGGAACTGGGACAGCGGCAACCCGGACGACACCACCCCGTTGGCCGAGGGTAAGACCTACACCCGCAACTCGCCGAACATGTGGTCCATGTTCGCCGTGGATGAAAAACTCGGCATGCTTTACCTGCCGATGGGCAACCAGATGCCCGACCAGTACGGCGGCGACCGTACCGACGATTCGGAAAAATACGCCGCTGGCTTGACGGCCCTGGACATCGACACAGGCCACGTGAAGTGGACCTTCCAGTTCACCCACCACGACCTGTGGGACATGGACGTCGGCGGCCAGCCTTCGCTGATCGACATCAAGACCGAAGCCGGCGTCAAGCAGGCCGTGATGGCGTCGACCAAGCAAGGCAGCATCTACGTGCTGGACCGCGCTACCGGCCAGCCGGTGGTGCCAATCCACGAAGTTGCCGTACCCCAAGGCGCAGTGGCGGGCGACCGTACCTCCCCTACCCAGCCCAAGTCCGACCTGAACTTCATGCCGCCGCCGTTGAAAGAACGCGACATGTGGGGCGTTACGCCGTTCGACCAACTGATCTGCCGGATCGACTTCAAGTCGATGCGCTACGACGGCCCGTTCACCCCGCCATCGCTGCAAGGCTCGATCGTTTACCCAGGTAACTTCGGTGTGTTCGACTGGGGCGGCATCTCGGTCGATCCAGTACGCCAGATCGCCTTCGTGAACCCAAGCTACATGGCGTTCAAATCGAAGCTGATCCCGGCTGCAGACATCGCCAAGCAAGGCCCACGCGTCAGCGAAACCGAAGGCGTACAGCCAAACAAAGGCGCGCCGTACGGCGTGATCCTCGAAGCGCTGCTGTCGCCCATGGGCCTGCCGTGCCAGGCACCAGCGTGGGGCTACGTGGCAGCGGTCGACCTGACCAACCACCAGACCATCTGGATGCACAAGAACGGCACTGTGCGTGACAGCTCGCCGGTCCCTATCCCGCTGACCATGGGTGTGCCTAGCCTGGGCGGTACGTTCACCACTGCCGGTGGCGTCGCGTTCCTCAGCGGCACCCTCGACCAGTACCTGCGTGCCTATGACGTGAAAAACGGCAAGCAACTGTGGGAAGGCCGCCTGCCTGCAGGCGCGCAAACCACACCAATGACCTACACCGGCAAGGACGGCAAGCAATACGTGCTGGTCATGGCCGGCGGTCATGGTTCCCTGGGTACCAAACAGGGTGACTATGTGATGGCGTTCAAACTGCCGGATTAAGTGGACCCGGCGGTAAAACAAGGGCGGCTACCTGATGGGTAGCCGCTTTTTTTTTCGTCTGCCAAAAATTGACGATCGTTAATACGCGATTAATCAGCCGGCTAAAAAACCAGCGTTTCAAGAAAAATCCTATCCATCCCCTGCGCCCTTAAAACTAATTTACTGCACACGCCCTGCGTACCCTATACGCCTACTCATAAAACTCTAAAGGGAGCTTCTGAACATGATGGACCATGCTGCGACAAAACCAACCACGTCCAAATCAGCAAAAATTATAGAACTTGAATATCTCGACACCTCAAGTTTGAAACAACTGATCAGTGGAGAAGTACTTGCTATCCGAATACCTGAGTTTGCGAACGCCAAAACCAGCGAGCGGTTAAATCAAATCATCGGTGAGGCCGACACGCTGGAACAATACAGCCATGAAACCTACGAGGATGGCCACGTCGTACAGCATTTCTACGGCGTGCATCGCTGGGGCACCCCGTTCAACTCCACCTACGGCAAGGCTGCCGGCAGCGATGCCCAAGCCAAATATTATGCTGACGCGGCCCATATGCGCGGTGTGATCGACAGCATTTGCGCACCTGAAAAGCCGCCCATCCAACACCTGATGGAGCAGCTCCAGGAGATCTGGCCGCAAGGCGCAGTCACCGCAGCTTTTCAAGGCCAACCGATGTTCTGCGGGATTATCCGTGCCATGTTTCCCGAGACGGCGCACCTCTCGGAAACGGTTCCCCATGTGGATTGCCTGCCTCTGTCGATCGCGGAACTGGAACACCAATTCAGCGCCAATATTTATCTGGAAACGCCGCCATCAGGCGGAGAGTTGATCATCTGGGATACCGAGGCCTTTGCCTATGACGAGGTCAAGCGTTTCGAAGGCGCACAACTGCCCGAGGACCGTTTGCAAAAGCCGTTACGTATCCAGCCGCGCAACAACGAACTGGTGATCATCAATACCCGCCGCCCCCACGCCATTTGCGGATTCGAGTCGGGAAAACGTATCAGCATGCAGTCGTTTATCGGCTATACCCCTGGCGAACCGTTTTATTTCTGGTGCTGATACTTTTAACCCGCTTGCAAATGGATATGTTTTTATGACCCCCGAAGAATTCCGTCGCCATGGCTACGCCATGATCGACCTGATCGCAGACTATCGAGAAAATATCGAGCAACGCGGCGTGCAGCCCACGACTGTTCCTGGCGAAATCAAAGCCGCCCTGCCGGCCAGCCCGCCTGAAAGCGCCGAACCCTTCGAACAGATCATGGGTGATGTGGAAAAACTGATCATGCCCGGGCTGCTGCACTGGCAGCATCCGAGTTTTTTCGGTTTCTTCCCCTCCAACGTGGAACTGTCCTCAGTACTGGGCGATTGCCTGAGCACCGGCTTGGGTGTGGTGGGATTGTCTTGGCAATCCAGCCCGGCGCTTACCGAAATTGAGGAAGTGACCACCGACTGGCTGCGCGACATGATCGGCCTGAGCCACGAATGGAGTGGCGTGATCCAGGATTCCGCGTCAACCTCCACCCTGGTGGCACTCATCAGCGCCAGGGAACGCAGCTCCCAGTACGCGCTGATGCATGACGGCCTGCAAGACAGCGGCGCGCCCCTGATCGTCTACACCTCGGCCCACGCCCATAGTTCAGTGAACAAGGCGGCCATTCTCGCTGGATTCGGCCAGAACAATATCCGCACGGTCGCCACCGACGAACGCAACGCCATGTCACCCCAGGCGTTAGCGCAAGCCATCGAGCAGGACCTGGCCGCCGGCAACCGCCCCTGCGTGGTGATTGCCACCACCGGGACCACGGCCGCCATGGCGATCGACCCCCTGGATGCGATTGGCGAACTGACCCAGCGCCATGGCTTGTGGCTGCATGTCGACTCGGCCATGGCCGGCGCCGCGATGATCCTGCCGGAATGCCGGGCGCTGTGGCGTGGTATCGAAAACGCCGACTCTCTGGTCCTCAACCCGCATAAGTGGCTGGGCGCGGCCTTCGATTGCTCGGTGTACTACGTTCGTGACCCTGAGCATTTGATTCGCATCATGACCACCAACCCGAGCTATCTGCAGTCCAGCGCCGACGGTCAGGTCAGAAACTACCGCGACTGGCGGATTTCCCTGGGTAGCCGCTTCCGCGCCCTGAAGCTGTGGTTCCTGATCCGCGAGCAAGGCGTCAGCGGCCTGCAAGCGCGGCTGCGACGAGACCTGGCCAATGCGCGCTGGCTGGCGGAGCAGATTGAGGGCAGTGCGCACTGGAAACTGGTGGCAGCGCCGGCCCTGCAAACCCTGTGCATTCGCCACGAACCGCCAGGCTTGAGCGGCGAAGCGCTGGATAAGCACACGCGCGACTGGGCAGAAAGGCTCAACCTGTCAGGCAAAGCCTACGTCACGCCGGCGATCCTCGATGAACGCTGGATGGTGCGCGTGTCCATCGGCGCACTGGGCACCGAACGCCAGCATGTCGAAGGGTTATGGGCGCTATTGCAGTCCCTGGTGATTGAAATGCCTTCTAGATAGGCACCCGCTCACGCCTCATCCACCTCTCGAACGCCATGGCATTCAAGGGCCGGCTGATCAGGTAGCCCTGGGCGGTGTCGCATTTCCAGCGCTTGAGCAGGGTGAGGCTGTGCTCGAACTCAACGCCTTCGGCCACCACCTTGAGCCCCAGGTTATGGCTCATCTCGATGGTGGAGCGCACGATCACACCATCGCCGCTGGTACTGTCGAGATTGCGCACAAAAGACTGGTCAATCTTCAACTCTTGCACTGGCAGGCGCTGCAATTGCGCCAGGGATGAGTAACCAGTGCCGAAATCATCCACAGACAGGCTGATGCCGCAACCACGCAACTGTTCCAGCACGCTGAGGGCCTGTTGCGGGTTGTGCATGATGGCGCTTTCGGTGATTTCGAAAATCAAGTGTTCGGCCGCCACCCCGTATTGCATCAACATTGCGGTGACGCGAACGGCCAGTTCATCATCGGCCAGGTCATCCACGGATATATTCACTGACAGCTGCATCGGCAAGCCACGCTGCGCCCACTCTGCCATTTGGCGAATGGCCTCCTCGATCACCCATAAGGTCAGGCCGCCCATGCTGCCGGTACGCTCGGCGAGGGGAATGAACTCAGCGGGCGAGACTTGTCCGAAGCTTGGATGTTGCCAACGCAACAGAGCTTCGGCCTGGCGCACGTGGCCATGGGTGAGGTCGAGCTTGGGCTGGTAGCACAGGAACAACTCGCGTTCGATCACCGCGCGGCGCAGGTCGCGGATCAGGGCGATCTGGCGTTGGTGAGCGAGGTCGCGGTCCGGCTGGTATATCTGCAAATGCCCCGGCAAGTTGGCCGCGTCATGCCGGGCGATGGCGGCGCGATTGATCAATTCCTCTACCTGCTGCCCGTCAGCGGGGTACGCCGCGATACCGATGCTCACTTCGTGGCGCACTTCGTCGTTGCCGATGTGCTTGGGTTCGGTCAGCAGTCCGTAGAGGCGGTCGGCACGGGCCACAGCGCGGTCGATTCCGGTGTTTTCCAGCAACAGCAGGAATTCACTGCCGGCCATACGTGCCGCAGTGTCGCTGGCCAGCAGGCTCATGGACAGGCAACGACTGGCTTCGCGCAACATTTGCTCGACTCCCTGGGGGCCGAAGCTCTCATTGATGACCCGATAGTTTTCAATCCCCAGGTACAGCAGCACCACCGGCCGCCGCGCACTGATCGCACTGCCCAGGCGCTCCATGGCCAGGGCGCGATTGGGCAGGCCAGTGAGCGGGTCATGCAAGGCGTTATGGGCCAGTTGCCGTTCGCGCATGGCGATACCGCTTTGCATGGCATTGAAGGCGCGGGCCAGCAGGCCGAACTCATCATGGCTACGCACCCGCACCGGCGTGCGGTAGTCACCGGCACCTATGCGTTCGGCGGCTTGCACCAACGCATCGAGGGGGCGCGACACTCGCCGTGCAAGCAACAACGCCGCCGCCAGGGAGACCAGCAACACCGCCAGGGCAATTGCGAGAAATTGCCGGTCCAGCGGTGCAAAGGATTGCAGGGCATGATCCAGCGGGCTTTGCAGCAAGACGCGCACCTCGTCGCGTTCACCGGCGTTGGCCAAAGGCAGTACTTGGCTGAGCACGCGCTGGCCATGAAACAGATACACCTGCGCCTGTCGATCAAGTTGCGCGGCACGCAGCAGGCTGGTGACCGTAGCGCGGTAGCCGTCGGGTTGGGTCGTAAAGAGCTGGCCGACACGATCGTCCTGCACACTGAGAAACGACACCTCAAGGTTGCTCATGGACCGTAGCTCATGGGCAAATTGCGCATCCATGGGGAAGCCCATGACCACGCGGGCGATGGGCTGCGGGTCGAGCATTTCCTTTTGTACCAGCAAGTAGGGTTGCCCATCCATCGCCACGATCAGCATTTGCTGACTGCTGCGTCGCGCCTGGCGCAACGCCTCTTGATAGGGAAAGAGCTGGCCCCGAGCCAGCACGGGTAACGTACTGGCGATGACCTTGTCATCGAGGCCAAGTACGAACACTGCACTGGAGCTGACACCGGTTCCGTGCCGACGCAGCGCCGCTTGTATCGCCGAGGCTTCGCCGCTGGCCACGGCACGCTTGAAAGGACCGTCGACGGTGAGCCATTCCAAGCCGTATTGCAGACGGCGACCGCGCAGGTCCAACAAGCGTTCGAACACCTGTCGACCGGTGTTCAGCTGCACCTCGGCCTGGTTTTCCACAGCGCGAGTAGTGGCAGCCTTGACCGCGAAGTAAGTCGCGACCACGACCACCAGCAACAACAGCGCCAACACCGCGGCAATGCGGGTTTGAAAAGTGTGGCGCCACTGCATTGCCATGCCCTCTGGCCGTGCTCGACGCTCTCTGGGCCCCCTTCCTGTGGTCATACGCGTCCCTGCCAACTGTTAACCTGGCGTCAAAAAAATATCCATTTAAATGGAATATTCGATTTCAGCAGATTAGCTGGGACTGGGCATAAGTAAACCCAATAAATACCGGGAGATTAGCGTCATATTATTGACCAGACAGGTTATGCACCTCGCGCACGCATAAAGTCCCCCCAACGGCGCACCAGATAGTTGTGCTCATCCATCACCGAATTCCACACGGCGATATGCCCCATGCGCTGTTCATAGGAGCCCCCATCGCGCACATCGCCGATATCGATCAACGGCAAGCCATCGCTGCCCGGCAGCTCCTCCCGTGCCGGCTTGCCCGCGTACCAGTAATCCCATTCGGCGCTGCTCAGGTGATCACGGGTACGCGCCGGGTTGCCGATGTAGTAGCCCTGGCGCGCCATGACAGCCCCGGGCCAGCCGCAAAGCCACCAATTCAAGTACGCATAGGCCGCATCCAGCACCGGCCCCTGGGCATGGCGCGACAAAGACAAACCACCGAACCAGGCGCGATAGCCTTCGCGGGGCACCGCCAGGCGGTATTTCACCCCGGCACGGTGCAGGCGCATCAAGGTCGGCGACCACAGGCTCTGAATATCGATGTTCGGGCTGAGCATCAGCTGCGCGGCTTCTTCATCGTCCGACCAGAACGCCGCGAAGTGCCCTTGCTTCTGCTTGCGCACCAGGATGTCGGCCAGCACATCGATTTCTTCGATGCTCATATTGCCGATGTCCTTGAATGTCGCCAGCCCGGCGCCCTGCACCGCCAACGCCGCATCCAGGGCACCGATGGCGGCGTCGCTCTGCAAGGCGGTGCGCGCACTCCAGGCCGGGTCCAGCAACCAGCCCCAGCTTTCGTTGCGGCTGCAAAAGCCTTCAGGCAAACGCTCGGGGCGGTAAGCGAAACTGTCGGCGTTGTGAGTCAGGGGCAGCATGCTGATGCGCTCGGTGACGGTGCTGCCGAGGCTGCCATCGTGCTGCACGAACAGACGTTCGCTGGGCACGCTGCCGCTGCCCAGGCGGTCGCCTGCAGACAAGCGCCCGCGCTTGGGCAGGTCATTGATCTCATGCCACAGGGCAATACGCCGGGTGTCAATGGGCTGGATCGCCCGTGCCGGCCAGACGAAGTCAACGTTGTGGAACCACTGGTCATACAGGTCATAGCTATCGGGCTGCATCACCGCGATGCGCTGGGCCTGCTCGACATCGTGTACCTGGTATACCAGGCGAATACCCAGGTCCTGTTCGGCGCGCACGCGCAGCGTTTCAAGCAGGGTCACGGATGTGCCAAGGACACGCAGGGTGATCATGCCGCGAACCGCCGGGAGAAGACTTCAAAGGAGCGGCGCAGCAGCGCCGGATCAAGGCCGCGCAGGATAAATACCAGCCGCGATTGGCGGTCTTTGCCCGGCCACGCAGGCAAATGGACCGGGGCATGCAGGCAGTGCTGCACGCCATGAATGACGATGGGAGCGTTACTGGCGTTCACGTTGAGCAGTCCTTTGACACGAAGGATTCGTTCGCCGTGGCATCTTAGCAGCATCGACAGCCACACCCCGAAACCGACCCAGTCCAGCGGTTGATCGAAGGTCAGGCAGCACACCTGCGCGGCGCCGTGGGTGGTCGTGGTGGTGGGGCGCAGTTGCCAGCGGCTGACTTCCACGGCCGGCTCGGCGCTGCGCAAGCCTTCGCCCAGAAGCAGTTGCTCGCCGCTGTGAATCTCCAAGGTGTTGAGGATCGGCGTGCCGGCATTGATTGCCCGCAGGTGCGCGCGCAGTGGCTCGCAGTTGCCTGCCAAGTCGGTCTTGCTCAACAGCAAGCGATCCGCCGCCGCCACCTGGGCCAGCCATTCCGGGTGCAGGCGCTCTTGCAGCGCGGCGTGGCTGGCGTCGACCAGGGTGATGACCAGGCCGATATGAAAGCGCCCGCGCAATTGCACGTCATTGTTCAGAGTCGCCAGGATTGGCGCCGGGTCGGCCAGGCCGGTGGTTTCCAGAATCACCCGTTTGAACGCCGGAATTTCCCCGCGTTCGCGGCGTTGCAGCAAGCCGAGCAGCGCGTCTTTCAACTCGCCGCGGATCGAGCAGCACACGCAGCCGCTGGGCAGCAGGACGGTGTCGGGGGCGACCTCTTCTACCAGCAGATGGTCGATGCCGACGTCGCCGAATTCATTGATCAGCAAGGCCGTGTCACCGAGGCTTTCGCCGTGCAACAGGCGGGTGAGCAAGGTGGTCTTGCCGCTGCCGAGGAAGCCGGTGATGACATTCAGGGCGATGCTCATACAGCCGACTCCAGGTGATCCAAGAGGTGCGAATCAAGTGGATCCAAGGGTCGGCCCAGCATGTTTTCAGCTGCTTGCCAGAGTTGATCCAGACCGCTCGCCAGCGCCTGTTTACCGGTGGCGCCGAGCAGCAGATACGACGCACCCTGAAAGTCTTCGACCTTGAGCCGAAACGCCGCCAGCACCTGGTTGATCGCCGCGATCCGGCGCAGGCGCTCACGACGTCGCGGTAACTCGTCACCCAAGGGATCGCTCCAGTGCAAATCCTCACCTAACAGCCCGCAGAGTCCGCACATGGCTACACCTCGTTCATGGCATGACATCGCCGGAGTTCGGGCCCAGGGTCTGGCCGACAAACAGATTGCCGCCTGGCTCACTGGCCAGCAGTACCGCCACCGGCGCGACTTCGTCCGCCAGGCCGAAACGGCCCAGGGGCAACTCGGCGGCCTTGGCGCGTTTCCAGCTGTCGCTGATGCCGCCCACCAACGGCGTCTCGATAGGCCCAGGCGCGATGGCATTGACCAGCACATTGTCCTTGGCCACTTCCAGTGCCAGGGATTTGGTAAAGCCGATCACCCCAGCCTTGGCTGCGGCGTAATGGGTCAACTCGGCGCCGCCTTTGATGCCCAGCTGCGAGGCAACGTTAATGATCCGTCCCCAACGCTGCGCAAGCATATGCGGCAAGGCGCGCTGGCTGGCGATAAAGACGCTGGTGAGATCGACACGCAGCATGTCGTTCCACATCTCGATGCTTAACTCGACACAGCGCGCCTGGGTGAGCATGCCGGCGTTGTTGACCAGGATATCGATACCGCCAAAATGTTCGACGCAACGGTCGACACTGGCCTGTGCGCCTTCAAGGCTGCCGACATCGGCCAAGCATTCGAACACCTCGGCGCCGAGATTGCGGCAGGTGATGGCGGTTTCGGCCAGGCTCGCAGCGTCGCGGTCGGCCAGCAGCAGGCGGGCACCTTCGGCGGCGTAGGCCCGGGCGATGGCGGCACCGATGCCACTGCCGGCGCCAGTGATGACGGCGCGGCGATGGGTGAGTTGATTCATAAAAAACTCCTGGAAAAACACAGTTCCAATGTGGGAGTGGCGGTCGCACCGCCCCTTCTCATTTTTGGATTGAGTACATCAGTCAGGCCAGCGCACGGTCAGGCCGCCATCGATGACGATGCTTTGGCCGG
This sequence comes from Pseudomonas sp. rhizo25, assembly GCF_031931935.1. Taxonomy (NCBI): domain Bacteria; kingdom Pseudomonadati; phylum Pseudomonadota; class Gammaproteobacteria; order Pseudomonadales; family Pseudomonadaceae; genus Pseudomonas; species Pseudomonas sp. rhizo25. Next base: position 511,005 of record NZ_JAUJXA010000001.1, read on the forward strand.
TCAAATAGCTCGATGCATCACTGGTCAAGAACTGCACCAACGACGCCACTTCATCGGCCCGCCCTACCCGGCCCAACGGGATCGCCCGCGCCGCTTTGGCCAAACCCTCGGGGCCCAGCGAATTCTTCGCATCCAGCGACTGCGGCGTCTCGATCAACCCCGGGATCACCGCATTGCAACGAATACCCAATGCCGCCAACTCCACCGCCAACGACCGACATAGCCCCGGCACCCCAGCCTTGGCCGCCGCATAATGGCTATGCTCCTGCCAGCCATACACGCCGCCGGCAATCGATGAAATCGCCACCAGTGCGCCGCCTTTCTTCATATGCCGGGTCGCGGCGCGAAAGGTGCGCATCACCCCAGTCAGGTCGACATTGAGCATTTCATCCCACAGCGCGTCGGTCATTTCCAACAAGGGTGCACGGCGTAACAAACCGGCATTGGCCACCGCGTAGTCCAAGCGCCCGAAATGCGCCACGGCCTGCTCGGCCAAGGCGTCCACCGAGGCGCTGTTGCCCACGTCCAACGGCAGCATCAGGCACTCACCGCCAGCCTCTTGCACTAATGACACGGTGGTCTGCGGGTCATGGGGATCGGCCGGGTAATACCCGCCCATCACCGCCACGCCATTGCGCGCATAGGTCACGGCGAGGGCTTGGCCGATGCCGCTGGCGGCACCGGTGATCAAGGCAACTTTAGGCGTCATCACACTCTCCTTACTGAACGGTTTCCGGACGCACATGGCGTGCGGCAAACATCAAGGCGCCGGACAAGAAGCACGGTAGTGCGCCGAACCACAGCGCAGCGGTCTGCCAGTCACTGCCGGCGGCCAGCACTTGGGTCGCGCCAAAGCCGGCGACCACCGCGCCGATCGGGCCCATGGCGTGGATGATCGCGCCGCCGGTGGCGCGAATGCTGGTGGGGAAACTCTCGCTGATAAAGAACAGCGCTGCCGAGTAGGGCCCGATCAGGAAGAACAGGCCCAGGCTGTACAGCCCGACCACCATCGGCAAATTGCTCGGCCCAAACAACATGCCGGCGAACGCCAGGCCGCCGAGCATCCAGCCCAGGGCGATGACATTGCGGCGACCGATCTTGTCGCCCATCCAGCCGTGGCTGAGGTAGCCGCAGTAACCCACCAGGTTCGACAGCACCAGGATGATCAGCGAGTTCTCGAAGGAGATGTGGTGCACGCTGACGATCACCGAAGTACCCAACACACTGAACACCTGGATCGCCGCCCAGTTGAGCAACAGCGCGGCACCGATCACCAGGGTGGCGCGACGGGCCGGGCCACGGAACGCGGCCTTGAGACCCGCCTTGCTGTGTTCGTCGTAGTCCACGCCGTAGGTCAGCGCGACGTTCTGCGCTTCGCTCACCGCGCCGCTTTTGCGCAGTTGGCTGATGCGCTTATGGATCTGGAACTGCGGGCTCTCCTTGAGCTTGCGTGCCATGATCGCAATCACAATGGCCGGGATCGCGGCGAAGACGAAGCAGCCCTGCCAGCCGATGATTGGCAGCAACAACGCGGTCAACCCTGCGGCGATCAACGCACCCACTGGCCAGCCGCCCTGCACCAGGCTGTAGATGAAGCCGCGACGCTTGGTCAGCCGTGGGTCTTGCGAGGCGCCATACAACTCGCTCAGATAGGTGGCATTGACCGTTTCCTCGGCATACCCAAGGCCGCCCAACGAACGAATCAGAATCAGCGGTGACTTGCCCCATGCCCCGCCGATCGCGGTGAGCGCCGAGCACAACGCAGAGCCGGCCACGGTAAAGATGATGCCCGTGCGGCGGCCCAATTTATCGACGACGGGGCCAATGGCGAATGCCACCACCGCCGTGCCCACCGCCACCCAGGTCGCGATCTCGGCTTGTTCCACTTCACCCCAGCCAAAGTGCCGGCCGATTTCCGGCAGCAAGGTGCCGAACAGAATGAAGTCGTACACCGCAAATACCCAGGCGAAAAACGCGATCCAGGTGGCAAAGCGCACTTCCTGGGACGTCAATTGCCGGGGTTTCCAGCCAGTCAGGTCAAGCTTGTTGTAGATAGACATGGATCGCGCCTCGGGGGGGTGGTCAAAGGGTCAGGTACGCGGTTGGCGGCGGATAAAGTCATCGGCGATTTCGTCGAAGGTGACGAAGCGCACGCCGGCATGGCTCTGGATATGCTCGATCAGGCGCTCCAGCATCAGCAGCACTTGCGGGCGACCGGACACGTCGGGGTGGATGGTCATGGTGAACACCGCGTGTTCGTGCTCGCGGTAGACCCAGTCGAACTGGTCGCGCCACATTTCTTCCAGGTGGCGCGGGTTGACGAAGCCGTGGCTGTTGGGGGCTTTCTTGATGAACATCATCGGCGGCAGGTCGTCGAGGTACCAGTTGGCCGGGATCTCCACCAGATCGGTTTCCTCGCCGCGCACCAGGGGTTTCATCCAGGTGTCGGGGTGCTGGCTGTAGTCGATCTTGGTCCAGCTGTCGCCCTTGCGCACGTAGTAAGGGTGGAAATCGTTATGCATCAGGCTGTGGTCGTACTTGATGCCTTTTTTCAACAGCAGCTCGTTGGTGACCTTGCTGAATTCCCACCAGGGCGCGACGTAGCCGGTGGGGCGTTTGCCGGTGACCTGGGTGATCAGCTCGATGGACTTGTCGAGCACGATTTCTTCCTGCTCGGCGGTCATGGCGATGGGGTTTTCGTGGCTGTAGCCATGCACACCGATTTCGTGGCCGGCATCAGCCACCGCCTTCATCTGCTCGGGGAAGGTTTCCATCGAGTGCCCCGGGATAAACCAGGTGGTGCGCAGGCCGTAGCGCTCGAACAGCTTGAGCAAACGCGGCGCGCCGACTTCACCGGCAAACAGGCCGCGGGAAATGTCGTCGGGCGAGTCTTCGCCCCCATAGGAACCCAGCCAGCCGGCGACGGCGTCCACGTCGACGCCAAATGCACAGAGAATATCTTTAGCCATGGTGTGTCTCCTTAAACGTTAAGTACGGATTCGACGGCCAACGCAGCGCGCAACAGGCGTGCGTCTTCCCCCGTCGGGGCGCTGAGCAGCAGCCCGGTGGGCAAGCCCTGGGCATCGCGGCCGCTGGGCAAGCTGACGCCCGGCATGTCGAGCAAGCTGCCGGGCATGGTCAGGCGCAGGGTGGTGAGGTTAGTGGTGACGAACAGCTCATCGTCGGACTCCAGCGCTGCCAACGCTGGGGCGACATGGGCCACCGTCGGGGTGATCAGCAGGGCGCCGTCGAGGTCGTCGATCAACTGCTGTTGCAGGCGCCGGCGCCCTTCGATCAGGTGCATGAGCTGGCTGGCCGGCAGTGAGCGTGCGGCGTCGAGGCGACGCCGCACACGGGGGTCGAGTTGCTCGGCATCGGCGCTATCGAGCAAGGCTTCGTGCAAAGCGAAGGCTTCGAATGAACCGAGCCAGCCGTGCGCCTCGATCAGCGCAAGGGTGGCCTGGAAAGTGGCGGACGGACGCACCTCGACTAACGCACCGGCGGCCTTCAATTGATCGACGGCATGTAGCAGGTTAATGCGTACGACCGGCTCGATAGTGTCCAGGGTGCCTTGCTCCAGCACCCAGCGCTGGCCCTTGAGGCTGCTGGCGATGTGGCGTTGGCTACGGCCAGTACGGCCAGTGAGCACATCATCGATGGCCAGCGCATCGCGCACGCTGCGGGTCAGCGGGCCGAGGCTGTCGAGGGTGTGTGCCAGGGGGAAAACGCCTTCGCGGCTGTAGCGCCGGCAACTGCTGCGGTAGCCCACCACGCCGTTGAGCGCGGCAGGAATGCGGATCGAGCCGGCGGTATCGGTGCCCATGGCAATCGGCACAATACCGGCCGCCACGGCAACCGCCGACCCCGAGGACGAGCCTCCGGGAATGCGTGGTTGATCACTGCTATTGGGGTTGTGGGGCGTGCCGAAATGCGGGTTGAGACCCAGGCCGGAATACGCCAGCTCGCTGAGGTTGGTCTTGCCCAGGCTGACCATGCCAGCGCGGCACAACAGCCCAACACTGGGAGCGTCATGAGCAGCAGGCGCCGCGTTGCGGCGGTAAGCAGCACCGGCCGTGGTGACGGTGCCCGCCATGTCGAACAAATCTTTCCAGGCCAATGGCACGCCATCGAATACGCTCAAGGGTTGCCCGGCACGCCAACGGGCGGCCGAAGCCTCGGCTTCACGCCGGGCGCGCTCGACGGTCAGGGAGATGAAAACGCTGGGGGCCATGCTCGCGTGAACGAGGGCCTGTTCAAGCACCTGCACCGGGTCGCTGTGACCGCTGGCGAATGCTTCGGCCATTGAGGTGGCATCTGACATCGGCATACCCTTATATAAACGTACATATTAATAAAATGTACGTTTTATAAAGGCAGCTTTCGTGCCAGTCTCGTTAGAGGATTCTTCCCTAGCTCGACGGTCTCCCTTCGAACCATCGAGCTAGATAGTTTTTCATGAAATAAAAATCTCGCGAAGGCATCCACCTAAATCGCGAATTAAATAATGTACCTTTAATTAAAAAGTACGTTTTGGTGCAAAAAAGTAACAGCCCCATGTTTACAGCCCCAAAAAAGTGCCGTCGACGTGGCGCAGAGTGACAGACGCATCTATGAGAGAATCCCTGGCCACCGTCCACAGCCACAGGAAAGCTATGAAAGCAGTGTCCGCCTCGGCGTCCCGTTACGCGATGATCCACCGAGTTTTGCGCGACGCGATCGTCAACGGCACCGCCCGCCACGGGCTGGTCCTGCTCGAGGCGCCGCTGGCCGACTTGTTCGGTACCAGCCGCGTACCGGTGCGTAAGGCGCTGGACCTGCTGCATGCCGAAGGGCTGATTTGCCGTTTCAACGGCCGCGGTTACCTGATCAACCCCGACGGCCTGGCCATGGAGCCCCTGCGCCTGCCCTTGAGCCACGGACACCTGGGCCTGAACCATGAAGACGAGTTGGTAGACACCCGGCCGCTGGGCGAGCGAATTGTCGAGGAGATCGGCGCGGCGTTGTCTACCTGCATCGCCTTCGGTCATTACCGCCTGGACGAGCAAGCCGCCGCCGACCACTACGGCGTCAGCCGCGCCGTGGTGCGCGAAGCACTGATGCGCCTGCGCGACCGTGGCCTGGTGGAGAAAGAACCTTACTCCCAATGGCTCGCAGGGCCGCTGACTGCCCGAGAAGTCACCGAAGACTACGAATTGCGCGCTTGTTTGGAGCCCGAAGCCCTGCGCCAGAGTGCACCGGACCTGGACCGCGTCATGCTCCAGGCTATGCTGCAGCGCGTGCTCGACGCCCAGGACAGCCCCCATTGCAGCCTGGAAGCCATCGAACAGATCGAGCAGGACTTGCACCAGCACTGCCTCGCCGGCCTGCAGAACCGCAAGATCGCGGCCCTGATCCGCCAGGGCCAAAGCCCGATGATTATCAGCCGAATTTTCCATCGTTTACTGGGGATCGGCGCCGATCCTGCCATGCTCGCCGAACATCGCTTGATTCTTGAATTGTTGCTGCATGGGGCGTTCGATGCCGCAGCGTTGAATCTGCGCGAGCATTTGCAGCGAGCCAGGCAGCGGATGTTGCAGCGATTGAAGGTGCTATCGGTGTTGCCGGAACAGCCGCTGCCTGCGTATCTGCACAAAATCAGCTGATTCAATACGGGTCAACTGTCAGGAAGGAGCTTGCCCCCTCCCATACTCTCCAGGTAGCCGCAGTAATTTCATGCAATATGTTGCTATCTCACCCCCACCATTGAAACCACTGCTGACCCGCCCCATCTAACCTCCATACTTCCTTATGCAGGTGCCCCATGAGCGACCAGCAAGACGTCCCTGATTACGACCTGAACGACTACGCCGACCCCGAAAACGCTGACACCACCTCGTCCAACACTGGCCTGGCCCTGCCTGGGCAAAACCTGCCGGACAAGGTCTATATCATCCCGATCCACAACCGGCCGTTTTTCCCGGCGCAAGTATTGCCGGTGATTGTCAATGAAGAGCCCTGGGCCGAGACCCTGGAGTTGGTGAGCAAATCCGACCACCATTCGCTCGCGCTGTTTTTCATGGACACGCCGCCCGAAGACCCACGGCATTTCGATACCTCCGCCCTGCCGCTGTACGGCACCCTGGTCAAGGTGCACCACGCCAGCCGCGAGAACGGCAAGCTGCAATTCGTGGCCCAGGGCCTGACCCGCGTGCGCATCAAGACCTGGCTCAAGCACCACCGCCCACCCTACCTGGTGGAAGTCGAATACCCGCACCAGCCCAGCGAGCCCACCGACGAGGTCAAGGCCTACGGCATGGCGCTGATCAACGCGATCAAGGAACTGCTGCCCCTCAACCCGCTGTACAGCGAAGAGTTGAAGAACTACCTCAACCGTTTCAGCCCCAACGACCCCTCACCGCTCACCGACTTCGCCGCCGCGCTGACCTCGGCCACCGGTAACGAGTTGCAGGAAGTGCTGGACTGCGTGCCCATGCTCAAGCGCATGGAGAAAGTCTTGCCGATGCTGCGCAAGGAAGTCGAAGTCGCGCGCCTGCAAAAAGAGCTGTCCGCCGAAGTGAACCGCAAGATCGGCGAGCACCAGCGCGAGTTCTTCCTCAAGGAACAACTCAAGGTCATCCAGCAAGAGCTGGGCCTGACCAAGGACGACCGCAGCGCCGACGTCGAGCAGTTCGAGCAGCGCCTGGAAGGCAAGGTGCTGCCGGCTCAGGCGAAAAAGCGCATAGATGAAGAACTGAACAAGCTGTCGATTCTCGAGACCGGTTCGCCGGAATACGCCGTGACGCGCAACTACCTGGACTGGGCCACCTCGGTGCCGTGGGGCGTGTACGGCGCAGACAAGCTCGACCTCAAGCATGCACGCAAGGTGCTGGACAAGCATCACGCGGGCCTGGACGACATCAAGAGCCGCATCCTCGAATTCCTCGCCGTCGGCGCCTATAAAGGCGAAGTCGCCGGCTCCATTGTGCTGCTGGTGGGCCCGCCGGGCGTGGGCAAGACCAGTGTGGGTAAATCCATCGCTGAATCCCTGGGCCGACCGTTCTACCGTTTCAGCGTCGGCGGCATGCGCGACGAAGCCGAGATCAAGGGCCACCGCCGCACCTACATCGGCGCCCTGCCCGGCAAGCTGGTGCAGGCATTGAAAGACGTGGAGGTCATGAACCCGGTAATCATGCTCGACGAGATCGACAAGATGGGCCAGAGCTTCCAGGGCGACCCCGCGTCGGCGTTGTTGGAAACCCTCGACCCTGAGCAGAACGTCGAATTCCTCGACCATTACCTGGACCTGCGCCTGGACCTGTCCAAAGTACTGTTCGTGTGCACCGCCAACACCCTCGATTCGATCCCAGGCCCGTTGCTCGACCGTATGGAAGTGATTCGCCTGTCGGGCTATATCACCGAAGAAAAAGTCGCCATCGCCAAGCGCCACCTATGGCCCAAACAGTTGGAAAAAGCCGGCGTGGCAAAAAACAGCCTGAGTATCAGCGACGGCGCCCTGCGTGCGTTGATCGACGGTTATGCACGGGAAGCCGGTGTGCGCCAGTTGGAAAAACAACTGGGCAAACTGGTGCGCAAAGCGGTGGTCAAGCTGCTGGATGAGCCCAATAGCGTGATCAAGATTGGCAACAAGGACCTGGAAAGCTCCCTGGGCATGCCGGTGTTCCGTAACGAGCAAGTACTGTCCGGCACCGGCGTCATCACCGGTCTGGCCTGGACCAGCATGGGCGGCGCTACGTTGCCGATCGAGGCGACGCGTATCCACACGCTCAATCGCGGCTTCAAGCTTACCGGGCAGCTGGGTGAAGTGATGAAGGAGTCCGCCGAAATCGCCTACAGCTACATCAGCTCGAACTTGAAGTCATTTGGCGGTGATCCGAAGTTCTTCGACGAAGCCTTCGTGCACTTGCACGTACCGGAAGGCGCCACGCCGAAAGACGGCCCGAGCGCGGGTGTGACCATGGCCAGTGCATTGCTGTCCCTGGCGCGCAACCAACCGCCGAAGAAAGGCGTAGCGATGACCGGTGAACTGACGCTGACCGGGCATGTATTGCCGATTGGTGGGGTGCGCGAGAAAGTCATTGCGGCGCGGCGTCAGAAGATCCACGAGTTGATCTTGCCGGAGCCGAACCGTGGCAGTTTTGAAGAATTGCCGGAGTATCTGAAGGAAGGCATGACGGTGCACTTTGCCAAGCGCTTTGCGGATGTGGCGAAGGTGCTGTTCTGATAGAGCTCTAGCGCCTGAACCGGCCTCATCGGGGGCAAGCCCCCTCACACATTTTGATTTGTGAACACATTCAAGTGTGGGAGGGGGCTTTGCCCCCGATGGCGTCAGTGGCCGCGACACATATCCTGCTTGTCACACCCTGTCTCATCTTCGGTTATGCTCGCCCTTCGTCGTGTATAAACGGAGCCCCCATGACCGCTGCCCGCCTGCTTCTCCCCTTGAGCCTTGCCCTGCTGGCCGCTTGCGCCAGTGCTCCCAAGCAAAACATCAGCGTGGAAAACCAGAGCAGTTGCCCAATCCTGCTTAAAACCGGACAAAACCTGATCCTCACCCTGCCAAGCAACCCCACCACCGGTTATCGCTGGGCCATCCAGGACTCTGCCGGCGGTGTCTTGCGCGCCTTGAGCCCCGAGGTTTATAGCAGCAGCGAATCCGGCGTAATTGGCGGTGGCGGGCAGTCCACCTGGCGCTTCCAGGCATTTGCCCCTGGCCAGGGCCGTTTGCGCCTGACCTCCCAGCAACCCTGGGAACCGGAAGCCGAGCCCGTCGAAACCTTTGACTGCGCCATTACGGTGAACTGATATGCCATGGCTGATCCTTGCCTTGATGGGCGCCGGCACCTTCATCTACGGCCTGGCGACCCATGCGACGCTGCTGTGCCTGCTGGTCAAGCCGCTGCCGGTGCTGGCACTGCTGGGGTGGCTGCATGACGCACCGCCCACCGACTATCGGCGCTGGATCAGCCTGGGGCTGATTTTTTCCCTGGTGGGCGACGTTTTGCTCGCCTGGCCGGGGGACCTGTTTATCTTTGGCCTGGGCGCATTCCTGTGCGCGCACCTGGCCTATCTCAAGGCCTATTTCAGTGACTGCCGGCGCCTGGCACTGCTGCCGCTGGTGCTGGCCCTTGGAGTCGGGGCAATCCTGCTGAGCATCCTGATATCCCACGGCTTGGGCGAGTTGCTGATACCGGTGGTGGTTTACGCGCTGGTGATCAGCGCCATGCTTTGGCGTGCGCTGGCGCGGTTGGGCAGCGAGGTGCCGAAACGCTCAGCGCTGCTGGCGGCGGCGGGTGCAGTGTCGTTTGTGTTTTCCGATACGTTGATCGGTATCAACCGCTTTGTAGTGACATTCGAAGCAGCCCCCTATTTGTTGATCATCACCTATTGGCTCGGGCAATGGGGCATCACCGCCTCTGCTTTCCATCAGACAACCCGCGCATCCGAAGACCAACTTGGCTAAAATGCCGGCCTTTCCCCCTCGTCGCCGGAACAGTCGTGAGCAAAGAACCCGATCGCCTATTCGCCCAGCCCCTGCCCCAGGTGCCGGACTTCGCCTTTAACGAGGATGTGGTGCGGGTGTTCCCGGACATGATCAAGCGCTCGGTGCCGGGTTACCCGACCATCGTTGAGAACCTCGGCGTGCTGGCCGCACAATTTGCCCAGCCCAACAGCGTGCTGTATGACCTGGGTTCATCCCTGGGTGCTGTCACTCAGGCCCTGCGTCGTCACGTACGCACCGATGGCTGCCGGGTGATCGCTGTGGATAACTCGGCGGCGATGGTCGAGCGTTGCCGGGAATACCTCAACGGCCAGGACTCGATGTTCCAGGAGCTGCTGCCGGTCGAGGTGATTGAGGGCGATATTCTCGCCCTGCAGTTCCAGCCCGCCTCGGTGGTGGCGCTGAACTTCACCCTGCAATTTATCGCCCCTGACGAACGCCTGGCGTTGCTCGGGCGTATCCGCCAGGCGCTGCTGCCAGGCGGGGCGTTGATCCTTTCGGAAAAGCTGCGCTTCAACGATGTTGAAGAACACGCGCTGCTCACCGACCTGCATATCGCCTTCAAGCGCGCCAACGGCTACAGCGAACTGGAAATCGCCCAGAAGCGCAGCGCCATCGAAAACGTCATGAAGCCCGACAGCCTCGAAGAACACCGCGAACGCCTGCTGGCGGCCGGGTTCTCGAAAGTCGTGCCGTGGTTCCAGTGTCTTAACTTTGCCTCGTTGATTGCCTTGCCATGATTGATTTGTCCCCCCTCGCCCGCCACCTGGTCGGCACTCCCTTGGCCGTGTGGGCCCAGGGCCTGCAAGCGCAGCTCGATAGCAAGATGGAAAAAGGTCATGGCGACCTGGAACGCTGGCAGAGCGCGTTGGATGCGCTGCCAAAGATTCAACCCAGTGAAGTCGACTTGCTCAACGGACTGGTGCTGGACACCGACTGCGACGACGCCACCCGTGCGCAAATGCACACTGCCCTGATGGGCCTGAGCCCCTGGCGCAAAGGCCCGTTCCACCTGTTCGGTGTGCATGTGGACACCGAATGGCGCTCGGACTGGAAGTGGTCGCGGGTAGCACCGCACCTGGACCTGAACGGCAAGCGTATCCTCGATGTGGGTTGCGGCAACGGGTACTACATGTGGCGCATGCTCGGCGCCGGGGCCGACAGCGTGATTGGCGTGGACCCGAACTGGTTGTTCTTCTGCCAGTTCCAGGCGGTGCAACGTTACCTGTCTGAGCCCAAAGCCTGGCACCTGCCTTTCCCGTTCGAAGATTTGCCGGCGAACCTGGAAGGCTTTGATACGGTGTTTTCCATGGGCGTGTTCTACCACCGCCGCTCGCCGATCGAGCACTTGCTGGCGCTGAAAGACACACTGGTCAAAGGCGGCGAACTGGTCTTGGAAACCCTGGTGGTGGAAGGCGATCAGCAGCAGGTGCTGGTGCCGGAAGATCGCTACGCACAGATGCGTAACGTGTGGTTCCTGCCCTCGGTGCCGGCCTTGATGCTGTGGCTGCGCCGTGCCGGATTCAGTGAGGTGAGGTGCGTAGATGTGAGCGTGACCACAGTTGAGGAACAGCGGGGGACAGAGTGGATGAAGTACCAGTCGCTCTGTGACTTCCTCGACCCCGAAGATCACAGCAAGACCATCGAAGGGCTGCCGGCGCCGATGCGGGCTGTGATCATCGCCAAGAAGTAATCACTGAATAGATGAAGCCCCCTCCCACATTTTTTGTTCTCAGTGTTCTTTAGAGTGGTGGTTTAGCTCGGCGGGCCTTGAAGAATTCGCTCAACACCGTGCCGCACTCCTCAGCAAGCACGCCGCCTTCAAACAGCACCTTATGGTTGAGAAAGCCCTGGGTAAAAAACTGCCCCTGACTCTGCACAATCCCAGCCTTGGGCTCCAGTGCGCCATACACCACCCTTGCGATGCGCGAATGCACGATCAACCCGGCGCACATGCTGCACGGCTCCAGGGTCACATACAGCGTGCTGCCCACCAGGCGATAGTTACTGATCGCCTGGGCGGCAGCGCGGATCGCGACCATTTCGGCATGGGCGCTGGGGTCGTTGCCGATGATCGGGCAATTGAAGCCGCGCCCGATGATTTCACCGTCCTGCACCAGCACCGCACCTACCGGCACCTCGCCCAACGCCGCGCCTTGGGCAGCAAGGGCCAAGGCTTCGCGCATGAAATCCTGATCGCGGCTGCGGTCGATAATTGCCGTGGGGCGAACCTGGCGCATCACACCACCTCGATGGCGGCCATCAGGCCGGTTTCCATATGGTCGATCACATGGCAATGGAACATCCACACCCCCGGGTTATCCGCCACCAACGCCACACGGGCGCGTTCGTTCTTGCCCAGCAGGTAGGTGTCGGTGAAATACGGAATCACCTTGTGGCGGTTCGAAGCGATCACCTTGAAGCTCATGCCGTGCAAGTGAATCGGGTGCTGGTACTGAGTCATGTTCTTCAATTCGAAGATGTAGCTCTTGCCCTTCTCAAGCTTGGCAATCGGGCGGTCGGCGCAGGTCTTGTCGGTGATGTCCCAGGCCTGGCCGTTGATCTGCCACAGGCTCGGCGGCTTGCCGTTGTCGACGTTGACCGACACCGAACCGACCCATTCGAAATTGAAGTTGAGTTTCTCGGCATTGGCCAGGTCCGGCTCGGCAATCGGGTTGGCCGGTAATGCCGGTGGCCACTGAGTGGGCGCGTCGGTATTGGCCACCGAACGAAAGGTGCCAAGACGCACGGGGCCGTTGCGGATCGACAGTTCTTCACCCGCCGGCGGTGCCTTGATCGCCAGGCAGATACGCATGCCCGGGCCCAGCCAGTATTCCTTGCCCAACGGGCGCGGCTCGATGGGGTTGCCATCCAGCGCGTAGATCTGTGCTTCGACGTCAGGGATGTTAAGACGATAAGTCAGTGTGTTGTCGAGGTTGAGCAGGCGCACCCGGGTAATCTGCCCGGCTGGGAGATCGACGACTGCCTGGGACACTCCGTTGATTGTCGACAAGCGCCCCGCCGTACCGCCACGCGCTGCTTCACGGGGAATGCTGAAGGCGACGAAGGCGCCCTCTTCGTCCACATGCCAGCTTTTCAGGCTGAGGGTGCGCTCGTAGATGAAACCGGTGGGCTCACGCTCTTCGATGATCAGCGGGCCGACCAGGCCACGGCCGAGTTCTTCGCTGCTGTTCACGTGGGGGTGGTACCAGTAGCTGCCGGCATCGGGCACACGGAATTGATAGTCGAAGTATTCGCCCGGCAGTACCGGCAACTGCGAGACGTAGGGCACGCCGTCCATTTCCAGCGGCAGGCGGATGCCATGCCAGTGAATGGTGGTGGCAACCGGCAGGTGGTTGATGAAGCGTACCCGCAGCCATTCGCCTTGGCGCACGCGCAGCTCGGTGCCAGGCGCCGAAGGGCCGAATGCCCAGGCCTCGGTCTTGTGCCCCGGCACCAGTTCCACGTCCAGAGGCGCGGCAATCAATTGGTAGTCGCTTCCTGCGTTGGCATCGGCAACCTTGCCCAGCCAGTAGCGGTAGGCGCCGCCGGCACCCACACCGGCTACTGCCAGGCCGGCAAGGCCACCGAGGATCTGTCGACGGGAAAACGATGGGGACACAACAACCTCACGTATCTGCCGCAGGCGCAGGGCCTGCAAAGGGCAGATACGATACACCTGCGGTGGCTAAACAGTAAGGGTTCGCATTGCCGCACAGATGAATGACGGCAGAAACCTGTAGGAGCGAGCTTGCTCGCGAAGGTCGTTAACGATGCTGGGGGAAGTCTGGCTGCCCGCGTTGCTATCAGGTTTTTCGCGAGCAAGCTCGCTCCTACAGGTGGAACTGCAGTTAGTGCTTGGCAGCAGCCAGGATCAGGGCTTTCATCTCGGCCACTGCGCCTTTGAAACCAACGAACAATGCATGGGCCACCAGCGCATGGCCGATGTTCAGCTCGTTGATGCCCTTGATCGCGGCCACCGCTTCGACGTTGTGGTAGTGCAGGCCGTGGCCGGCGTTGACGATCAAGCCTTCGTTGAGCCCGCAGTTCACGCCGTCGATGATGCGTTGCAGCTCATCAGCCACTTCGGTCGGGGTGGTGGCATCGGCGTAACGGCCAGTGTGCAGTTCGATGGCCGGGGCGCCGACACGGCGCGAGGCTTGGATCTGGCGTTCGTCGGCGTCGATAAACAAGGACACTTCGCTGCCGATCTTCGACAGCCGCTCCACCGCGGCCTTGATCCGCGCTTCTTGACCTGCGACATCAAGGCCGCCCTCGGTGGTCAGTTCTTGGCGGGTTTCCGGCACCAGGCAGATATGCGCCGGGCGGATGCGCTCGGCAAACACCATCATTTCTTCGGTAACGCCCATTTCGAAGTTCATGCGCGTTTGCAGCACGTCCCTGAGCAGCAGCACATCGCGCTCCTGGATGTGGCGGCGATCTTCGCGCAAGTGCACGGTAATGCCGTCGGCACCCGCTTCTTCGGCGTCCAGCGCGGCCTTGACCGGGTCAGGGTAACGGGTGCCCCGGGCCTGGCGCAGGGTGGCGACGTGGTCGATGTTGACGCCAAGAAGAATGCGATTGCTGGTGGTCACGGAAGCACTCCTGAAAAGGGAAAGAATCGGTGCACAGCATACACGGGGATGTCAGGGCTTTCGAAACAACTCGCGACTGACCAGCGGCCGCCCGCCCAGATGCACGGCCAGGGCCTGGCGCATCAAACGCTTGGCGGCGGACAAGGCACCCGGCGCAGTCCAATCCGCGTCACTCATGGCCAGCAGTTCGGAGCCCTGGAACAGGCCCGGTTGCAGCAGGTACACACGCTCCAGGCCAGCGTCCACTTGCAGGCGGTACATGCCATCGGCGGCGATGGGCTCGCCGTGCAGGTCGTTACTCAGTTCGAAGCCGTAGCCAAGGTCGTCGAGCAAGCGCCATTCGAAGGCGCGCAGCAACGGCTCCAGGGGCCGGCCTTCGGCCAGGGCCAGCAACGTGGCGGCGTAGTGATCGAAGACCGCCGGGTGCGGGTCTTCGGCGGGCAACAGGCGGATCAGCAGTTCATTGAGGTAAAGGCCACTGAACAGTGCATCCCCATTTAGCCAGGCGCTGGTGCCGACGCTTTCCAGGCGGCCGACGTTCTTCAGCTCGCCCTTGCCGCGAAACTCCACATCCAGGGCCACGAACGGCCGCGCCAACGTACCCGCCTTGCCTCGCGCACTGCGCAATACCGCGCGCAAGCGGCCTTGAGGCGTGAGGAAGTCCACCAAAGCGCTGGTCTCACGATAGGCGCGGCTGTGCAGCACGTAGGCGAGTTGGCTGGGAGGCGGGGATTGGGACATGGATGCTCACTGTTGGAATGCATTTTTGAAAACGACACAAACCCAATGTGGGAGGGGGCTTGCCCCCGATTGCAGTGTGTCAGTCACTTAATGGTTAACTGACCCACCGCTATCGGGAGCAAGCCCCCTCTCACACTTTTCAGCCCTGTGGTGCATTCGAGACCTTACAGGTCGCCATAGCCCAGGGAGCGCAGTGCACGCTCGTCATCGGACCAGCCGCCCTTAACCTTCACCCACAGGTTAAGCATGATCTTGGAGTCGAACAGCAATTCCATATCCTTGCGCGCTTCGGTGCCGATGCGCTTGATGCGCTCGCCCTTGTCGCCAATGATGATTTTCTTCTGGCCGTCACGTTCGACGAGGATCAGCGCATGGATATGCAGGGTCTTGCCCTGCTGCTTGAACTCTTCGATTTCCACGGTGATCTGGTACGGCAGCTCGGCGCCCATCTGGCGCATGATTTTCTCGCGCACCAGTTCAGCGGCGAGGAAGCGGCTGCTGCGGTCGGTGATCTGGTCTTCCGGGAAGAAGTGCTCGTTCTCCGGCAGGTAACCGGCGATCACGCGCTCCAGGGCTTCGAGGTTGTGGCCGTGCTGGGCCGAGATCGGCATGATCTGGGCGTTCGGCAGTTGTTCCTGCAGCCAGCTCAGGTGCGGCATCAGTTCGGCCTTGTCTTCGATGCGATCGGTCTTGTTCAACGCCACGATCAACGGGCCGGTGACGTACTGCACGCGCTCGAGGACCATCTGGTCTTCGTCGGTCCACTTGGTGCGGTCGACCACGAAGATCACCACGTCGACGTCTTTCAACGCCGCCGAAGCGGTCTTGTTCATGTAGCGGTTCAGGGCTTTCTCGCCGCCTTTGTGCATGCCCGGGGTATCGACGTAGACCGCTTGCACGTTGCCTTCGGTCTTGATGCCCAGCATGTTGTGGCGGGTGGTCTGGGGCTTGCGCGAGGTGATCGCGAGCTTCTGGCCGAGGATGTGGTTGAGCAGCGTGGACTTGCCCACGTTCGGGCGGCCGACGATGGCAACATAGCCACAGCGTGTTGCGGTTGAATCAGTCATGGCCATTCTCCACGCCCAGGGCAATCAGTGCTGCAGCGGCCGCTACCTGTTCGGCAATACGACGGCTCACACCCTGACCTCGGCTTTTTTCGTTCAATAAGGTGATTTCACATTCCACGAAGAACACGCGGCAATGGGGCTCACCCTGGATATCTACCACTTCGTAGCGTGGCAGTTCGCAACCGCGGGACTGCAGGTATTCCTGCAGGCGGGTCTTGGGATCTTTGTTGGTGTCGACCAGTGTCAGGCTTTCGATTTCCGATGCCAGCCAGGCAACCACGCGCTCCTTGGCCGTCTCCATTCCTGCATCGAGGTAGATCGCACCGATCAATGCTTCCAGGGCATCGGCCAGAATCGATTCGCGACGGAAACCGCCGCTTTTCAACTCACCGGACCCTAGCCGCAGGTACTCGCCCAAGCCGAAACCGCGGGCCAGCACGGCCAGGGTCTCGCCTTTCACAAGGCGAGCCCGCAGGCGCGAAAGCTGGCCTTCGCGCGCTTGCGGAAAACGCTCGAACAGCGCCTCACCGGCGGCGAAATTGAGGATGGCATCACCGAGGAATTCCAGGCGCTCGTTATTGCGCCCTGCAAAGCTGCGGTGTGTGAGGGCAAGGACCATCAATTCCTGGTCCTTGAAGGTATAGCCGAGCTGGCGCTCGAGACGGCTTAGAGAAACGGTCACGGTTTATCCATATCTAGTTGGTGGCACCGGCGGCCATCGACGATTGACGCAATGTTCAAATTCACATCCTGATTGGTGCTGCATGAGGCCGGACGGTTAATTGTCCAAGCCCCAGAAAAGCATTCGGCGCTGTGTTCACAGCGCCGCCTGTATTACTTGATCAGCCCGACCCGCGAGAAGTTCGGCAGGTGGCTGAGCTTGGGCTCCGGCCAACTCATCCAGACCGCGAAGGCTTTGCCGACGATATTCTCGTCGGGCACCATGCCCAGCAGGTCCTTGGGAATATTGGGGTCATCCCAGTAACGGCTGTCGTTGGAGTTGTCGCGGTTGTCGCCCATCATGAAATAGTGCCCGGCAGGCACTTTCCACTCGCCATCAGGCATCGCGCGGTAGCGGCTCATTTCCTTGCGGATTTCGTGCTCTACCGTGCCGAGTTTTTCCTGATACAGCTCGGCGCTGCCCAGCGTATTCGGCTCGGCGCCCAGCAGCTTCTCGGCCACTGACTCACCGTTGATCAACAGGCGCTTGTCGCTGGTGTAGCGCACCACGTCGCCCGGCAGGCCGACGACACGCTTGATGTAGTTGACGTTAGGGTCGCTTGGGTAGCGGAACACCATCACATCGCCGCGCTGCGGGTCACCGACCGGGATGACTTTCTTGTCGATCACCGGCAGGCGAATCCCGTAGGAAAACTTGTTCACCAGGATGAAGTCACCCACGTCCAGGGTCGGTTTCATCGACCCCGAAGGGATCTGGAATGGCTCTACAAGAAACGAGCGCAGCACCAGCACGATGAACAACACCGGGAAGAACGACTTGCCGTATTCAACCAGCAAGGGCTCTTTGTTGAGCTTCTCGACCACCACCGCATCGGGCTGGCTGACGCTGCCCTGATAGGAAGCGATGGCTGCCCGCCGACGCGGGGCGAAAAACACCAGATCGAGCAACGCCAGGAAACCACAGACGGCAACGGCGATGACCAGCAACAGCGGGAAATTTAGTGACATAGGACCTAACTATCCAACCTGAGCACCGCAAGGAAGGCTTCTTGTGGAATTTCCACGTTGCCCACTTGCTTCATGCGTTTTTTACCGGCCTTTTGCTTCTCAAGCAGCTTGCGCTTACGGCTTACGTCGCCGCCGTAGCATTTGGCCAGTACGTTCTTTCTGAGAGCCTTGACGGAGGTCCGCGCAATGATCTGCCCGCCAATGGCGGCCTGGATCGCGACGTCGAACATCTGGCGCGGAATCAGTTCTTTCATCTTCTCGGTCAACTGGCGACCTTTGTAGTGCGCGTTGTCCTTGTGCACGATCAGTGCCAGGGCATCGACCTTGTCGCCGTTGATCAACACATCCAGTTTCACCAGATTAGCCGATTGGTAACGGTCGAAATGGTAATCCAGCGAAGCATAGCCGCGACTGGTGGATTTGAGACGGTCGAAGAAGTCCAGGACCACTTCGTTCATCGGCAAGTCGTAGGTCACTTGCACCTGGGTACCGAGGAAGAGCATGTCGTGCTGTACGCCACGCTTTTCGATACACAAGGTAATCACATTGCCCAGGTGTTCCTGTGGCACAAGGATATTGGCGC
Organism: Pseudomonas sp. rhizo25; assembly: GCF_031931935.1. NCBI lineage: Bacteria > Pseudomonadati > Pseudomonadota > Gammaproteobacteria > Pseudomonadales > Pseudomonadaceae > Pseudomonas > Pseudomonas sp. rhizo25. The sequence continues at coordinate 529,179 of NZ_JAUJXA010000001.1, forward strand.
GCACGATCGGTTCGCGCATGTCTTCGATGGAAGACAGGTCTGGAAGCTTGGACGGGTTGTCGACGTAAATCGTTTCACCGGTTTTCAGCGCCAGCTCAAAAATAACGGTCGGTGCCGTAGTGATCAGGTCCAGGTCGTATTCGCGCTCGAGGCGCTCCTGGATGATTTCCATGTGCAGCATGCCCAGGAACCCGCAGCGGAAGCCGAAGCCCAGGGCATCGGAGCTTTCCGGGGTGTACTGCAGCGACGAGTCGTTGAGCGTCAGCTTCTGCAAGGCTTCACGGAAGTCTTCGAAGTCGTCGGAGCTGACCGGGAACAGGCCGGCGTAGACCTGCGGCTGGATACGCTTGAAGCCCGGCAGCATGGCGACGTCGGGGGTAGAGCTCAAAGTCAGGGTGTCACCTACCGGCGCACCATGGATGTCCTTGATACCTGCGATGATGAAGCCTACTTCACCGGCTTTCAGATCAGTGGTGGCGGTGTGCTTGGGGTTGAATACACCGACGCTGTCCACCAGGTGGATCTTGCCGGTGGACTTGACCAGGATCTTGTCGCCCTTCTTCACACGGCCATGGCGCACGCGTACCAGGGAGACAACCCCCAGGTAGTTGTCGAACCAGGAGTCGATGATCAACGCTTGCAGCGGATCTTCGTAGTTGCCGGTTGGCGCGGGAATGGTCTTGACCAGGCGCTCGAGCACTTCGTCGACGCCCAGGCCGGTCTTGGCGCTGCACTCGACGGCGTCGGTGGCGTCAATGCCGATGATTTTCTCGATTTCTTCCTTGACGCGATCAGGGTCGGCTTGAGGCAGGTCGATCTTGTTCAGTACCGGCATGACCTCCAGGCCCTGCTCGATGGCGGTGTAGCAATTGGCCACGGACTGGGCTTCAACGCCCTGCCCCGCGTCCACCACCAGCAACGCGCCTTCGCAGGCGGCCAGGGAGCGGCTGACTTCATAGGTGAAGTCGACGTGGCCTGGGGTGTCAATGAAATTCAGCTGGTACTTGATACCGTCTTTGGCGGTGTAGTACAGCGTCACGCTGTGGGCCTTGATGGTGATCCCGCGCTCGCGCTCAAGATCCATGGAGTCCAGGACCTGGGCTTCCATTTCACGCTCGGCAAGGCCGCCGCACATCTGGATAAACCGATCGGCCAGCGTCGACTTGCCATGGTCAATGTGGGCGATGATGGAGAAATTGCGGATATGACTCAAATCACTCACGGATCAACACTCAAAAAGGCTGCAGGCAGATTGCCCGCTGAAAAATAGCCGGGAATTGTACCTGATGCTCGGGCCAGGCGTCATCTTTGGTGACCAGAACAAAAATGCCCCGCTCATGGGAGCGGGGCATTTTTTGTGCATAAGCGCGACGTCAACCGGCCCGGCGCAGCAGCCAGAACCCGGCCAGAGTACAGATGGCCGTCGGCACCAGCACCGCAAACAGCGGCGAGAAACCGAACACCAGGCTCGAGGGCCCGAGCAAATCCTGGGCGATGCGGAAGGTAAAGCCCACCAGCACGCCGGTAAATACCCGTTGGCCCAGGGTCACGGAACGCAATGGCCCGAAAATAAAGGAGATCGCCATCAGCACCAGCGCGGCGGTGACCACCGGCTGCAGCACCTTGACCCAGAACGCCAGCCAGTAGCGACCGTTGTTCAGGCCCTGGTCCTTGAGGTAATGGATATAGCTCCACAAACCGGAGATCGGCAGTGCTTCCGGAACCATGACCACCGTATTGAGCAATTCCGGCTTCAGGGCGATATCCCATTGCTCGGTCGGCACATTGATCACTTCGGTGCTGGACTTGGTGCCCTGGCCCACATTACGGAAGTAAGTGGTGGTGACATCGCTCAGTTGCCATTGCTCGGCACTGTATTGCGCGCGCTTGGCAAAGCTGGAGGACAGCATGTGCCGCTCTTTATCAAACGTGTAGCGGGTCACCCCGATCAGCAGGCCGCCTGGCTGCACGGCATTGATGTGGATGAACTCATCACCCTGGCGGTGCCACAGGCCGTGCTTGGCGCTTTGCGCATCGCCCGACCCCTGGGCCAGGGCGCGGTTGGCCTGGGCGGTGGCTTCCGCCGGAGGCGCAACGTATTCGCCGATCAGTACGCTGCACGCCATCAGCAGCAGCATCGGCTTCATCACCGCCCAGACGATACGACCAATGGAGACGCCAGCGGCGCGCATGATGGTCAGTTCGCTGTTGCTGGCCAGGGTGCCCAGGCCAATCAGGCAACCGATCAGCGCGGCCATCGGCATCATGTCGTAGAGACGACGCGGCGCAGTCAGTGCCACGTAGCTCAGCACGTCCGTGACTGTGTAAGTGTCGGTAACGTTGCCCACTTCATCAATGAAGGCGAACAACAAGGCCAGGCCGAGGATGATGCCCAATACCGCCAGGATGGCGATCAGTACGCTGCTACCAATGTAACGATCAAGCTTAGCCACGAGCCAACTCCTTCAGGCCACGACGGCTCTTCATTTTCAAACGGATAGGTTCCCAGTAGAGCAGTCCCAGACCGATCATCAGGAAAACCCCGTGTACCCACCACAGGCCCAGGGCTGGCGGCAACTTGCCCTTCTCCAGGGAACCACGGGCAGAAATCAGGATGGTCAGGTAGGCCATGTACAGCAGGATCGCCGGCAGCAACTTGAGGAAGCGCCCCTGGCGCGGGTTGACGCGCGACAGCGGCACGGCCATCAGAGTCACGATGAACACCAGCAGCGGCAGGGACAGGCGCCATTGCAACTCGGCGACGGAGCGCAATTCCGGGTTACCGAACAGCGATGAGGTGGGCAGTGCGTCGCGGTCGGTGACCTCGTCACTGATCTCGGCCTTCGGCAGCATGACGCCATAGGTGTCGTACTTGATCGCCCGATAATCCGCCAGGCCAGGGCTGCCGTCGTAGCGGTAGCCGTTTTCCAGGATCAGGTAGCGGTTGCCATCGGGACGGATTTCCTGGCGCCCGCTATCGGCCACCAGGATGGTAATGCCACGGTCTTTCTGGTTCTGGCCGAGGTTCTTCTGGGAAATGAACACGCCGCCGAGGTTGGAGCGGTCGTCGGTCATGGTTTCGGTGTAGGTCACCCGCGAACCGTCGCTGAGCGCCTGGAAGCGCCCGGGCTCGAGGGTATCGAACTCAGTCATCGCATCCTGCTTGTTCAGCAGCAGCTGGAACTGCATGGCCCCCTGGGGTGCCAGGCTCATGCTCAACCAGGCCACCACCAGGGCAACGCCGGCGGCCGGCACCATGGTCATGGCCAGCAGGCGCTGCTGGCTCATGCCGGTGGCCGACAACACAGTCATCTCACTTTCCAGGTACAGCCGGCCATAGGCCAGCAATATGCCGAGAAACAGCCCGAGCGGCAGGATCAGCTGCAGCATGCCGGGCATCCGGTAGCCCATGATCAGGAACAGTGAACCTGGATCCAGGGCGCCAGCAGCGGCCTGGGCCAGGAACTTGACGAAACGACCACTCATGATGATGACCAGCAATACCGCACTCACGGCACTCAGGGTCAACAGGACTTCGCGGGATAGATAACGGAAGACGATCAAACCAGACACTCCAGGGTTGTCAGGCTAAGGCGGCCAAACAAGCAAGCATACCGAGTCAGCCCGTTTGCGCGGGCCGGCTAAAAAGATGGGGCATTATCCTGTGATTGGTCGCGCCTGTCACGGAGCTTACTCATGCGCACGCACAAAGCACGCGCCAAGGGTTGTCAGGCTCCGTCGGCGAGGTTCAAACTGCGGCCTTTGTCGCGGGCGGCTTACAACGCCGCCAAGCTTTAAAGCCTGGGTACAAACGCCAGGCTCACCGACCTTATAAGGGACCCGAAAATGGAATTGGTTGTAAAAAGCGTTAGCCCCGAAACGTTGAAAACCGCCACCCTCGTGGTCGCTGTCGGCGAAGGCCGCAAACTCGGCGTCGCCGCCAAGCAACTGGACGAACTGAGCGGCGGCGCTATCAGCGCAGTGCTCAAGCGCGGCGACCTGGCCGGCAAAGTCGGCCAGAGCCTGCTGCTGCAGAGCCTGCCTAACCTTAAAGCCGAGCGTGTCTTGCTGGTGGGCGTGGGCAAGGATGCTGAACTGGGCGACCGTCCGTTCCGCAAAATTGTCAGCGGCATCCTCACCACCCTCAAGGGCCTCGGTGGCACGGATGCGGCACTGGCACTCGACGAAATCGTCATCAAGGGCCGTGACAGCTATGGCAAGACCCGCCTGCTGGCCGAAAGCCTGGTGGACGGCGGCTATACCTTCGACCAGTTCAAGAGCCAGAAGGCCGAACCGCGCGCCCTGAAAAAAATCACCCTGCTGACCATCAAGGCCGCCCAGGCTGAAGTCGAGCGCGCCGTGACCCACGCCCAGGCCATCGCCAAGGGCATGTCGTTCACCCGCGACCTGGGCAACCTGCCGCCGAACATCTGCCACCCGACCTTCCTGGGCGAACAGGCCAAGGCGCTGGGCAAGGAGTTCAAGAGCCTGAAAGTCGAAGTGCTCGACGAGAAGAAGATCAAGGAACTGGGCATGGGCTCGTTCTATGCCGTGGGCCAGGGCAGCGACCAGCCGCCACGCCTGATCGTGATGCAATATAACGGCGCCAAGAAGTCCGAGAAGCCCTACGCCCTGGTGGGTAAAGGCATTACTTTCGACACCGGCGGCATCAGCCTCAAGCCGGGCGCCGGCATGGACGAGATGAAGTACGACATGGGCGGCGCCGCCAGCGTGTTCGGCACCCTGCGTGCGGTGCTGGAACTCAAACTGCCGGTCAACCTGGTGTGCATCCTGGCGTGTGCCGAGAACATGCCGAGCGGCGGCGCTGCCCGCCCAGGCGATATCGTCACGACCATGAGCGGCCAGACCGTGGAAATCCTCAACACCGACGCCGAAGGCCGCCTGGTGCTTTGCGATGCCCTGACCTATGCCGAGCGCTTCAAGCCGCAAGCCGTGATCGACATCGCCACCCTGACCGGGGCCTGCATCGTTGCCCTGGGCTCCCACACCTCGGGCCTGCTGGGCAACAACGACGAACTGATCGAGCAACTGCTCAGCGCCGGCAAGGCCGCCGATGACCGTGCCTGGCAACTGCCGCTGTTCGATGAGTATCAGGAACAGCTGGACAGCCCGTTCGCCGACATCGCCAACATTGGTGGTCCGAAAGCCGGCACCATCACGGCGGCCTGCTTCCTGTCGCGCTTTGCCAAGAACTTCAACTGGGCGCACCTGGACATCGCCGGCACGGCCTGGACCAGCGGCGGCAAGGACAAGGGCGCCACTGGTCGTCCAGTACCGCTGCTGACCCAGTACCTGCTGGATCGCGCCAAAGCCTAAGCGCCACCGGCCCTTCTGTAGGAGCGAGCAAGCTCGTTCCTACAGAACTGGCGGGCCAGCACCAGGAACTGCAATGACCCAAGTCGACTTCTATATATTGCCCAGCGCCGATCCCCTCGCGCGCCTGGACTTTGCCTGCAAGCTCACCGAAAAAGCCTGGCGCATGGGCCACCGCATCTACCTGCATTGCAGCGATGCAGCCCAACGTGACGAACTGGATGCCCGCCTGTGGCGCTTCAAGGGCGAAAGCTTCGTGCCCCACGGCCCCGCCGAATCCGAACCTGAAAGCCTGGTTGTCCTGGGTTTAGGGGACAGTTGCGGCGATCACCAGGACCTGCTGGTCAACCTCGACCTGAAAGTACCGGCCTTTGCCAAGACGTTTGCCCGCGTGGCGGAAGTGGTGGTGGAAGACCCGGCTATTCGTCAGGCCGCGCGGGAGAGTTTTCGTTTCTACCGCGAACAGGGCTATTCTTTGCAGGATCACCGGCTACAACGACTCTGAGTACACGATGGACACTCCCAACCCGCTGAAAAAAGACGACCACCTGCTGGACGACCTTGAGTCGATCCGCCAGTTGCTGGGTGATGACAACCTGCAGCCGCCTCTTCTGACCGACACGGTCGATGGCGAGGTACAGATTCCGCTGCTGTTCGATATGGTCGGCGGCAAGCCTGCCGCACCGGAACCTGTGGTTGCCGAACCCGCTCCGGCCGCAGAAAAAGCCCCCGATGCCCTGCTGCTGCACCTGGACAACGAACTACGCGCCGCCGCGCAACTGATCATGCAGGATGTGATCGACGACTTTGCCCCGCATATTGAAGCTGAGATCAAGCGGCGGATGGATGCGCGCATGGAACGGTTGCTCAGCCAGTACCAGTCCTAAACCACACTGATATTTCCTGTGGGAGGGGGCTTGCTCCCGATAGCGGTGTATCAGCCGATGATTCGGTGGCTGACACTCAGCAATCGGGAGCAAGCCCCCTCCCACATTAGTTTTGCATCAGCCTTAAGTCCGTCTTCAACTCGCCCTCCTCGTCCTGCCCCGTTATACTTGCCGGCTTTCCTGAATAAATGCCAACTAGGGTCCCGCCGCGCATGGATAAGACCTACCAGCCCCACGCTATCGAAACTTCCTGGTACAACACCTGGGAGTCCGAAAACTATTTCGCCCCACAAGGTGCCGGCGACTCCTACACCATCATGATTCCGCCACCGAACGTCACTGGCAGCCTGCACATGGGCCATGGCTTCAACAATGCGATCATGGATGCGTTGATCCGTTTCCGCCGCATGCAGGGCCGCAATACCCTGTGGCAACCGGGCACCGACCACGCCGGTATCGCCACCCAGATGCTGGTGGAGCGTCAACTCGAAGCCACCGGCCAGAGCCGTCACGACCTGGGCCGCGAGAAATTCCTGGAAAAGATCTGGGAATGGAAAGACCAGTCCGGCGGCAATATCAGCCGTCAGATCCGTCGCCTGGGTTCGTCCGTAGACTGGAGCCGCGAGCGCTTCACCATGGACGACGGCCTGTCGGAAGCCGTTAAAGAAGCTTTCGTGCGCCTGCATGAAGACGGCCTGATCTACCGCGGCAAGCGCCTGGTCAACTGGGACACCAAGTTGCACACGGCCATTTCCGACCTCGAAGTGGAAAACCACGACGAAAAAGGCTTCCTGTGGAACCTCAAGTACCCGCTGGCCGACGGCGCCAAGACCGCTGAAGGCAACGACTACCTGATCGTCGCCACTACTCGTCCGGAAACCATGCTCGGCGACGCCGCCGTCGCGGTGAACCCGAACGACGAGCGCTACCAGGCGCTGATCGGCAAGTTCGTCGAACTGCCGCTGGTTGGCCGTCGCATCCCGATTATCGCCGACGACTACTGCGACCCTGAATTCGGCACCGGCTGCGTGAAAATCACTCCGGCCCACGATTTCAACGACTATGAAGTCGGCAAGCGTCACAACCTGCCGCTGCTGAACATCTTCGACAAGAATGCCGCCGTGTTGCCGGCCTGCCAGGTGTTCAACCTGGACGGTACGTTGAACGACAGCATCGACGGCAAAATCCCGGCCGAATACGCCGGTCTCGACCGCTTCGAAGCGCGCAAGCAGATCGTTGCCGCGTTCGACGCTGCCGGGTTGCTGGTCAGCGTTGACGACCATGGCCTGAAAGTGCCGAAGGGCGACCGCTCCGGCACCGTGATCGAGCCGTGGCTGACCGACCAGTGGTACGTGTCCACCAAGCCGCTGGCTGAGCCTGCGATTGCCGCCGTGGAAGATGGCCGTATCCAGTTCGTGCCCAAGCAGTACGAAAACATGTACTTCTCGTGGATGCGCGACATCCAGGACTGGTGCATCAGCCGCCAGCTGTGGTGGGGCCACCGCATCCCGGCCTGGTACGACGAGTCGGGCAAGGTTTACGTTGGCCGCGACGAAGCCGAAGTGCGTGCCAAGCACAACCTGGGCGCGGATGTTGTGCTGCAACAGGACAACGACGTACTCGACACCTGGTTCAGCTCGGGCCTGTGGACTTTCTCCACCCTGGGCTGGCCGCAGCAGACCGAGTTCCTGAAGAAATTCCACTCAACCGACGTGCTGGTCACTGGTTTCGATATCATTTTCTTCTGGGTTGCGCGGATGATCATGCTCACCATGCATTTGGTGAAGAACGAAGACGGCACCCCGCAGGTACCGTTCAAGACCGTGTACGTGCACGGCCTGGTACGCGACGGCCAGGGCCAGAAGATGTCCAAGTCCAAGGGCAACGTCCTGGACCCATTGGACATCATTGACGGCATCGACCTGGAAACCCTGGTGCAGAAACGCACCTCGGGCCTGATGCAGCCGAAGCTGGCGAAAAAGATCGAGAAGCAGACCCGCGACGAATTCGCCGACGGCATCGCCAGCTACGGCACCGACGCCCTGCGCTTCACCTTCTGCTCGCTGGCCTCTACCGGTCGCGACATCAAGTTCGACATGGGCCGCGTCGAAGGCTATCGCAACTTCTGCAACAAGATCTGGAACGCTGCGCGCTACGTGCTGGATAAAGGCGAAGACTGCGGCCAGAACGGCGAAGCCTATGAGTTGAGCCTGGCAGATCGCTGGATCATCTCGCAGTTGCAGCGCACCGAAGCCGAAGTGACCCGCCAGCTCGACCAGTTCCGTTTCGACCTGGCCGCACAGGCCCTGTACGAGTTCATCTGGAACCAGTATTGCGACTGGTACCTGGAACTGTCCAAGCCGGTATTGTGGGACGAAAACGCCCCGGTCGAACGCCAGCGCGGCACCCGTCGCACCCTGGTGCGCGTATTGGAAGTGGCGTTGCGCCTGGCGCATCCGTTCATGCCGTTCATCACCGAAGAAATCTGGCAGCGCCTGGCGCCGCTGGCCGGTATCGAAGGCAAGACCATCATGCTGCAACCTTGGCCGGTGGCCAATGAAGCGCGCATCGATGCGGCCGCCGAAAGCGATATCGAGTGGCTCAAGACCCTGATGCTCGGCACGCGCAACATCCGCGCCGAAATGAACATCGGGCCGGGCAAGCCACTGGCGGTGTTCGTGAAGAACGCCAGCGCTGAAGATCAGCGTCGCCTCAGCGAGAACGACGCGCTGCTTAAGAAGCTGGCGAAGCTGGAGTCGATCACCGTATTGGCTGCCGATGCCGAAGCGCCGCTGTCCGCCACTGCGTTGGTCGGCGACATGGAAGTGCTGGTGCCGATGGCCGGTCTGATCGACAAGGGCGCGGAACTGGCCCGTCTCGACAAGGAAATCGCCCGCCTGCAAGGCGAAGTGCAACGCGTGGGCGGCAAGCTGTCCAACGCGGCGTTCGTCGACAAGGCACCGGCAGAAGTGATCGACAAAGAACGCGCCAAGTTGGCCGAAGCTGAACAGGCTTTGGGCAAGCTGGCCGAGCAACATGCGCGGATCTCCAGCCTGTAAGGTTCAATTCGCGTGAAAAAAGAGACCTCCGGGTCTCTTTTTTTGCCTCTGTGGGAGGGGGCTTGCTCCCGATAGCGGTGGATCAGTCTCAATATTCTTGACTGTCACACCGCTATCGGGAGCAAGCCCCCTCCCACATTTGACCGAGTTGTCCTCGGGAATGTGTGACAATGGCCGCCACTTTGAGCCAACACCAGAATCAACATGACCGCCCCCACTACGCCTAAACCCCCGCGCAAGAAGCCTAAATCCGCTACCCCGGCCAAGCCCGTGGTTCCGCGCAAAGAGGCCACCCTGCACCCGCGCAACCGTCACACAGGCCGTTACGATTTCCCGGCGCTGATCAAGACCACGCCAGAGCTGGCGCAATTCGTGATCATCAATCCCTATGGCAAGGAAAGCATCGACTTTGCCAGCCCGGACGCGGTGCGGGTATTCAACCGGGCCTTGCTCAAGTCGTTCTATGGCATCGAGCATTGGGACATCCCGGCCGATTACCTGTGCCCGCCGGTGCCGGGGCGTGCCGACTATGTGCATTTTCTCGCCGACCTGCTGGCCAGCGTCAACGACGGCAAGATCCCGCGCGGCTCCATCGTCAAGGTGCTGGACATCGGCATGGGCGCCAACTGCGTCTACCCGCTGATTGGCTATATGGAGTATCGCTGGAACTTCCTGGGCTCGGAAGTCGACCCTATAGCCGTCGCCGCCGCCAAGGCCATCGTGCAGTCCAATGACCTGGGCAAGGTCATCCAGCTGCGCCAACAGCCCAACCCCAAGCAGATCCTGCTGGGCTTGCTGGAGCCGGGCGAGCGCTTTGACCTGACCATGTGCAACCCGCCGTTCCATGCGTCCATGGACGAAGCCACCAAGGGTAGCGAGCGCAAGTGGCGTGCCCTGGGCAAGGCCGATCCGAAACGCAAGTTGCCGGTCCTCAACTTCGGTGGCCAATCGGCCGAGCTGTGGTGTGAAGGCGGCGAAGCACGCTTTGTGACGCAGTTGATCGCCGAGAGTGCGCATTTTGCCCACAAGGTGTTGTGGTTCAGCACCCTGGTGTCAAAAGCGTCAAACCTGCCCGCGATCCAGACCGCGCTGAAAAAAGCCGGCGTGCTGGAAAGCCAGGTGGTGGAGATGTCTCAGGGGCAGAAGCAAAGCCGGTTTGTGGCGTGGACGTTCCAGACCAAGAATGAGCAGCAGATCTGGCGCCAGCGCTGGGTCCGCTAGCCCACCTGTAGGAGCGAGCTTGCTCGCGAAAAAACACCAAGGCGCCGCGTTCAACCAGAACGGACGCGTTATCGTTAACGTCTTTCGCGAGCAAGCTCGCTCCTACAGTTAGTTAGAAAAACCGCAGGCAACAAAAAACCGTGCCCGGATCACTCCGAAGCACGGTTTTTTTTACTGCTTCTTACTTGTTAACAGCGTCGGTCAGGCCTTTAGCCACAACCAGCTTGATAACTTTCTTGGCAGCGATTTCGATGGCAGCGCCAGTCGAAGGGTTACGGCCAGTACGGGCAGGACGCTCGGTCACTTTCAGCTTGCCAATGCCTGGCAGAGTGATTTCGCCGCCGTTTTCCAGCTGATCAGCAACGATCTGGCCCAGTTGGTCCAGAGCAGCACGCGCGGTGGTTTTTGGCGCGTCGATAGCTTCAGCGATATCAGCGATCAGTTGGTCTTTAGTCAAAGCCATTGTGGTGTTCCTTCCCTATCAAATTCATATGGATTGCAGAGTGCAGTGTCAGCCGTCGAGCCCGACCGTCATGGCCTGGCATCCCCGGCCATAACCACGGAGATCGGGGTTATAGATGCTTGAAACGGGGATTGGTTCGACCTGACAAATGCTGAATGCACGCTTAACGCCGAGACTTGGCGTAAGACCGGGCAAAACTAGCACAGAGACGGGGAAATATCCGCCTCAACATACCCATTTGGTCAGCTTTATCGCTCTAAACCGTGAAAAAAAGGCATATGGCCGGTCGGAGAAGGGCAAAATGCCCTTCGGGGCACGTCTTGACCAATGGGTGCGGTACACTGGGCGACTTTTCGGGGAGGCCAACCGCTCCCCCTTCAACCAGCCGAGAAGCCTATGCCGATCCGTCATTGCATCGTCCACCTGATCGACAAAAAACCCGACGGCACACCCGCAGTTCTCCACGCCCGCGACTCCGAGCTGTCCGAGTCGGCCGCCATCGAGAACATGCTTGCCGACCTCAACGAGAGCTACAACGCCAAACAAGGCAAGGCCTGGGGTTTCTTCCATGCCGAGTCCGGCGCGCACCCGTTCAGCGGCTGGTTGAAGGAATACTTTGACGGTGGCCAGGATTTCACCACTTTCAGCCGTACCGCCGTGGAGCATCTGCAGAAGCTGATGGAGGAATCCAACCTCTCCACCGGCGGCCACGTGCTATTTGCCCACTACCAGCAAGGCATGACCGACTACCTGGCGATCGCCCTGCTGCACCACAGCGAAGGCGTGGCGGTGACCGACGAGCTGGACGTGACCCCCTCGCGTCACCTGGACCTGGGCCAGTTGCACCTGGCAGCACGCATCAACGTCTCCGAGTGGCAGAACAACAAGCAGTCCAAGCAATACATCTCCTTTATCAAAGGCAAGAACGGCAAGAAGGTCTCGGAGTACTTCCGCGACTTTATCGGCTGCCAGGAAGGCGTCGACGGCCCGGGCGAAACCCGCACCCTGCTCAAGGCGTTCAGCGACTTCGTCGAAAGCGAAGACCTGCCTGACGAATCCGCCCGTGAAAAGACCAAGACCCTGGTGGACTACGCCAGCAGCCAGGCCAAGCTCGGCGAGCCCATGGGCCTGGAAGAACTTTCCGGCCTGATCGATGAAGATCGGCCAAAAGCCTTCTACGACCATATCCGCAACAAGGACTACGGCCTGTCGCCGGAAATCCCGGCGGACAAACGCACCCTCAACCAGTTCCGCCGTTTCACCGGGCGCGCCGAGGGCTTGTCCATCAGCTTTGAAGCACACCTGCTGGGCGACAAGATCGAGTACGACGAAGCTGCCGGCACCTTGATCATCAAGGGCCTGCCGACCCAACTGACCGACCAGCTCAAGCGTCGTAATTGATGCTGGGCGGGGTCTTCAAGAAAGTCCTGCTGGTATTGCTGGTGGTGGTGGTGATCCAGAACTGGGGCAAGGTCGAGCGGCTGTTCAACCCGTCCCAGGTGGTTTCGGAACAGGTACGCAACTCGGCACGTGTGGTGCTGTATTCCACGCAGTGGTGCGGATACTGCAAGCAGATCCGACGTTTTCTGGACCAGAAGGGTATCCCGTACCAGGCGCTGGATATCGAGAAGGACGCCCAGGCGCGCAAGGCCTATGAGGCGTTGGGTGGTGGCGGAATTCCATTTGTGGACGTCAATGGCACACTGATCCGCGACTACGACCCGGATGCGATCATGGCGGCCCTGAAATAACCCAGCTCCTGAAACACCGTGGATCAAATGTGGGAGGGGCGGTGCGACGATTCGACTTGCTCCCTCCCACATTTGGTTTTGCGGTGGTCTTAGAAGTTGGCCTCTAGAGACACCATCGCCGTGCGCTCCTCCCCTACGTTGTAATACGCCGTGCTCGGCGCCAGGCCGTTGACCGGTGTCGAGTTGAACGCCACGGTGCGGGCCGAGCTGAGGTATTCCTTGTCGAAGACGTTGAGCATCGACAAGCGCAGGGTCGCCGACTTGATGACCTTCTTGTCCACCGGCAAATAGATACCGGCATTGAGGTCAAACACCGTACGGCCTTCGATCTTCTCCTTGTTGGTCAAATCACCGTAGAAGCTGCCGACATACTTGCCCGCCACGTTGCCGTAGAACCGCGAGTCGTCATAGCCGAACACCAGGTTGAACATATTTTCCGGTACGTTGGCCAGTTGCTTGCCAGAGGTGGGCAACAGCACATTCTTGCTGAGCAGGTCGTCCTTCTGCTCGGACTGGGTGTAGGTGTACGAGGCGTAGTAGTTGAAGTTGTGGGGCAACAAACCACTCCATTCCAATTCCAGGCCTTTGTTAGCGACGCTGCCAACGTTAAGCACCATGTAGTCGCCGCTGGCATCGGTGGTCGACACCTGGCGATCCTTGAAGCTGATGTAGAACAGGGTCGCGCTCAAGGCCATGTCGTCTTCGGTGTAGCGCCAGCCCAGTTCCTGGTTCCAGCTCAACTCGGACTTGAGGCTGACGGAGTCGCCTTTGTTGTACAGCACATAGTTGGGCGGCGTGCGCATGTTGCGGGTGACGTTGTAGAACGCCTGGTTGCTCTCGTCGACCTGGTACTTGGCGCTGAAGCTGGGCAGGAATTGGTGGTAACGGGTGTTACGTTTTTCCGGCTTGTCGTACAGGCTGCCGAGGTTGTTGCCGTCACGTTCGACGTATTGGTAGGCCACGCCGCCGACAAAACTCAGGTCCGGCGTGGCTTGCCAGCTGTCCTGTACCCAGAGCTTTTGCGATGGGGTGACGGTGTAGTAGTGACGACCTTGTACCGTCGCACCGTTCTTGTCGACCACCTGTCCGCCGCTGTTGTAGTCGCCCCACACATCATCCGGCGCGCCTTCGCCGTTGATGCCGATAAACGGCTGGGTCTGGCGCTGGCGTGCGCGTTCATACCAGTAGCCGTAGTCCAGGCTGTGTTCTTCGTTGATGTCCCACTTCATTTTGGCCGTGACGCCGGGGCGCCAGGTCTCGGTCCACGAAGGGCGATAGTAGTTGGCCGATTGCAGGTTGCCGAGGTCGTAGTTACCGGCTTTGTCGGATCTCGGCCCCAGGTTGGAGGCAGTCTGGCCGCTGAAGCTGCCACCGTTGGACCAGTAGTAATACGGCGTGACCGTCAACGACAGGTTGTCTTGCAGTTGCCAGCGCTGGGTCAGCGTGGCGTTGACGCTTTCAAAGGGGTTGCGGTTGAGCTTGTAGGACGCAGACAACAAACCGGCCTTGTACACCGGGCTTTCAGCGTAGTCCTTGCGCCGTCCTTCATTGTCGAACTGCGACTTGCTCAGGCTGTTGTAGTTGTAATTTTCCTGCTTGTTGTACTTGACCGTGGCCAACGTGGAATTGCCGTTGTCACCTTCGAACAGGCTGCTCCACTCGATTTTATCGCTGCGCAGGGTACCCTTGCCGCGCCACTTGTCACCTTCCAGGTGCGATGCCGAGACCCAGGTCTTGAGACCACCGAAATCGCCGGTATTCGCCCGAACGAAGGTCTTGCGCAGGTTATTGGTACCCAAGGTCTGCTTGGCAAAAACCCCCGCCTCCTTGGTTGGCCGCATCGTAATCATGCCGATGTTGCCGCCGCTGGAACCGATGTGCGGGCCGTCGGCCTCGGAGGAGCCCTGGGTGGCGAACACTTCGGCAAGGTTTTCCGGGTCGCCCAACTGGTTGGAATACACGCTGTAGTTGCCAGAATCGTTGATCGGCACGCCGTCCACCGACACCCCGACCTGGTCCGAACTCATGCCGCGCATAGTGAAGTTGGTGCCGCTGGTGCCGCTGGCGTCATCGCTGGAAACGTTGATGCCCGGCGTGTATTTGAGCTTGTCGATGGCGTTGGCGGTGGCCGACATTTCGTCCATGGCCTCCTTGGTCACCGTCGAGCGCGCCTTGGCACTTTCTTCGCGAATCATGTGGCCGTTGCCCAGGGTCTGCTTGCCGGCAACGTTCACCGAACCTACGTCCTGGGTGTCATCAGCCATAACCAGCGGTGCAAAGCCGCCCAGGCCCGATGCCAGAAGCAGGGCATAAAGAGAGTTGTAGTTCACGTGTAGATCCCTTACTGACATTGTTGTGTTGTATGGGGCAGAGGTGCTCTTCTTGACCACTTGCTCAGGAACCCAGGGATGATCCACGGCACGTGTAACCGTTTGGTGACAGGTTTTAGCGATTGCGATGAAGGTTCGGTGAACGGCGCTGCGTCTAGCGCAACACGATGATGCGACCCAGCAGCCTGTGTTGTTCAAAGCCCAGCACCGCTTGCAAGGCGTTCAATACCGCCAACGGGTCGTTGCTCGGGAAACTGCCGCTGACGCGTTTGGCGCCCATCTCTTCATTGAGCAGAAGCAATCGGCCAGGGTAATAACGACTCAAGTCCTGGACCACATCGGCCAGCGGCGCCTGGTAGTAGTTAAGCCAACCATCGCGCCAGGCCAGGCGGGATTCGCTGTCGACAGCGTGCATGGCATCGGCAACGCCATCGGCGTAGGCCACTTGCTGACCTGCTGTCAAAACCTGCTGCTGGCCCTGTTCCGATGGTGTGACGCCCACCCGGCCGGACAATACGGTAACCTCGGCTCCGGCCGGTTGCAGGCGCACCTCAAACTGGGTGCCCAGCACCTGCGCTTGACCACCGCCCGCCTCCACCACAAAGGACTGGCCGGTGTGTGCCACGCTGAAGAATCCCGCGCCACGCCGCAGCTGGATATGCCGTTGACCATGGCTGAAATCCACGGCAATGGCGCTGTCGGCGTCAAGGGTGACCACGGATTGATCGGTCAGGGTGAAGGTCTTCACCTCCCCCGGCGCCGTCACGTAGTCAGCACCCAACTCATCGACCCAGCGCGACGGCTGCCAACCGGCGCCCATCGACACCATCGCCAGCAGGCAGGCGGCCATGGCCAGGGCGCCGGGCCAGCGCAGTGCACGGGAGCGCCTGGAGGAATTCATCTTATTGAGGTAGGCCTGCAAGGCCAGCGCGTCCTCATCGGCCAGCTTGCGCGCCGGCTCTTCGCTCAGTTCCCACAGTACCTGAGCCTGGGCGTACGCCTCGGCATGCGCG
Organism: Pseudomonas sp. rhizo25; assembly: GCF_031931935.1. Classification (NCBI taxonomy): domain Bacteria; kingdom Pseudomonadati; phylum Pseudomonadota; class Gammaproteobacteria; order Pseudomonadales; family Pseudomonadaceae; genus Pseudomonas; species Pseudomonas sp. rhizo25. The sequence goes on from NZ_JAUJXA010000001.1 coordinate 545,237, forward strand.
GGATCAGCGCGCAGCCAGCGGCTGAACGTAGCCTGGTCGCCGCTGCTGGGCTGGTCATGCAGCAGGCTGAGCCAGTCAAGGGCGGCCTGTTCCTGGGCGGGTGTCGGCGTGATGTTCACGGTGCTTTCCCTGGCGTGCGTGGCTGCGTTGGTTCACGAAGGCTGGCCTTGCAGGCTTCGAGGGCGCGCATCATATGTTTTTCCACGGCACTTTGGGACAGCCCCATGGCCTTGGCAATTTCTGCATACTTGCGCCCGTGGATACGGTTAAGCAGGAAAATCTGGCGGGTACGCTCGGGCAAATTGCGCAGGGCGGTTTCCACGTGGCGCAGATCGTGGCCTGCCTCCAGTGCGGCCTGGGGTTCGCAGACTTGGTGATCTGATTGCTCGGGCAACCAGCCTTCGCTGCTGCGTACTCGTGCACCTTCGCTACGCAGGTGATCGATGGCGATATTGCTGGCGCAGCGCAGCAGGTAGGTGCTGAGTTCTTCAACCTGCACCAAGGGGCGACGCCAGAAGCGCAGGAACAAATCCTGCACCAGGTCGGCTGCCGTGGCGCGGCACCCGACACGGCGACTGACCAGCGCTTCCATCTGCGAACGCTGGGACAAAAACACCTGCAGGAAATGCGCGCGCCCACCGGCCGCATCGGGGTGCGGGCGGTCCTGGGGTTCCGGCGGTGGGCTGATCATCATGGCAGGCTCAGGACAGGGCTAGTGCCGCGACAGGGCTGGCCAGCAGGCTGAGGCCTGCCAGAATCAGCGCCAGCCTTGGCCGATATGGCAACAGCAGTACCAGCAACAAGGCGCTGAGCATCAACACTGCGCACCACTCGACCAGGCCCTGGCTCCAGCCTGCGGCCAGCACCGCCGGCCAGATCGCGGCAATCAGCAGCAACCAGCCACCCAGCCGCAGCCCCAAGCGCCGCTTCGACGTGAGTTTGCTGTGCAGCAGCTCGCCGTGATGACGGTCGGTGGACAGGCACAGCGCGGTAAACCCGGCGTAGCACATCAGCAGCGCGAGGAGCATCAGCCGGCCTCCTGCTTGAGCGTCAACCCACGCGCACGTTCGGCTTTGGGTTGCGACGCGGTACGGCGTTGCATCTTCCACGCCGCCCAGGCAAGGAACACACCGCTGGCCAGGCAGGTCAGGTCGAAGCCGGCCATGGCCCAGTCGCCGTTCATCAGCGAGACGCCCAAATGCTGCGTGGTGGTCATTGCGTTAAGCAGCGGGATCGCCACAAACAGCAGCGCGCCGATGCTCAGTTGTTCGACCCAGCCTCGACGACCGCGACGCAGCATCGCGTGCAACAAACTCAGGCCCCAGGCGACAAAGAAGGCTTGCACCTCCCAGTCAGAGCGCGCGGCGAAACTTACCGGCAACAGGCGGTTGGCCCAGAAAAACGCGGCGATGGCGATCATCAAGCCAGACATGCTGGCGATATTCAGCACCTCTACCAGGCGCAATTCAAACGGCATCACTGCGCTCTTGGCGTGCTTGAGCTGACGCTTGCCGAGCCAGATCACCAGCCCTGTGCCGATCATCGCCGTGCCCGCCAACCCGCAGATAAAGTACAGCCAGCGCAGTACCGGGCCGGCAAAATGGCCCATGTGCAGGCCGTAGAAACTGCCACCGACGACCGCCGGCAGGGACGGCTCGCCACTAACCCGCAACAACTCGCCGGTGGTGCCATTGAACGACACGGTATTGCCGAAATCATGCACCACGCTATCGGAGCCGGCGCGGAACACGTTGACCGACGCGTTCACATCCCCAGGGTTGTTGACTGCCACCCGTCCCACATGGCCGCCCGCCCACTGCTGCCGCGCCTGCTGGTACATCGGCAATAACGGCAGCAACTGGCCCGGTTGGCCGAGGGCCGGCGGGTTGTCGGTGTTGGGAAACAGCTCCTTGAAGAATGCCCGGCTGTCGTCGCCATAGGACGCCATGATCGGCGCCGGCATCACCATGCTCATGAAAATCACCAGGCTGCTGTAGGTAATCATCAGATGAAATGGCAGCACCAGCACGCCCACCGCGTTGTGCCCGTCCAGCCAGGAACGCTGGCCTTTGCGCGGGCGGAAGGTGAAGAAGTCCTTGAAGATTTTCTTGTGGGTGATGATGCCGGTGATCAGCGCGACAAACATCACCATGGCGGCGATGGTCGACAGCCAGCGGCCCCACGGGTAAGGCATTTGCAGTTGGAAGTGGAAACGATAGAAGAACTCGCCGCCCTTGCTGTCGCGGGCCTGCACCGGTTGGCCGCTGACCGGGTCGAGGATTTTCTGGATGAAGGTGCCGCGTTTGCCCGGCTCGGCCTTGTCTTGCCACATCACCGACAAGCCTGGGTCGCGGCTGGTCGGCAAGCTGATGAACCAGCTCGCCGCAGTCGGCGCCTGTTGTTGCAGGTAGCTTTGGGCCACGGCAAGGCTGCGCCCGTCATCCAGGGGATGGGCCTGCACTTCGGGCTGCATCCAGTGGGTGATTTCGTCTTTGAAATAGGCCAGGGTGCCGGTCAGGAAAATCGCGAACAGCAGCCAGCCGAAGATCAACCCGGCCCAGGTATGCAGCCAGGCCATGGCTTGGCGAAAACCCTCCTTCATGTGCGCACCATCCACAAACCTACGCCGGCCAGGGTGGCAAACAGCGCGCTTGGCAGCATCACCCCCGCCCAGGCACGCCACGCAGTGCGGCAGGCAAAGCACCAGAGCACCGCCAGCAGGTAGAACACAAACGAGCTCATCATGCCGGTGACCACCGCGTCGGCACGCGATGTGGGCATCCACAACGCCAGGCAGATGGCGGCCAGGGATGCCATCAGGTAGCCGCCGATAACAGCCGCCAGCACACGCGAGGTGACGGCGAGGCGGTAGGAAACGGGCAATGAGGTTTTGCTTTTCATGCGGCAGACGCCAAGCTGATCAGCGCGCAATATTAATGATAAATATTCTCATAAGCAAAAGAGAACGGATGAATCACCTGCCGTGACGGATTGCCGAACCTCGTCGTCGCCCCTACAATGCGAACAATTCTTGTTCTCTAAAGCATGGCGATGCTTACGGAGTGATCGCGTTGCAGCCGTCCAATACCGTCGAAGTTCTGTACAACGACCATCACCACTGGCTCACCGGCTGGTTGCGACGCAAGCTCGGCTGCCCGGAAAACGCCGCCGACCTGGCGCAGGACACCTTCATCCGCGTGCTCAGCGCAAGGGACACCCCGACCCTGATCGAACCCCGCGCCTTCCTCACCACCGTGGCCAAGCGCGTATTGTTCAACTTCTATCGCCGCCAGGACCTGGAGCGCGCCTACCTCGATGCCTTGGCGCAAATGCCCGAGCACGTCGCACCGTCGGAAGAAGACCGCGCAATCATCCTGCAAACCCTGCTGGAGCTGGACCAACTGCTCGATGGCTTGCCCAGGCTGGTCAAGCGGGCCTTCCTGCTCGCCCAGCTCGATGGCCTGACCTACGCGCAGATCAGCGCTGAACTGGGCATCTCCATCGCCACCGTCAAGCGCCACCTGACCAAAGCGGCCATGCGCTGTTACTTCGCGTTATGAACGTCTCCAGCCAAGTCGCCGAACAAGCCGTGCACTGGCTGCTGGAAATGCAGCAAGGCGCGCTCACTCCACGCCAGCAAGCAGCCTGGCAACAATGGCTGAATGCCCACAGCGAGCACCAGCGCGCCTGGGAACAGATCCAGCAGGTCAATCAACGCCTGCGCGGCATGCCCTCGCCTCTGGCCCACGCGGCGTTGAATGCCCCCACCTTGCGCAGCCGGCGCCAGGCGCTGAAGTTGCTGCTGATCCTGGGCGCCGGTTCGGCAGCAGTTTGGAGCCTGCGCCAGCAACATATCCTGCCACCGCTGAGCGCCGACTATCGCAGCCCGGTGGGCCAGCGTCGCACCGTGCAACTGGCCGATGGCAGCCAGTTGAAACTCAACACGGGCAGCGCAGTGGATGTGCATATCGATGGGCAGCAACGGCTGATCCGCCTGCTTGAAGGCGAAATTCTGCTGACCGCCCATGCAGGCGATACGCCGTTGCGCGTGCTGACCGGCCAGGGCCTGCTCAGCAGCCAGGCGGCGCGCCTGAATGTGCGCCAGTTCAACGACCATACCCAACTCGCAGTGCTGGCTGGTCAGGTCGAGGTCACGCCCAATAACTACGGTGGCTTGCCACTGAACGTAGCGGCCGCGCACCAGATGAATTTCACCCGCAAAGGCTGGGACACCCCGCGCCCGACCGACGCCAACAGCGGCGCCTGGGCCGACGGTATGCTGGTGGCCGCGCATATGCGCCTGGAAGACTTTCTCAGCGAACTGGGGCGTTATCGCCGCGGCCAGCTGCATTGCGACCCGCAAGTGGCGAACCTGCTGCTGTCCGGCAGCTACCCGCTGGATGACAGCGAACGCATCCTCGACCTGCTGGAAGTCAGCCTGCCGGTGAAAGTGCGGCGCTTTACCCGCTATTGGGTGACCGTGCAGGCACGTGCCTGAATTTATTTTGCGTTTAAGTGAGCCGTTTTCCGCACCTGGCGTGACAGAGAAGGAAAGCCACCTTGATCCTTCCTTCTCAGGACCGCCTTCATGCCCCAGCAACCGACGCTTCTCGCCCGCACCTTGCGCCAACTCCTATTGGGCGCCAGCCTCAGCCTGACCGTCCTTCCCCCCGCGATGGCTGCCGACACCAAGACCTACCACATCGCGCCGACCACCCTGGAAGCGGCCCTGAATCAATTTGGTCGCGAAGCCGGGGTGCTGGTGTCTTTCGGTTCCGAAGTGACGGCCGGCATGCAAAGCCGCGGCCTGTCGGGCAATTACAGCGCCGCCGACGGCCTGCAGAAATTACTGGAAGGCACCGGCCTGCAAGCCCGGGCCGAAGGTGACAATGCCTACAGCCTGCAACCGACCGGCGTCACCGCCCCCCTTGAATTGCAAACCTCCAACGTGGTCGGCGACTGGCTCGGTGACGCAGCGCAAACCAACGTGTTCGAACACCCCGGCGCCCGTGACGTTATCCGCCGTGAAGAGTTTGAACGCCAAGGCGCAACCCAGGCCCGCGATGTGCTCAACCGCATCCCCGGCGTCAATGCCCCGGAAAACAACGGCACCGGCAGCCACGACATGGCGTTGAACTTCGGCATTCGCGGGCTCAACCCGCGCCTGGCGTCGCGCTCCACGGTATTGATGGATGGCATCCCGGTGCCTTTTGCGCCCTACGGCCAGCCACAGTTGTCCTTTGCGCCGATCAGCATGGGCAACATGGACGCGGTGGATGTGGTACGCGGCGGCGGTGCGGTGCGCTACGGCCCGCAGAACGTCGGTGGCATCGTCAACTTCGTGACCCGCGCTATCCCGGATGCGCCCACGGTCAAGGGCGGGTTGCAGACCGAGACCAGCCCGTCTTCCAGCCACGATGGCTTCAAGACCACCGGCAACCTGCTGGCCGGCGGCACTGCCGACAATGGCCTGGGCGGCGCGCTGCTGTACTCCGGCACCCGCGGCGGCGACTGGCGCGAAAACAGCAATACGCGCATCGACGACCTGATCCTCAAGGGCAAATACCAACTGGACGACGCCAACAGCTTCAACGCCATGGCACAGTACTACGAAGGCCAGGCCGATATGCCCGGCGGCTTGAACGTCAAGGATTACAAAGCCGATCCATACCAGTCCACCCGCCCCTACGACAAGTTTTGGGGCCGCCGTACCATGTTCAACGTCGGCTATCGCTACGAGCAGGACCGTCGCGAATTCACGGTCAACAGCTTCTTCACCAAGACCCTGCGCAGCGGTTATCTGGACCAGGGCAGCTTCCTGTCGCTGTCGCCACGCGAATATTGGGTACGCGGCCTCGAGACCCGATTCGCCCAGGGTTTCGACCTCGGCCCCACGAGTCATGAAGTGGGCGTCGGCTACCGCTACATCAATGAAGCCGGCCACGAACTGCGCTACCGCACGCCAATCGCCGCCAATCAGCAAATCCCCACCACCGACAGCCGCAACGACCGCGACACGCGCGGTGGCACCGAAGCCAATGCGTTCTTCATCGACGACCGCATTGATATCGGCAAGTGGACCATCACTCCGGGCATCCGCTACGAGATGATCGAGTCCCAGCAGACCAACAACCTGAGCAACGTCAAATACAAGGGTGACTACAACACCGCGCTGCCGGCGCTGAACGTGCTCTACCACCTCACCGAGGACTGGAACCTCTACGCCAACACCGAAGGCTCATTCGGCAGCGTGCAGTACAGCCAGATGCCCAACCGCGTGAACAGCGGCGAAGTCAAACCGGAAAAAGCCCGCACCTGGGAGCTCGGCACGCGCTATGACAACGGCACGCTGCGTGCTGAAATCGGCGCGTTCCTGATCAACTTTGACAACCAGTACGACAGCAACCAGACCAACGACACGGTGATCGCCCGTGGTGAGACGCGCCACCAGGGCATCGAGTCGAGCATCAACTACGCCCTCGACGGCCTGAGCCCGGCGCTGGCGGGTTTCGATGTGTATGCCACTTATGCCTATGTTGACGCGACCATCCGCGAAGACGGCCCGAACAAAGGCAACCGCGTGCCCTTCTCGTCCAAGCACAAAGGCACTCTCGGTGTGGGTTACACCGACGGCCCGTGGAAGCTGAATGTGGACAGCAGCTACCAGAGCAGCCAGTTTGCCGACAATGCCAACACCCAGGCCGAAAGCGCCGACGGTGCCAATGGGCGCATCCCCGGCTACATGCTGTTCAGCAGCCGTGCGGCCTATGACTTCGGCCCGCAACTGTCGGATTTGAATGTGGCGGTGGGGGTGAAGAACATCTTCAACAAGCAGTACTACACCCGCTCGTTCGACGATAACAACAAGGGCAAGTACGTGGGTGAGCCGCGTACGGTGTATGTGCAGACGTCCATTGCGTTCTGATCTGCCTCCAACCTGCAGACCGTAACAAATCCAAATGTGGGAGGGTGCTTGCCCCCTCCCACATTTGATATTCAGTGTGTCCAGGATTGAAGTACATCCGAGGGTCTAGCTACCCGCCAGGCAACTGGGCGTACCCGCCACCAACGCATCGATGGCACACCGCGTCTTGGCCGGCATATGCACCGCCGTCGGCCAGACTACATGGATAGGCGCCGGCTGCTCGCGATAGCTTGGCAACACTGCCTGCAATTGCCCGCGCAACGCATAGTGGGCGATCAACCAACTCGGTAACCAGGCCAGCCCTACGCCCGCGATGACCGCATCGGCTACCGCTTGGAGATCATCCAGCACCAACAGCGAGGCCAAGTGCGAGCGATGCGTGGTGTTGCTGCGATACGCGATGCCGCGATGAACGGTCAGGTCTTCCATACTTTCAATGCTCCCCCTGCGCTGCAGATACGCCGGTGACGCCGCCAGCCCCATGACCTGCTGTCCCAGGCGGCGTGCACTCAGGCGGTCGGTATCCGGCAACGTGCCGATCCGCACGGCCATATCGAAGCCCTCCTGTGCCAGATCAATCATGCGGTCGGAGAAGCAAATCTCGATTTCCAGTTCAGAGTAACGCTCCATCAAGCCCCACAACGCCGGAGCCGCATAGTGGTGCCCGAAAGCCAACGGCACGCTCGCCCGTAACCGCCCGCGTGGTTGTTGCCGACCACTTTCGAGCACCGATTCGGCGGCTTCCAGTTCGGCCAAAGCGCGCAGGCAATGCTCGTAGTACGCCTGCCCGTCCTCGGTCAATCGTTGGCGGCGCGTGGAGCGCTGCAGCAGACATGTGCCAAGCCGCGCCTCCAGGCGCGCCAAGCCTTTACCGACGGCCGAGCGCGTGAGGTTCAGGCGCTCGGCGGCTTCGGTGAGGTTACCGCTCTCGACAATTTGCAGAAACAGCTCGACGCCATCAAAACGCGGGGTGGCCATGAGTCAATTGTCGCCTGTGATTCCCTTATTAATGGAAAACTTATCACAAATAACGAATCTGGTTCCCGAGAGAATAGAACCCTCCCCTATTCAAAAGGAACCTGTCATGCCGCCCGCCGCTGCTGTATCGGCCCTCCACCCGCCAAGCACCACCAGAAATGGCTTGGCCCTCACCGCCGTCTGCCTGGTAGCCCTGATGTTCGGCCTGGAAATCTCCAGCGTGCCGGTCATCCTGCCGACCCTTGAACAGCAACTAGGCACCGGTTTCCAGGACGCCCAATGGATCATGAATGCCTATACCCTGGCTTGCACCAGTGTGCTGATGGCGGCGGGTACCTTGGCCGATCGCTTCGGCCGTCGGCGCGTACTGGTGCTGTGCCTGTGGCTGTTCGGCCTGGCCTCGCTGGCCTGTGGGCTGGCGGACAATGCGTCGACCCTGATCGTGGCGCGGTTCGTCCAAGGCATTGGTGCCGGGGCGATGATGATTTGCCAGTTCGCCATCCTGTCCCATCAGTTCCGCGAGCCGGCGGCGCGAGCGCGAGCCTTCGCGATATGGGGAGTGATTGCCGGCGTGGGCCTGGGTTTCGGGCCGATGGTCGGGGCATTAATCCTGGCCGTGGCGGACTGGCGCTGGGTGTTCCTGGTCCACGTACCGCTGACCCTGTTCACTTTGGTGCTGCTGCATGCCAGCGTGCAGGAATCCCGTGACCCGGCCAGTCATCGCCTGGACATCGCCGGTATGCTGACCTTGACGATGACGGTGTTCGCGCTGGTCTATTTCATCACCCAGGGCAGCGAGTATGGCTTTGGCACCCCGGCGATGCTCGGCTGGGCCGGCCTGTCCTTGATAGGCATGCTGCTGTTCATTTTGCTCGAACTGCGCAGCCCACACCCGATGTTCGATTTCTCGGTATTCCGTATCCAGCGCTTCAACGGTGCGTTGATGGGCTCGATCGGCATGAACTTCAGCTTCTGGCCGTTCATGATTTACCTGCCGTTGTATTTCCAGGCCGGTTTGGGTTACGACACCCTGACCACTGGCGCCGCCCTGCTTGCCTACACCTTGCCTACCCTGCTGGTGCCGCCCCTGGCCGAACGCCTGGCCCTGCGTTTCGGCGCCGAACGCATCATTCCCCTGGGCCTGGGTACGATGGGCGCGGGGTTCCTGGCCATGGCCGCCGTCAATGTCGCCGCACAGCCAAGCACCGCACTGGTGTTGCTCAGTTGCGTGATCGCCGGCATTGGCCTGGCGTTGACCAACTCGCCCACCACCAACACCACTACCGGGGCCGTCTCGGCTGACCGTGCGGGCATGGCGTCGGGCATCGACTTCAGCGCACGACTGATCACCCTGGCACTCAACATTGCGTTGATGGGCCTGGTGCTGTTGCTGGGGATCAGCCACCACCTGGCCAATGTGCTGCCTGACAACACGGCATTGGAGTGGGCAGCGCTCAGCCAGCATATTGCAGCAGGCAAGCTGAACGCGCCGGGGCTGACCGCCGTTGATGCGCAGACGGCACTGCGCACCGGCGCCGGTTGGGCCATGCTCTTTGCGGGCTTGGGGGCTTGCGGATTAGCCGCGCTGAGCCGGTATTTCTTCAGGCTCCGTGGCTGAACGAAAACGGGCCTGCATATGCAGGCCCGTTTTCAGTGGGGGTTTAAAAAACGGTCAGCCGTTGATTGCAGCGTTTTCGTTTTCCAGGAATTCCTCTTCAAGCGCGTCTTCATTCACTTTGTTGATTGGCTGGGTTTTCGCAGCAGCGCGAGGCTTGCCTTGCAGTTTGCCAAACAGGTGTTCCAACGCATGGTCCAGCTTGGTGGCGGCGCCATCGATCGCTTGTTCCAGCGTATCTGCTTTATGGCACACGGAAACCGGTTGATGGCCCTTTGGCCGTGCTTCCAGGCGGCAACTTAAATCGTGGGGACCGGGCTTGTCGCCGTTCTCATCCCGCAGGTAGACCTCAACACGGGTCAGGTCTTCTTCATAACGTTCGAGCGTGCTCTCAATGGTAGTACGTACCCACTCCTCCAGTCGGATGCTGCTTTCAATATGGTTATCGCTATTGACTTGGATTTGCATAGTTCTTCCCTTATTTCAGCTAGCTCGCCAGAGGTCACAAACTGCAACACCGGGGTGGTGAAACCATGACCTCCTGATTACACAATTGAGCACCTGCTGAAACAATTCAACCCCTTTGCAAAGATAAATCCTACATTACAAATTAACCCTGACGACGGGCAAAAACGCTGGTAGGGTGGGGAGTTAGTTACATCTTCTTACGACCAACCAATCTCATAATTGCGCCTCTGCCAAAGGGTGCAAAACGCGAAAAACCCCTGCTTCCTCTACCAGCCAATCATGCACCGCACGCACGCCCGGATGGTTCAACGCACCTGGCGCGTACAGCAGCACGTAGCGTTTATGGTTGGGCACGGCCACGCCGAATGGCACGATCAGGGTGCCGCGCTCCAGTTCATCATTGAGCAAGGTGCGCCGCGCAATTGCCACGCCCATGCCGGCAATGGCGGCTTCGATGGTCAAGTGATTGCGATTGAAGGTATGCCCGCGCCGCACATCCGCACCGTGATAGCCGATGGCATTCAGGTAAAACTCCCACTCGGCATATTCATAACTCCCACGCCAGGCGGTGATGTCGTGTAGCAGTGGGAAGTGCGCGAGGTCAGCCGGGCCGTGCAACGGTGGCCGGCCACGCAACAAGCTGGGCGCGCATACCGGGAATATCTGCTCGTCCAGCAGGGCTGTGGATAACAAGCCGGGGTAGCTGCCGTCGTTCAGGTCAATAGCAAGGTCGAAATCACCTTCATGCAAGGCGATGCTGCTGTCCTCGGCGACCAGGCGCAATTGAATATCCGGAAAACGCTGCTGCAAACGCGGCAGGCGCGGGGTCAGCCACTTGCCGAGAAACGACGGGATCGAACGCAAGCGTAAGGTGCCGCTGATCATTCCCGCGTCCAGGCGCCGCAATTCCGCATCAATGCTGCCATAGGCCTCCCCCACCACGGCCGCCAGGCGCTGCCCCTCGGCGCTGAGCTCCACCCCGCGCGCACGCCGATGAAACAACCGAAACCCCAGGCGTTCCTCCAGCTGGCGAATCTGCTGGCTCACCGCACCTGGTGTGATGTGCAGTTCTTCGGCGCAGCGGGTGAACGACAGGTGCCGTGCAGCGCAGGAGAAAACATGCAACCAGACATAGGTCTGGCCATTGAGGGGGCGGGTCATAGGGTTTAGTCCTGCTAAAGGGTGTCTTAGAACAATTCGTTGGTCAGTGTCGATCTATAGGCTCAGTATCGCCCTAATTGCGCTCGTCCTACAAAACATGGCAGCGATTTCTACTCCATTGCTTGTAAGGGTTTAGCATGGCTATCAGTGTTTTCGATCTATTCAAAGTGGGCATTGGCCCCTCCAGCTCCCACACCGTCGGCCCGATGCGCGCTGCGGCAACATTCGCCCAGGCGTTGGTCGACCAGCAGTTGCTCAGCCAGACCCGCCGCGTCGAGATACGCCTGTACGGCTCGCTGTCCGCCACGGGCATCGGCCACGCCACCGACCGCGCCTGTGTCATGGGCCTGATGGGCGAATGGCCGGATAAGGTCGACCCCACCTCGATCAATGCACGCATCCAGCAGCTGCGCGAGTCCGGCCAATTACTGCTTGCGGGTTCCCAGGAAATTGCCTTCAACTGGCAAACCGACCTCCTGCTATTGGATGAAAGCCTGCCTTACCACCCCAACGCCATGTCCTTGCACGCCTATGGCGACAACGGCTTATTGAGCGAGCAAACCTATTACTCGGTTGGCGGTGGCTTCATCATCGAAGCTGCAGAGGCCGCCTCGGGCATTGCCCCGACCAGCGATGTGCAATTGCCCTACGACTTTTCCAGCGCGGTGGAACTGCTGGCCCTGTGCAACAAGCACGGCCTGCGGGTTTCCGAACTGATGATGGCCAACGAACGCGCGTGGCGCAGCGACGAAGAGATCCGCAGCGGCCTCTTGCATATCTGGTCGGTGATGCGCGACTGCGTGGAACAGGGCCTGCGTGATGAAGGCATCCTGCCCGGTGGCCTGGATGTGCCACGTAGGGCGGCAAAATTGCACCGCAGCCTGTTGGAAATTGGCAAACCCAACGTCATCACCTCGACCCTGTCGGCGATGGAGTGGGTCAACCTGTTCGCCCTCGCCGTCAACGAAGAAAACGCCGCCGGCGGGCGCATGGTCACCGCGCCGACCAATGGTGCGGCGGGGATCATCCCGGCGGTGCTGCATTACTACATGAAGTTCAACCCTGATGCGTCCGATGACGACGTAGTAAATTTCTTCCTGGCCGCTGCCGCCGTCGGCATTCTCTGCAAGAAAAACGCCTCGATCTCCGGCGCCGAAGTCGGTTGCCAGGGTGAAGTCGGTTCGGCCTGCGCCATGGCCGCCGCCGGGCTGGCCGATATACTCGGCGCCACCCCGGAGCAACTGGAAAACGCCGCCGAAATCGGCCTGGAACACAACCTCGGCCTGACCTGCGACCCGGTTGGCGGCCTGGTGCAAGTGCCGTGCATCGAGCGCAACGCCATTGCCGCGGTCAAGGCGATCAACGCCACGCAAATGGCCCTGCGCGGCGACGGCAAGCACTTCATTTCCCTCGACCGGGTGATCCGCACCATGCGCGATACCGGCGCCGACATGCATGACAAATACAAAGAAACGTCACGGGGCGGCCTGGCGGTCAGCTGGGTGGAGTGCTGATTGGGGCACTCCTACCCGAGCATCCCGACTGCGCTGTCTGCGATCATTTTCTCAGCGTTGCCCTGAAACAGTTCACCGCCCCCAATGGCCACACAAAACAAATGTGGGAGGGGGCTTGCCCCCGATAGCTGTGTGTCAGCCAATAAATACTTGGCTGAAAGACCGCTATCGGGGGCAAGCCCCCTCCCACATTAAAACTTCAGCGCTTGTACGGCACGAGGCTTGCTGTAGAACTTACGAGGAAAACGGACTTTGGCCGATGGTCAGGCAATGCGAACTAATCCCGACACCGGCCGTCAATGACTGCATGTTCTTATCAGGCGGTAACGCACCATGGACAACCCTTTTCAGATCATCACCGATACCTTCAGCCCCCAATACCGCGTTAACCTGAGCATCCAGCGGCTGGACGGCAGCATCATGCTCACCCTGTCGGATGAAACCGGCGTGGTGGCCAAGCGCATGATCAGCGCCGAACAGCGCAACGACCCGCAAAGGCTGCGACGCCTGGTACAGAGCATCCAGTTCGGCATCGCCATCGAGCAGGGCCATAGCGCCGTGGAAATCCTCGAACTGATGACGGACGGCGACAACCACAAACTCCTGCAGCAACCGCCCGCCCGTACCCTGCCGTTCAGCGTCGGGCTTTAAAGCTCACCTTTCTCGGTTTCAAGGCTCGCCTCGCCCTTGCGACGCGGGCCTTCGACCTTCACCGAAGGGAAAGCCGACGACGCGTAGCGCACCACCAGGATGGCAAACGCCAACAGCAGGATGCCACCGCACAGGTAGATGATGCCGATATCCGGCGGGTTGTGGTGTGACACGTTGGAGATCAGCAGGCGCGTCAGCGCGGTGATCGCCACGTAGATCAGGAAGCGCACGGGCATGTGGTTGGTCTTGAAGTAAATCCCCACCATCGCGCCCAATTCCAGGTAGATGAACAGCAGCAAGATGTCATCGATCTTGATGTGCCCGTTCTCCAGCATCCCCAGAAATTCCATCACCGCTGCCCAGGCGGTTACCGCTCCGATGGCAAACAGCGCCAGGTAGTGGAACGACTCTACAAACAGATTGCCCAGGGACTCGGCCAGCCCATGGACTTGCTGGCGCAGCCTTTCGGCCCAGTTGATTTTCACGATGGTGTTTCCTTAGGTCGGCTCGACCGGATAATGCGGGTTGGACGTGACGGTTGTTCTGCATGCAGAAACAAGGCCATAGGCAGGATAGTGAGATGGTGGCCGAGTGACACGAGGCACTTAATTGTGCTCGGATCGTTCCCACGAGTGTGAGAACGATCGGGCCTTAGCATCAAGTTGGTGCGACTTGCTCCAGCGCGCGCTCGACCAGCAGACCGCCCATTTCAATCAACTGATGAATTGCCAGGACCAGGCTTCGCTGCGGACCTTCAAGGTCGAATGCCAGCTTATTGGCCATCTCACAGGCACTGCTCAGCGTTTCGCTGGCGTTTGCGAGTAAGGTCTCTGTGTCTGCCTCAGGTGTGACACTGAATAGCACCGACTCAGTAGGCGGGGGGTTGGGTGTGTGTTTTTTCATGGCCTAGTTCCTTAGTTAAGAAACCATCACCGGCTGCCGCCAAGCAGATTGGGTGACGGATTGCACAAGGTTGGCGGACCGGCAAGGAACACCCCGGCACCCCGAAGGGTCCATGCGCAACCCGCCATGGCAGAAGAATGCTAATGCAAAAATCCAACATTCTTACAGGGGGGGGTCGTTGCGCTTCCTTGTTGGGCCGCCAAGCCCACTCGCTGCAAATGCAGCGCCCGAGGAAGGTAAGCCACCGGACAATTCCAGCGCAACCCCGGCAAGTTGTCAGAAATTTCCGGTGTAGCAAACCCCCATTTCCCAACTACATTAAAAACCTACTATCCAAACCCCAACGTTTGGCTTATCCTTTTCGCTGTATATAAATACAGTAGTCGCAAAAGACAACTATCGTGAAGGCATGTGAGGTGGTGAATGGCCGTCGAAGTGGTATACCGCAGCAGCCGAGATCTGGAGCGTTTGTTCATGGATAAAGCCGAAGCTGACCGTCATGACAAAATGCTGGAACTCGCTGAATTGCTGGCAGAAGTGTTGCAAAAAGCCGTGCCGTCGCTGAGCGAGCAGCAGGTGGAAGAAGCCGGGATCTACATGGCGAAGAACCGCGATGTATTTGCCAAGGCGTTCAAGAGCCAACCGGACGCGCTGTCCGAGTTGCTGAACCCGGCGGCAGAGTAAAGCCCGAATTGAACAGGCCCTGAATCATCGATTCAGGGCCTTTTTAATGCCTGGGCTATTTGTACAGCAGGCGTTCGGCCAGCTCGTCGGCCACCCGTGCCGGGGAGCGTTTTTCGGCTTGGGCGTGGGCGAAGATTTCGGTCAGGCGCGTGCCGATGTTCGACAGGTGCGCGGTGATGCCAGGCAAGTCCGTGCCGGCGTGTTTGAGGGCGACGTAGATCAGGCCACCGGAATTGATCACGTAGTCCGGGGCGTAGAGGATGCCACGGCCTTCCAACTGGTCGGCGATGTCCAGGTTGGTCAGTTGGGCGCTGGCCGAACCGGCCACCGCGGCGCAACGCAGCTGACCAACGCTGCTGCGGTTGAAGACAGCACCCACGCCGCAGGGCGCGAGGATGTCGCAGGGGGTGCTGAGCAAGGCGTCGTTGGCGATGGGGTGGGCGCCCAGTTGCTCCATGGCCAGCTGCACCTTGCCGTGATCAATGTCGCTGACCAGCAATTCGGCACCGGCGGCGTGCAGTTGCTCGGCCAGGGCATAACCGACGTTGCCCAGGCCCTGCACCGCGACGCGCAGGCCCTCGAGGTTGTCGCTGCCCAGGCGCGCCATGGCGGTGGTGCGGATGCCGGCGAAGACGCCCATGGCAGCATGGGGCGCAGGGTCGCCGGCGGCGGTGGTACTGGTGACGAAGCGGGTGTGCTGGGCGATACAGTCCATATCGGCGACTGAGGTGCCGCTGTCGATGGCGGTGATGTAGCGGCCATCGAGTTTTTCGATACAGCGGCCAAATGCTTCGAACAGGGCCGCACGACTTTCCACGTGCGCAGGACGCATGATTACCGCAGTAGCGCCGCCCACCGGCAGCCCAGCCAACGCGGCCTTATAGCTCATCCCTTGGGCCAGCCGCGCAGCATCGGCCACGGCACTTTCATCGTCAGGGTAAGCAAGGTAGCGACAACCGCCCAAAGCAGGCCCGCGGCGACTGTCGTGGATGGCAATGATCGCCTTCAACCCGGTCACCGGGTCTACGCTCAGGTGCAGCGATTCCAGGCGGGTGCTGTGCATGAGCGCAAACATCTTCGAGCTCCCGAATTACTTCTGGTAGTGGGCCAAGTATAGGCCGGCGGTAAAAAACTGCTGGATTGCACTGGAATAAGCCGCGCTGTTTCGTGGGATCTACGACATAAGAGCGCGGGATATTTCTTAAGACGCTGGACGAAAATTCCCTGCAAGGCTAAAACAGGGGCATCCGCCGGAGAACGCAATGAATCCCCGCACCGCCTTTTTCGCCTGCCTGGACCGTTCACCCCCTGCGCTGTTCGAAGCGGCGCTGTGGATTGCTGCCGAACACGATGCCAGTGTGCAACCACTGTTGATCCTGCAGGATCTCACCGCGCTACAACAACAGGTCAGCCTGGGCATGCCCATGTTGCCGGCGGACGAGCTGGGCCAACCGCTGCTGCGGCGCATGAATGACCTCGGGTTCGCCCAGGATGACCACACCCCGTTGCGTCCCGCTGCCGCATTGCTCGACAAGGTGCTGCAACGCAAACGCGGGCAGCCCTTGGCCATGGGCCTGATCGCGTTGGAAATGGCGCGGCGCCTGGATATCCCCATGGTCGGTGTGAACTTCCCGGGCCACTTCCTGCTGCGGGTGCCCGGTACCGATCACCTGCTCGACCCGTGCGGTGGACGGCGCCTGTACCCCAATGACTGTCGCGAGCTGCTGCACCGGCAATACGGGCCGAAACTCAAGTTGCAGGCCGACCACCTGCATACCGCCGAACCACGGGCGATTCTGCAACGCTTGTCGCGCAACCTGCGCCAACTGCACCTTTCCAACGACGAACCGCTGGCCGCTTTGGTAGACGCCGAGCGCGTGCTGGAACTGGGCAGTGCCAACGCCGCCGACTACCTGGCGCGGGCCAG
Organism: Pseudomonas sp. rhizo25; assembly: GCF_031931935.1. Lineage (NCBI taxonomy): Bacteria > Pseudomonadati > Pseudomonadota > Gammaproteobacteria > Pseudomonadales > Pseudomonadaceae > Pseudomonas > Pseudomonas sp. rhizo25. The sequence continues at coordinate 562,063 of NZ_JAUJXA010000001.1, forward strand.
CCTGTACCAGCGCCTGGACTGCCCGAGTGCTGAACGCTTTGACCTGGAACATGCGCTGATGCTCAGTGATGATCCCATCCAGCGTCTGCGCCTGACCGAGCGGCTGGGGCACCTGCCGCCCAATTCAGTGGTGCATTAGGACGCCTTGAGAATGTCGTTATGCGCCGGGTCTATGGGTTCGCTCACGCCCGGCGAGCGCACCTGGATAATCAACAGCGCCGCCATCACCGCCGGAATCGCGCAGAAAAAGAAAATCTGCTGCACCGGTATATGCATCGCCAGCAACAGGCTGCCAAACAACGGCCCCAGAATTGACCCGAACCGCCCCACACCCAATGCCCAGCCCGTGCCGGTGGCGCGCACCTGCGCCGGGTAGAAATTGCTCGCAAACGCATTGAGGGTCAGTTGCCCGCCAATGATGCAGAACCCGGCGGCAAACACGCAGGCCACCAGGTAGCGTGGGTTGTCGTGGTTCAAGCCCAGCAGGACGGTGCACAACGCCGCTGCCGCCAGTACGCCGCACAGCAGCCGCACTTTGCTTTTCAGGCGGTCGGCAAACCAGGCCATGAGGATCGCGCCCAAGGTGCCGGCGAACAGGAACATGGAGGTGACCAGGTTGGCTTCATTCAGCGCCAGGCCGCTTTCGAGCAGCAGTGAAGGCAACCAGCTGATCATGAAGTACAGCAGGATCAGGCTGACAAAAAAGGTCGCCCAGATCAGCAACGTCGGGCGCGCGTAACCATTTCGGAACAGTTCCACCACCGTGAACTTACTGCCCTGCTCCCGCAGGTTTTCGGCTTCGCTCGCGAGTGGCGGTTGCCAGTCGGGCAACATGCGCGCCGTGACCTTGCGCAATCGCAGGTACGGCGGCTTATCGCGTAATAGACGCGGCAGGGATTCCGGTAACAGCCACATCAGGAATGGAAACAGCAACAACGGCGTCACACCGCCGGCCAGGAATACCGCCTGCCAACCAAAGCCGTCGATAAAGCCGGCGGCTACAAACCCGCCCGCCGCGCCGCCGAACGAAAAGCCACACGCGGCCAAGGTCACCATCAAGGTGCGCAAGCGAGGCGGCGAATATTCCGACATCAATGCCATGGCGCTGGGCATAGCACCGCCCATGCCGATGCCGCAGATAAACCGCGCCGTCATCAGGGTGGTCAGGGAATTGGCAAATACCATCAGCACTGTGAGGCTGGCGTAGATCAGCACACAGGCCAGCAAAATACGTCGCACGCCAAACCGATCCGCCAGCGGCGTCACCAGCAGTGAGCCCAGGGTCAGGCCGAGCAGGTTGGCACTGAAGACCGGGCCGAACGCGGCTTTTTCCAGGCCCCAATCCTTGGCCAGCGCCGGCACCACATAACCCAGCACCTGGGCATCATAGCCATCGGTGACCAGTAGCAGTGCCAGCAACAGGAGAATCAACCATTGATAGCGCGACACCGGGCGGGCGTCGAGTGCCGCGCGAAAGCTGGCAATCTGATTGTGCATCGCAAGGGACCTTTATTTTTTTTATGTTGGCACGATCAAATGTGGGAGGGGGCTTGCTCCCGATAGCGGTGTGTCAGTTGACAAACTTATTGCTGATACACAGCAATCGGGAGCAAGCCCCCTCCCACATTTGGATTTAGGCAATTTCTGAAAGCTAAGGTGTGTCAGGTTGGTTGGCAGGATGAGCCTGCACAAACGCCGGATGCTGCGCCGCCAACGCCGCTACTCGGCCGATACGCGGGTACGCCCCCAGCGGCACCTTGAAGCGCTCGGCCGCGTACAGCTGGGGTATCAGAAACGCGTCCGCCATGCCCGGCTGCGCGCCGAAGCAAAACCCGTCATCGCCAATCAACTGCTCCACCGTGCCCAATCCCTGACTGACCCAATGGGCGATCCACTCGAGCAGTTGCGTTTCATCATGCCCCCACTTACGCAACAGGTTTTGAGTGCTGGAGTTATGCAACGGGTGGATATCGCAGGCGATGATCGACGCAACTGCGCGCTGGTGGGCACGGGACGCGGGATCTTTCGGAAGCAGCGGCACCTGTGGATAACATTCCTCCAGGTACTCAACGATCGCCTGTGACTGAATCAGCAACGCGCCTTCATCAGTGCGCAACGCCGGCACGCGCCCTTGCGGGTTGATCGCCAGGTACTCGGGCTGGTGATTGGCGCCGCCTGTCGGCACCAGCAGGTTGACCGGCAGCGCGGTGAAGTCCAGGCCCTTGAGCGCCAGGGCAATTCGTACCCGATACGACGCGGTGGAACGGTAGTAGGTATAGAGTTCCATTGCCCTGCCCTCTCAGCGCGCCGCGACCACGGTGCCGCGACATTCACCAAAGCCGATGCTGGCAAAACCTTCGCGGATGCAACGGCCACGCAGGATGATTTCGTCGCCGTCCTCAAGGAATTTACGCACCTCCCCGCTGGGCAATTCGATTGGCTTCTTACCGCCTTCGGTGATCTCCAACAGGCTGCCAAACTGCCCCGGTTGCGGACCGGACAAGGTGCCCGAGCCGAACAGATCACCGGCCTGCAACTGGCAGCCGTTGACGCTGTGGTGCGCGACCATTTGCGCCACGGTCCAGTACATGTGTTCGGTGTTACTCAAAGTCAGACGATGAGCGGGCAGGTTCTGCTCACGCATCAAAGCCGTGGTGAGCAGCACCTCCAGTTCGATATCAAAGGCACCCGCGTTCTGATCGCGCTTATCCAAGAGATACGACAAGGGTTGTGGATCACCCTCGGGCCGCGCCGGTTGTGCTTTACGGAATGGCTCCAGCGCTTCGGCCGTCACCACCCATGGCGAGATGCTGGTGATAAAGCTTTTGGACAGGAACGGCCCCAGCGGCTGGTATTCCCAGGCCTGGATATCCCGCGCCGACCAGTCGTTGAGCAAGCAGAAGCCGGCGATATGTTCGGCGGCATCGCCAATGGCAATCGCGTCGCCCATGGCATTGCCCTGGCCGATCCAGATGCCCAATTCCAATTCGTAGTCCAGGCGTGCACAGGGACCGAAGGTCGGCTCGGTCTGGCCGGCCGGCAGGGTCTGGCCCTTGGGGCGCCGCACATCCGTGCCTGACGGGCGAATGGTCGAGGCACGGCCGTGGTAGCCAATCGGCACGTACTTGTAGTTCGGCAACAATGGATTATCCGGGCGGAACAATTTGCCAACGTTCTGCGCGTGTTCGATGCCGACGTAGAAGTCGGTGTAGTCATTGATCCTGGCCGGCAAGTGCATCTGGCAATCGGCGGCACGGTGCAGCACCTGCGCCTCGCGGGTTTGCAGCTTACTGCCTTCGGCCAGCAGTTCCAGCAGGCGCTCGCGCAGGGCAACCCGAGGGCCACGGCCGAGTTCAAAAAACGCGTTCAGTTGGCCACCCGCCGTGGCCTCGACGGCGCGTCGGGCTTCACCGTCAAACTCATCCAACGCGGCATGCAGGTCGAGGATTGCGTCGCCAATCGCCACGCCACTGCGCGGTGCCGAGCCATTGATGCTGAATATGCCCAGGGGCAGGTTTTGCAGGGGGAAATCCGCGTGGCCGTTGGCGGAGGCCACCCAGCTGCGGGCAAGCGTTGATTGCGTCATGGGTTATCTCCGATTCGGGTTGAAGGTGGCGGGCAGTGCGGCCCAGCACTGGTCATAAGCGGGTTGCAGTTGCGGGCACTCGAGGGCGAACTGAGTCGGGCGCAGCACCTGGCTGGTCTCGAACATGAAGGCCATGGTGTTATCGATCTTGTGCGGCGCCAGGTCTGCATTGATGGCCTTGGTGCAGGTCTCGCCGTCCGGGCCGTGGGCGCTCATGCAACTGTGCAGCGACGCGCCGCCGGGCAGGAAGCCTTCGGCCTTGGCATCGTAGGCGCCCTGGATCAAGCCCATGTATTCGTTCATCAGGTTGCGGTGGAACCACGGCGGACGGAAGGTATTCTCGGCCACCATCCAGCGCGGCGGGAAAATCACAAAGTCGAGATTGGCCAGGCCGTGCACGCTGGTGGGCGAAGTCAATACGGTGAAGATCGACGGGTCCGGGTGATCGAAACTCACCGTGCCGATGGTGTTGAACCGGCGCAGATCGTATTTGTACGGCACGTTATTGCCGTGCCAGGCGACCACGTTGAGTGGCGAATGATCGAGCTCGCAGGCCCACAGTTCACCGAGGAATTTCTGTACCAGCGTTGTAGGTTGCTTGAGGTCTTCATAGTGGGCAACCGGTGTAAGGAAGTCGCGGGGGTTGGCCAGGCCGTTGCTGCCGATCGGGCCCAGGTCGGGCAGGCGCAGCGGGGCGCCGTGGTTTTCCGCGACGTAGCCGCGTGCTTGCGCGTCCAGCAGTTCGATACGGAACTTCAGCCCGCGGGGCAGTACGACAATTTCCAGCGGCTCGACGTCCAGCACGCCCAGTTCGGTAGTGACGCGCAGGCGACCCTGTTCGGGGACGATCAGCAGTTCGCCGTCAGCATTGAAGAACACGCGCTCCATGGAGCGATTGGCGCGGTAGTGATAGATGCTGATGCCCGAAGGTTTTTCCGACCCCGAGTTGGCCACCATGCCGACCAGGCCGTCGATAAAGTCCGTCGGCTCACTCGGAAGATCCAAGGGGTTCCAACGCAGGCGATTGGGCGTTACTGCGCCCAGCGGGCCACCGGCCAATTGGCGTTCCAGCTTGATGAACGCCGGGTGGTTGGCCGACGGCTGGATGCGGTACAGCCAGGTACGCCGCGCTTCGCTGCGGGCCATGGTGAAGGCGGTACCGGAAAACAGTTCGGTATAGAGCCCGTAAGGGGCTTTTTGTGGCGAGTTCTGACCGACCGGCAGCGCGCCAGGCAAGGCTTCGCTGGCGAATTCATTGCCAAAGCCAGATAGATATTCGAGGTGCATGGATCATCCTCTGTACACAAGTTGTTTTTATCGTAATCCAGTTACGCATAACGTAATTTGATCGCTATCGAGCGTCAAGCTATAAAGACGCCCATTCATCTCTCGGATTCTCGCCCTTCCATGGAAAAGCCCCGCGACACCGGTAAACAGAAAGTCCGCTCGGCGGAAGTCGGCACCGATATTCTCAAGGCCCTGGCCGAACTGTCTCCGGCCACTTCACTGTCACGTCTGGCTGACCATGTGCAGATGCCGGCGAGCAAGGTCCACCGCTATTTGCAGGCGCTGATCGCCTCGGGGTTTGCCGAACAGAACCCCGCCACCAACCATTACGGCCTGGGCCGCGAAGCACTGCGCGTGGGCCTGGCGGCGCTGGGCAGCATGGATGTGTTGAAAGTCGGCGCCATGCCCCTGGCGGAGCTGCGCGATGAATTGAATGAAACCTGCTTCCTGGCGGTGTGGGGCAACCAGGGCGCAACAGTGGTGCAGATCGAACCGGCGGTGCGTGCCGTCACTGTGGTCACACAGCTGGGCTCGGTGTTGCCGCTGCTCAGCTCGTCCACCGGGCTGGTGTTCAGCGCCTACCTGCCGTCGCGGGAAACCGTGGAATTGCGCGAACGCGAGATTCAAGCCGGCATCGCCCACTCGCTGGCGGACGATCAGGCCTACGCCACGGTGTGCGAGCAGATCCGCAGCCGTGGCCTGCATTTTGTGCATGGCTTGCTGATGCCCGGCGTGGATGCGTTGTCGGCGCCGGTGTTCAATGCCGTCGGGCAGGTGGCAGCGGTGATGACCGTAGTCGGCCCGACGTCGCTGTTCCACGCCGATGAAGATGGCCCGGCGGCGCAGCATCTGCTGGCGGCGACCCGGGCCGTGAGTTGGCGCATGGGCTATCAGCCCTGAATCAATCCTCGCTGCGTGACAAAGCCACAGCCAGGCGATCCTCCAGCGCCTTGACCTGCGCACCGGCCACCACATGATTGTTGGTCAGCATCGAGAACACGAGCTTGCGCCCGTGGCCGTCGGTAACGTAGCCGCTCAATGACGACACGCCGCCCATGGAGCCGGTCTTGGCATGCAGGTTGTTTTCGGCCGAGGTGCCACGCAGGCGATAACCCAGGCTGCCGCCCGTCATGCGGTCAGTGTTGCCGGCAACCGGCAGCGCGTTGTACCAGGCGTTGAACCATGGCTGTTTGCTCGCGGCCAGCAGCAGGTCGGTGAGGGTTTGCGCCGACACCAGGTTGCGCCGCGACAGGCCGGAACCGTCGACTTGATTGAGGCTGCTTGTGTCCACCCCCTGGCGCTTCAAGAACCCGGCCACCGCCGTCACGCCCGCCGCCGCCGTGCCGCTGTTGGCGGTCTGGCGGCCCATGGCCTTGAGCAAGGCTTCGGACATGTTGTTGTTCGAGAGCTTGAGCAGCGGCACGATCAGCTCCTGCAATGGCGCCGATTGGTGCTCGGCCAGCACTGTCACTGCTGCCGGACTTGCCGCGCCCATCACTCGACGCCCTAATACTTTAATCCCCTGCTGCGCCAGCGCCTGCTCAAACAGATTGGCCACCAGTTGCGTCGGCTCCCAGACACTGATCAGTTGCTGGCTCTGTCGCCCCGGAGCCACCGCACCGCTGAGTTGCAGCAGGTTGGTGCCATGGCGGCGGTTGATTCCATAGGTGTTGCCCGGCCCACTCACGGCGCGGTTGCTCAGTTGCAGGTAATCGGTGGGCGGGAAAATATCGACACCCACTGGCGAGCCGGCCCGCAACGGCGCCTTGGCGGTGACCAGCACGCTGCCGGCATCGAAATCCGCATTGGGTGACACAGTCAGCGCCGAAATCTGCGCGCCGTAGTAGGTGGTTTCATCATCATGGGACCAGTCGACACCCAGCCGCTCGGCATCGAACCAGGTGTCATCGAACACCAGGTCGCCCTGCACCTGGCGCACACCCTGACTGGCCAACTGCGCGGCGAGGGCCTGGTAGTCGGCGAACTGGATGCTCGGGTCGCCGAGTCCACGCAGGTACAGGTTGCCAGTCAGACGGTCGCCCTGACGTATGCCATCACTGACTAACTGGGTAGAGAAACGGTACTGCGGCCCCAACACATCCATCGCCGCTGCCGTGGTCAGCAGCTTGAGGTTGGAAGCGGGCACCAACCGTGTGCGTGGGTTGTGCTGGTAAAGCGTGGTGCCCGTGCGGGCATCGCGCACCATCAGCGACACCGTGGCGCCGTGCAGCGCCGGGTCGCTTAACAGTTTGTCCAGGGTGGCAGGCGTGGACGTCTGCGAAACGCTGGCGCAGCCACCCAGTAAAAAGCTCAAGCCGACCAGCAGGGTGCTGGTGTGAAACCATTTTCCAAAGTGCATCAGTGTGCCGTTCCCGCAAAATCAACAATAACGGCAACGCTAACACTGTAGGAGCGAGCTTGCTCGCGAAGAACGCACAGGCAACGCGTTAAACCAGGCAGCCCGCGTGAGCATTGACGTTTTTCGCGAGCAAGCTCGCTCCTACAAAGGGATGGCGTTAGAAGGTAAGTGTGCTGGACACCGACACCTGCCGCGCATCGCCAACCGACACAAACTGCGTATTCACCGACGAGGTGTAGTAAGTGCGGTCGAACAGGTTCTTCACGTTGAGCTGGAACTTGACCTTCTGCCCCTCAAGCCTGGTGTCATAGCTGGCGAACACATCGGCCACGGTGTAGCTCGGCAGTTCGAAGCTGTTGGCCGCGTCCCCGGCGCGCTCGCCCACATAGCGAGCGCCCCCGCCGACCCGCAGTTGATCACCGCCGAAGATGCTGCCGAAGTCATACACCGCCGACAGCGAGCCGGTATTTTTCGCCACGTTCTGCAGGCGGTTGCCTTTGAGCGTCGGGTCTTCGGTGACCTCGGCATCGGTGTAGGCATAGCTGCCGATCAGGCTCCAGTTGTCGGTCAACTGGCCGCTGGCATCCAGCTCCAGACCACGGGAGCGCACCTTGCCCGCCACGCTGTAGACCGACGTCAAGCCTTCACCCACCTGCACCAGCACATTGCGCTTGTCGATCGTGAACAGCGCCGCGCTCGCAGTGATACGTCCCGGCATATCGAACTTGGTGCCCAGCTCCCAGGCCTTGGACTCTTCCGGTTGCAGGCTGCCGTCCAGCACGGTTTTATTCGCCAGTGGCGCGATGGTGGAGTTGGGCTTGAACGACTCGGTATAGCTGCCGTAGAACGACAGCTCATCGGTGTAGCGATACACCAGGCCGGCACGCGGCACCCACTTCTGCCCGTTGCCATCAGTGTTGGCAGTGAACGGTACGCCTTTGCCGGCGTATTGGTCGTACATCTGGTAGCGCGCACCGCCGACCAGGATCCACTGGTCATTGAGGTGGATGGCATCCTGGAAGAACAGCGAGTCGCTGCGCAGCAGGTCGGTCTGGTTGCTGTCGGGGGCGCTGACCCTGGACCCCGCCACTTCGTTGCCATACACGGGGTTGTTGTAGTCGAACGTGCCACGCGGCGCCTGGCGGATCAGGTCGGCACGGTAGATCTTGCGGTACTCGTCGTCCAGGCCGAACACCAAGTCATGTTGCATACCGGCCACGTTGACCTTGCCCTCGAGGCTGGCGGTGGCAAAGCGGTCAGTGGTCAACGCGCCCTGGGTGCCGTCCATGCTGCGGGTCAGGGTGCCGTTGGTGTTGACCTTGACCACCCGCACCTGGCTGGCATCGTAGGTCTCGCGGTTCCAGCTGTAACCGAAGTGGGCCTTCCAGTCGTCGTTCAGATCATGATCGACCGTGAGGCGGTACAAATCCGAGCGGCCCTCCATGTTGTTGAATGGCTCATCCAGGCGACGGGTGGCGGGGATGTTCAACGGATGGTTGGTCTTGGGATCGATGGCGGTGCCACGGTCGAACGGCGCAAGAAATTCGCGGTGCTCATAGGCCGCTACCACTTGGGTGGTGTCGCCATACCAGGCCAGGGACGGCGCCACCAGCGTCTCACGATGGGTGCCGTAGTTGCGCCAGTAGTCTTCATCTTCATGATCGACAATCAGCCGATAACCCAGGCCGCTGTCACCGAGCGGGCCGGTGGTGTCCAGGTTGCCACCGCTACCGTTCTTGCCGCTGCCGAAGCTTGAGCCACGGGCGGTCAGCGAGGTGGACTGCACCAGCTCGGGCTTCTTGCTGACGATATTGACCACGCCACCCGGGTCCTGGATGCCATACAACAAAGACGATGGGCCCTTGAGCACTTCGACCCGTTCGGCGGTCGCGTTCATGGCCCGGCCCTGCACCACCGGCATGCCGTCCTTCATGATCGAGCCATTACGGTTGTCGCCAAAACCGCGCAACATCACCGCGTCCTGGGTGCTGCCGAGGGTGTTGGACTGGGTGATGCCGCTGATATTGCCCAGGGCGTCATCCAGGTTGCGCGGCTGTTGGTCGCGCAGCACCTGGGCCGGCACCACGTTGACGGTTTGCGGGGTTTCCAGCAGAAGGCCATGGGAGCGCATCACCGAGCTGGTGGGCGGCGGCTGGTAGCTGGTGCTGTCCTGGGTCGGGTTGGCTGCGCTGATGGTGGTGGCGCCGAGGCTCACCGCTGCGTCGGTAGGCACCGGCTCCAGGGCCAGGGTGCGGGCGTCGATCTGGCGGAAGGTAAAACCTGAATGGCTCAGCAGGCGTTGCAGGGCCTGGGTCGCACTCATCTGCCCGCTGACGGCCGGGGCATTGAGGCCATAGGGCGCGTCATCGGTATAGATCACGCTCAGGCCCGTGACCCGGCTGAAATCACTCAAGGCCTGGGGCAACGGTTTGGCGGCCAGGGCAAACGTGAACTGGGCGCTTTGCTGCTCCTGCGCCTGGGCGATGCCAAGCGGCAGCAATGCCAACCCCGACACCGCTAATACCGAGGCTCCCAGCCACTGTTTTACCCAACCGCCTGCCGCTGACTTCATGCTGTGAGAACCCGTGTAGAGAACGCTGTTAATGCGAATAGATCGCAGTTCATGCACTACACGGATGGGCCGTGGGTTTACCTCACCTGAATCAGAAAATATTTTCTCGGATGCCCTAGCCGCCCCTGTCAATCAACGAGCCGCTCGCCGCCAGGCATTCCTTGGCGCTCTTCTTAAGCTTCTTGATCAGCCGCTCCTGGCGCAACGCCTCCCCTTTGCTTGCACACTGCTCGGTATAAACCAGCGCAACAGCCGGGCTGGACAAGAAAAACCGCGCGCCCTTGCCGCTTTGATGGGAGGCAAAGCGGCGCACCGGATCATTGCTGATGCCGCAATACAGCGAGCCATTGGCGGCGCGCACCAGGTAGACAAACCAGGGTTTGGATTCAGAAGGATCAGTCACAAGTCGTTTCGGCAAACCGCAGGGAGGCCAATCTTATCAACGACCGGCCTGGAATGCCTTCAAGCCTTTGCGTGCCTGGGCACGCACGGCGTTTTTCAGCGCTGGCGACCAGCCGAGCAACAGGCCCTTGAGGCCCAACGCCTGGCGCGACCAACGCCACAGGTCGAAGTGGTCATGGTGTTCGCAGATCTTGCCGTCGCGAAACACAAACCTGGCGCCGATATCGTTGACCACGGTATTACCGGTGGCGCTGAACAGATAGGTCGCCACCCAGTGCGCGCTGCCAGTAGTTTCATCACTGCGCACCTGGTCGAATGTCAGGGAGAAGTCCTTGGCACGGGTGGTGAGCATGCGCCACATGTCACCGGCATCACGCCCATGCAGCTCACCGAAAGCCGGGTCGCTGAACACCACGTCGTCGCTGTAGCAGGCGGCCATGGCTTCAGCGTCCAGGCGCTGGAAAGCCTGGTAGAACTGGGTAATCAGGGCGTTATGGGCATCACTCATGGGCAGGCTTCGCACGTGGTTCAGGAAGGACTGAACGATAGTCCGCACCGCGTGGGAAAGCCATGGCTATTCACCGCGTCGATGAGCGATGCCCGGCGGTATCAGAGGTAGACCACTTCCAGGGTGGCGCTGCCGTCTATCTGGATCTCTTCGCTGATCGGCAGGTTTCTCTTATAGGTGAGTGTCGTGGACACCTCCAGCACGCCCTTGAAGGTGGTCATCGCCAATGGTGTCGGAGTGGCGTTGCCCGGGTCCTTGATGCTGCGCAGAAAGCCCGGCTGCCAGACCGTGTTGCCCGCAGCATCGAGCCACATGTTGCCATTGGCCGACTCAATCGGCATACCCGGTACGTCGTCGGCGCTCACTTGCGCCATCATCAGGCTGTACCAGCCGATTTTTTCATTGCCACTGGCCAGGCCCAGGCCAAACACTGAAGCCGAGCCCAACTGCTCGGCCGAGGTGCCGGGACGGTTATCAGTGCTCTTGACCGCCAGCAAGGTGGGCGCATCACAAGTGACCGACAACTCAAGCGAGGCGTCCGGCAGCTTCGTGTAGCCGGTAGGATGCAGGTCCTGGGCCGAGATCTTGCCATGGTCCACCACGCCGGCATTGGACAAGAGAGGCGTACAGGCTGCCGGTGTGATCTTGCCGACCACACTGAGGTCCACACTGGACGCAGCCATTACATTGGAAACACCCGCCAGCCAAAGGGCGGCGGTCATAAGTGCACGAGACGGTTGCATATCAATGCTCACTTTCGGCCGATTATCAACGGATCGAACAACGCACTCCGGCGTTTTGCCAACCTGAAGTTCGACTCAACTAATTAGACTAGGGATGTCAGCCCATCGCAGTAACGACAGAAAGACCATCACAACTTAGAGCAGGTCGACCTTGAGCTGAATACAACTAATACGAATCCAAAATCGCACACTAGTTAATCAACCACTGTCATAAAACTGCAACTTTCTAAGGCACCATGCCTGCGGCACGCGCATAAGCGAACAAGTCCACATCCGTGGATATACACAACCGGTGCATGGCCGTGCTTTTCTGCTTGCTGATGGTGGAAATACTGCGATTGACCCGCGCCGCAATCTGGCTGACGGTCATGCCGCTGGCCAGCATGCGCACCACCTCGCGCTCCTTGCCCGACAGCTGCGGCTGTTGCGATTGATCACCCGGCCCTGCCTCCACCAACTGCTCGCGCAGGGACTCGCTGGCGAAGTTCTGGCCGGCGCACACTGCCTTGATCGCCAGGGGCAGTTCCTTGGCCGAGGCGCTCTTGGCAACGATGGCGCGTGCGCCATGGGCAAATGAGGCGCGCAAGGTAGCGATGTTGGCGAACATGGTTACCAGAATCACCGGCAGCGCCGGGTACTGGCGACTCAACAGGCTCAACAGGCCGTAACCGTCGGCCTGCTGCCCCCCGGGCATGGCGAAGTCAGTGACGAGCACATCGCAAGGTACCTTGGCCAATAAGTTGAGCAACTCATCGGGACCGTTGGCCTCCGCGACCACCTTGCACCTGCCGCCCGCCTCAATCACCACTCTCTGCCCAATACGTACAATGGGATGATCGTCAGCAATAATTACACGAAGCATACATACCCACGAATGATGGCAAATTGAATGCACGCAAAATAACCTTGCTGGCGATTGGTAACAACCGGTAACAGCAAGTGAGGTTCAGCCGCACCCCATGTTTTGAAGGGGGTAGTTTTGAACTTACAGAACAAAAGGAAAATTCTTACACTCCAAAGTCACGACAAAACCGTTCAACTTCGAAAAATCGTCACAATTCACGTAAGTAGTCGAGATAAGCCGCCAGATCGCGCTGGAACACTTCCAACTTCTGCTGGTTGAATGCCACGCCATGGGTACGTACCTCACTGATCAAGGCGCTGCCCCTGGACTCCAGCCCCGCGCCACCCAAGAAGGCCAGGCTGCCTACCAGGCGATGCAAGCGCTCAGCAGTCAATCTGGCATCCAAGGCGTTGCGTGCGAGAGTGAGTGCCTGGGTGTCCAGCAGCGCTTCGGTGAGCAGGCTACGCAGCATCTGATCCACGACCTGCGGGCTGCCAAACAGCTCGACCAGGCTGGCGCGGGTAGGCCACCCCGGCGCAGAAACGCCCGGCGACCGGCTCGGAAGCGCTACCCGCTCGCCGGGCAGCCAGCGCATCAGCATGTCACGCAACGGTTCAAGGGCCAGCGGTTTGAGCAACCAGGCATCCATGCCGGCGTCGCGGCAGCGTTGCGGGTCGTCGTGCACCAGGTTGCCGGTCAGCGCAATGATCGGCACTCGCTCACACCCCAGGTCTTGCTCGCGCTGGCGTATGGCACGCGCCAGGCTATACCCATCCATGACCGGCATCTGACAGTCGCTGATCACCAGGTCAAAACGCCGGCACGCAATGGCCGCCATGGCACTGCTGCCATTCTCGACCAAGTGGTGGCTCAGCCCGAGCTTATCCAGTTGCCAGCCCGTCATCGCCCTGAAGACGCAGTGATCCTCCACTACCAATACACACTGTTGTCGCCAATGTGCCGGTGTCGCGGCATGGCGCATCAGTTTTTCTGCGAAGCGACATCGCTCGAAAGCACGCCCGCTTACCTCATCAGGTGCTCCTTGCAGTACTACTTGAGTTCGGGCAGCACTGACGTAACAGCCAGGAACAGACATTCAAGGCGCTGCATAGCGCAGCCCTCAAAGCCGTTCAAATAACTGTAATCGCACACTCAAAATATCCTTTCAGATGTATGACTGACGATACAACAACTACGAAAAAAAACTTTCTCGCTTAAATAGCTTTACCCCGCCTCCCTTTACTTGCCGCTGGGCCAATGTCGTAAAAGTTGTATATCCGTGTGTAACGGCGCTGACTAAATTGTTTGCACCCCGCCAGAGGGTAACGACCCGCCACATTTATCAAGGGCGGCTATAAACCAGACCTGACAGCACTTGCCTTGCTGCAGTGGGTCGCCATGGGTCTGTTTTCGCCTGTTGGTCACACACCGGAACAACACATTTATGAACAAGCATTTGGTTGCCCTTGGCAGCGTTCTGTTGATTACCTGCGCGCCCCCCGCCTTCGCGGCCAGTTCCCAGGACCTCACCGTTACCGGGGTAATTACCCCCAGCGCCTGCGAAACCCTGATTACCGGCGGCGGCGTGGTCGATTTCGGAAAAATGTCGGCCAAAGAGCTCAATGCCGACCAATACACTCCGCTGCCCCGGCAGACCGTGCAATTGAGCGTGAGCTGCGAAGGGCCGACGCTGTTCACCCTGAACACCATCGACAACCGGCCCGGCTCCAGCGCCAATCACCCGCACTGGCATGGCCTGGGCATGACCGCAGAAGGCGAGAAGATCGGCGGCGCCGGCTTCAACCTGTATAACCCGCTGGCCGACAACCTGCCCGCCCAGACCATCAACTCAAGCGATGGCGGCACGACGTGGCAACTGGGCACCCAGCTCAACCCCACCGTATTGACGGCAGTGGCGATCAACAACGTGCCGGTGCCGGTCGCGGTGCGCCAGTTCCAGGCCAACCTCAGGCTCAACACCCATATCGCGCCCAGCGACAGCCTGACGCTGCTTGACGAAGTGCCGGTGGACGGCCACGCCACCGTACAACTCATGTACCTGTAACCGCTGCATACAGACCCCATCGAAGGAACATGTCCCATGAAAACACTACTTGGCGCACTGACCAGCGCGACGCTGCTGCTCGCCACCACAACCACTTTCGCTGCCTCGACCGTGGACCTGACGGTCAAGGGCCTGATCGTCCCCAGCGCGTGCACGCCGAGCCTGTCCAGTGGCGGCGTGATTGACCATGGCAAGATTTCCGCCAAGGACCTCAACCCCGACAACCCGACAATGATTGGTTTGCACACCCTGACGATGGCGGTGGTCTGCGAGGGGCAGACCCTTATTGCGCTGCAATCGGAAGACAATCGTAAAGGCTCGTCTATCAGTAACGGCGATTACGGTTTGGGCCTGATCAATGGCACCGAGAAACTCGGCCACTATCACATCAGAGTCATTAACCCCATCGCTGACGGCGTCGCAGTGCAGTCCATTGCCTCTATCAACGGCCAGGACAATTGGTTCCTTGAAAAATTCTGGGACCCCAACTTTTACATTTCGGTAGCCGACATGAGTGACCCGACTCAGCCGGTGCCGGTGCAAGAACTGCTGCTGGACCTGGAGGTGGATACCACCATCAACCGCACGGATCGCCTGGACCTGAGCAATGAAGTCCAGATTGATGGTTCAGCCACCCTGACCGTGATGTATCTCTAATCTGCTGTACGCCCATGCCGGCCTGGAAACCGGCCTGCATGGGCTTTTTTTCGTATCGGCCACCCTCATTCGACCCAGTGACCTGCACCGATGAACATGCGCCCTCGCCTTTTTGCTGTCGTACTCGCACTGACACTGGCCGCCCCGGCGCTCGCGGCCTCCTTCGTCGACCTTACGGTGACCGGCCGTCTGACCCCTGACGCCTGTAATGTGGAACTGTCCGACAACGGCTCCGTCGATCACGGCCGCATTCCCGCCCACACCCTCAGCAGCGACGAATTCACCGTATTGCCGGCTCAACTGCTGGAACTGACGGTGCGCTGTAACCGGCCGATGCTGTTTGCCCTGGTGGGCATCGACAACCGTGCGGATTCATCCCTGGCACCGGATTACTTCTACGGCCTGGGCAGAAATGTCCACGCCCCGCAAGAACGCCTCGGCTCCGTGGCACTGTCGTTGCGTAACCCGGTAGGCGACGCCCAGACGATGCAGGTATTGGCTTCCTACGACAGCGGCGAAACCTGGGCGGCGGAGCCCAATGCCTATCCCAGGTCCTACATGGGGTTTGCCCTGCCCGGCGACCGTCTACCGGACTTCATCCGCCAGTTGAACGTCCAACTGCGGGTCGACACCTCGATCAACTTTTCGCAGTACCTGACCCTGGATCAGGAAGTGCCCCTCGACGGTTCCGTCGTCCTGGACTTGCGCTACCTCTGAACCACTCACTTGCCCAATGGAAACTTTGTCATGACGTCGACACGCCTCACACTTGCGACCCTGGCCTTACTGTTGAGCCTCAATGCCCAGGCTGACGGCATGGTGCCCGACACCTCCGTGGTAATCATCCACGAAGCCGATGGTGAGGCGGCTGTCTCGGTCACCAACACCGACAGCAACCTGGCCTTGCTGCACGTGACCTTGCAAGACATTCCCGAAGACTCCGAGCCGCTGCTGGTGGTGACGCCACCGTTGTCCAGGGTGGAAAGCGGCAAGTCGCAACTGGTGCGCTTCATCCTGCAAAACCAGGCGCCGTTGCGCACTCAGCGCCTCAAACGCGCGATTTTTGAAGGCATGCCCCAGGGCCGGGCCGCCACCGAAGCCGGGCACGCCCGGGTCGGCGTGACCGTACGCCAGAACCTGCCGGTGATCGTGCATCCCAAGGGCCTGGCGATTAATCGCACACCCTGGACCGACCTGACCTGGACCCTGCGCGACGGCACATTGCAGGTGCGTAACGATACGCCGTATGTGGTGCGCCTCGCCCAGGAACTGCGCCTGCTGCCCGGCGACGGCCAGGCGACCTTGCCACGCACTTATGTGCTGCCCGGCGAAACCCTCAATGTGCCGGCTACCGGCGGGCCAGCGACCCAGGTGCGGCTGCAGCCGGCCACCGTGTATGGCTTTGCCGTGGCCGCCTACGACGCGCCTATCACCCTTTGAAACCAACAGGCGCCAGGCAGGCGCCTGCATAACGAGTGACGGCGCATCGACCGTTGCCAGGACGCCGCCAACGTAGCCAGGGCCGGCACCGGGCGTCCACCAGATTGAGTGCCTTTCGTGAAAACAGTCCTGAGTTACCGTGACGGCGAAGCCGTGCCCGCTGCATCTGCCCGTCCACCGTTGGCGACCCTGGTATTGCTGTGCGCACTGGTGCCGGCCAAGGCGTGGCCCGACGCCGCGCCAAGGCCAGGCTTCGACGCACAGACCCTGAACCAGCGCGGCATTGATCCGCAACTGGCAAGCCTGCTGCTGGACGCGCCGCGTTTCGCCGCTGGCCGGCATAAGATCACCCTGCGGGTCAACGGCCAGCGTCGAGGGCGGCTAGAGGTGGCGTTCGATCAGCAGGGCAGGCTGTGCTTCGATCGCGCCCTGCTGGAGGCTGCCCATCTACTGACGCCCAACGACAGCGGCCCGTGCCACGACTTTATCGGGCAGTACCCGCAAAGCCTGGTGGAGCCGGATCCGGCCACGCTCTCGGTGGCGCTGGTGGTGCCCACCGATGCCTTACGCCCGGTGCCCCAGGATGTTTCGGGGTATGAAACCGGTGGGTTCGCCGGTCTGCTCAACTACGACCTCAGTGGTTTCTACAACCGTTACGGCGATGATGCCAGCCGGTTCGGCTCGGCCAATACTGAAATCGGGTTCAATGCCGGCGACTGGATCGTACGCAGCCGCCAGGTGCAAACCTGGCAGGACGGCTTGTCACGCAGCACCCACCTGGAAGCCTATGCCCAGCGCACCTTCGCCAGCCACCAGGCGGTGCTGCAGGCCGGGCAGATCAACCTCTATAATCCGGTGCTGGCCGGCGCGCAGATCAACGGGGTGCAGGTACTCACCGAGCAAGCCCTGCAGGAGCAAGGCCAGGGCGCGGTGATCGAAGGTATCGCCAACAGCCCGGCGCAAGTCGAGGTACGCCAGAACGGGGCGTTGATCCATTCCACGGTGGTGCCCGCCGGGCCATTTGCCCTGAGCGATGTGCGGCGCCTCAACACCCGTTCGGATGTGGAGGTCACGGTCAAGGAAAGCGTCGGCGGTGAACGGCGGTTCACCGTGCCGGCGGCGATGCTGGGGCTCGGTTTGCCGGCCCCGGGCTACTCCCTGGCGGCGGGCCGCGTGCGCAATATCGGCGACGCACAGGGCACCGACCCCTGGGTGGCCAGCGCCGGCTGGACCGGCCCCGTGCACGCGCAACTGAGCGTCGGCGGCGGCGTGACAGTGGCCGACGACTACCGTGCCAGCGGCGTCAGCCTGAGCTGGCTGCCTTGGCTGGACAGCCAAGTGCAACTGACCAGCCAGCTCTCCGATAGCAGCGGCTGGGAACAGGTGTCTGGCGTGCAGACCGACCTGTCCTGGTCACAGCGCCTGAATGAGCGATGGTCATTCAGTGTCGCCAATTCCTGGCGCAGCCCCGGCTATCGCGAGCTGGAAGAAAGCACCTACCGTCAGGTCAGCAACGAGCAGAGTCGTTCGCGTTACCGCGACCAGCAAAGCGCCACCTTGGGCTGGTCCCACCCCTGGCTCGGGGCCTTCAGTGCCGGGTTTTCCCGCGCCGCCAGCTTCGACGGCCGCAGCAGCAGTCGAGGCCTGGCGTCGTGGGGCACCAGCGTCGGCGGGGTATCGCTGTCTGCCAGTGCCGAATGGCAGATGGGCGGGCAGAATCAACAGGACAATGCCGTGTATCTGAATATCAGCCTGCCCCTGGGCGAGAATCGCCGGATGCGCGCCTGGGCACGTAATTCCGGTGGCGAACACCGCACCGGCGTGGGTATCAACGACCAGCTCGACGATCAATTGAGCTATCGCGTCAGCGCCGAGCACGACACCCGCGATAACCAAGTGGAAACCACCCTGGGCCTCTCGGCCCTGCCGCGCTACACCCAACTCGACTTGAGCTACAGCCGCTCCGACGCCGAGCGTTCCAGCTACCAGGGCGGCGCACGCGGCGGCGTGGTGCTGCATGGTGATGGCGTGACCTTCTCACCCTACCCGGTGCGCGACACCTTCGCCCTGCTCTCGGTCGGTGAGATGAGCGGGATCAAGGTCAGCACGCCCAGCGGGCCGGTCTGGACCGATTGGCAAGGCCAGGCGGTAGTGCCCCAGGTGAGCGCCTATGGACGCAGCCCGGTGGAGGTCCAGACCCGTTCGCTGCCGCGCAACGCCGATATCAACAACGGCCTGGCGGTGATCGCCGCAGGCCGCGGCGCGGTGGACCGGGTCGAGTTCGGCGTGGGCCTGACGCGCCGCGCATTGCTCACCGTCAGCACCGATGAGGGCGCGCCCTTGCCGAGGGGCGCCTCGGTCAGCACCGCAGAGGGTGAGTTCGTCACCCTGGTGCAGGACTCCAGCCAAGTGTTCCTGCCCAATGTGTTGGAGCAGCCGACGCTGTGGGTCACTTTGCCCGGAGGCAGCCGTTGTGTGTTGCGCTTCGAGTTGCCGAAGAAAGCCGACCCCTCGGTGTATTTCGAAACTGCCCCTGCCCGATGCCAAACGCCTTGAGGATCACCGTGATGTCCCGTATGACTTTCTTGCGCCCTATCAGCCTGTGGCTACTGCTCGGCCTGGCCGGCAACGTCCTGGCTGCAGATGAATGCCAGCTCACGCTCAGCGAATCGCTGCTGGATTTCGGCTTGATGAGCCGTATCGCCCAGAACGACAGTGCGCCACAACGCCTGCTCGGCGAACGGCGCCTGAGCCTGACCTTCAATTGCCCCCAGCCCCAAGACCTGAGCCTGTTCTACCGCGCCCTGGCCGCCGATGCGCAGCAACTGCAATTTACCGAGCACGGTCACTACCAGATTGAAGCCAGCAACGGTGTGGTCGATGGCAAAGCGGTGGAGTTAGGCTTGCTCGCCGCCCGGGGGCAGCCACCGCTGAGCAACGCCAGTGTGCAGGACTGGCACGCCGGCCATGGCATCGCACCGACCTTGCAGGGCAGCGTGGTCACAGGCAGCACCCTGTCCCTGCAACTGACGCTGCGCGCCTGGGCCGACAGTGCCGCCACCCGGGTGCGAGACGCCACCACCTGGGAAGTGTCCGGAACCTTTTACTCGCCGTTGCAGGGGCGCTATCGCGAGCTGACCTTGCGCGCGCATTTTGCCCCGGCCGCCTGCCAACCGTCACTGTCCGATCATGGCGTGGTGGATTACGGCGTCCTGCCGGCGAAAAGCCTGAACGCCACCACCGAAACCCCGATGCCCCTGAGGACCCTGGGCTTTGCCGTCAGTTGCGATGCGCCGACCCCGTTCGCCCTGCGCATGCACGATAACCGCGAAGGCTCGGCCACCGGTGGTATCGATGAGACCGCCTACGGTCTGGACCTGGATGCCGGCCGCAACAAAATCGGCGTGTATTTCGTTACGGTCGACCCGGCGGAATTCACCGCCGATGCCTTCACATCGCTGTATCGAACCGATTCCACCAGCAACGGCGTGGCCTGGAGCAGCTCCAGCCAGCGCCAGATCCCCATGGCCGCCAACAGCATCATGGGTTTCACCGACAGGCTCGGCACCACCACAGGGCCGGTGGCTATCCAGAACCTGAGCGGCACCGTACGCATCAAGACCTACCTGGCCCCCACACAATCGCTGGACCTGCGTGAAGTGGTGCGTATCAACGGCTCTGGCACCATCGAAATCATCTACTTGTAAGGAGTTCGCCTGATGAACATCCACCGCACTGCACTGCCCGCCTTGTTGCTTGCGCTGAGCGCCGCGCCGGCCCAAGCCGCCTCCAGCATCGACCTGAGTGTCCTGGGCCGTATCATCCCCACGGCTTGCACGCCACTGTTGTCCGCAGGCGGAGTAATCGACTACGGCAAGATTTCCCACCAGGACCTGAACCTCGAGCAAGGCACGCGCCTGCCCGTCAAGACTCTGCAGATCAGCATCGACTGCAATGCGCCCAGCCGCTATGCCCTGCGCATGCGCGACAACCGCGACGGCTCGGCCACGGTCAACAGTGAGATTTACTACGGGCTGGGTTTCGACCACAGCGGCAACCGTCTCGGCCTGTACTCCATGAGCTTCGACCCACGACAAACCCAGGCGGACACCATCGCGTCGATCTACGGCACCGAGTCGACCACCGGCGGCGTGGCCTGGCGCACCGCCAACCTCAACCCCATCGACATCGGCGCCAACAGCTACCTGGGCTTTACAGACATCGAAGGCAGCGTCGCCGGGCCCTCGGCGATTGGCACGCTGACCGGCACCGTGAGTATCCACACCGTGATCAGTGCCCGGCGCAACCTCGACCTGAGCGTCGACACGCCCCTGGATGGCTCGGCCACGCTGGAAGTGGTTTACCTCTAGACCTTCTCGCTGGAGACCTGCACATAGCGCGCCCGCCCGGCACCCAGGCCCGCCACGATCGCGCCCAGGCCGATCACGGCGAAGATCCAGCCGGTAGCGCCCCACCCCCCGGTCCAGTCATGCACCAGGCCGACTGCGAACGGGCCCATGGAGGCCAGGGTGTAGCCAAAGCCCTGGGCCATGCTCGACAGGTTGGCCGCGACGTGGGAATCGCGCGAACGCAGCACGATCAAGGTCAACGCCAGGCTGAAAGTGCCGCCCTGCCCCAGGCCGAGCAGAATCGCCCAGCCCCATAGCCCATCCAAGGGCGCATAGAGACAACCGAACAGGCCGCCGAGGGTCAGCAGCATCACCACTACGATGGCCAAGCGCTGGTCTTTGCCGCGGGTGGCCAGCCAGGGCGCGGCGAGCGAACTGAACAACTGCACGATGATCGAGCCGGACAGCGCCAACCCGGCCTCAGTAGCACTCAGGCCGCGCCCGATCAGGATCGACGGCAGCCAGCCAAACACGATGTAGGCCAGGGAGGATTGCAGGCCCATGTACAAGGTGACCTGCCACGCCAGCGGGTCGCGCAGCAAACCTCTTACGCGATAGGCGACCTGATGGGCACCGTGTTTCGGCCCGACCTGGGGCAACCAGAACAACGCCGCCAGCAGCGCCGGTAAAATCCAGAACCCCAGGCCGATGTTCCAGCTGCCGCCGAAGTAATGACTCAACGGCACCGTAGCCCCCGCCGCCAGCGCGGCGCCCAGGCACAGGGCCATGGTGTAGACGCCAGTCATGGTGCCGGCGTGCCTGGCAAAGTCACGCTTGACGATGCCCGGCAACAACACGCCGATGATGCCGATACTCGCACCAGCGATCAGGCTGCCGGCGAACAGGCCCACCTCACCTAAGCAGCTGCGCAGAATGATGCCGGCGGCCAGTGTCAGCAGAATGCCCAGCACCACGCGCTCAGCACCAAAACGCCGCGCCAGCACCGGCGCCAGCGGCGCGAACAGGCCCAGGCACAGCACCGGCAAGGTGGTCAGCAACCCGGCCTTGGCCGCCGACAACCCCAGGCTCGCGGACACCTCGCTGAGCAGCGGCGCCATGCTCGACAGCGCCGGGCGCAGGTTCAGCGCCACCAGGATCAGGCCCAGCAGCAACAGCCACGGGCGGGTGACGAGCGGCGATGTGTGTTGCACCACCTCGTCATCGGCTTCGGCGTCGATCAACAGCTCTTCGACTTCAGTCTTGCGTTGGGTTTCAGGGTTCATTGATCAACTGCCGGCAGAGGGATTTGGCGCGTTCGGGGTCTTGGTGCTCTACCGCGTCGAGCAAGGCGCTGTGCAGGTCGAACACGGCCTGGCGACGCGGTGAGATGTTCAGGGTCTGGCGCAACTGCGCGCCGACGATGGCCGAAAAGTAGTGGTACAGCTCGCTCAATGCCGGGTTATGTGCGGCATCTACCAACCGACGATGGAACACCAGGTCGGCGTTGATGTAAGCCTCCAGGTCACCGTGATACAGCTCGGCGCTGACCTGGAGCGTCTGGCGCAACGCGCCGAGGTCTTCATCGGTGCGCCGCACTGCGGCGAGGCCGACAGCCTCCACTTCGAGGATCTGCCGCGTCTCCTGCGCCTGCTCCAGCGTGCAATGGGACAGCGCACGCATTGTGCCCAACGGATCGGTCATCGAGCGCAGATAGCTGCCGTCACCCTGGCGGATTTCGATCAAGCCAGAGAACGCCAACACACGCATGGCCTCGCGCACGGTATTGCGGCTGATGCCCAGCTCGGCAGACAGCTCCGGCTCGGTGGGCAGGCGTTCGCCGATGGCCCACACGCCTTGGGCAATGCGCAGACGTAACTGCTCCAGGGCCTGGTCGACCAGGGAGCGTTTGATCAGTGGGGCGATGTCTGTCATGGGGTTTGCGCTTTCGTCCAATCATAGGATGAATTTTCCTACAGGCTATTCGGAGTTGCCTACAAAGGCAACGCACTAGGGTTCTTAGGCAGCAAAAAGGAGCAGTATTTTCGATTGGTAAAATTACCCTCATAGGGTAATTATTGGACTCAGGTGTCTTATGGAAAAGTACACACCTCATTACGATTTGGCGGTGATCAAAGCAGACGTCAGGCGGCTCGGGAGGAAAGCATTTACCCAGTCAGCACAACGATGCGGCTGGGACCTGTGCTTTAGCCTTGAGGAAATGCAGGAGGTCATCTATGAGTTGCAAAACTGGATGTTGTACAAGTCGATGACCACTTATGGAGACCATCGAGTCTGGCAGGACGTGTACCACACTCATTCAAAAGGCAGGGAGATTTACATCAAGGTCACTTACTGCACAGACGGTAGACCTCCGGTAATCTCCTTCAAGGAGAAACACCCATGAAAAAAACCGAGCTGTGCTACATCTGTGGCGCCCCTGATGCATTGAGCTATTTCGAGGGCCGCAGCGAAACCATAAGCGTCAAAGGCATGGAGCGTCGAGTCGACAATCTTGCAGGCTGGGAATGCAAGGTATGCGGCGACGGCTTTTGGGACCCCGATACCGATAGTGCAGATCGCTATGGCGAAGCGGGTGACGAGCTAGTCCTCGCCGCTCGAAAAATGATCGGCGCCGAGATGAAGCGCATCCGCCGAAAACTGCACCTTACGCAAAAGGAAGCCGTGGATTTGCTGTCCGGTGGCGGCCACAACGCATTCTCCCGGTACGAACGCGGCGAAGTTCCAGCCCCCAAACCCTTGGTGCTGCTGATGCGATTCTTGGATCGCCACCCGCACCTGCTTGCGGACGCGAAAGCCCTGGCGGAAGGCGCTGATATGCGCGGCGCCTTCACCTACACCGTGAACAACGACACTGAAGCACTCAAAGCGTCCTAACCCAAAAAATAAACCCGGCCAGGCCGGGTTTGTTTTTTCAAACACCGATCAATGCAAAATCTGGCTCAAGAACAACTTGGTTCGATCATTCTGCGGGTTGTCAAAGAAGTCATTCGGCGCCGCCTGTTCCACGATCTCGCCCTTGTCCATGAAGATCACACGGTTGGCCACGGTGCGGGCAAAGCCCATTTCGTGGGTCACGCACAACATGGTCATGCCGTCTTCGGCCAGGCCGATCATGGTGTCCAATACCTCCTTGACCATTTCCGGGTCCAGCGCCGAAGTCGGTTCGTCGAACAGCATGATTTTCGGCTTCATGCACAGCGCACGGGCAATCGCCACACGCTGTTGCTGGCCGCCGGAGAGTTGCCCCGGAAACTTGTGGGCCTGCTCCGGGATGCGCACGCGCTCCAGGTAATGCATGGCGATTTCCTCGGCCTTGCGCTTGGGCATCTTGCGCACCCACATCGGCGCCAGTGTGCAGTTCTGCAGGATGGTCAGATGCGGGAACAGGTTGAAGTGCTGGAACACCATGCCGACTTCACGGCGGATCGCTTCGATCTGCTTGAGGTCGTTGGTCAGTTCCACGCCATCGACCACGATGCGGCCCTGCTGGTGCTCTTCCAGACGATTGAGGCAGCGGATGGTGGTGGACTTGCCCGAACCCGACGGGCCGCACAGCACGATGCGCTCGCCTTGCTTGACGTTGAGGTTGATGTCCTTCAACACATGGAACTGGCCGTACCACTTGTTGACACCCTGCATCTGGATAATGCCTTCAGGGCTCACAGGCTGCTTGATTGCTTCGCTCATAAAAACCACTCCTAACGCTTGTGGCCGGTGTCGAGCTTGCGTTCCAGGTGCATGGAATAGCGCGACATGCCAAAACAGAAAATCCAGAACACCAGGGCGGCGAACACGTAGCCTTCGGTGGCCATGCCCAGCCATTTGGGGTCGGCGGCGGCTTGCTTGACGCTGTTGAGCAGGTCGAACAGGCCGATGATGATCACAAGGCTGGTGTCCTTGAACAGTGCGATGAAGGTATTGACGATCCCCGGGATCACCATCTTCAAAGCCTGCGGCAGAATCACCAGGCCCATGCTGCGCCAGTAACCCAGGCCCATCGCCGCGGCGGCTTCGTACTGCCCCTTGGGAATCGCCTGCAAGCCACCACGCACCACTTCTGCCACATAGGCCGACTGGAACAGGATCACGCCGATCAGCGCTCGCAGCAGCTTGTCGAAGTTCATGCCTTCGGGCAGGAACAACGGCAACATCACCGAGGACATGAACAGCACGGTGATCAACGGCACGCCGCGCCAGAACTCGATGAAGGTCACGCAAACCACCCGGATCGCCGGCATGTTCGAGCGCCGCCCCAACGCCAACACAATGCCCAGCGGCAAGGCACCAGCGATGCCGACCGTGGCAATCACCAGGGTCAGCATCAGGCCGCCCCATTGGCTGGTCGCCACCGTGCTCAGGCCGAAGACGCCGCCGTGCAGCAGGAAGTAGGCGATGATCGGGTACAGCACCAGAAAGCCCAGACCGTAGATCGCCTTGCGTTGCAAACGCGAGATGAACAACGGCGCCACGCCGACAATGGCCAGCCACACCGTCAGGTCTACGCGCCAGCGCAGCTCGCCTGGGTAGTATCCGTACATGAATTGCCCGAAGCGTTGTTGGATGAACACCCAGCAAGCACCCTCTTTCGTGCAATCGGCGCGGGTAGTGCCGACCCAGTTGGCGTCGAGAATGGCCCACTGCAGGATCGGCGGCACCACCAGGTACACCAGGTAGATCGCCAGCAAGGTCAGCAGGGTGTTGAGCCAGCTTGAGAACAAGTTGGCGCGCATCCACGCCACCGGCCCGAAGACTTTGCTCGGCGGCGGCATGTCAGGTTTGAACGTATGCGTCGTCATGGGCGTTTCCTCACCGCTCGATCAGCGCAATGCGCTTGTTGTACCAGTTCATCAGCAGGGAAATGCTGATGCTGATCGCCAGGTACACGCTCATGGTGATGGCAATGACCTCGATGGCCTGGCCGGTCTGGTTGAGCACCGTGCCGGCAAACAGCGAAACCATTTCCGGGTAGCCGATACCGGCGGCCAGCGACGAGTTTTTCGCCAGGTTCAGGTATTGGCTGGTCAGCGGCGGGATGATCACGCGCAGCGCCTGCGGGATGATGACCTTGCGCAGCGTTGGCCCCGGGCGCAAGCCTAGTGAGCGCGCGGCTTCGGTCTGGCCGTGGCTCACGGACTTGATCCCCGAGCGCACAATCTCGGCGATAAACGCCGCTGTATACACCGTCAGCGCCAGGGTCAGCGCCAGCAGTTCAGGGATCAATACCCAGCCACCGACGAAGTTGAAGCCTGCAAGCCGGGGCATTTCCCAGTGCAGCGGCGCGCCGAAGATCAACGCACATAACGCCGGGATCACGATGAACAGCGCCAGGCCGGCCCAGAATTTATGGAAGGGTACGCCAGTGGCTTCAAAGCGCCTGTTGGCCCAGCGGGTCATCAGCACGATGGCGACAATGGCGATCACCAGGCTGGCGACAAATGGCCAGAACCCGTCGGCCGCCAGGGCTGCCGGCATGTTCAGACCACGACTGCTGACGAAGAAGGTGTCACCGAAGTTATGGCTGTTGCGCGGCCCCGGCATGGTCAGGAACACCGCGAAATACCAGAACAGGATTTGCAGTAACGGCGGGATATTGCGAAAGACTTCTACGTAGACCGTCGCCAGCTTGCTGATCATCCAGTTGGGCGACAGCCGCGCCACGCCGATGATAAAGCCGAGCAGGGTTGCCAGCACCACACCGATCACGGTCACCAGCAAGGTATTGAGCAAGCCGATCACAAACACCCGGGCATAGCTGTCCGATTCGGTGTAGTCGATCAAATGCTGCGCGATGCCGAAGCCGGCACTGCGTTCAAGAAAGTCGAAACCCGAGGTAATACCCCGGTGTTGCAGGTTGGTCTGGGTGTTATGGAACAGGTACCAGCCCAGCGAGACCACCGCCACGATGGTGATGATCTGGAATAGCCACGCGCGCACTTTGGGATCGCTGAAGCTGAGCTTCTGCTTGGGTGCGCCGATTTGATTTTGCATGAAGTGCCCCGCAAAGAATGGAACAGAACATCACCCGGCGGTTGGCCCACCGGGTGATAGAACCATCAGCGATCAGCGCACAGGGGGTGCGTATTGGATGCCGCCGTTGTTCCACAGCGCGTTCAGGCCACGGTCGATTTCCAGTGGCGTGCTCTTGCCCAGGTTGCGCTCGAACATTTCGCCGTAGTTGCCCACTTGCTTGACGATCTGTACGACCCAGTCCTTCTTCACTTTCAAGTCTTTGCCATATTCACCATCGGCACCGAGCAAACGCGCGACGTCGGGGTTCTTGGTGGACTTGGCTTCAGCTTCAACGTTTTTCGAGGTCACACCGGCTTCTTCAGCGTTGAGCATGGCGTAGCCCACCCAGCGCACGATGGCCAGCCACTCGTCGTCACCGTTACGCACGACCGGGCCCAGAGGCTCCTTGGAAATGGTTTCCGGCAGCACCACGTAGTCTTTCGGCGCGGCCAGCTTGCTGCGCTGAGCAAACAGTTGCGACTTATCGGATGTCAACACGTCGCAACGCCCGGATTCCAGCGACTTGGCGCTTTCGTCGGAGGTGTCGAAGGTGATCGGGGTGTACTTGAGGTTATTGGCGCGGAAGTAGTCGGAAACGTTCAGCTCGGTGGTGGTACCGGCCTGGATGCAGATGGTTGCTCCGTCCAGCTCCTTGGCGCTTTTCACGCCGAGCTTGTTGTTGACCAAAAAGCCGATGCCGTCGTAGTAGGTAATGAAGCCTGGGAATTTCAGGCCCATGCCCGCATCGCGAGAGCTGGTCATGGTGGTGTTGCGCGACAGGATGTCGACTTCGCCCGATTGCAGCGCGGTGAAACGCTCCTTGGCATTCAACTGGCTGAACTTGACCTTGGTGGCGTCACCGAAAACCGCAGCGGCTACGGCGCGGCAGTAGTCGGCATCAATGCCGAGGATCTTGCCACTGGCATCCGGCACCGAGAAGCCCGGCAGGCCATCACTCACGCCACATTGCACAAAGCCTTTCTTCTGCACGGCATCCAGGGTGGCGCCCGCCTGGGCAAACCCACTGACACCCAATACAGCCGCCGCAGTGACGATGGCCAGGGTGGATTTCAATACCTTCATTCAAACCTCCAGTTGCTCTTGTTGTGTCCAAGCTCCAACCCCAGCGCACCCTTATGAGGCGATATCGACCCGTGTTGGCTTTTTTTGGGGTCAAGCGGCATGAGGTTTTCGCAATCATTCCAGCGGCTATCCCCTGAACGGCGGTCACTGATAGTGTTACCGTCCCGGGAGAGTTCTGACATCGACCTACACATAGCAAGGCGCGTACCAGAGTGCTGGCCAAGCGCTTGCAACCCTGGGTTAATGGCAAAAGATTCACCCTTGCGACATTCTCTTAACAGATCAACCTGTCGCGCACCGTTCCGACGCCCCCAATCGGAGCGCGCGCACATATATGGAGCAGACATGACCGAACCCTTGATTCTTCAGCCCGCCAAGCCCGCAGATGCCTGCGTTATCTGGTTGCATGGCCTGGGTGCCGATCGCTACGACTTCCTGCCGGTAGCCGAGGCGCTGCAGGAAAGCTTGCTGACCACGCGCTTCGTTTTGCCCCAGGCGCCGACGCGCCCGGTGACCATCAACGGCGGCTACGAGATGCCGAGCTGGTACGACATCAAGGCCATGAGCCCGGCGCGTTCGATCAGCCTGGAAGAACTGGAAGTCTCGGCGAAAATGCTCACTGATTTGATCGAGGCTCAGAAGAGAACCGGGATAGACGCTTCGCGAATTTTCCTCGCGGGTTTTTCCCAGGGCGGTGCCGTGGTTTTCCACACCGCGTTCTTAAATTGGGAGGGGCCACTGGGTGGCGTCATAGCCCTCTCCACCTACGCGCCAACCTTTGATAATGAGCTGGAATTATCCGCCAGCCAGCAGCGCATTCCGACACTGTGCCTGCATGGTCAGTACGACGAGGTGGTGCAGAACGCCATGGGCCGTAGCGCCTATGAGCATTTGAAGGGCCGTGGTGTCACCGTGGCATGGCAGGAATACCCAATGGGCCACGAAGTGTTACCCGAAGAGATACGCGATATCGGCACCTGGCTGGCTGAACGCCTGCGCTGAAACCCGCGTTTATGTAGCCGTATGACAGACGCACTACGCCGCGCCCGATTCTTGCATTACACTGGCCGGCGTATATTCCTTAACCAATTAATGAGATGACCGTGCTCAAAGCACTCAAGAAGATGTTCGGCAAAAGCGCGGCTGAGCCGCTCGCGCCTGTTCCCAGTGCTCCTGCCCCCAAGCCCGGCAACCGCAATGACGGTCCACAGCCTGGCCGGACTACGCCCGCCGCCGCACCGAAACAACCCTCGGTGACGCCGCCTGAACAGGCCCAGCCTGCCGAGGTCGCTACGGCGCCTGCGGCCAAACCACGTCGCGAACGCGCGCCCAAGCCGCCGGTAACCCCGTGGAAACTCGAAGACTTCGTCGTCGAGCCCCAGGAAGGCAAGACCCGCTTCCACGACTTCAAGCTGGCCCCGGAACTGATGCATGCCATCCAGGACCTGGGCTTCCCGTACTGCACGCCGATCCAGGCGCAGGTGCTGGGTTTCACCCTCGCGGGTAAAGACGCCATCGGCCGTGCCCAGACCGGTACCGGCAAGACCGCCGCATTCCTGATCTCGATCATCACCCAGCTGCTGCAGACGCCACCGCCGAAAGAGCGCTACATGGGTGAACCGCGCGCGTTGATCATCGCCCCGACCCGGGAGCTGGTGGTGCAGATCGCCAAGGACGCCGCCGATCTGACCAAGTACACCGGCCTCAACGTGATGACCTTCGTCGGCGGCATGGACTTCGACAAACAGCTCAAGCACCTTGAAGCCCGCCACTGCGATATCCTGGTCGCCACCCCCGGCCGCCTGCTGGACTTCAACCAGCGCGGCGACGTGCACCTGGACATGGTCGAAGTGATGGTGCTGGACGAAGCCGACCGCATGCTCGACATGGGCTTTATCCCGCAAGTACGCCAGATCATCCGCCAGACCCCGCCCAAAGCCGAGCGCCAGACCCTGCTGTTCTCCGCGACCTTCACCGAAGACGTGATGAACCTCGCCAAGCAGTGGACCACCGACCCGTCCATCGTCGAGATCGAGGCGCTGAACGTCGCCAGCGAAAACGTCGAGCAGCACATCTACGCCGTGGCCGGTGCCGACAAGTACAAGCTGCTCTACAACCTGGTCAATGACAACGGTTGGGAGCGCGTGATGGTGTTCGCCAACCGCAAGGACGAAGTGCGCCGCATCGAAGAACGCCTGGTGCGCGATGGCGTCAATGCCGCGCAACTGTCGGGCGACGTGCCGCAGCACAAGCGTATCAAGACGTTGGAAGGCTTTCGCGAAGGCAAGATCCGCGTACTGGTGGCCACCGACGTGGCCGGGCGCGGTATTCATATCGACGGCATCAGCCACGTGATCAACTTCACCCTGCCGGAAGTGCCGGACGACTACGTGCACCGTATCGGTCGTACCGGGCGTGCCGGGGCTGCGGGTGTGTCGATCAGCTTTGCCGGGGAAGATGATTCGTATCAGTTGCCGTCGATCGAGACACTGCTGGGGCGCAAGATCAGTTGTGAGACGCCGCCAACGCACTTGCTGCGAGCTGTAGAACGCAAACGCCCTTAACGGCTAAAACTCGATCAAAAATGTGGGAGGGGGCTTGCTCCCGATAGCAATGGGTCAATCAACAGAGATGTTGAATGTGCCACCGCTATCGGGAGCAAGCCCCCTCCCACATTTGCATCTGTGTTTGGCGTGCTATTTCCAGCGGTCTGCTGCCGCGTGGTCGCTGTCCCGCCCGTCTACCCAACGCGGCCCCTCGCTGGTGTTTTCCTTCTTCCAGAACGGCGCCCGCGTCTTCAAGTAATCCATCACAAACGCACAGGCATCAAACGCCGCCTGGCGATGCGCACTCGCCGCCGCGACAAACACAATCGGCTCTCCCGGCTCCAGCGCGCCGATACGATGCAGCACCTCCAGCTTGAGCAACGGCCAGCGCTGCTCAGCCTCGACGGCAATCTTGGCCAAAGCCTTTTCGGTCATGCCGGAGTAGTGCTCAAGAAACATCCCCGACACATCACACCCGTCATTGAAGTCGCGCACATAGCCGACAAAACTCACCACCGCGCCCACGCCGACATTGGCGGCGTGCATGGCGTTGACTTCAGCGCCGGGATCAAAGGCTTCGACTTGCACACGAATGGCCATGGTCAGCCTCCGGTCACGGGTGGGAAAAACGCGACTTCATCGCCGGCTTGCAGTGGCTCGTCGAGGCCACATAGCTCCTGGTTGCGGGCGCACATCAGGCTGGTCTCGTTGAGCACTTCGAAGCCCGGATCACCCGCCAATGCTTGGCGTACGGCGTCGACGGTGGCGAAGTCACCTTCCATCTCCAGCGAATCCAGGCCAATCGCTTCGCTGTAGCGGGCAAAAAACAGCACGTTGATACTCATACCTGATCCGCCTTGAAGTGCCCGCTCTTACCGCCCAGCTTTTCCAGCAGGCGAATGCTTTCGATGGTCATGCCACGGTCCACGGCCTTGCACATGTCGTAGATGGTCAACGCCGCAACGCTGGCGGCAGTCAAGGCTTCCATTTCCACGCCGGTCTGGCCGGAGAGTTTGCAGCGCGCCAGGATATGCACGGCATCCACGCCATCGGCGCGTAGCTCGACCTTGACGCCGGTAAGCATCAGCGGGTGGCACAGGGGGATCAAGTCACTGGTTTTTTTTGCCGCCTGGATCCCGGCGATGCGGGCCACGGCGAATACGTCGCCCTTGGGGTGGGCGCCGTCGACAATCATTGTCAGGGTTTCGGGCAACATGCGCACCCGCGCTTCGGCCACCGCCTCACGGAAGGTCACGGCTTTATCGGTGACGTCGACCATATGGGCGCGACCTTGGGAATCGAGATGAGTCAGCACAGGGATACTCCTGATCGGGAGCAGCAATTGTAAACCTTGTAGAAGCAAGCTTGCTCGCGAAAAACCAGACGATATCGCGGGGTTCCTGCTACCCCGCGTTATCGTTGGCGTCCTTCGCGAGCAAGCTCGCTCCTACACGAAGATCAAGTGCAAGGTTAGAAACGGAAGGTAAACCCGGCATTGATCCCGTTGTTGTTACCGCGGTTGGACAGCAAGCCGCTGTAGTTCAACGACACCAGGGTGTCCTTGGTCAAGGCCATCTCCGCGCTGGCCTTGATCACCGCGCCATCCCGGGCCACGGGCACGCTGTTGACGGCAAAGGCGGTGTCGCTGCCGGCAAACTTCAGCGAGGCTTCGCGGTCGGTGTCACCGAACTGATGCTCCC
Organism: Pseudomonas sp. rhizo25; assembly: GCF_031931935.1. Classification (NCBI taxonomy): domain Bacteria; kingdom Pseudomonadati; phylum Pseudomonadota; class Gammaproteobacteria; order Pseudomonadales; family Pseudomonadaceae; genus Pseudomonas; species Pseudomonas sp. rhizo25. Next base: position 594,234 of record NZ_JAUJXA010000001.1, read on the forward strand.
AACCCAACTCACCGCGCAAGGTCACCGCCGAGGTGGCGCTGATCGGCAACTGCGTATGCGCACGCAGGCCCAGGGTCGACAGCGTCGCGTCCTGGCTTTGCTTACTGGCGTGCAAAGCAGCGGCACCGCCTTTCTCCTTGAACGAGTCGCTTTGATAGTTCAGGTACGTGAGGTTGGCGAAGGGTTCGAGCAGGCTCCATTGGGTGTAGCCGATCTCGGCGAACACTTGGTCGGTGCGTGCGCTGTAGTCGGCCTTGGCGTAGTCCGACTGATTGGCGTAGGCGACCCGCCGCGAAGTGTCCAGGCGGTGCCAGGTGGTGGCGCCACCCAGGCGCAGGGCAATGGCTTCGAAGCGCTTACCGCCATATACCGACAGGTGATAGTTGTCGCTGTCCGCCGAAGCCGACTGGCCATTGAGGTGGCTCTGGGTATAACCGGTCGCCGCCCCCACCCGCCAGCCATCACTCACCTCGGTGTCCAAACCCAGCAGCACGCCGCTGGTGGACGACGAGTAGCCACTAGCGTTGTTGTCACCGCTGACGTTATTACGCCCGCCCAGCAGTTGCACCCAGCCGCCGTTGTCGCTGGCCTGAATCTGCGCGCTGGAATCCAGCGCCTGGGCCTGCTGCAGACGCCCGTTGACCGCTTCGCGCAGGTAACGGCTGTCGGCCATTTGCGCCGCCGCCACATCCGAGTGCAGTTGCCCCGAGAGTTGCTTGAACGCGTCCCGTGCCTGGTCGGCGGAATCCGAAGCCAACAGGCTTTCGTAGACCGGGCTGCCGGCGCCCAGCGTCTCGGCCGCTGTCGCCACCGCCCGTTCGTTGCGGGTTTGTGCGACGCTGGCGAAGCTGGTCTGGTTGCGCGCTATCGCCAGGGTCAGCTGGTTGGGTTGGTAGTTGAGCTGCGTGCCAATGAACAGGTAGTTGGGCGCGAACGCCGCAAACTGGCCATTGATGCCCTGGCTGGCGCTGAGGATGCTGAACTGCTGGCCCAGCAAACTGCGCGCCTCGCTGGCGGACAGCAGGTTTTGGCTGTTCTCCAGGGACACGTTCACCTGGCCGCCATTGAGGGTCGCCACGCCGCTGCTCTGGATCTGGTCGCTGCGGCCATTGGGGCCGACTTCGACGGCATACACCGAGCCCGGATTGAAGGTCACGTCGCCAGTACGCAACGTGCCAATCGAATGCCCCGGTGCCACGCGCCCGCCAGCGTTCAAGCTCAAGACGCCCACTGTACCGTTGCCGGCAAGGGTGCCGCCCAAGGTGGTCAGCACGCCGTTATCCGCATTGCGCGTGCCCACGGCGCTGCCATCCACCGTCACGGCAGAGGTCAACACGCCATCCACCGACAATGTGCCACCGCGCACCCAGGTGCTGCCTGAATAGGTGTTCTGGCCCTCCAGCACCAGTTCGCCATCCCCCGACTTGACCAGGCTGCCAACGTAGGTGGCGCCGGTAAGCAGGTCCTGGCCACGGGTCAGCGTCGCCTGTTCCCGGGCATGGCCGATCTCGTATTCGAACTGATCATCGGCCGAGGCATTGGCGGGCAGGCCATTGAACCAGCCCTTTTGCTGCTTGGTCGCCGTCCAGGTCGCCTGCTCGGCAGCGTCTTCCACGCGCCGGGCGCGAATGGCCTCATCGGAAATCGGGTTGGCCCAGATATCGCGGGTACCGGCAGGCAAGGCCACCGCCACCGCACCGAGGAACTGCCCTGGCCCTTGCATGGCTTTTTGCAGGTTGGGCAGGCCCCAGCCGCTGACCACACCCGGCACTTGCGGCGTACCCAGGGCGGCATCGTGCACCGGCTGCAGGTTGTCGTAGGTGCGGCCACCTGTCAGCTCACCGACAGGTGTGTCTGGGCCATCCGGCGCCTGCAGGCTGGAGGTGGTGAGCAATACGTCCCGCGCCTGGCTGGCGGTCATGTAGGGAAAGCGCTGGATCACCAGGGCCAAGGCCCCGGAAACGCTCGGCGCGGCGGCGGAGGTGCCGTTGGCGTTGGGGATGATTTCACCCTCCGGCCCTGCGGACGGGATGCCCGACACACCCATCACGCACCACCACTTCGAGGTGCCGCAACGGTTGTAGACCTGGGCGCTGGTCTCGTCATAGCCGGTGATCGCGAGGAATTTGCCTTCAATATCCGGCTTGAAAAACGGCAGGTTGGCGTTGGTATCCGGGTTGGCACCGTGGCTGTCGTTGCCCGCCGAGATGATCTGGATAAAGGTGTTTTGCCGTGCGGTGTCAGCCATGGCGTCCATCCAGGTCTTGTGACCGGCGTGGGCCTTGTCCCAGAACGGGCGATAGGCCGCGGTCATGTCCCGCAGATTTTGCGCGGCGCTGTCGCCGACCGTACCGAAGTGGTTCTCCACGTCATCGCGCGAGCTTTGCCCCCAGCTCTGGTTGACGATCGACACGTTCTTCGCCGCCAGGGCGTTATAGCTGGCCATGAACGCGTTGTAGTCGAGGTCGTTGGAACCTTGGTACCGATCGTTGTCGCTGCCGCCGGTGTTGGCGACAAAGATATTCGCATCGAAGGCAATGCCGTGCATACCGGTGCCGTTGCGGCTGGCCCCGAGCACACCGGACATTTCCGTACCGTGACCATCGTTGAACGCCGGGTCGTATTCCCCGGGAATGCTGAAATGCTCACCCTGCTTGAACTCGCCGCTGGGCACTTCAAGACGGTAGCGCGGATGGGTGGCGTAGTACTCGCCGGTGGAGGTCACCGCCTGCACGCGGTCCTGGCCCTGGGCATTCTTGCCCTGGAATTCGAAGTGCCGGGTGAGAACGCCCGAGTCCAGCACGCCGACATTCACACCCTTGCCGGTGATGCCCAGGGCATAGGCATAGTACGCGTTGGTGCGGTCCAGGCCAGAGTTGACCTGGGCTTCCGGGGTCTTCCAGGTTTGCGCGTTGGCGCTCCAGTCACGGGTTGCGCCAGCCCAGGATTGCCCGGCGTTCAGTTGCGCGTTGAGGTTGCTGCTCACGCCCGGCTCTACGTAGGTATAGGGCTTGGCGGCCGGCAGGTTGGCGATGATGGCCTTGGAAAAATCGAGAATATTGGTGGTGTAGCGACCATTGTTGCTGAACAGCCGACTGCGGTAGTAATCCAGGCGCGAGGTGTAGTCCAGCGGTCGCCGGGTATCGCCGAGCATGGCGCCGATGGTGAGGTTTTCAGGCTGTAGTTCGTAGTTCTGCTTGAGGGCCGAGTCGAACTTTCCGGACTGGGCAGCGAAGTCCTTGGCCGCCAGGTCGACGATATCCGCGTAGGCAAACCGCAGGTTCTTGTACACGTCGGTGTTGGGGCCGAATGACGCGACGGCTTTCCTGAACGCCGATTCCAATACTTGTGACGTATAGGGATTGTCATCGGCCCAGGCCATCGAGCCCTGCCCCAGCCATAGGGCCAGGCCGAGTGCGATGGGTGTCAGGGGCATCTGCTTGAAACGAGTAGAGTGCTTGCGTTGCGACACAGTGAAGCCATTACCTGCTACGTCCATTTTCCTTTCCCTTTGGATATGTGCGTCGTCAATGAGCGGTGTTTCGGGCTTTTGTAATAGGCAGGGTCACGGTGAAAACCCTAGATAGGTCTTCAAAAGGTTCGTCGAATCAAGGAGGTGGCGCTCCGACGGGTTGTGGAGTGTTTTTATTGTTTTTACCGCGAGAAAAAATGTAACAAAATAATTACAAAGACCACAAGCACCCAGGGCGCGTTATCGCAGACAAATGTCGCCAACAACAAAAACCCCGGATTTCGTGAAAAATCCGGGGTGGTTCGTGGCATTTAGCCACTTGTTGGTTACAGGTGGGATTCGGCGTATTCAGCCAGGATCGAACGAGGCACCCCTTGCAGCGCGATATGCACGCCGTTGGGGAAGTCTTTGAAGCGTTCCGTCAGGTAGGTCAGCCCGGAGCTGGTCGCGGACAGGTAAGGGGTGTCGATCTGTGCCAGATTGCCCAGGCACACCACTTTGGAACCGGCGCCGGCACGGGTGATGATGGTTTTCATCTGGTGCGGGGTAAGGTTCTGGCATTCATCGATCAGGATCAGGCTCTGCTGGAAGCTGCGCCCGCGGATGTAGTTGAGGGATTTGAACTGCAACGGCACTTTGCTGAGGATGTAGTCGACGCTGCCATGGGTGTTTTCGTCATCCATGTGCAAGGCTTCGAGGTTGTCGGTGATCGCCCCTAGCCACGGCTCCATTTTTTCCGCCTCGGTGCCAGGCAGGAAGCCGATTTCCTGGTCCAAGCCCTGCACGCTGCGGGTGGCGATGATGCGGCGGTAGCGCTTGGTCACCATGGTTTGCTCGATGGCGGCAGCCAGGGCGAGGATGGTTTTGCCCGAACCTGCGGCACCGGTCAGATTGACCAGGTGGATATCCGGGTCGAGCAGCGCGTACAGCGCCAGGCTCTGGTAGATATCACGCGGTTTCAGGCCCCAGGCTTCCTGGTGCAACAGGGGTTCCTGATGCAGGTCGAGGATCAGCAGCTTGTCGACCTGGATCTCTTTGATCCAGCCCACGAAGCCTTGTTCGTCGACGATGAACTCATTGATATGCACGGCCGGCAGGTTGTCGATCAGCTGCACCTGGTGCCAGGTACGGCCGTGGTCCTGGCGGGTCTCGACCTTGCTGACACGATCCCAGAACGAGCCGGTCATCATGTGATAACCACGGGAGAGCATCGACACGTCGTCGACCAGCTGGTCGGTGCTGTAGTCCTCGGCAGCGATCCCACACGCTCGTGCCTTGAGGCGCATATTGATGTCTTTGGTCACCAGCACTACGCGCAGGTCCTTGTCGCGCGCGTGCAGGTCGATCAACTGGTTGATGATCTTGTTGTCGTTGAGGTTTTCCGGCAGCAGGCTATTGGGCTCGCTGCGCTTGCTCATCAGGATCGACAGCAAGCCCTTGGGCCCGCTCTTGCCACGCTGGATCGGCACGCCGACCTCAACATCCTCGGGCGAAGCTTCACCCAACGTCTTGTCGATCAGGCGGATGGCCTGGCGGCATTCGGCGGCAACGCTGTGGTGGCCGCTTTTGAGTTTGTCGAGCTCCTCAAGCACGATCATCGGGATGGCGACGTGATGTTCTTCGAAGTTAAGCAGTGCGTTTGGATCGTGGATCAATACGTTGGTATCAAGCACGTAAAGGATTGGCTGGTCGGAAGAAGGGGTACGTCCATGATCATCCATACTCGGTCACCTTTGTGGGAGCCAGTCGACGCAATACCTGGGCGGTGCTGCGCCTCGATTCGACCACCGACCACACCTGAGTGACGTCAAGTGCAGTGCCCACATGAGGAGTCTTGGAAGACGCCACCTGTGTTGCAGGGTTCGGCGGTCTGACTTCGTAATACCGCAAAACCCATGACAGGAAAAAGCACTTTGACGCTTTTTTGAAGTTTATTTTTCAGGATGACGAATAGCACTAGCCGAGTGCCAGCTGCCCCGTTAAAGTCGGAAGTCCGCCTGCATCGAAATGTCGCAGCAAATCACCCCTAAAAACCCTCATCCCCAACAGGGCCGGGCATTCTCAGCGAAACGCCTCGCGGCACTCCTGCCAACCCAAGCCACTCTGCGCCGTTGCCTGCAACACCATTGGTATTGCCACCCGCGCCTTGTCCTGGGTGTCATGAAAGGCAATCACACCTTTGCGCCACAGCAGCATCAGCGTCAGCACCCGTTGCGCCGACTCATCGGCCTTGAGCTTGCCCGGCTCGTCCTGGGAATCGATGTCCCACAACGCCACCTGCAAACCCTGTTGCTGGAAGAAACCCTGGCTGTCCGCGCGGCGCTGCCCATAGGGTGGGCGGAACAGCGGCAGATAGTTCTCCGGCATCAGGTTCTGCACCAGCGCGGCACTGCGGGTGATGGAGCTTTGCCAGTCAACCCAATGGCTGTGGGAACGGTACTCCCAACCCTGGATACCTACGCACTGCCCCTGGTACAGCGCCTGCACATCGGCAGCAGAGCTGCGCTCTACACGGGTTTGCAAGCTGCTGCCGAGGGCAAAGAACGTGGCGTTCATCTTCTGTTTGCGCAGGTAGTCGGTGAGCCAGTCGGTATTGCCGCCAACCGGTGCCGGGCCGCCATCGAAGGTCAGCAGGAACATGCGGTCATTGAGCTCGTCGCCATTGCGCTCATGATCACCAAAGCGCGCCACTTCACTGCTGATCTGCGGGAACAGCGCGGCCTTGCGCAGCAGTTCGTCGAGATAGCGCTCGTGGAAGTGCCGGCTGGGGGCGGCCCAGCCTATATAGAAAGAGTTGTCACTGACCTCGAACTTGCCGGCCTGCTCACGCAGGTCGTCCATGTTGTCCACCAGGAAGCAGAACGAGGCATCTTCTTCGCAGCTTTGCTGGGCGAAGCTGTAGTTCTCCAACAGCCGTTGCCACAACTGGCGACGCAGGTCGTCGATAGCCGCCAGGTTGATGATCTTCAAGCCCAGGCGCTGCTTGAGCGCGCTTTCGTCCAGGGCCTCACTGGCCAACAGGCTGTGGGCAAACATGAGGATCTCCGCACGCGAAGCCACATCGAACAGCGCCGGGCTGCTGAGTTTTTCCGGCCAGGTGCTGCGGTCGAGGCTGGCTACGTCAACCGGCGCGGCTTGGGCGGTGACGCATAGTAGACAAGCCGACAATAAAAGCGCTAATCGCACACGGGGTCTTCCTTTCCAGAGTTACCGGCCATCATAGCGGATCGCACCTATCACCATCATAGGTGGAGTCAAAACGCCCCACCCCCTAGAATCTCGCCCACGATTAAAGGAGCCAACTTCATGCTGATGGTGATTTCCCCCGCCAAAACCCTCGACTTCGAGTCCAAGCCGGTCACTGCGCGCTTCACCCAGCCGCAATACCTGGACCACTCCCAGGAACTGATCGAACAACTGCGCAAGCTGAGCCCGGCGCAAATCAGCGAGTTGATGCACGTCTCCGACAAGATCGGTGGCCTCAACGCCGCCCGCTTCGGCAGCTGGACGCCCGCCTTCACCCCGGCCAATGCCAAGCAGGCGCTGCTGGCATTCAAGGGCGATGTGTACACCGGCCTGAACGCCGAGACCTTCAGCGATGCCGATTTCAGCTACGCCCAGGATCACCTGCGCATGCTCTCGGGCCTCTACGGCCTGCTGCGCCCCCTGGACCTGATGATGCCCTACCGCCTGGAGATGGGCACCAAGCTGGCCAACGCCCGTGGCAAGGACCTCTACGCCTTCTGGAGCACGCGCATCAGCGAATGGCTGAACGAAGCATTGTCCGCACAGGGCGATGACGTGCTGCTCAACCTGGCCTCCAACGAGTACTTCTCGGCGGTCAAGCGCCCGGCCCTGAATGCGCGGGTCATCAACACCGAGTTCAAGGACCTGAAGAACGGCCAGTACAAGATCATCAGCTTCTACGCGAAGAAGGCCCGGGGCATGATGAGCCGCTTTGTGATCGAAGAGCGCATCAACGACCCGGCCAAGCTCAAGCAGTTCGATGTACAGGGCTATCGCTTCAATGCGGAGCAGTCCAAGCCGGATAACCTGGTGTTCTTGCGCGATCACGCACCGGAATAAGGCTGCACAGACACTGCGGATCAAATGTGGGAGGGGGCTTGCTCCCGATAGCGGTAATTCAGTCAACACTTCAGTGACTGACGCACCGCTATCGGGAGCAAGCCCCCTCCCACATTTTGTTTGTATTCCAAACCATAAATCGTCATTTATTTGGCGCCAGAAAAATATCCAGATACAACCCTAACGATTTCTTCACTCGACACTCGTCAGTTTTTTTCGTAGTGGCACCACTTTTTTTAAACAGTAGTGGCACAAAACTATCTTCTCTCTCCAACTCCCTACAACTACTGGCCTAAATAGCAAGTGCTATCACTATAGTACCAGTGCCATCTTTTCTAATATTTCAAGAAATTTCCAGAAACAGGATGAGCGGCCAGGAACTTCACCCTGAAGCGCCGCTCATACCACCGGTAACGAAATTCTCTGTTTACGTAAGAGATGACTTACACAGCGACCAACGGAAGTAGTCAAGTTGTCATAAAACACTTTGACTCTATGGTCATAACATCAACTGTTTGAGTTGAGGGTAGCGATAAGCACTTATTGCCAACCCTGAAGGCCAAGGCAGCGCTGACCTAAATGAGCCAGTGGTGAAAACCCAAGGCATTGATATCAAAAGGCTTTAAGCCTGTATCAAAGCCCTGCGGCACTGGCGCCGGAGCCCTCCACCAAGGAAGCCCGGCTGCATTTCAGGGCAAGCCCCAATAAAAAGGCCAAGTTGCGCACAACTTGAGTGCAATAGTTAGTCACTCACTATTCAACATGCCTGCACGCGGCAAGTCGGCGTCTATTCGCCTAACTTTCGCGGCATCAGTGACGCTTGCAAACATGAACTCCGGCCATCTATTGGCATGATTAAGAACGTCTTCAGTGACAAAGAGGTAAATGCGATGCGTATCAGCATATTTGGTTTGGGTTACGTTGGCGCGGTCTGTGCCGGTTGCCTGTCTGCCCGTGGCCACGAAGTGGTCGGCGTAGACATCTCCAAGGAAAAGATCGACCTGATCAACGCGGGTAAATCGCCAATCGTTGAACCGGGTCTGGGCGAACTGTTGAGCCAGGGCATCGAGACTGGCCGGCTGCGCGGTACCACCAACTTCGCCGAAGCCATTCGTGACACCGACTTGTCGATGATCTGCGTCGGTACGCCAAGCAAGAAAAACGGCGACCTGGAGCTCAACTACATCGAATCGGTATGCCGCGAGATCGGTTTTGTGCTGCGTGACAAGACCACCCGCCACACCATCGTGGTGCGCAGCACCGTATTGCCTGGCACCGTGGCCAACGTGGTGATCCCGATCCTCGAAGATTGCTCCGGCAAGAAAGCCGGCGTCGACTTCGGTGTCGCGGTCAACCCGGAATTCCTGCGTGAATCCACCGCCATCGCTGACTACGACCTGCCACCGATGACCGTCATCGGCGAGTTCGACAAAGCCTCCGGCGATGTCCTGCAGTCGCTGTACGAAGAACTCGACGCACCGATCATCCGCAAGGACATCGCCGTTGCCGAGATGATCAAGTACACCTGCAACGTGTGGCACGCCACCAAGGTCACCTTCGCCAACGAGATCGGCAACATCGCCAAGGCCGTCGGCGTCGATGGTCGCGAAGTAATGGAAGTGGTGTGCCAGGACAAAACCCTCAACCTGTCCCAGTACTACATGCGTCCAGGCTTCGCCTTCGGCGGTTCGTGCCTGCCAAAAGACGTGCGTGCCCTGACCTACCGCGCCGGCTCCCTGGACGTGGAAGCGCCGCTGCTCAACTCGCTGATGCGCAGCAACGAGTCCCAGGTACAGAACGCCTTCGACATCGTTTCCAGCCACGACAAGCGCAAAGTTGCGCTGTTGGGCCTGAGCTTCAAGGCCGGTACCGACGACCTGCGTGAAAGCCCACTGGTGGAACTGGCGGAAATGCTGATCGGCAAGGGCTACGACCTGAGCATCTACGACAGCAACGTCGAGTACGCCCGTGTGCACGGCGCAAACAAGGACTACATCGAAGGCAAGATCCCCCACGTGTCGTCCCTGCTCAACTCGAACTTCGACGACGTGATCAACAACTCCGACGTGATCATCCTGGGCAACCGTGATGAGAAGTTCCGTGCCCTGGCGCAGAACGCCCCGCATGGCAAGCAAGTGGTCGATCTGGTGGGCTTCATGTCCAAGGCCACCAGCGTGAGCGGCCGTACCGAAGGTATTTGCTGGTAACAGCAACGGCAAGTTTCAGGCTGCAAGTGTCTTTATCCCCAGCGCTTGCAGCCTGAAGCCTCCTCCCCCTGCGGATGACGCTTATGTCCAAGTTAAAACATATATTTCTGCAAGCGGCCGGCTGGTTGTTCTTCCTCAGCCTGCTGATGGGTCTCGCCCTGCTGTTGCCGGCGAGCACCTTCGATTCGCAATCGAAGAATTTTATTTTCCTGATTGGTGCCGTGGGTATCTGGCGCTACTCCATGGGCGCGACGCATTTCTTTCGCGGCATGCTGTTCCTGTACGTGGTCTATCCGCACCTGCGCCGCAAAGTGCGCAAGCTGGGCAAGGCCGCCGACCCGTCCCATGTGTTCCTGATGGTCACCAGTTTCCGCATCGACGCGCTGACCACCGCCCAGGTCTACAGCTCGGTGATCCGTGAAGCCATCGAATGCGGCTTCCCTACTACCGTGGTCTGCTCGCTGGTGGAAATGTCCGATGAGCTGCTGGTCAAGAGCCTCTGGGAAAAGATGAACCCGCCGGCCCACGTCAAGCTCGACTTCGTGCGCATCGCCGGTACCGGCAAGCGTGACGGCCTGGCCTTTGGTTTCCGTGCTATCTCTCGCCACCTGCCGGATGACCGCGCCGTGGTAGCCGTAATCGATGGCGACACGGTGCTGGCCGAAGGTGTGGTGCGCAAGACCGTGCCGTGGTTCCAACTGTTCGGTAATGTCGGCGGCCTGACCACCAACGAATTCTGCGAAGTACGCGGCGGCTATATCATGAGCGAGTGGCACAAGCTGCGTTTCGCCCAGCGCCACATCAACATGTGCTCCATGGCCTTGTCCAAGCGCGTACTGACCATGACCGGGCGCATGTCGGTGTTCCGTGCCAGCGTGGTCACCGACCCGGGCTTTATCGCCGACGTGGAAAGCGACTCGCTGCAACACTGGCGCCTGGGGCGCTTCAAGTTCCTGACCGGTGATGACAAGTCCAGCTGGTTCAGCCTGATGCGCCTGGGCTACGACACCTTCTACGTGCCGGACGCCGCGATCAACACCGTGGAACATCCGCCGGAAAAAAGCTTCATCAAGGCCAGCCGCAAGCTGATGTTCCGCTGGTATGGCAACAACCTGCGCCAGAACTCCCGCGCCCTCGGCCTGGGTGTACGTCGCCTCGGCCTGTTCACCAGCGTAGTGCTGTTCGATCAGCGCGTGTCGATGTGGACCTCCCTGCTAGGCCTGACCGTGGCGATGATTGCCACCTTCAAGTACGGCGGCGCGTTCATCCTGGTCTACCTGCTGTGGATCGGTCTTACCCGCCTGATCCTGACCCTGCTGCTGTCGTGCTCGGGCCACAAGATCGGCCCGGCCTACCCGATGATTCTCTATTACAACCAGATCATGGGCGCGTTGGTGAAGATCTACGTGTTCTTCCGCCTTGATCAACAGTCCTGGACCCGCCAGGACACCAAACTGACCCGCGATTTGGCCAGCTTTCAACGTTGGTTCAACACCTGGTCGTCTCGGACCATGACCTTCTCCGCCGGCAGCATCTTCGTTGCCGTGTTGCTGATGATGGTCTGACCCTGCCAAGCCTGAATTAACTAGGAACTAGAACATTATGAACAGCCAAGTAAACGCCAACGTTGTCCACGAATCCGAAGCCCAGCGCCAGCATGCACGGGTCAAAATCCCGGCCAAGCTGCGCTTCTTCAACAGCGACCGCACGCCGACCGAAGCGCGGGTCATCGACCTGTCCGCCGGCGGCCTGGCCTTCACCGCGACCCAGCCGCTCACCGTCGGCCAGGTGCACAAGGGCCGCCTGCAGTTCGTGATCGATAACCTCGGCCTGGCCATGGATGTGGAGCTGCAGATTCGCTCCTACGACCGCCAGACCGGCCGCACCGGCTGCCAGTTCCAGAACCTCGATGCCCAGGACATTTCCACCCTGCGCCACCTGATCACCTCGCACCTGTCCGGCGACATCGTGACCATGGGCGACGTGCTGGCGACCCTGCAACGCGACAACTTCACCAAGGCACGCAAGGTCAAGGACGGCGGCAGCGGCATGACCGCATTCGGTCGCCTGCGTGCCGTGACGTTCAGCCTGGCGATTTTCCTGGTGGGCCTGGCCGCGTTCGGTTTTGTCTTCAAATCGCTGTACGGCATGTACTTCGTCAGCCACGCCCAGGCCGGCCTCGTCAGCGTACCGGGCATGAACGTAACCATGCCGCGTGACGGCACCGTGCAGAGCCTGCTCAAAGGTGACTCGGTAGCGGCCAAGGGCGCGCCACTGGCGACGTTCAGCACCAGTATGCTCGACGTGCTCAAGGGCCACCTGGACGAAGACCAACTGCAACCGGCCAAGGTTGAAGAGCTGTTCGGCAAGCAAATGACCGGCACCCTCACCTCGCCATGCGATTGCGTGGTCGCCCAGCAACTGGTCGCCGACGGCCAGTACGCCAGCAAGGGCGATGTGATCTTCCAACTGGTGCCGCGTGGCAGCCAGGCTAACGTCGAAGCCCGCTTCACCTACCGCCAGTTTGGCGATGTGCGTCCAGGTACGCCGGTGAGCTTCCAGGTCGCCGACGAAGAACAGGTTCGCACCGGCACCATCGTCAGCAGCACCAGCCTGAACAGCGCCGACCTGTCCTCTGACATCCGTGTGCAGATCAAGCCCGACGCACCGCTGGACAGCACCTACGCCGGTCGCCCGGTGGAAGTCACCAGTGACCGCGGCCCATCGCTGAACTGGCTGATCGACAAAGCCATGGCCCACGGTCTGTAAGCGAGGACATGCCTGTGAACCCTATTCCAACAACACCGCTGACCTCTGTGGGAGCCGGGCTTGCCCGCGATGCAGGCGACTCGGTGCATCAGTTGCACCGCAGCGATGCCATCGCAGGCAAGCCAGCTCCCACACAGAGCAGTTTTCACTTGGCCTCTGCGTACTGCGCGCTGGCACTGGCCATGAGCCTGGCCGGTTGCGCCGGCCTGCCCGACCAACGCCTGGCCAATGAAGCGCTGAAACGCGGCGATACCGTCACCGCGCAGCAGAATTACCAGCAACTGGCAGACCTGGGCTACAGCGAGGCCCAGGTGGGCCTGGCCGATATCCAGGTAGGCACCCGCGATCCGGCGCAAATCAAGCAGGCCGAAGCCACTTACCGTGCGGCGGCGGACACTTCGCCCCGCGCCCAGGCGCGCCTTGGCCGCCTGCTGGTGGCCAAGCCCGGTGCCACTGAAGCTGAGCACCATGAAGCCGAAAGCCTGCTGAAAAAAGCCTTCGCCAATGGCGAAGGCAACACCCTGATCCCGCTGGCGATGCTGTACCTGCAATACCCGCACAGCTTTCCCAACGTGAATGCCCAGCAGCAGATCAGCAAATGGCAAGCGGCCGGTTACCCGGAAGCCGGCCTGGCCCAGGTGCTGCTGTATCGCACCCAAGACACTTACGACCAGCACCTGGATGACGTCGAGCGCATCTGCAAGGCCGCGTTGAACACCACCGATATCTGCTATGTCGAGCTGGCCACGGTCTACCAGAAAAAAGCCGAGCCGGAAAAACAGGCTGAGCTGCTCAAGCAGATGGAAGCAGGCTACAGCCGTGGCAGCGTCACCGCCCAGCGCGTCGACAGCGTGGCCCGCGTACTCGGTGATGCCAGCCTCGGCACGCCGGACGAAAAAACCGCCCAGGCTTTGCTTGAAAAAATCGCCCCTGCCTACCCGGCCTCCTGGGTCAGCCTGGCGCAACTGCTCTACGACTTCCCCGAAATGGGCGACGTCGACCAGATGATGAAGTACCTCGACAACGGCCGCGCCGCCGACCAGCCGCGCGCCGAACTGCTGCTGGGCAAGCTCTACTACGAAGGCAAGTGGGTGCCGGCCGACGCCAAGGCCGCCGAAGCCCACTTCGAAAAAGCCGTGGGCCGTGAAGTGGCCGCCGATTACTACCTCGGCCAGATCTACCGCCGTGGCTACCTGGGCAAGGTCTACCCGCAAAAAGCCCTGGACCACCTGCTGACCGCTGCGCGCAACGGCCAGAACAGCGCCGACTTCGCCATCGCCCAACTGTTTTCCCAAGGCAAGGGCACCAAGCCCGACCCATTGAACGCCTATGTCTTCAGCCAACTGGCCAAGGCCCAGAACACGCCAGAGGCCAATGACCTGGCTACCCAGCTCGAGGCGCCATTGACCCCTGAGCAACGCGCCGAAGGCCAACGCCTGGTGCAACAGGAACTGGCCGCCCGCGGCACCCTGGCCCAAAGCACGCTGCAACTGCACGCCCTGCAAGAAGAAGACGGCGAGGAATCCCTATGAAGCTCAACCCATTCGTCAAGGCCGGTATCGGCCTGACCTTCGCCCTGCTGTGGTCGTGCCCGACCCTGGCCGCGCTGACCGAAGCCAAGAACTTCGGCCTGGAGGTCAAAGCCACTGCACAGTCCGAAGATGACCGCGACCTCGGCACCCAGAAAGGCGGCGACGTCAACGGCATCGGCCTCGACCTGCGCCCGTGGATCTACGGCGAAAGCGGCGCGTGGAGTGCCTACGCCATGGGCCAGGCCGTCGTGTCCAGCGACATCATCGAGACCGACACCTTGCAACAGTCGGCCGATGACACCACCGAACAGTCGAGCAACGACGACCGCAAGGCCAAGAAAAACTACCTGGCCCTGCGCGAGTTCTGGGTTGGCTACAGCGGCTTCACGCCCTACCCCGGCGAGATCCTCAAGTTCGGTCGCCAACGCCTGCGCAATGACGACGGCCAATGGCGCGACACCAACATCGAAGCGCTGAACTGGACCTTCGACACCACCTTGCTCAAGGCCAATGTCGGCGCCGCCGAACGTTTCAGCGAGTACCGCACCGACCTCAAGGAACTCTCGCCCAAGGACAAGGACCGCCAGCACTTCTACGCCGACGCCGCCTACCAGTGGACGCCGGGCCAGTGGATCGGCCTGCGCGGTCACCACACCCATGACGACGGCAAGCTCGACTACGCCGAACCAGGCGTGGCCACGGACCCGTTGGACAAACGCGAGAACGGCGACCTGACCTGGCTCGGCATCGAAGCCAACAGCGACGCCTACAACTGGCGCAATACCAACACCGTCAACTACTGGGCCAGCATCACCGGCATGCGCGGCGACCGCGACACCGTAAATGCCTTGAATGCCGACGGCACTCGTCCGACCAATGCCAAGCGCAGCGATAACGTGAGTGGCTGGGCCACCGACCTCGGCGTGCGTCTGCGTCTGGACCCGCAATGGCAAGTGGGCGCGGCCTACTCCCGCGCCAGTGCCGAGTACGAGCAGAACGGCCTGCAAAGCAACCGTTCGAACTGGACCGGCACCCAATCCCGCGTGCACCGCTTCGGCGAAGCGTATCGCGGCGAGATGAACAACATGCAGTCCATGAGCCTGTTCGGTTCCTGGCAGCTGCGCGAGGACTACGACGCCAGCCTGGTGTACCACAAGTTCTGGCGCGTGGACGGCAACAAGCCGGTGGGCAGCAACGGTATCGATGCAGTGCAGAACAACACCGATGACGTCACCGGCGCGATCCTCTCCAGCACGTCCCTGCCTCTGGAAGACGGTAAGAAAGACCTCGGCCAGGAGATGGACCTGGTGGTCACCAAGTACTTCAAGAAAGGCTTGCTGCCCGCCGCGCTGAGCCAGTCGATCGACGAGCCGTCGGCCCTGGTGCGCTTGCGTGCCGGCGTGTTCAAGCCGGGCGACGCCTATGGCAGCCAGGTCGACTCCTACATGCACCGCGCGTTTGTCGACGTGGTCTGGAAATTCTGATGGGAGCCTGCGCCATGAATGCTCAAAGCCTACTCGTCGCGGCAATGCTGTTGGCCAGCGCCACAGCGTTCGCCGATACGACGGCCAAGGCGCCGATCATCGCCAAGGAACTGCAACAGGCCAAGACCTACACCATTTCCAGCCCGCCCACCGCGCCGCTGGAAATGGCCAAGCCTGCCCTGCCGGACCTGTCGGGCTACACCGCCGCAGCCATGGAAAAGAAGATCGTCAAGACCAAGCCGGGCAAGATCAGCGTGCGCCGCATGATGCAGGAAGACGCGCTCAAGGACTTTATCGGTGGCGATAACAAGATGGCCGAATGGGTAGTGCGCCAGCACGGCATTCCCCAGGCGATCTTTGTCGACGATGGCTACATGAACCTCAAGGACCTGCTGGGCAAGGTGCCCAAGCAGTACTTCAGCGAAACGTCGCCGGGTGTCTTTTTGGCCAAGCTGCCGATCGTGGTCGGGCGCAAGGGCATCCTCGATATCGACAAAAATACCCAGGAATTGCGTCTGTCCCAGCAAGCCGGCTCGTTTTTGATCAACGACGGCCAGCTGTTTGTGCGCGATACCAAGGTCACCGGTTGGGATGAAAAAGCCAATGGCCCGGCGCTGTTCAAGTCGGCCAAGGAATTCCGCCCGTTCCTGCTGGCCTGGGGCGGCACCGAGACCTATATCTCCAAGACCAAGATGGCCAGCTTCGGCTACGCCAACAGTAAGTCCTACGGGGTGAGTATTTCCCAGTACACGCCGAACATGGCCAAGGTGCTCAAGCGTCCTGAGCCGACCGGCTGGATCATCGACTCCGAGTTCTCGGACATGTGGTACGGCTTCTATTGCTACGAGACCACGGGCTTCGTGATCAAGGGCAATACCTACAAAGACAACATCGTCTACGGCATTGACCCCCATGACCGTTCCCACGGCCTGATCATCGCCGACAACACGGTGTACGGCACCAAGAAGAAGCACGGCATCATCATTTCCCGGGAAGTGAACGACAGCTTCATCTTCAACAACCGCAGCTACGACAACAAGCTCTCAGGCCTGGTGATCGACCGTAACAGCGTGAACAACCTGATCGCCGACAACGAGATCTACCGCAACCACACCGACGGCATCACCCTCTATGAGAGCGGCGACAACCTGCTGTGGGGCAACAAGGTCATCGCCAATCGTCGCCACGGCATTCGTGTGCGTAACAGCGTGAATATCAAGCTCTACGAAAACACCTCGATGGCCAACGGCCTGACGGGGCTCTACGGCCACATCAAGGACTTGACCGACACCGACCGCGACATTGCCCTCGACCCATTCGACGCTAAGGTCTCGCTGATCGTGGTAGGTGGTGAACTGGCGGGCAACGGCAGCGGGCCGCTGTCCATCGATTCGCCGCTGAGTGTCGAGCTGTACCGCGTGTCGATGCTGGCGCCGACCAAATCCAGCGGCATCAGCTTCAACGGCATTCTTGGCGAGCGCCAGGAAGAAATTCTCGACTTGCTGGTGCGCCAGCAGAAAGCCGTGCTGATCGACCCTGTCGAACGCCAGACCGAAATGCAGGACTGAGGATGACCCTTATGCACCCACACATGATCAAACTGCTGAGCCTCTCGGGTCTGACCCTCGGCCTGCTTGCGGCCAGCCAGGGCGTGCGCGCCGACGAAGTCAAGGCGCCGACCTTCACCGCCGAGCCATGCTGCAGCCTGTGCCCGGCCGCCCATGACGCGAAGAACTACACCACGCGCTACCAGCAGAACTTCACCACTCTGGTACAAGCCCAGGGCGACTGGCTGTTTCGTACCCAGGAAGACCTGCGCACCGAATTCGACACCACACCGGCAGGCTACAAACGCATGCAGCAGTTGCACGATGCGTTCAAGGCCAAGGGCGTGGAACTGGTGGTGGTCTACCAACCGACCCGTGGCCTGGTGAACCGCAACAAGCTCAACCCCGAAGAGAAAGCCAAGTTCGACTTCGACAAGGCCCTGACCAACTACAAGACCATGCTTGGCCGTTTCGCCAAGATGGGCTACGTAGTGCCGGACCTTTCGCCACTGACCAACGAGCAATTGCCAGACGAATTGCCGGCCCACGATTTCTACTTCCGCGGTGACCAGCACTGGACCCCGTACGGAGCCCAGCGCACGGCGAAAATCGTCGCGGCCAAGGTCAAGCAAATGCCTGAGTACGCCGAAATTCCCAAGCGCGAATTCGAGACCAAGCGCTCGGGCCGCATGGGCAAGACCGGCACCCTGCACAACATGGCCGGGCAACTGTGCGGCACCAGCTATGCGATCCAGTACATGGACCAGTTCACCACCGAGCCCAAGGGCGAAGCCGGTGACGGCGACCTGTTCAGCGATTCGGGCAACCCGCAGATTACCCTGGTGGGCACCAGCCACAGCGGCAAGAACTACAATTTCGCCGGCTTCCTCCAGGAGGAAATCGGCGCCGACATCCTTAACGTCGCCTTCCCCGGCGGTGGCCTGGAAGGGTCGATGATCCAGTACCTGGGCAGCGACGAATTCCAGAAGACTCCGCCGAAGATCCTGATCTGGGAATTCTCGCCGCTGTACCGCCTCGACCAGGAAACCATCTATCGCCAGATGATGGCGCTGCTGGACAACGGGTGCGAAGGCAAGACCGCGCAGATGTCCGCCAGCACCACCCTCAAGCCCGGCAAGAACGAGCTGATGGTCAACAGTGCCAACAAGGACCTGCGCAACGCCAATCACCAGGTCGATATCCGCTTCGCCGATCCGTCGGTGAAAACCTTGCAAGCCACCCTCTGGTATATGAACGGTCGCCACGAGGACATCAAGATCGAGAAACCCGAAACATCCGATACAGACGGGCGTTTCGCCTTTGAACTGCGCACCGATGAAGACTGGGCCTCGCAGAACTTGCTGGCCGTGGAAGTGCAGGGCCCGGAACAGGGTGCTGCCGCGCAGAAGGTCGAAGCGAAAATTTGCACACGCAACGTATTCCCAGCCGGCGGTCAACAAACCGCTTCAACCGGGCAATGAGGTTACTTATGCAAAAGTTATTGATTCCATCGTTGCTGGGCCTGGCGATCTTCGCCGGGGCCGCCAACGCCGCCGCGCCACTGCGTCCGCCTCAGGGCTATTTCGCACCGATCGAAGCGTTCAAGACCGGCGACTTCAAGAATGACTGCGACGCCATGCCAGCGCCGTACACCGGTTCGCTGCAATTTCGCAGCAAGTACGAAGGTTCGGACAAGGCGCGCTCCACGCTGAATGTGCAGTCCGAAAAGGCCTTTCGCGACAGCACCGCCGACATCACCAAGCTGGAAAAAGACACCAGTAAGCGCGTGATGCAGTTCATGCGTGACGGCCGCCCCCAGCAGCTCGAATGCACGCTGAACTGGCTGGTGTCGTGGGCCAAGGCCGACGCGCTGATGTCCAAGGACTTCAACCACACCGGCAAATCCATGCGCAAATGGGCACTGGGCAGCATGGCTTCAGCCTATGTACGCCTGAAATTCTCCGAGTCGCAGCCGCTGGCCAAGCACCCGCAGGAATCCCAACAGATCGAAGCCTGGTTCAACAAGCTGGCCGACCAGGTGGTAAGCGACTGGGACAACCTGCCGCTGGAAAAAACCAACAACCACTCCTACTGGGCCGCCTGGTCGGTGATGGCGACTTCCATCGCCACTAACCGCCGCGACCTGTTTGATTGGGCGGTGAAGGAATACAAGGTCGGCGCCAACCAGGTCGATGACCAAGGCTTTTTGCCGAACGAGTTGAAGCGCCAACAGCGCGCCCTGTCGTATCACAACTACGCCCTGCCGCCGCTGTCGATGATCGCCAGTTTTGCCCTGGTCAACGGCGTGGACCTGCGCCAGGAAAACAACGGCGCGCTCAAACGCCTGGGCGACAAGGTGCTGGCCGGGGTGAAAGACCCGGAGATCTTCGAGCAGAAGAACGGCAAAGAGCAGGACATGAAGGACCTCAAGGAAGACATGAAATTTGCCTGGCTTGAGCCCTTCTGCACGCTCTACACCTGCGCGCCGGATGTGATCGAGCGCAAGCATGAGATGCAGCCGTTCAAGACATTCCGCCTGGGTGGCGACCTGACCAAGGTCTACGACCCGGCGCACGAAAAAGGCAAAAAAGGTTCCTGAGCAAACGCGGTAAAAAATGTGGGAGGGGGCTTGCTCCCGATGGCGGTGTAACAGTCGCCATCTGTGCTCAATGACACACCGCTATCGGGAGCAAGCCCCCTCCCACATTTGAAGCCGGTTTCGTCAGTAGAAATGCAATACAACCTCCCCCGAAATCGTGGGGGGGTTTGGGGGGGCTCTGGCCCTTGACTGTTGGTTAAACATGGAGAGATCGGGATGGTTTTCTCGTCCAATGTGTTCCTGTTTCTGTTCTTGCCGATCTTTCTCGGCTTGTACTACTTGAGCGGGCAACGCTATCGCAATCTGCTGCTGCTGATTGCCAGCTACGTGTTCTACGCCTGGTGGCGAGTGGACTTCCTGGCGCTGTTCGCCGCCGTCACGCTGTGGAACTACTGGATCGGCCTCAAGGTCGGTGCCGCCGGCGTGCGTACCAAGCCGGCGCAGCGCTGGTTGCTGCTCGGCGTGGCAGTCGACCTGTGCATCCTCGGCTATTTCAAGTACGCCAACTTCGGCGTCGACAGCATCAACGTGATGATGAAGTCGGCGGGCCTGGAGCCTTTCATCCTCACCCACGTGCTGTTGCCGATCGGGATCTCGTTCTACATCTTCGAGTCCATCAGCTACATCATCGACGTGTACCGTGGCGACACCCCGGCGACCCGCAACCTGATCGACTTCGCGGCGTTCGTGGCGATCTTCCCGCACTTGATTGCCGGCCCGGTGTTGCGTTTCCGTGACCTGGCCGACCAGTTCAACAACCGCACCCACACCCTCGACAAGTTCTCCGAGGGCTGCACGCGGTTCATGCAGGGTTTCATCAAGAAAGTCTTTATTGCCGACACCCTGGCGGTGGTGGCCGACCATTGCTTCGCCTTGCAAAACCCCACCACCGGCGACGCCTGGCTGGGTGCACTGGCCTACACCGCGCAGCTGTACTTCGACTTCTCCGGCTACAGCGACATGGCCATCGGCCTGGGCCTGATGATGGGTTTTCGCTTCATGGAAAACTTCAAACAGCCGTACATCAGCCAGTCGATCACCGAGTTCTGGCGGCGCTGGCACATCAGCCTCTCTACCTGGCTGCGTGATTACCTGTACATCACCCTGGGCGGCAACCGCAAAGGCACGCTGACCACCTATCGCAACCTGTTCCTGACCATGCTGCTCGGTGGCCTGTGGCACGGTGCGAACATCACCTACATCGTCTGGGGCGCCTGGCACGGCATGTGGCTGGCGGTTGAAAAAGCCATTGGCCTGAACACCGCGCCGCGCAGCTTCAATGTGCTGCGCTGGGCCTTCACTTTCCTGCTGGTGGTGATGGGCTGGGTGATCTTCCGCGCTGAAAACCTGCACGTCGCCGGGCGCATGTACGGTGCGATGTTCAGCTTTGGCGAGTGGTCGCTGTCGGAACTCAACCGCGCCAACCTCACCGGCCTGCAAGTGGCGACCCTGGTGGTGGCCTACGCGACCCTGGCGTTCTTCGGCCTGCGCGACTTCTACACTAATCGCCCTGCCGAGAAAACCAAGCCGGCCGACCCGAGCCTGATCAAGGCAGTGCCTGGCGACAACCCTGGCAGCATCCACGAGCCTGGTTTCAGCGTAGGCCGTGACGCCGCCGTGCAACCGGCCTACTGGACCGCTGACTGGCCACGCTACGCCATGCGCGCTGCGGTGCTGCTGCTGTTCGTGGCGTCGATCCTGAAACTGTCGGCGCAGAGTTTCTCGCCGTTCCTTTACTTCCAATTCTGAGGGAGCCGACCATGACCCGTTCATTACGCGTCCTCTATATCAGCCTGTTCATGGTGCTGTTGCTGGCACTGGGCGCCTGGTCGCTGCGCAGCTTCATGGGCTTCAGCACCAATGCTGACGCCACCGTGCTTAACGGGCGCTGGACCAAAGCCGTCGAGACCCATTACGACGACGAATTCCCGATCAAGCGCATCGGCACCAACCTGTGGGCAGCGCTGGACTACAAGCTGTTCAATGAGGGCCGCCCTGGGGTGGTGCTGGGCCGCGATCACTGGCTGTACAGCGATGAGGAATTCAACCCCGCCGTCAACGAAGACCAGAACCTGGAGGGCAACTACGCGCTGGTCGAGGGCGTGCGCCAGAAGCTCAAGGCCCAGGGCATTCAATTGGTAATGGCGATCGTGCCGGCCAAGGTGCGCTTGTACCCGGAACACCTGGGTGAGGTGAAACCGGCGAGCATTCACGCCAACCTGTACCAGGACTTCCACGCCCGGGTCGCCGCCGACAACATCCCGGCCCCCGACCTGCTTGGGCCGCTGCAACAGGCCAAGCTGGGCGGCAAGCAGGTATTCCTGCGCACCGACACCCACTGGACGCCGGATGGCGCGGAAATCGCCGCCAAGCAACTGGCGAAAACCATTGCCGACAAGACCCCGCTGAGCGGCGAGCCGCAGCGTTTTGTCACCGAGGCCGAAAAGATCGAGCCACACAAAGGCGACCTGCGCTTGTTCCTGCCCCTGGACCCGCTGTTCGAAAACCTGATGCCACCTAAAGAGCCGCTGGAAAAACGCGTCACGCACCTGGCCGAAACCAAAGGCGACGACGCGCTGTTCAGCGACAGCGAAACCCCAGTGGCACTGGTGGGCACCAGCTACAGCGCCAACCCCAACTGGAACTTCGTCGGCGCCCTCAAGCAAGCCCTGGGCAGTGACGTGGTCAGCTACGCCGAAGACGGCCACGGCCCGATCCTGCCGATGCTCAGCTACCTGAAAAGCGACGACTTCAAGAACAACCCGCCCCAGGTGCTGATCTGGGAATTTCCCGAACGCTATCTGCCCGTAAATAACGAAATCGGTGATGCCGACCCATCGTGGGTTGCGCAGCTTAAACAAGCCGGTTCGCGCCAACAGAACATGGCAAGCAACACACCTAAATCCGAGACGCCCGACCGGGCGCAAAACTGAAAGAGAGGTAACTCACATGACTTTCACTACTACTCCGCGTCGTCTCGCCAAGACCCTGGCCATCGCTGCCGGCTTGAGCTTCGTATCGATGTCAGCCTTCGCCGGTGGTGACGCCGCCCTGTACGGCCCAACCGCGCCAAAGGGTTCGAGCTTCGTGCGCATCTACAACGCCAGCAACCAGGAAGTCAGCGCCACCGTCGGCAGCACCAACCTCAGCGACGTGGCGCCATTGGCCAGCAGCGACTTCAGCTTCATGCCGGGCGGTGACTACAGCGCCAAGGTCGGCAGCCAGACCGTGCCGGTCAAACTCGCTGCCGATCACTACTACACCCTGGTCAACAACAGCAGCGGCCAACCTCAGTTGATCGAAGAGCCGCCGTTCAAGAACAAGCAGAAATCCCTGGTACGCGTGCAGAACCTCAGCGACAAGGCCCTGACCCTGAAAACTGCCGACGGCAAGACCGATGTGGTCAAGTCGGTGGCCGCCAAGGGCCGTGGCGAGCGCGAGATCAACCCGGTGAAGGTGAGCCTGGCGCTGTATGACGGCGACAAGAAGGTCGGCGATGTGAAGCCGGTTGCCCTGGAGCGCGGTGAGGCAGCGGTGCTGTACGTCACCGGTTCCGGTTCGAGCCTGTCGCCAGTCTGGGTGAAACGCCCGGTGTCGACCCGCTGAATGAATTTTCCTGGTCGGCTGCGGCCGGCCAGGATACGAGACAAAAACAAGAGTGAAACGACAAACCTTCGTAGCTCTGACCCAAACTGATTCAAGGAGAAACACCCATGATCCCAGTAATCCTTTCCGGTGGTAGCGGCTCACGTCTTTGGCCGCTTTCGCGTAAACAGTTCCCCAAGCAGTTCCTGGCCCTGACCGGCGAGCACACGCTGTTCCAGCAAACCCTGGAGCGCCTGGTGTTCGAAGGCATGGACTCCCCTATCGTGGTCTGCAACAAAGACCACCGCTTCATCGTCAATGAGCAACTGAGCGCACGTAAGCTCGAATGCCAACGCATCCTGATGGAGCCATTTGGCCGCAACACCGCACCGGCCGTGGCCCTGACCGCGATGATGCTGGTTAACGAAGGCCGCGACGAACTGATGCTGGTGCTGCCCGCCGACCACGTGATCGACGACCAGAAAGCCCTGCAACGTGCCCTGGCCCTGGCCACCGTGGCCGCCGAGCGTGGCGAGATGGTGCTGTTCGGCGTACCGGCGACCCGTCCGGAAACCGGTTACGGCTACATCAAGTCCACCAACGACTCGCTGCTGCCCGAAGGTGTGAGCCGCGTGCAGCAGTTCGTGGAAAAACCCGATGAAAAGCGCGCCATCGAGTTCGTCAAAAGCGGTGGTTACTTCTGGAACAGCGGCATGTTCCTGTTCCGTGCCAGCCGCTTCCTTGAAGAGCTGAAAAAGCACGATCCGGACATCTACGACACCTGCGTACTGACCCTGGAGCGCAGCGAGCAGACCCACGACACCGTGACCTTCGACGACGCCACCTTCGCCTGCTGCCCGGACAATTCCATCGACTACGCAGTAATGGAAAAAACCCAGCGTGCCTGCGTGGTGCCATTGAGCGCCGGCTGGAGCGACGTGGGTTGCTGGGCCTCGCTGTGGGCGGTCAATGACAAAGACGCCAACGGTAACGTCAGCAAAGGCGACGTGGTGATCCAGGACAGCCGCAACTGCATGGTGCATGGCAACGGCAAACTGGTGTCGGTGATCGGCCTTGACAACATCGTGGTGGTGGAAACCAAGGACGCGATGATGATTGCCCACAAGGACAAGGTCCAGGGCGTCAAGCAGATGGTCAACACCCTCAACGAGCAAGGCCGCAGCGAAACCCAGAACCACTGCGAAGTCTATCGTCCGTGGGGCTCCTACGACTCGGTGGACATGGGCGGGCGCTTCCAGGTCAAGCACATCTCGGTCAAGCCGGGCGCGTGCCTGTCCCTGCAGATGCACCACCACCGTGCCGAACACTGGATCGTAGTCAGCGGCACCGCCGAAGTCACCTGTGACGAGAACGTGTTCCTGCTTTGCGAGAACCAGTCCACCTACATCCCGATCGCCTCGGTGCACCGCCTGCGCAATCCGGGCAAGATCCCGTTGGAGATCATCGAAGTGCAGTCGGGCAGCTATTTGGGCGAAGACGATATCGAGCGCTTCGAAGATATCTACGGTCGCTCGACGCCGGTTGAACGTGGCGTGTCGGTGAAAACTATCGCGCAATAAAACAGTCGTACAAGAAGCCCTCACCCAGCCCATTGCGTCCCCTATCCGCAGTGGGTTGGGTGGGGGCTTTTTGCTTCCACGCTCTACGTGAAAGCAGCCGCCATGTACTTACAATTTAAGCGGTGTTTTCCCATGGGAAATGACACGATCAACTAACTCACCGTTTGGCCCGCCCCGGTACTTCAACGGAATTTCAAACGGTATATCCACATAAAAAATATGCGGGTTATTTGGGCTTTGTATGACATTCAAACCCGAGGTATTGACTTCATAGTAGTGCGACATTTTATCCAGCGCATTGCCATGTTTACGCTTTCCGAAGATGGTTTCGGAAATCTGCTTGGTCGGCATATCCCCTGGCGCCAAGTCCGTAAAGTAATGCCTGCCTCGCTTGCCGGGAAGAGGTTGACCGCTCAAGTCTGAACTTGAAGGCGAAAGACTTCGATCGGCCGTTATCGCGGCATGCGGCTTGGCCCAGGTGTAGTGATAAAAAACATTTTTACCTTTGACCGGCGGCTCCATCAGCGCTTTTTCGCCCGGGAAACTTTCAGGCACCCTGGGTCGCTTGGAGGCCGGTAGGCCATTTGTCGCGCTACTCGTGCCGGCGCCGGTTGTAGAACTGCCCTGGCTCGCCGGGCGTTTGGTACCCTGGGAAACCGTCGTAGGTTGTGGAGCCCCACCTGGCAATCGGCTCGATCGCCATCCACCATTACCGTCCGACTGCAGAAACGCCCGTACCCGATAGAGTTTTGGCGCGGTCGAGGGCATGCCGGGATCGATGATCGCGACTCGCCCATCGCGCGCATGGAAGGCCGAGTCAATCTGATACACCCTGCTGACCTGGGTATCGTCGGTAAAGCGCACGTACCAATTGTCGCCGACGTTGTAGGTGCCGTCGGGCCTCAACGGCCGGCCTTTGATGACATCGTCCGACACAGCAATGGCACTCAGGTTGAGGTTTTGGCTCGCGCCGGCCGCTGACGCAGGCACACTACCTGACGTATGTAACGGGATCACTGGAGCAGGTGCCCTGCTGGTCAATGGGCTCTTGGGGACCGGCCGCAACGGCGCGACACGAACGTTGGGGATACCAGAGGCAGCCACACTGAACTCCGAATAAACCCCACGCAGTAGCCCCGGTTTCTTGATCAGCCGTGGCAGGATTCGGGCATTGGCGCGCAAGGTCGTCAAGGCTGCTTTACCTAAGCGCACCCCCATCGACACGCCTTTGCCGAGCACAGGCAACAAGTCTGCAAAGATCATCGCCACTTCAATACCGAATAGAGCCTTGTTGATTTTCGATTGAGTCGCAACCTCGGCGCTACTGACGGATTGATGGTCAGCATGGTCGATGAGCGATTTTACTTTTTGCTTGTACAGTTCCTCCTGGAAGTTGCCATCGATGGGCTTGAGTGTCATGCGAGCACTCGTCAACTTGAGCATGTCGATGAGCAGTCCGACGGTGCGCACTGGATTCTTCGTCGCATCGAACGCATACGACCTGATGGCCTCGCCAGCTTTGACCACATCATTTTTATCGATCGGTGATGTCCTGCTCGCGCTGTAAAGCCTCCACTCCTTTTTATCCATCAAGGCATTCAAAGCTTCTTCATCGGCCACTTCGCGAAAGGACACACCGTCGGGCGCATCCGGCGTGTACAGCACCAGCTGTTTGTCTGTCTGGTTGCCAATCACCATGACGCCCTGAACCGGCAACCCACGCTGGACAAGCGCATTGACGACAATGTTTTTTCCATCGACCTGAGGCCGGTCGGCCGGATCTGGATGATCAAGAACAGCCGCAACCCACTGCGCGCCCCGTTTGGAACTCGTGTCGAGGATCGCTGGCGACGTGTAGGCATCGGGGTTGAGTGATGCCAGAAAAGCTTCTTTATCCAGCGCGTCACTCAGGCTGGCTTTCCATGCTTTGCGCAGCTCACCCGCAGCACCCTCCTGGGTGTCCGTGGCCAACTGTTCTTTAAGCAATCGGGTATACCCTCCCCCCACATCAGTGGTGTTGACCAACGCTTTGAGCTGCTCGGTATCCAGAATTACGGGCTTGCCTTCAGCATCCAGGATCGGGTTGCCCTGGGTGTCGGTCAGCGGCAATGTGTACGTGACTTGAGTGAACCGGCCCCTCTCAATGGCTGGAAATTCGCTGGGGTTTTTCAGTGCCAGATCCGTCAGCGACATACTTGTGTTGTTGAAGCCGAGTGTATGGGTACTGCCTCGTCCGCCACTCTGCAGACTCGACCTGGTTTTCACCTGCACCATCAACTTGTCCGCATTCACCTGCGCGCTCGGGTACAGCTTTTTGATTGCTTCGTTTATCCGGTCTCGGGCAAAGACGTTCAAAGCAGGAAGTTTTTCCAGCATCGATGCCAGCGCACGTGTGCTAATTGCCTCGGAGTGCTCCAGAAAATCAAAGAGAGTTTCTTGCTCCGGGGTCAAATTTTTGAGCCACTCAGGCGCCAGCTTATCAGCCAGTTTTTCATCCCGCGCCAACATAGCATTGTCACCACTGAGCAGGTACGACCAATCAGCGGCATTATCGAAAGCCTTCCATGCTCCCGGGTCCGTCGCTGCGCGGGAAAAGTTCGCGTTGATTTCCTCCTCCTGGCGCTTGAGCATCCGGGAAATGCCCTCGCCCAGCACATCCCCTGCCAAGGGTTCGACGCTCCACATCAAATCATCGCCAGAGGGTGGCTCGGTCTTGTTTTGCAGCGCCAATGGCAGCGTTTGCCGCAATAGATCAGCATTGGGGCCCGCCGCATCAAGACGCTGCGCAAGTACCTGGCGTGCCTGGGCAGGTGTAGCGAACTCTTCGAACCCTTCACTTGGGGTGTACAGCACAACCGGCCCGTTTGCATCATTGAGAGGCAGGGTCCGGCCTTTCGCCCAGGTGGGAGGCGTCGCCTCGGACCCGTCAGTACTGGTGATGAGGAAGCTGCCCGCCATCAAGGCGCCGCGCTCAGTGCCATCATCCATGGTAAGCGGGTAGACACCCGGGCGTGCATCATTGGGAAAGGCCGCTTCCCGTTCGGCCAGCGTGGGGTACTGCAATGCGGCGTCGATCAATCGCTTGCTCGCCGCGCTCAGTGTTCCATCACTCACACGCAACGCGGCGAGGGTCGACAGTTGTTGCTTATGCAGAGCCAACAACTGATTCTGAGGAGACTCCAGAACGTTGGGGTCTCGCAAAGTCGGGCGAGGTGTTGTCCAGAATGCCTGAAGGGTCGGCGCAAATTGCGTGACAATGCGCCGGGCAATCGTATCCAGCGTGAGCTGCACATTGACGCTGACACTCTCGGAGCCGTCTGAAGCACGGGTAAATATGCCGAACTGTTCGGCGCTGTCTGCCTCGTCCTTCTGGTCAGGATCGGTCAACAGGCTCACCACCTTTCTGCTCAAGGCGTCCCGTAGTGGCTCTGAAGACAGCGTTTTCACCGTGCCATCGCTCTGCGTGATCCAGCGTTTGAACGTCAGGTCTTTTAGCCTCAGGGACGGCTGGTCCGGGACCATTTGGCCTAGTTGCTGGCGCAGGAAATCATTGAAACTCGGTTGCTCACCATGCAAACGCTGCATGTCGCGGGTTAAAAAGGCATGTTGGGTGACGAGTGCCTCCTGATCGGTGACCTTGAATTGCCGTACTAGCTGCGGATACTCCACCCTGACAGGTGGTATGCCGGGCGAACTGGGAACAGAAGTGCCAGCGGGTGCGTAGGTTAAAACCGGCGAAATAGGCACGCGATTGTGCGAGTCCGCGTCATTGGCAGTTTCAGCGTTGCTGACCAATTTGGCTGCAAATGCGTCTGTGGTGTTGACGCTTTGCACGGAAAGAAGACGGGGCGAATTCGGGGTAGGTCCCAACATAAAATGAGCCTCATAGGGAAGTGTGAATGTTGTCGCTACACTCCCTGTAGGGCGTCAGATGTGTGAGTGTTCAAGGCGCAGTGGTTCCGCTGGAAATGTAAGCTCAAGTACCCGATCGCGGTCACACCTACGCTTAAGTTAGGATGCTCGTTCCCTATTCGAGGTGGTCTCCATGTTCTTCGGCGTTCTCCTGATCATCACCTGGCTGGTTCTGCTGCTGCGCTATCCGGCCAAGGCGCTGCCGGTATCGCTGGCCGCTGCCGTCGGCCTGGGTTTCATCGCCGTCTGGGTCGTCTGGCTGGACAACCGCGAGGCCGCGCAATTGGCTCGCCTTGAACTACGCATTACTTACGCCCCGCAGGAATGCCCGGCCGACCGTCCTTTAAAACTGACCCTGAACAACGGCAACGACGTACCGCTGACCGAACTGCGCTGGCGCGTCGCGGCCTATGCGCCGGGGGACATAGTCAACCTGGCCGACAACGTCTACGCCGCCCCGCGCTATCGTGGCCCAGGCGAATTACAGGCCGGCGCCACCTGGGACGATTGCCTGCCCACCCCGCCACTGCGCCCCGGCTATCGCCCGCAAACCCTGGAATTTCGCGCCGAGCACCTGCAAGGCAGTTTCTCGGACTGACAAAGGAATGATGCATGCCCAACGTACTGATCACCGGTTGCTCAAGTGGCATCGGCCGCGCCCTCGCCGACGCGTTCAAAGCCGCAGGCTTCAACGTGTGGGCCAGCGCTCGCCAGCCCGATGACGTCGCCGCCCTCGCTGCCGCAAGCTTCAATGCCGTGCAGTTGGACGTCAACGACAGCGCCGCCTTGCAACGTCTGGCCGAGCAATTGGGCGAGCTGGATGTACTGGTCAACAACGCCGGCTACGGCGCCATGGGCCCGTTGCTCGACGGCGGCACCGAAGCGATGCAACGCCAGTTCCAAACCAATGTATTTTCCATCGTCGGCGTGACCCAGGCACTGTTCCCCGCCCTGCGTCGCAATAAAGGCTTGGTGGTGAATATCGGCAGTGTTTCCGGAGTACTGGTCACACCGTTCGCCGGCGCCTACTGCGCGTCCAAAGCGGCTGTACATGCCTTGAGCGATGCCCTGCGCATGGAATTGGCACCTTTTGACGTGCGGGTAATGGAAGTACAGCCCGGCGCCATTGATACCCGCTTCGCGAAAAACGCCGGGGCTCAGGCCGAACTGTTGATCAACGAAAAGTCACCCTGGTGGTCGTTGCGCGAAGGCATTCGGGCACGCAGCCAAGCCTCCCAGGATAAACCCACCCCGGCCAGTGAATTTGCCGCGGATGTGCTCAAGGCCGTGCAGCGAGCGCAGCCACCGCGTCTGTTGCGTTCAGGCAATGGCAGCCGGGCGTTGCCGCTGATGGCGGCGTTGTTGCCCAAGGGGTTGCTGGAGAAGGTGTTGAAGAAGCGTTTTGGGTTGGGTGGTGTGTTGTAAGCAAGCGTGAAGCCTACCTGCCAAAATCCGGGATGAGTGCCATAATCGCCGCCTGCCTCTTGAAACTGACTGGCCCCACAAGGGTAATGCGATGGAAATCAGAAAAATTCGACTGAATAACGTCGGTCGTTTTGCCGACTTGGAAGTCGCCTTTGCGCCTACCGAAAAGCATGCGTCGAAGGTGACGGTGTTTGTGGGGAACAATGGGGCGGGGAAGACGACGATTTTGAAGTCGATAGCCACGTCGTTAAGTTGGCTGGTTGGCCGCATTCGCACCGACAATGGCGGCGGCAGTCCCATCCAAGAGGATGTGGTCACTAATGGTGAGCGATTCGCGACAATCGAGGCTGAAGTCAGCGGTATAACTCACCCGTCAGCATCAGCCTCGGCGACCTATTCATGGACACTTGCTCGCACCTTGCGGGGCCATAAAGCAAAGGTAAATAGCTCTCTTACTAAGTTAACTGAGCTGGCTGAACTCTATCGCGTTCATCTAGGGTTGATTGATGGCAGCGGCTCACTTCCCCTAGTGGCCTTCTACCCTGTCGAAAGATCTGTCCTTGACGTTCCACTAACAATCCGAAAATCCGAAAATCCATTCGATCAGTTTGATGGATACGAAAACGCTCTAAATGGTGGCGTAGATTTCGGACGGTTTTTTGAATGGTTCCGTGACAGAGAAGATACTGAGAACGAGCAGGGCATATCCTCAGCCGTAATGGAACAGCTGGAAAAAATCTCCAGTACGGATGAAAAACTGGTATCTGAGCTGAAAAATATGCACCTAGCATCACGTGATCCTCAGCTAAATGCCGTGCGGACCGCCGTCAGCAAGTTTATGCCTGACTTTAGCAACCTTAGAGTCCAGCGAAAACCTAGATTGCATATGGCTATCGACAAGCTAGGCAATACACTCAGTGTTTCTCAACTTTCTCAAGGGGAAAAATCACTGATGGCACTTGTCGGCGACATTGCTCGCCGCTTGGCACTCATGAATCCCTCATTGAAGAATCCGCTTGAAGGCACTGGTGTCATCCTAATCGACGAGGTCGACCTTCATCTGCACCCTCAATGGCAACGCCGCCTAATCCAGCAACTCACTGAAACCTTCCCCAACTGCCAATTCATCCTGACGACCCATTCCCCATTGGTGATCAGCGATACCAAGAACGTCCTGTGCTATGTCCTCGACGATGGCGAACTGGAGGAGCGCACCGGCCTATACGGCCTTGATGCCAATCAGGTACTGCTCAGCGTCATGGACACAGATATACGCAACAGTGAAGTTCAGTCTCGACTGGATCGCTTGCTGGAGTTGCTGCAAGAAAAAAAGCTGAAAGAAGCCAATGCACTGTTCGAAGAGCTGTCCACTGACCTGCCCCCTGGCCATATCGAACTGACCAAAGCCGCCCTTCTGATCCGCAAGCTGGAGTTGCGCAGTGCGTAAGATCATAAAAGGAAATGAACCAGCAGAATTGACGAAATGGATGCGCGACAATCCGAAAGGTCGCTACTGCGACCTAACCCACGAAGAAAGAAACAGTATTCGCCAAGCCTGTATCGAAGAGCAGCATGGTTTGTGCGCGTATTGCTGCCATGCAATTACCCAAGAGACTGCCCATAACGAACACGTTGCGGCCCGGGAGACCCACCCCCATCGGACGCTCGATTATTCAAATATCGTCGCCAGCTGCAACCGCAGCAAACAGTGTGGCAAAGCCCATGCACATCAGACATTGCCACTGACATCCTTGATGGACGAATGCGAAACCGAACTGAAGTTTTATCTATCAGGCCGTGTGGAGGGTTTGAGCCCCAGGGCGATCACGTCCATCCAAGTGCTGAACCTTGGCGACTGCCGTGAAAACAATCGCACGCTGTTCAGCGCCAGAAAATCCATTCTTGATACGCTGCTCTTCGACTACGGAATGGAAGGCAATGACCTTGAAGCCGAAGACGGCGAGCTTCTGAAGATGCTACTGGAAGACTTAAGACTGCCCGATGCGCACAATCGGCTGAAGCCTTTTGCCCCCATCCTCGTAAATGTCATCCGTCAACTAACCAACTGATACCAACCCTTCATAAAATCAATAAACGCCCGCACTTTCAGCGGCAAATGCCGCGTATCCGGATACATCGCATAGATCCCTTGCGGCGCAAAGCGATGGTCCGCCAACACGCGCACCAGCCTGCCTGCGTCCAGATCATCCTGCACCAGCCATTGCGGCAGAATCGCCACACCATGGCCACGCACGGCAAACGTCTGGAGCACCGCCGCACTGTCGGCCACTAACGCGGCGGGACCGGCACGGTATTGGTGCTCATTGCCGCCGGGGTCGGTCACGCTCAATTCGGTCAGGCGACCATGGCCCAGCCTGGGCACCTGTTCCAACTCATCCAAGGTCTTAACGCCTGCAAACGCTGGCGCCGCGACGGCGAACACGTCAAACGTCGACAACTGCACGGCGCGGTGATTGGAGTCCAGCAAGCGACCCAGGCGAATCGCTACGTCAAAACGCTCGGAAATCAGATCGGCATGGGTGGAGGATGTGGATAAGTGAATATTCAGGTCCGGGTGCAGGCGGCGAAAGGCTTCTACCGCCGGGGCGACCACGGCCAGGGCGTATTCCACGGTGGTGGTGATCCGCAGAGTGCCTTTGAGCTGCGCGTGCTCGGAGCGGGCTTCTTCCACCGCCAAACGAGCCTCTTCAAGCATGCGGGTGCAGCGCAGGTAGAAACGTTCGCCGGCATCGGTGAGCGCCAGCTGGCGGGTATTGCGGGTCAGCAGGGTAACGCCCAACTCCGCTTCCAAGCGCTTGAGGTTGAAGCTGACCACGGCGCGGGTCTGGCCGAGCAGATCCGCGGCGGCCGTGAGCGAGCCCGCCTCGACCACGGCCTTGAAGGTGTCGAATCGGTCCAGGCTGACCATGGGCCACGTCCTCCGTTGTCAAAATATTTTTGACAAACTAACAGCCAAACCGACGTATCTCAAACGCTACGCCCGCCCTACCCTGCACGCTTCATTCGCAGGATAGCGTTCATGAACTACTGCTCGAAAGTCGCCTGGATCTTTTTACTGGGCTTCGCCCTGGACCTGGTGAACATGTTTGTCGCCACCGTCGCCTACCCGGATATCGCTCGCGAGCTGCACGCTTCGGTCACGCAGCTGGCGTGGATCAGCAATGCCTACATGCTCGGGTTGACGGTAATTATTCCCTTGAGTGTATGGCTGGCGGCAATCATGGGCGAGCGCACACTGATCGCTACCAGTCTGCTGCTGTTCGCAGGAGCCTCGGTGATGGTCGGCCAGGCCGGTTCCATCGATGCGTTGATCGGCTGGCGCGCTTTGCAGGGACTCGGCGGCGGCTTGTTGATTCCGGTGGGGCAAGCCATGGCCTACCGGCACTTTCCAGCGGCCGAGCGCAGCCAGTTGACGGCGCGGGTCATGTCGGTGGCATTGCTGGTGCCGGCGCTGTCCCCGGCGTTGGGCGGGGTGATTGTCGACAGCCTGTCCTGGCGCTGGATTTTCTACGCCAACCTGCCACTGGCCTTGATCACCCTGCTGCTGACACTCCTGTGGATAAAACCCGATGTGCCCACAAGCACGCGCCCGCCCCTGGACCTGGGCAGTATTTTCAAACAGGCCGCCAGCCCGATGCTGCGCGTGGCGATGCTGGTCTACCTGTGCATTCCCGGGGTATTTATCGGCACCAGCCTGATTGCCATCCTCTATGTACGCGGCCTGGGGTATGACGCTACCCAGACCGGCGCACTCATGTTGCCCTGGGCCCTGGCCTCGGCCATGGCGATCTACCTGAGCAAGCAACTCTTCAATCGTTGTGGTCCGAAACCCTTGCTGGTGGCGGGCATGACACTGCAATGCGGCGGCATCCTGTTGCTCAACGAGCCGGCCCTGATCATTGCCGCCTATGTGTTGATGGGCCTGGGCGGCAGCCTGTGCAGCAGCACCGCACAGACCCTGGCCTTTCTGGATATCCCCGCCGAGCGCATGGGCCACGCCAGTGCCTTGTGGAATATCAACCGCCAAGTAAGTTTCTGCGTAGGTGCCGCCGTGCTCAGTGCCGTGCTGTCGACCTTGGATTCCTTCGCCATAACCTTCACGATGGCGGCAGCCTTGACCCTGTTGCCGCTTTTCGCAGTGCTGCGCCTGGATGCGTCCAGGGTACGCAGCCTGCTTCACCCTTCCAGCGAGCCCAAGCATGATTGACTACAGTGATTTTTTTGAAGAAGTGATCCAGACCCACGTCGAGATCGAGCAATGGTTTGCCGGTGTTGCGCCTGAGGGCACGCTGCAAAACCTGCTGGCGCGCTTCTCACCCGAGTTCAGCATGATCGCGCCCGCCACCGGCACGCGGGTCAACAGGGCCGGGGTCAATGCGTTGTTCACGCGCCTGGGCGGGATGCGCCCGGGGTTGAAAATCACCTTGAGTGAAATGACCGGCATCGACCGCCATGCACGCGGCGCGACGGTCACGTATCGCGAGCATCAGATTGACGACAGCGGCACCCAGACCGACCGCCGCGCCACGGTAGTATTTGAGAAACAGGCCAGTGGTGCGCTGCTTTGGCGGCACTTGCATGAGACCTTTATCAAGGCATAACACGGGTCTAAATGTGGGAGGGGGCTTGCTCCCGATGAGGGAGTGTCAGTAAGCACATCTGTGACTGACCCACCGCCATCGGGGGCAAGTCGAATCGTCGCACCGCCCCTCCCACATTTGAATCTCCCACAGTTTTTAGTTTTGTGTTGGGTTGACGATCACGGTGCAGGTGATGCCAGCCGCCAGCAGCACGCCCTCGGGCACTTCATCAATGTGAATGCGCACCGGCACGCGCTGGGCCAGCCTCACCCAGTTGAACGTGGGGTTCACATCGGCAATCAGCTCGCGGCTCTCAGGGTTGTCACGGTCGTAGATACCGCGGGAGATGCTTTCCACATGGCCCCTGAGGGTCTCGCCGCTCATCAATTGCATATCGGCTTTATCCCCGACTTTGACGTGGGGCAACTTAGTTTCTTCAAAGAAGCCGTAGACCCAGAAGGAATTCATATCCACCACAGCCATCTTCGCCTCGCCGATACGCGCATAGTCGCCGCGATGCACGTTGAGGTTGGTGACGTAGCCGTCCACCGCCGCCAGCACGCGGGTGCGTTTCAGGTTGAGTTCGGCGGCTTCCAGTTGCGCCAGGGCGTGCTGGTAATCGGCCAGGGCCGAGTCAGCGATATTACTGGCGTCGTCGCGGTTTTCCCTGGAGATCACCAGGGCGTCGAGGTCGGCGCGGCGGTGGGCGTTGAGCTTGCGCATCTCCCAGGTAGCCTTGCGTGAGGCCACCAGCGATTGAGCTTGCTTGACGGCAATGCGGTAGTGCTCGGGGTCGATCTGCATCAGCAGGTCGCCTTTTTTTACCAACTGGTTATCGCGTACCGGCACGTCCACCACCTCGCCGGTCACGTCAGCCGCGACGTTGATGATGTCGGCGCGTACGCGGCCGTCGCGGGTCCATGGCGTTTGCATGTAGTGCACCCACAACGTGCGGCCAATCCAGATCGCCAAGGCCAGAACCAGCAAGGTCGCGAGCAGGCTGAAAAACTTTTTCATCGGGGCATTCTCAACGGTAGACGCTCAGCGCCAGGGCGCCGAACAAGCAAGCGAACAGGCTCAGGCGCAGCAACGCCGGGTGCCAGAAAAACCGATACAGGTCGAACCCGGCCAGGAAGCGATCAATCGCCCAGGCCAACACCGCGGCGATCAGGAACATCAGGGTCATGGTCGGCATATAGATGCCATGAAATGCGATTTCACGGGGCATTCGAGGCTCCTTTTAGGGCCGCCAGTGGCGATTGCGGGTCGAGCAGCGAAGTGCGGATAAAGTGCAGGTAGCTCTTCACCCGGCGCAGGGCCGAGGTATCGAAGTGCGGGGCGAAAGGTTCATCGGTGGCCTGTACGCGGCTGATCGCATGGTCGACGGCGATCAAGCCGCGCTCCAGGTTGCTGGCGCTGGGTTGCAGGAACAAGCGCACCAGCGAACGGCCCATCACACGGATTGCCTGGCGCCACGGCTGGGACTCGGCATACGCCGGGTGCACCGGCAGGATCGCTTGCTCCTTGCGCAGCTCGATGATCGCGTGGCCGACCTCCAGCACGACGAACATCCAGCGCAGCAAGTCGCGCTGCACCTGCGGCTGGCCGACCGCGAGGCCGTAGGCCTGGTGCAGCAGGTCGCGGGTGCGGCTTTCAAAGCTCGAAGTCAGACCCTTGAGCTTGGCGCTGATCGCATATACCACCTGCTCACGCAGGTCCTGCTCCAGGCGGCGCCACAGCCAGCGGCTGTTGGGCGGCAGGATGATCGCCCCTGCCGCCGCGCATACCAGCATGCCGATGACCATGGCGATGTAGTCGTTGATAAAGGTGTAGGGGTTGTAGACCGTGAGGTTGTCCGGCACCGAGCCGGTGCTGAAGAAAATCAACAGCCCCACACCGACACCGGCGTACCTGGGGCGGGAAGAGAGAAAGGCCCCGAAGATGATCACCGGTGCGAGCATCACGCACAGCAACGGGAAACCGTCGATCCTGGGGAACACGAAGAACATTTCGACAAAGCCGACCAAGGCGCCGATCAAGGTGCCGCAGGCCATCTGGAACGCCATGCGCTTGGGGTTGGGTGTGGCGGCGGAGAGGCCCACCGTGGCCGCTGCGATCAAGGTCATGGTCGCGCCACTGGGCCAGGCGGTGGCGACCCAGTAACTGCCCAGTACGACAAGGATAAATGAGGCCCGTACCCCGGCGGCGGCGCAGGCCAACCAGTTGGTTTTTGGCGTGTAGGACTCGTGCCAGTCTTCCCGCGCATGGTGGTGGTCGGCCAGGGACGCGTGGGTTTGCGCGTAGTTGTGCAGGTCGTCGACGAAGCGGTACAACAACTCGTAGGCAGTATGGAAATCCAGTTGCTCGGCTTCGGTAGGGTTATCGTCCTGGAAGCTCGCCCGCAGGCTGCGCACCTTGGCAGGCAGGCCGTCCTTGTAGGCGCTCAGTTGATTGACCAGGCGTGCGGCATCCGGGCTGGTGAGGGCGCGACCGGAGAAGCTGTCGAGCACTTCGGCCAGGTCTTGCAGGCCGGGTTTGATCGCTGCGACCACATGATCAGCCTCATCGGCACGCAAGCGTTCAAGCAACTGGTGCAGGGCGTTGAAGCGCGTGGTGATGCTCATGAATTCGCTGTTGAGGCGACTGAGTCGCCCATTGCGCCGACGCATGTGCGGGTCTTCAAACACGGTGACGCTGCGCAAGCCTTCCAGGCCCACGGCTTCAGCGATAAAGCGTACGTTGCTGGCCTCGAAATGCTCGCGCTGGCTGCGCCCACGCAGGCCGTCGGTGACAAACAGCGCGAACACGCCAAAGCGCTGGTACAACGCGTTACGCATGGCCGCGCTGGAGGTCTGCGGCAGGATGGCCGCGCTGACCAGCGTCGAACACAGAATCCCCAGGGAGATTTCCAGCACCCGCCACACGGCCGCCATAAAGGCGCCGTCCGGGTGGGCCAGGGCCGGCAGGCCGACCATCGCTGCGGTGTAGCCGGCGAGCACAAAGCCATAGGCGCGGAAGTTGCGGTTACGTGTGGCGCCGGCGGTACAAATGCCCACCCAGATCGCCAGCGCGCCGAGGAACAGTTCGGTGTTCTGCGCAAACAAGGCGATCAGTAGCACCATCACCGCCGACCCCGCCAACGTGCCGAGGAAGCGGTAGAAACTTTTGGCGAACACCTGGCCGCTTTGGGGCTGCATTACGATAAATACGGTGATCATCGCCGTGCGCGGTTGCGGCAACTCCAGGCGCATGGCCAGCCACAGCGTGAGAAACGCAGCGACCAGCACCTTGAAGATATACACCCAGGTCACGCCGTCGCTGCGTGCCCAGTCGAAAAAGCCACGGCGCCACTCAAGGGAATGCAGCCAGCGCAGCGGTGCAGGCAAGGGAGTCATCAAATCCTACTCAGTGATCAAACACGGCAAGCGCCGCCGGGGTCTTGCTCGGAAGGGTCTTGGCATCCTGGGGCACATCGTTGCCGGCACCGAGGCCGCCGCCCAGGGCGGTCACCAGTTCGGCGTGGGCACTCAGGCGTGCCGCCTGCACCTGTTGCTCGACCTGTTGCTGACGGAACAGCAGGGTCTGGGCGTTGAGCACATTGAGGTAATCGGTGAGGCCACGCTGGTAGGCGATCATGGCGATGTCGTAGGTTTTCTGCGCCGAGGCCACCGACTGCGCGGCGAAGGCCGACTGCTTGTCCATGGACTCGCGGCGGATCAACTGGTCGCTGACGCCCTTGAGCGCGTTGACCAGGGTCTGGTTGTACTGGGCGACGGCGATGTCATAACCGGCACTGGCTTCACCCAGTTGGGCGCGCAGGCGGCCGCCATCAAAAATTGGCAAGGTGATCGCCGGGCCAACGTTGTAGTTGAATTTCTTCCCCGCCAGGAATTCCAGCATGCCGCCGCCGGTGGCCATGTAGCCGAGGCTGCCGACCAGGTCGACGTTGGGGTAGAAACCGGCGTGGGCCACATCAATGCCACGGGCCTGGGCCGCCACCTGCCAGCGGCTGGCGACCACGTCCGGGCGTTGACCGAGCAACTGCGCCGGCAGGCTCGAAGGCAGTTTCAAAGGTGCCGCGAGGGCCAGGCACGGGCGTTGCAACTGCGCGCCCTCGCCCGGGCCTTTGCCCGCCAGCGCCGCCAGCTGGTTACGGCTCAAGGCGATTTCTTCGTCAAGGGCATCCAGCTGGCGATGGGTTTCCGGCAGCGGGCTTTCGGCCTGGCTGACGTCGAAGTGCGTGCCGATCCCGGCGGCCAGGCGTTTGTGGGCCAGGTCGAGAATCTGCTGTTGCTGGGCCAGAGTGGCGGCGACGATATCGCGGTTGGCGTAGTGCAACGACAGCTGGATATAGGCGCGCACCACGTTGTTCTGCAGTTCGAGCTGGGCCTGGCGCGCTTCGGCGGCGCTCATATGGGCGAGGTCGACGGCGCGCTCGGTGTTGTTGCTTTCCCGCCCCCACAGGTCGAGTGCGTAGCTCAGGCCCAGGGATGAATTGTTGT
Organism: Pseudomonas sp. rhizo25; assembly: GCF_031931935.1. Classification (NCBI taxonomy): domain Bacteria; kingdom Pseudomonadati; phylum Pseudomonadota; class Gammaproteobacteria; order Pseudomonadales; family Pseudomonadaceae; genus Pseudomonas; species Pseudomonas sp. rhizo25. The sequence goes on from NZ_JAUJXA010000001.1 coordinate 633,535, forward strand.
CCCAGGTGTTGGCACCGCTCAGTTCGCCGGGGCCGTAGAACTGATCTTTCGGCCAATTGTGACGCTTGAGGGTGGTGTCGCTGTTGATCTGCAACGACTCTGCCGACTCTGCCACCCCGGCCAGCGCCCGCGCTTGCCGCACGCGGGCGGCCGCCATGGCGAGGCTGGGACTGTTCTGGGTGGCGAGTTCGACCCAGCGGTTGAGTTGCGGATCGCCGTAGGCTTGCCACCATTGGGTGGTGGGCCAGTGGGCGTCCTGGGCGGCGTCTTGAATGGCTTCGTCGGTGGCCAAAGTATTGGCGTTGAGGGCGTGGCCTTGGGGGGCGATTCCTCCGGTTCCGATGCAGCCGCTGATGGCTAACGATAAGGCCCAAACACTGAGAGTCTTCAGCTCTCTGCTGATGTGACGCGGCACGGCAAGCGAATTCCTGAGAGGGTGTTGCGCAAGAGGTGGCGCAATTCTAGGCGGCGGCAAGGAGGACGATAAGCTGGCATTCCTGTGAATCTTTGTTACCGTTCAGGCGATAATCCGTTGGTAGGGATCACTGGACGGCGTTACTTTCTGTCACAATTTGCTATCTCCCTTGAGAACACCCCATGGACACTTTGCAAAATATGCGCGCTTTCAGTTGCGTGGCCGAAGCCGGCAGCTTCACCGCCGCCGCCGTGCAACTGGACACCACCACGGCCAATGTCTCGCGCGCGGTCTCCAACCTTGAGGCCCACCTGCAAACCCGCTTGCTCAACCGCACCACCCGGCGTATCGCGCTGACCGAGGCCGGCAAACGCTATTTGCTGCGCTGCGAGCAGATCCTCGCCTATGTGGAAGAGGCCGAAGCCGAAGCCAGCGATGCCCACGCCCGCCCCGCCGGGCAGCTCAAAGTGCACACCATGACCGGAATCGGCCAGCACTTCGTCATCGACGCGATTGCCCGCTACCGCCGCACCCATCCCGACGTGACCTTCGACCTGACCCTGGCCAACCGCGTGCCGGACCTGCTCGACGAGGGCTACGACGTGTCCATCGTGCTGGCCAGCGAACTGCCGGACTCTGGGTTCGTGTCCCAGCGCCTGGGCATCACCTACAGCATCGCCTGCGCCTCACCGGAATACGTCAAGGCCAAGGGCTGCGCACAGCGGCCCCAGGACTTGCTCAACCATGCGTGCCTGCGCCTGGTCAGCCCGGTGATCCAGCTGGACAAATGGACCTTCAACGGCCCCGAAGGCCAGGAAAGCGTGGCGATCAACAGCTCGCCGTTCCTGGTCAATTCGGCCGACGCGATGAAAACCGCAATCACCAGCGGCATGGGCGTCGGCCTGTTGCCGGTGTATGCCGCCATCGAAGGGTTGCGCAACGGCACACTGGTGCGGGTGATGCCGACCTACCGCTCCCAGGAATTGAACCTGTACGCCATCTACCCCTCGCGCCAATACCTGGATGCAAAGATCAAGACCTGGGTGGAATACCTGCGCGGTTCGTTGCCGGAGATCCTGGCGGCGCACCAGGCTGAGCTGGTGGCGTATGAGTTGAGTGGTGGTTTGGGTGGCGTGCGGATGGCGACCTGATTTCTGCCCGACAACACAGAACAACTGTGGGACGGGGCTTGCTCCCGATAGCAGGGTGTCAGTCACTAAATGTTTTGACTGAACCATAGCCATCGGGAGCAAGCCCCCTCCTACATTCAGAGCCTGCCCCCCCCTTTAGAGCTAGAGTGTCCTGACAATCAACGGCGGGAATGTTAGCGTGCTTGGCATTCTTCCGTAGTCGATGAGCCCGCCTGCAATGAAAAAGACTGTCCTGGCCTTCAGCCGCATCAACGCGCCCATGATCGAACGCCTGCAACAGGATTTCGAGGTGATAGTGCCCAATCCCAAACAGGGGGATATCAACGCACAGTTCAACGAAGCCCTGCCCCACGCCCACGGCTTGATAGGTGTGGGCCGCAAGCTCGGCCGCGAGCAGCTCGAAGGCGCGAGCAAGCTGGAGGTGGTGTCCAGTGTGTCGGTGGGTTACGACAACTACGACGTGCCGTACTTCAATGAGCGCGGGATCATGCTCACCAACACCCCCGATGTGCTCACCGAAAGCACCGCCGACCTGGCCTTTGCCCTGCTGATGAGCAGCGCACGCCGGGTGGCCGAGCTGGACGCCTGGACCAAGGCCGGCCACTGGAAAGCCAGCGTGGGCGCACCGTTGTTTGGCTGCGATGTGCACGGCAAGACCCTGGGCATCGTCGGCATGGGCAATATCGGCGCAGCCGTAGCCCGGCGTGGACGCCTGGGGTTCAACATGCCGATCCTGTACAGCGGCAACAGCCGCAAGACCGCGCTGGAACAAGAGCTCGGCGCGCAGTTCCGGAGCCTGGACCAGTTGCTGGCCGAGGCGGATTTTGTCTGCCTGGTGGTGCCATTGAGCGACAAGACCCAACACCTGATCAGCACTCGCGAATTGGGTCTGATGAAGTCCAGCGCGATCCTGATCAATATTTCCCGTGGGCCCGTGGTGGATGAATCGGCGCTGGTCGAAGCGTTGCAAACCCAACGTATTCGTGGTGCCGGCCTGGATGTGTATGAAAAGGAACCACTGGCCGAATCGCCACTGTTCCAGTTGAGCAATGCCGTGACCCTGCCGCATATCGGCTCGGCCACCGACGAAACCCGCGAAGCCATGGCCAACCGCGCCGTGGCCAACCTGCGTAGCGCGCTGCTGGGCCAGCGCCCGCAGGATCTGGTGAATCCCCAGGCCTGGAAAGGCTGATACATAACCCAATGTGGGAGGGGGCTTGCTCCCGATGGCGGTGGATCAGTTGTACATCTGCTGGCTGACACGCCGCTATCGGCAGCAAGCCCCCTCCCACATTAGCAGTGCCCGACACAAAATCCGGTTAAAGCCCAGGCCAGCCGAGTCGATAACCTTCCATAGATGATTGTCATCCCTGATCCACAGAAGGTTTTTATGTCCACCACTAAAGCCCGCGCAGACTCACTCTCGCTTCTGCTCTTTACCTTGCGCAGCGGCAAGCTGATGGCTATCAACCTGTTGAAAGTCAGTGAAATCATACCCTGCCCGCCGCTGACCAAGCTGCCGGAGTCCCATCCCCACGTCAAAGGCATCGCCACCTTGCGCGGTGCTTCACTTTCGGTGATCGACCTGAGCCGCGCCCTGGGCGAAATGCCCTTGCAAGACCCGGACGGCGGCTGCCTGATCGTCACCGATGTCAGCCGTTCCAAGCAGGGCCTGCATGTGCAGGCGGTGAGCAAGATCGTGCATTGCCTGACCACCGATATCCGCCCGCCCCCCTACGGTTCTGGCGGCAATCGGGCGTTTATCACCGGGGTGACCCAGGTGGAAGGTGGCCTGGTGCAGGTGCTGGATATCGAGAAAGTCATCCACGGCATCGCCCCGGCACCGATTGAAGCGGCGCCGACCGACCTGACCATGGAAGAAGCCGAAGTACTGGGCAATGCGCGCATCCTGGTGGTGGACGACAGCCAGGTGGCCCTGCAGCAATCGGTACACACCCTGCGCAACCTCGGTCTGACCTGCCACACCGCCCGCAGCGCCAAGGAGGCCATCGACGTGTTGCTGGAGCTGCAAGGCACCGGCGAGCAAATCAACGTGGTGGTGTCGGACATCGAAATGTCCGAGATGGACGGCTACGCCCTGACCCGTACCCTGCGCGAAACCCCAGACTTCCAGGACCTCTATGTGCTGTTGCACACTTCCCTGGACAGCGCGATGAACAGCGAAAAAGCCCGCCTGGCCGGTGCCGATGCGGTGCTGACCAAGTTCTCATCGCCGGAACTGACCAAGTGCCTGGTCGTGGCCGCCAAAGCCGTGGCGCAAAAGGGCCTGTAGGCGTTGGCCGATTATTTCCAGCTGCTGCGTCGCGACCTCACAGGCAGCCTGACCGCCCCGCAGTGGCCAGCGGATACGCAGCTGGATCATTACCGGGATGAACTGGCCCCGGCGATCCATGCCGTGCTGCGCATGACCCAGGACCAGGGCGGCGGCCGTGTCGCCCGGCTGGATGAATGGCGCCGGCAATTCGTCACCAATGCCGAGTTCGATCCGACACTGTGCCTGGTAGCCAGTAACGCCGGCGGCATCCTCGGGGTGGCGCAATGCTGGACCAGTGCCTTTATCAAGAACCTCTCCGTGCACCCTTGCGCCCAAGGCCAGGGACTGGGCCGAGCCTTGTTGCTGCAGACCTTCCAGATGTTCAAGCAGCGCGGCGAACCTTATGTGGATCTTAAGGTGCTGGAGAGCAACCTGCGTGCCCGGCAGCTGTATGAAAGTGCGGGTATGAAATTTGTCCTACGGGACATAGTGACCAAGGACTGATAACCACTGGCGCATAACTTGCTTCCAGAGAGCCCGAGCGGTGGATAGAGGTAAAAACCCGTCACCACTCAAGCGTTCCCTCTGAACTTGCCTGGTGACAGATCCGCCATGAACACTCATTTTTCCTGCGTAGGTTGCGGCAAATGCTGCAACGACCATCACGTGCCCCTGACCCTCGAAGAGGCCCGGCAATGGGCGGCGGACGGCGGTAATGTCATCGTTCTGGTCGAAGGCTTCCTGCGTAACGGCCTGGGCTTGCCCCTGCAACAACGCGAGCACGCCGAGCGCCGTTCAGTGATTGTGCCCAGCGGCAATACCGAGGCGTTCGTGGCAATCACCTTTGCGGCCTACAACGCCGGCCCCTGCCGGAATCTTGACGAAGACAACCGCTGTCGCATCTACGAACGACGCCCTCTGGTGTGCCGGATCTATCCGATGGAGATCAACCCGCATATCCCGCTGAACCCGAGTGCCAAGGATTGCCCGCCGCAGTCCTGGGAACAGGGTCCGGCGCTGATCGTTGGTGGCGAACTGATGGACCTGGAACTGGTTGAACTGATCCGTCGTTCGCGCCAGGCCGACCGTGATGATGTGCAGGCCAAGGAGGCGGTGTGCGCGTTGCTCGGCATTCGGACAACTGCGCTCAAGGGCGATGGCTTTACCGCGTACCTGCCAGATATGCAGGCATTCACCCACGCCATTGAGCAGGCGACCGACCAGCCAGCCATGGCCACTGAATGGGTGTTCCATGTGTCCGGGATGGATATCGCCGAACAACTGCTGGACGCCGGTGCGCAGATTGCCACCGAGGTGCCGGCCAACTATGCGTTTATCTCACTGAGGGCGGCCTGACCGCTGATGGGGGTTTGGCGGGTGCGCCTCATGTCAATGGGGGCTCGCCCCCAGCCATCACGGACTGGATGGCAGCACATCGAGACGATAGGGCTCGACGATGCGCTGGTATTCACCGTTTTGCATCAGCTCTTCAAGCGCATGGTTGAGTTCATTGCGCAACGAGGTATCGAGCTTGCGCACTGCGATCGCCACGCTGTCGCCCAACAGGTCAGACGAAACAACCGGGCCGAGAAAATCGAAATCCAGGCCCTGAGCCGTGTCCAGCAGGGCCTCACGTATCTCTACCGCACCTTGCAGGGTCGCATCGATATCGCCCGCGAGGAGGCTGTTGATCAGTTGATCATTGAGCCAGAAACTCTTGATGATCACGCCTGCCGGCGCCCACTGCGACAGGGCAAAGGCTTCACGATTGCTTCTGATCAAGACCCCGACACGCTTGCCCTTGAGCGACCGCCGATCAGGGGTCAGGCCTGCGGTTTTACGGGCCACCAAGCGGGTGGTGATGGGGTAGAGCGCATTGGTAAAGCTCACCTGTTGTCGCCGATTCGACGTCGGCGCCATGCCCATGATCGCGTCGAACTTTCGGCCGTCCAGGGCCGGGAAATTTTCCATGACCACTTGGTCGACCCAGGTACAGCGCACGTTGAGTTGCTCGCACAGGGCGTTACCCAGTTCGATATTCAACCCCACCAGTTGCCCTTGGGAGTTGCGGTGTTGGAACGGCGGGAAGTGCGCGGCGACGGCGAAACGGATTTCGTGTCGTGGTTGATCGCTGGCGGCAGCAACAGTCGTCGACAGCAAGAGAGCAAACACAGCACAAATGTGTATCAGGGCCACAGGAACGTCCTTTTCCGGGAAAAACTGGCTCACCGCACCCGATGAGCATCATTGGGGCGGAGTAAAGTACTGTGCCAGCTTTCAAGAAATGGTCGCGGACCTACAATCAGAAATATCTACGCGCGCTGTAGGCAACAGCCGATACAGCGCAACAAGCTTTGATCCTAACGTTTACCCATGGAACGACGAGTGCCAGGTGGCGCCATACCTGGCGTCTTGGCATGGCCATTCTTGGCACCGCCTTTGTACCAAGGCTGGCCGGCATGCTTGACCGCGGCCAGCTCGCCCGGCTTGAAGGGGAACTTGAACGCCGGGATCTCGGCTTTTTCAACGCCATCGGCAGTGGCCAGGTCGACGAGTTCGGCCGCTTCGACAGGGGGTTGGGTGGGGGAAGACATAGGGGCTCCGGCGCAGCTATAGGCGTAAAAACGCGAGTATACGGGGCTGGAGCTGCCAGCGGTAAGCTTCAACCGCAAGTTCAACCCCCAGCTGTCACCGCTGTCAGTTTGCCGTCACTGTGCTGACCGCATGACAGCGCTATAAAGCACTCATTCTAACTTCAACTTGCAGCGTGCAGCTTGAAACCTGCAACTGCGCCGCTGGCGTCTTTCCATGCACATAAAACGAAACACGGCCTTGATAGTAGGCGTACTCCTGATACTGGGCGTTGCAGCCTGGGCGTTGACCCGCCCAGCCAAGACCCGGCTGGCAGCACCCAGCGCAATTCCGGTTCGGGTGGTGAGCGTGGTGCAGCAGGATGTTGCGCGGTACGTCAGCGGCATCGGCTCGGTGTTGTCGTTGCACAGTGTGGTGATTCGTCCGCAGATCGACGGCATCCTCACCAAACTGCTGGTCAAGGAAGGCCAACTGGTAAAAGCCGGTGACTTGCTGGCTAGCATCGACGACCGCTCTATCCGGGCCAGCCTCGACCAGGCCAAGGCGCAATTGGGCGAAAGCCAGGCGCAACTGCAAGTGGCACTGGTCAACCTCAAGCGCTACAAGGAGCTGAGCATTGACGACGGCGTGTCGAAGCAGACCTATGACCAGCAACAGGCACTGGTCAACCAGCTCAAGGCCACGGCGCAAGGCAACCAGGCTGCGATAGATGCGGCTCAGGTACAACTTTCCTACACCCAGATCCGATCCCCGGTCAGTGGCCGCGTAGGTATTCGCAGCGTGGATGAAGGTAACTTCCTGCGCATGAGCGACACCCAGGGACTGTTTTCAGTCACCCAGATCGACCCGATAGCCGTGACGTTCTCCCTGCCCCAGCAGATGCTGCCGACCTTGCAGGGCCTGATTGCCGCGCCGACCCGGGCAAGTGTCGATGCCTACCTGGGCGCCGACACCGACGGCCAGACCGGCGACCTGCTCGGCGAAGGCCACCTGAGCCTGATCGACAACCAGATCAGTTCCACCACCGGCACCCTGCGGGCCAAGGCCGAGTTCAATAACCCATCGCAAAAGCTGTGGCCGGGGCAACTGGTGACCATCAAGATCCAGACCGCCCTCGACAAGAACGCCCTGGTGGTGCCGCCGACCGTGGTGCAGCGTGGCCTGGACTCGCACTTCGTGTACCGGGTGAGCGATGACACCGTGGAGGTGGTGCCGGTGCAGGTCGCCTACCAGGACAGCGAGATCAACATTATCAAGGGCGTGCAGGCCGGGGATGTGCTGGTCAGCGACGGCCAGTCGCGGCTCAAGGCCGGTGCCCGGGTGGAGGTGCTCAAGGAGCCGCCGCAAGTAATCCAGACCGCTGACGCCAAGGTGCAACCATGAACGGCGGCCGTTCGCCCTCGGCCTGGTGTGTTGATCACCCGGTCGCCACCCTGCTGCTGACCTTCGCCCTCGTACTGCTGGGGATCATTGCCTTCCCGCGCCTGGCTGTAGCGCCCCTGCCGGAAGCGGAATTCCCAACGATCCAGGTCACCGCGCAGCTGCCCGGCGCCAGCCCGGACACCATGGCCTCATCGGTGGCCACGCCCCTGGAGGTGCAATTCAGTGCCATCCCCGGCATGACCCAGATGACTTCCAGCAGCGCCCTGGGGTCCAGCCAACTGACCCTGCAATTCACCCTGGAAAAAAGCATCGACACCGCCGCCCAGGAAGTCCAGGCCGCCATCAACACCGCATCGGGCAAGCTGCCCAGCGATATGCCGAGTTTGCCGACCTGGAGAAAGGTCAACCCGGCGGACAGCCCGGTGCTGATCCTCAGTGTCAGCTCAGATAGCATGCCCAGCACCGAACTGAGCGACTACGTGGAAACCCTGCTGGCGCGCCAGATCAGCCAGATCGACGGCGTCGGCCAGATCAACATCACCGGCCAGCAGCGTCCGGCGATTCGTGTGCAGGCATCCCCTGACAAGCTCGCGGCCATCGGCCTGACCCTCGCCGATATTCGCCTGACCATCCAGCAATCGAGCCTGAACCTGGCCAAGGGCGCGATCTATGGCGAGAACAGCGTGTCGACCCTGTCGACCAACGACCAACTGTTTCACCCGGAGGAATACGGTCAGCTGATCGTTTCCTACAAGGACGGCGCGCCGGTGCAACTTCGTGATATCGCCAAAGTCGTCAATGGTTCAGAAAACGCCTACGTGCAAGCCTGGTCCGGCGATACCCCGGGCGTGAACCTGGTGATTTCACGTCAGCCCGGCGCCAACATCGTCGAGACCGTCGACCGCATTCAAGCCGAACTGCCGCGCCTGCAAGGCATGTTGCCGGCCTCGGTGCAGGTGAGTGTATTGACCGACCGCACCAAAACCATCCGCGCCTCATTGCATGAAGTGGAAATGACCCTGCTGATCGCTATCCTGCTGGTGGTGGCGGTCATGGCGCTGTTCCTGCGCCAGCTGTCGGCGACGCTGATTGTGTCGGCTGTGCTTGGCGTATCGCTGGTTGCCAGTTTCGCCCTGATGTACCTGATGGGGTTCAGCCTGAATAACCTGACCTTGGTGGCCATCGTGATTGCCGTGGGCTTTGTGGTCGACGATGCGATTGTGGTGGTGGAGAACATTCACCGGCACCTGGAGGCGGGCCTGGGCAAGCGCGAAGCCGCGATCAAGGGCTCCGGCGAGATTGGCTTTACCGTGGTGTCCATCAGCTTCTCGCTGGTGGCGGCGTTTATTCCGCTGCTCTTCATGGGCGGCGTGGTCGGGCGGCTGTTCAAGGAGTTCGCGCTGACAGCCACCTCGACCATCCTGATTTCGGTGGTGGTTTCGCTGACCTTGGCACCGACATTGGCGGCCCTGTTCATGCGTGCACCCACCCATCACGCCCACGCCAAGCCCACCTTCAGCGAACGCCTGCTGGCCGGCTATGCACGCAACCTGCGCCGTGCGCTGGCGCATCAACGCAGCATGGCCGCGATCTTCGTGGTGACCCTGGCACTGGCCGTGGTCGGCTACGTGTTTATCCCCAAGGGGTTCTTCCCGGTCCAGGACACCGGCTTTGTGCTCGGCACCAGCGAGGCGGCGGCCGATGTGTCGTATCCGGACATGGTCGCCAAGCACAAGGCACTGGCCGAGATCGTCAAGGCCGACCCGGCAGTGCAAGCCTTCTCCCACTCAGTGGGCGTCACCGGCAGCAACCAGACCATCGCCAACGGGCGCTTCTGGATTGCCTTGAAAGACCGCGGTGACCGTGACGTATCTGCCAGCCAATTCATCGATCGCCTGCGCCCACAACTGGCCAAGGTGCCGGGTATCGTGCTGTACCTGCGCGCTGGCCAGGACATCAACCTGAGCTCCGGCCCCAGCCGCGCCCAGTACCAGTATGTGCTCAAGAGCAATGACGGCCCGACGCTGAACACCTGGACCCAACGCCTCACCGAAAAACTGCGCGCCAACCCGGCGTTTCGCGACCTGTCCAATGATCTGCAACTGGGCGGCAGCATCACCCACATCAGTATCGACCGCCAGGCCGCTGCCCGCTTCGGCCTGACCGCCACCGATGTCGACCAGGCGCTGTACGACGCCTTTGGCCAGCGCCAGATCAACGAGTTCCAGACCGAGATCAACCAATACCAAGTGATACTCGAACTGGACAGCCAACAGCGCGGCAAAGCCGAAAGCCTCAATTACTTCTACCTGCGTTCGCCGCTGACCAACGAGATGGTGCCGTTGTCGGCGCTGGCCAGGGTCGACCCGCCCACTGTCGGGCCGCTGTCCATCAGTCATGACGGCATGTTCCCCGCCGCCAACCTGTCGTTCAACCTGGCGCCCGGCGTGGCCCTGGGCGATGCCGTGATCATGCTCGACCAGGCCAAGAACGACATCGGCATGCCGAGTACCCTGATCGGCAACTTCCAGGGCGCGGCCCAGGCGTTCCAGAGTTCGCTGGCCAGCCAACCGTGGTTGATCCTTGCGGCGCTGGTGGCGGTCTACATTATCCTGGGTGTGCTGTACGAGAGTTTCGTGCACCCGCTGACGATCATTTCCACCCTCCCCTCGGCGGGCCTCGGTGCGCTGGTCATGCTGTGGTTGCTGGGCCAGGATTTTTCAATCATGGCCTTGATCGGCCTGGTATTGCTGATCGGCATTGTGAAGAAAAACGGCATCCTGATGATCGACTTTGCCCTGGAAGCCCAACGCGTACGCGGTTTGCCGCCGGAGGATGCGATTTACGAAGCCTGCGTCACGCGATTCCGGCCGATCATCATGACCACCCTCGCCGCCTTGCTTGGGGCAGTGCCGTTGATGCTGGGCTCGGGTCCGGGTGCGGAACTGCGCCAGCCGTTGGGCATCGCGGTAGTCGGTGGCTTGCTGGTGAGCCAGGCACTGACGCTGTTCACTACGCCGGTCATATACTTGTACCTTGAACGGTTTTTCCACAGGCCCAAACCAGCGCTGGCGCTGGCGACCACACACTGAGGCGGTCATGCGCGTCCTGATTATTGAAGATGAAGAGAAAACCGCGGACTACCTGCACCGCGGCCTTACGGAGCAAGGCTACACCGTCGACGTGGCGCGTGAAGGCGTCGAGGGTCTGCACCTGGCGCTGGAAAACGATTACGCGGTGATCGTGCTCGATGTGATGCTGCCCGGCCTGGATGGCTTTGGTGTGTTGCGTGCGTTGCGCGCCCGCAAGCAGACGCCGGTGATCATGCTCACCGCCCGCGAGCGCGTGGAAGACCGCATCCGCGGCCTGCGTGAAGGCGCCGACGATTACCTGGGCAAACCGTTTTCGTTCCTGGAACTGGTAGCGCGCCTGCAAGCCCTGACCCGCCGCAGCGGCGGCCACGAGCCAGTGCAGGTTACGGTAGCCGACTTGTGGATCGACCTGATCAGCCGCAAGGCCAGCCGCAACGGCCAACGCCTGGACCTGACCGCCAAGGAGTTCTCGCTGCTCAGCGTATTGGCGCGGCGCCAGGGCGAGATCCTGTCCAAGACCGCCATTGCCGAGATGGTCTGGGACATCAATTTCGACAGCGATGCCAACGTGGTAGAAGTGGCGATCAAGCGCCTGCGCGCCAAGCTCGACGGGCCGTTCGAACACAAGCTGCTGCACACCATCCGCGGCATGGGTTATGTGCTGGAGAACCGTAGTGTCGGCTAATTCCATTGCTCTGCGCCTGAGCGGCATGTTCACCCTGGTGGCGTTGCTGATCTTCGTGCTGATCGGCGGCGTGCTGTATCAGCAGGTGGATCGCGGCCTGGGGTTGTTGCCCGAGGCCGAGCTGGATGCGCGCTACAGCGTGCTGGAATCGTCGGTCAATCGCTTCGGTACGCCGGAGCATTGGGTCAAGATCAAGGCCAAGCTCAAGTTGCTGGGCGAAGAAGACAAGCGTATCCGTTTCTGGGTGGTCAGCAGTGACCCGAGCTATGAATACGGCGAGCCCGATGCGCAAATCCGCGCCTTTGCACAGGGTCCGACAGGCAAGCGCGACCTGCGCCTGCCCGGCCATGATTATCCGTTCAAGGTGCTGGTCAGCCAGTTTGCGGCCAAGGACCAACGTCCGGCGCTGCGCTTCATGATCGCCATCGACACCGAAAACTTTCGCGCCACCCAGCACCACCTGCTGGTAGCGTTGGTCAGCCTGGCGCTGGTCGGCGTGGTGCTGGCGGCGCTGCTGGGGTTCTGGGTCGCGCGTATCGGCCTTAAGCCCCTGGGTAAGCTCTCGGATGAGGCACAGAAACTTGCGCCACCCAAACTCTCCGGGCGCCTGCATCTGTCACCGCTGCCGCCGGAACTGAGCCAGTTCGTCAACTCGTTCAACGCCACCCTCGACCGCGTCGAACAAGCCTACTCACGCCTGGAATCCTTCAATGCCGATGTGGCCCATGAACTGCGCTCGCCGCTGACCAACCTGATCGGCCAGACCCAGGTCGCCCTCACCCGCGGGCGTTCCGCGGAGCAGTACTTCGAGGTGCTGCAATCGAACCTGGAAGAGTTGGAACGGCTGCGCTCGATCATCAATGACATGCTGTTCCTCGCCAGCGCCGACCAGGGCAGCAAGGCCACCAAGCTGATCGAAAGCTCCCTGGCTGATGAGGTAGCGACGACCCTCGATTACCTGGATTTCATCCTCGAAGACGCCCAGGTTGAAGTGCGCGTGCACGGCGATGCCCGGGTGCAGATCGAAAAGGCCCACCTGCGGCGTGCGCTGATCAACCTGCTGAGCAATGCGGTGCAGCACACCGCTGCGGGGCAGGTGATCGACGTGAACATCGAGGTGCGGGAGCAACAAGTGGTAATCGGCGTGACCAACCCTGGCGAGGCGATTGCCCGCGAGCACTTGCCGCGCCTGTTCGAACGTTTCTATCGGGTAGATGCGTCGCGCAGCAACAGCGGAGCGAACCACGGGCTGGGGCTGGCCATCGTCAAGGCGATTGCGTTGATGCATGGGGGGGATGTGTTTGTGCGTAGTGAGCACGGCGGTAATACCTTTGGCATTACTCTGCCCGTCTAAACTTGGGAACACCTCCCCAGTTAGCTTTACGCAGATCCTTCGTCTAACTGTTACAGTTTGGGCAATAGTTATTATCTTGTTACACTCTGTATCGCACCGCTCACCTGCGTTACTTTGACGCATCGATGAGCGCGACGGCAAAGGCAGCTGACCCGCTTACCCGAATTTCCCTCGACTTTTTTCCAGGGCTCTACACTGGGAATCTGTCTTAAAGCCGCTGACTTCAGCGGCTTTTTTTTGCCGTAAAAAAAGGCCAGGCACACCCCCACGACACTGGCCGTTCTTGATTGACCAAAGGAGCTCCACCGGTGAAGAACTCGCTGACGTTCACCCCGTTATTCCTCGCAGTTGCAGCAACGATCACTCCCCTCGCCCAGGCGGCAGACACCACCCCCACCGACGGTTTCGTTGAAGGCTCCCACCTCACGATCAATACGCGCAACTACTACATGAACCGCGACCGTCGCGACATTCATACCGATGACAGCAAGGAATGGGGCCAGGGTTTTATCGGCACCTTCGAGTCCGGCTACACCCAAGGCGCCGTCGGCTTCGGCCTGGACCTCAATGCAATGCTCGGCCTCAAGCTCGACGGTGGTGGTGGCACCGATGGCTCCAGCATCCTTCCCTACGGCAGTGGCAACGGCAAGGCACCCGGATCGTTCTCTACCGCCGGCGGCACCTTGAAAATGCGTGCCTTCGATACCGAACTGAAAGCCGGCGACCTGTTCCTCAATAACCCGGTGATCGCCGGCGGCATGACCCGCATGCTGCCGCAGACCTTCCGTGGTGTGAGTGTGACCAACCACAGCTTCGACGGTTGGATGATCGAGGGCGGCCAGGCCAGCTTCACCAAGCTCTACAACCAGAGCGGCCACCGGCGCATCGGCACCAGTTATGGCGCCTTGCCCGCCAACGCCGACAGCCAGCACCTGGACTGGGCCGGCGTATCGTTCAGCGGTATCACGGGGCTGACCAGCAACCTGTACGCCTCCGAACTCAAGGACGTATGGCATCAGTACTACTACGACCTCGAATACACCTATGCTCTCAACGACCTGGTCAGCCTGACCCCAGGCCTGCACTACTACCACACCCAGGACACCGGCCAATCCCTGCTGGGGGATATCGACAACAACACCTACAGCCTGCATTTCACTGTCGGCGTGGGCAACCACAGCGTCACGGCCACCTACCAGCGGGTCAACGGCAACACGCCGTTCGACTACATCGCCCAGGGCGACAGCATTTACCTGGATAACTCCCAGCAGTACTCGGACTTCAACGGCCCCAACGAGCGCTCATGGAAGCTCAAGTACGCCTACGACTTCGCCGGCCTCGGTGTGCCTGGCCTGACGTCCGCTGTGTCCTACATCAGCGGCAAGACCGACCTGACCAAGGTCGACCCCAACAGCCGCAGCTATAGCAGCTGGTACAGCGCCGATGGCAAAGATGCCAAGCACTGGGAGCGGGATATCGATTTGAAATATGTAGTGCAAGGCGGCAAGGCCAAGGACCTGTCGGTGCGCCTGCAATGGGCGACCAATCGAGGCAGCAATGGCTATTCGGCAGTGGATCGAGACGTGGATGAGTACCGCGTGATTGTGGACTACCCCATCAACGTCTTCTGACAGCGTTCCTAATGTGGGGGCTTGCTCCCACATTTTGGTTCTGCGACCTATTCCAGAGTTACTACTAAGCTATGGGCATCCCCAAAGCAGAAGTGCGTCCGATGAGCCCAAGCCTAACCCGTCCTGACCGCCGCCCGGAGCGCTTGCTGATCCTGGGCAGTACGCTGACAGTGTTGCTGATCGTGGGGATCGTCACCGCGCTGCTGATTCGGGAACAGGCCAATACCTTGCAGACGGCCAAACGCACCGCCAATACCATCACGCAATTGATCGATGCCGACGTGCTGCGCAACGTGGAGCTCTACGACATGGCCCTCAAAGGCCTGATCGCCGCCACCGAGCGCACTGACCTGCAAGACGTTTCAGCGAGCATCCGCCATCTGGTGCTGTTCGATCGCTCGGCGGCGGCGCCGTACAAGGGCGATATCCTGCTGCTGAGCCCGAACGGCGAGGTGATTGCCGATTCGTCCCTGCTCACACCCAAGCTGGGTAACTTCTCTGATCGGGATTATTTTCAGGTGCACCGCGAAAATCCGGACGCGGGGTTATATATCAGCCGTCCATTCATGGCCCGCTGTGTGTGCGATGACCCATGGCGCATCGCGTTCAGCCGCCGCGTTTCGTCGCCGGACGGGCGCTTCCTGGGCGTCGCCGCCGCCTCCATGCGCCTGTCGTACTTCCACCAGTTGTTCAGCAGCCTGAACATCGGCAGCAACAGCACGATCAACCTGCTCAACCACCAAGGCATCCTGTTGGCCCAAGAACCTTTGCTGGAAGCAGGCATGCTCGACAAGGACCTGAGCCAGCGCCCCAATGTGGCACGCATGCTGCGCGAGCGCGATGGCAGCTTCCAGAGTATCTCCAGTGTCGATCACCAGACGCGGTTGTACAGTTTCTCCAGTGTGGGCAACCTGCCGCTGATCGTCGCGGTGGCTTTGTCCAGCAACGAGATATTTGCGCCATGGCGGCGTGCGGCGTGGCTGGTGAGCATCGCCACAGGCGTGCTGTGCGTAGGCCTGTTGTGGCTGACCTGGGCGCTGTGCATGGAGCTGCGCCGTCGTCATCGCGCTGAACAGGTGCTGTCAGAATTGGCAGCCACTGATGCCCTCACCGGCCTGGCCAACCGCCGTACCCTGGACGAGCGCCTGCGCCTGGAGTGGGACCGGGCACAGCGCTCGACGGAGCCCTTGACCGTGTTGATGATCGATGTAGACCACTTCAAGGCCTTCAACGACCGCCATGGTCACCAGGGTGGCGATGATGCGTTGCGCGCAGTGGCGCAGGTGATCGACAGCAATATCCGCCGTCCGGCCGACCTGGCAGCACGCTATGGCGGTGAAGAGTTTGCCGTGGTGCTGCCCCATACCGACGCCAACGGCGCCTGGGTGATCGCCGAGCGCATCCGCATCAGCGTCGAGCGTTTGCCACGGGTGGCTGGGGATAAACAGCCGGTTACCGTGAGCATCGGCATGAGTACCTGGCAGAAACGTAGCGGTATGTCCCTTGAGAGTGTGCTGCTCAAGGCCGACCAGGCGTTGTATGAGGCCAAGCACACGGGGCGCAATCGGATTGTGGATGCCGCGCCCCTATAAACGAGGCATAAAAAAAGGCCACCCGAAGGCAGCCTTTAAAACTAAAGAAAGAGAGTTGTTACTTACACCGCCGCAACGGGACGCATGTAAGAGATCGGTGCGGTGCTGGCATCTTCGAAGGTCACGACTTCCCAAGCGTCTGTCTGCTCAATCAACTTGCGCAGCAGCTGGTTGTTAAGGGCGTGGCCCGACTTGAAGCCTTTGAACTCGCCTATCAGGCTATTGCCCAGCAGGTAGAGGTCACCGATTGCATCGAGGATCTTGTGCTTCACGAATTCGTCTTCGTAGCGAAGGCCGTCTTCGTTCAGTACACCATCCGCGTCGACCACAATGGCGTTTTCAACGCTGCCGCCGAGTGCGAGGTTGTGCTTGCGCAGGTACTCGATGTCACTCATGAAACCAAAGGTACGGGCGCGGCTGACTTCTTTTACGAACGAAGTGCTGGAAAAATCCACGCTTGCACTTTGGGTGCGGTCACGGAATACCGGGTGATCGAAATCGATCTCAAAGCTCACTTTAAAGCCTTCGAACGGGACGAAGGTGGCGCGCTTGTCGCCGTCTTCTACTGTCACTTCCCGCAGAATGCGAATGAACTTCTTGGCTGCGTCCTGTTCTTCCAGGCCGGCAGATTGAATCAGGAATACGAAGGGTCCAGCGCTGCCATCCATGATCGGGACTTCGGACGCGGAGAGCTCGACGTAGGCGTTATCGATGCCCAAACCGGCCATGGCCGAGAGCAAGTGCTCCACCGTGTCCACTTTGACGTCACCGTTGACCAATGTGGTCGACATAGTGGTTTCGCCAACGTTTTCCGCGCGAGCAGGTATCTGCACCACAGGGTCCAGGTCGGCACGCACAAACACGATGCCGGTGTCGACAGGTGCAGGCTTGAGGGTCAGGTAGACCTTTTCCCCGGAGTGCAGACCTACACCTGTGGCACGAATAATATTCTTCAGGGTGCGTTGTTTAATCATGGCTTGGACCGCTTCAGCGCAAATTGCGAACTGGTATCAACAAAGGCTGGCGATAATAGCAGACCAGACCTTTGCTGAACACCAATCACCTTCATAGCCCTGATACATTCCATTAATCGGCCTGACGACGCAAGAATGCCGGGATGTCCAGGTAGTCCAGGTCATCTTGCGGATTCGGGCTACGGGACGCAGCAGCACCGGCCTGGGCCTGGTTGCGCATCACGGTCGGACGGTCCAGGTCACGGTAGTTCACCGATGGCAACTCCTGGCGAGCAGGTGCTGGAGCGGCGGCCGCCTGGCTGGCGTGGCTGGCCTGGCTGTTATGCAGGGTGTTGTCGATGACCTTCACAGGCTTCTCGATTTTCGCACCCAGGCCGGTGGCAACCACGGTCACGTGCAGTTCGTCGCGCATGTCCGGATCGATAACGGTACCGACCTTGACCATGGCGTGCTCGGAAGCGAAGGCTTCGATGATGCTACCCACGTCGGAGTACTCACCCAGGGACAGGTCAGGGCCGGCAGTGATGTTCACCAGGATGCCGCGTGCGCCTTGCAGGTTCACGTCTTCGAGCAACGGGTTGCGGATGGCCGCTTCGGTGGCTTCGCGTGCACGGTTCGGACCGCTGGCGCAGCCAGTGCCCATCATCGCCATGCCCATTTCGCTCATCACGGTACGTACGTCGGCAAAGTCGACGTTGATCATGCCCGGGCGCTTGATGATGTCGGAGATCCCGCGAACGGCACCGGCCAGTACATCGTCAGCCTTGGCGAACGCGGACAGCAGGCTGGCGTCCTTGCCCAGGATGGTCAGCAGTTTCTCGTTGGGGATGGTGATCAACGAGTCGACGCTTTCAGACAGCAGACGGATACCTTCGTCGGCGATCTGCATGCGCTTGCGGCCTTCGAACGGGAACGGACGGGTCACGACGGCAACCGTCAGGATCCCCATTTCCTTGGCCACTTCGGCAATGATCGGTGCAGCACCGGTACCGGTACCGCCGCCCATGCCGGTGGTGATGAACACCATGTTGGTGCCCTGCAGCACTTCGGCAATACGCTCGCGGTCTTCCAGGGCGGCTTGACGGCCGACTTCCGGATTGGCGCCAGCGCCGAGGCCCTTGGTCACGGCTGTGCCCAATTGCAGGATGGTCCGCGCGCCGATGCTTTTCAGCGCCTGGGCATCAGTGTTGGCGCAGATGAATTCAACGCCTTCAATGTTGCTCTTGACCATGTGATTGACAGCGTTGCCGCCGCCACCGCCAACACCGATTACTTTGATAACCGGGCTTGCGGGGATGTTGTCTACGAGTTCGAACATGTTCCCTCTCCTTTCATTTTCTCTAGTTTTTTCGCCTACTGCTTACTGCGGGTGCTGCGGTGTCGCGGTAAATCTTTAGAAATTGCCTTTGACCCAAGCCTGCAACCGCTCGAACAACGGCGCTTTCACTTCGTCGTCGCTGCGGTAGCTGTCGCGGATACTCGGGCCCGACAGGGAAATGCCGTCGGTCTGCTTCTGCAGCCCGTACAACAGCAAGCCCACACCGGTGGAATAAATCGGGTTGCGCACGACGTCGCCCAGGCCTTTCACACCATGGGGCACGCCCAGGCGCACTGGCATGTGGAAGATTTCCTCGGCCAGTTCGACCGCGCCTTCCATCTTCGAGGTGCCACCAGTCAGCACGATGCCGGCCGGGATCAGGTCTTCGTAGCCGCTGCGGCGCAGTTCAGCCTGGATCAGGGTGAACAGTTCGTCGTAGCGTGGCTCGACCACTTCGGCCAGGGCCTGGCGCGACAGCTCACGGGGAGGACGGTCGCCGACACTTGGCACCTTGATGGTCTCGCCGGCACCGGCCAGCTTGGCCAGGGCGCAGGCATAACGAATCTTGATTTCTTCGGCGTACTGGGTCGGTGTACGCAGCGCCATGGCGATGTCGTTGGTGACCTGGTCACCGGCAATCGGGATCACCGCGGTGTGACGGATCGCACCCTCGGTGAAAATCGCGATGTCGGTGGTGCCACCGCCGATGTCCACCAGGCACACGCCCAGTTCTTTTTCGTCGTCGGTCAGCACCGAGTACGCCGAAGCCAGCTGCTCGAGAATGATGTCGTCGATTTCCAGGCCGCAGCGGCGCACGCATTTTTCAATGTTCTGCGCGGCGTTGACGGCACAGGTCACCACGTGGACCTTGGCTTCCAGGCGCACGCCCGACATGCCCAGGGGCTCGCGCACGCCTTCCTGGTTATCGATCACGTAATCCTGCGGCAGGGTGTGCAACACGCGCTGGTCAGCCGGGATCGCCACGGCCTGGGCGGCGTCGAGGACGCGCTCAAGGTCGGCGGAGCTGACTTCGCGGTCGCGGATTGCCACGATGCCGTGGGAGTTCAGGCTGCGGATATGGTTGCCCGCCACGCCGACGAACGCCGAGTGGATCCGGCAACCGGCCATCAGCTGCGCTTCTTCAATGGCGCGCTGGATCGATTGCACGGTGGACTCGATGTTCACCACCACGCCCTTCTTCAGGCCCCGGGACGGATGCGTGCCAATACCGACGATTTCGATCGCGCCGTCTTCCCCGACCTCGCCCACCAGCGCCACCACCTTGGAGGTGCCGATATCGAGACCGACGATCATTTTGCCGCTTTGCACGTTTGCCATGGGTCCTGCCTCTTCTTAATTCTTCGCGACAGCGGGTTGTGCTGCCGTGGGCGCAGCCGGTGCACGCCAGCCGACGGCCAGGCCGTTGGCGTAACGCAGGTCGACGCTCGCAATGTTCGTAATCTGTTCTTTCAAGGTTTTTTCATAGATGGCAATAAAGCGGCGCATCTTTTCCACCAAGCGGTCGCGTCCCAGCAACAACTCGATGCCCGGGCCGGAACTGCCTGCCCCGGTCGTCAAAAACCAGCTGCCCCGCTCACGCAATTCCAGGCGTGCAATGGAGAAGCCCAGTGGCCGCAGCATCTGGCTCAGGGCCTGGTACTGCTGCATCACTTGCTGCTGCGCCCGCTGCGGCCCGAACAGCTGCGGCAGGTGCTCGTAGTTGGCCAGCTCACGCGGGGTGAACGCCTGGCCCTGGTTGTTCAACAGCGCTTCATCACCCCAACGGGCCACGGGCAGTTGTTCTTCCAGGCGGATCGTCACCTGGTCCGGCCAGACACGGCGGACTTCGGCGTGGGCGATCCACGGCATCTGTTCCAGCTCCGAGCGCATGCCGGCCAGGTCGATGGTAAAGAAGCTCGCCGCCAGGTACGGGCCGATGCGCTGCTGTACCGCCTGCTGACTGATGTAGCTCAAGTCGCCCTGCACGCTGATCTTGGTGATCGGCCGGTCGGCATACGGCAACAGACGCTGCGCGCCTTCGTAGGTACCAAAGCCCAATACCACCAGCAGCACCGGCCAGAACAGCGCCTTGATAAAACCAAAGTTGGCTTTCGGCAGGCGCGCCGACATCGGCTCTTTAGCCACCATTCGGCTGGCGCCCCGCGGCACCGGCTTGCGGCTCGGTGCTTGTGGGGGCTGATGACGAAGCGATGCGCCTTTCATGTGTTCAGCCTCTTGGCTCAATGCTGTCGGCCAGGATCGCCAGCACCAACTGCTGGAAGTCCAGACCGGCGGCACGGGCGGCCATGGGAACCAGGCTGTGGTCGGTCATGCCCGGTGCGGTGTTGACTTCAAGGAACCAGAAATTCCCTTGGTCATCCTGCATCACGTCTGCCCGCGCCCAACCGGCGATACCCAGCGCCTCACAGGCTTTTGCCGTGAGGTCCATCAATTGCTGTTCCTTGGTTGCATCGAGGCCGCACGGGATCCGGTACTGGGTATCGGAGGCCACGTACTTGGCGTCGTAGTCATAAAAGGTGTGGGGCGTGCCCAAAGCGATGGGCGGCAATACCTGGCCACGCAGGGTGGCGATGGTGTACTCGGGACCGGAAATCCACTGTTCCACCAACACTTGCGAATCGTAGGTACTTGCCGCTTTCCATGCGTCGATCAATTCGGCGGCCGAGTTCACTTTAGCCATGCCGATACTGGAGCCTTCATGGGCTGGTTTGACGATCAAAGGCAGGCCCAGTTCCTTGGCCGCAGAAATACAATCGTCTTCGCTGCACAGCACGGCGTGACGTGGTGTTGGAATACCCAGGCTGTGCCACACCTGCTTGGTGCGCAATTTGTCCATCGCCAGCGCGGAAGCAAGGATACCGCTACCGGTGTAGGGGATGCCGGCGCATTCGAGCAGGCCTTGCATGCTGCCGTCTTCACCGCCACGGCCATGAAGAATGATGAAGGCGCGGTCGATCTTTTCGGCCTGCAGGCGGGCGAGGAAGTCATCGCCCACGTCGATACCGAAGGCGTTCACACCCGCACTTTGCAGGGCTTCGAGCACGGCATTGCCAGACTTGAGCGACACTTCGCGCTCAGCGCTCTTGCCGCCGAACAGCACGGCGACGCGACCGAAATCGGCAGGCGCGACAGTGGAAAACAGGGAGCCGTAGTCAGTGATCATTTCGACGCCCCCTTTGCCACGGCTGCAAACAGCGGGCTCGCCAGCAACTTGGGCGCAAGGCCACCGATATCACCGGCACCCTGGCACAGCAGGATGTCACCGGCGCGCAACAGCGGCTTGACGATAGGGGCCAGGTCGACGCCACGCTCGATGTAGATCGGGTCCAGTTGGCCGCGCTGGCGGATGCTGTTGCACAGCTTGCGGCTGTCAGCGCCCGGGATCGGTTCTTCACCGGCCGGGTAAACCTCCATCAGCAGCAGCACGTTGGCATCGGCCAGTACATTGACGAAATCGTCGTACAGGTCGCGGGTACGGCTGTAGCGATGCGGCTGGTAAACCATCACCAGACGGCGCTCCGGCCAGCCGCCGCGCACGGCCTTGATCACAGCGGCAACTTCGGTCGGGTGGTGACCGTAGTCGTCCACCAGCATCACGTCACCGCCTTCAACCGGCAACTGACCGTAGACCTGGAAGCGACGGCCGACACCAGCAAAGCGCGACAGCCCCTCGACGATGGCTTCATCGCTGACGCCCTCATCGGTGGCGATGCAGATGGTCGCCAGGGAGTTCAGCACGTTGTGGTTGCCCGGCATGTTCACCGAGACATCCAGCGGTTCGCGGTCGGGACGCAGCACGGTGAAGAAGGTTTGCATGCCTTCCTGGCGTACATTGATTGCGCGCACATCGGCGTCTTCGCTGAAGCCGTAGGTCACGGTCGGACGCTTGACCTGCGGCAGGATTTCACGCACCACCGGGTCGTCCAGGCACACCACCGCCAGACCGTAGAACGGCAGGTTGTGCAGGAAATCGACGAAGGTTTTCTTCAGTTTGTTGAAGTCACCGTCGTAGGTCGCCATGTGGTCTTCGTCGATGTTGGTGACGACGGCGACCAGCGGTTGCAGGTGCAGGAAGCTCGCATCGCTCTCATCGGCTTCGGCGATCAGATAGCGGCTGGTGCCGAGCTGGGCATTGGTGCCGGCTGCATTCAGGCGGCCACCGATGACGAAGGTCGGGTCCAGGCCACCGGCGGCGAACACCGAGGCGATCAGGCTGGTGGTCGTGGTCTTGCCATGGGTACCGGCAACGGCGATGCCATGGCGGTAGCGCATCAGCTCGGCGAGCATCTCGGCACGCGGCACCACTGGAATACGGCGCTCAAGGGCAGTGGCCACTTCCGGGTTGGAGGTGTTCACGGCGCTGGACACCACCAGTACATCGGCCTCGGCGGCGTTCTCGGCACGGTGACCGATAAAAATCTGCGCGCCAAAGGACTTCAGGCGATCAGTGACCGGCGACTCCTTCAAGTCCGAGCCGGACACCTGGTAGCCCAGGTTCAGCAACACTTCGGCAATTCCGCACATGCCCACGCCGCCGATACCGACGAAGTGGATACGCCGGATGCGGCGCATCTCGGGTTGCGGCATGGCTTTCTGATTCTCAACCATGGGCCACCTCCAGGCAGATATCCACCACGGTGCGGGTTGCGTCAGGTTTGGCCAGGCGGCTTGCGGTGCTCGCCATGCTGTTGAGTCGTTCCGGTTGCATCAAAACCTCGGTCAGGCGTGCGGCCAAATCGGCGGCGCCGGTCGTTCTTTGCGGCAGCAGGAAGGCAGCGCCCTCCCCGGCCAAATATTCGGCGTTGCGGGTCTGGTGATCGTCGATGGCGTGGGGCAAAGGCACCAGCAAGGACGGCAGACCGGCGGCGGCCAGTTCACTGACGGTCAGCGCGCCAGCGCGGCAGACCACCAGGTCGGCCCAGCCATAGGCTTGGGCCATGTCTTTGATGAAGGGCTGCACATTCGCCTCCACACCCGCCTCGCGATAACGCGTTGCGGTGACTTCATCGTGATGCTTGCCAGCCTGGTGGAAGATCTCCGGGCGCAATTGCACAGGCAGCTGCGCCACCGCTTCGGGCAGCAGTTTGTTCAGCGGTTCGGCGCCCAGGCTTCCGCCCAGGATCAACAGGTGCGCCTTGCGCCCGGCCAGCGCATCACGCGCAATGGCCATGAACAGCTCAGTACGCACCGGGTTGCCGGTGGTACGCAGCTTGTCCGAGGCGGCGAACGTTTTCGGGAAGGCTTCACACACCCGCGAGGCCAATGGCACCAGCAGGCGGTTGGCGGTACCGGCGACGGCGTTCTGTTCGTGCACGATCACCGGTACGCCGGCGAGCTTCGCCGCGACGCCGCCCGGGCCGGTCACGTAGCCACCAAAGCCAAGCACACACACAGGCTTCAATTCACGAATGACCTTGCGTGCCTGCCATACCGCCTTGAGCAATACGAACGGTGCCTTGAGCAGGGACAGCTTGCCCTTGCCGCGCAGACCGGTGACGTTGATCAAATGCAGGGGTAAGCCGGCACTCGGCACCAACTCGTTCTCGATGCCACGGGGTGTACCCAGCCAGTGCACGGTGTAGCCGCGGCTCTGGAATTCACGCGCACAGGCCAAGGCCGGGAACACGTGGCCCCCGGTGCCGCCCGCCATGATCAGCACGTTAGCGCCCATGGGTCGGCTCCTCGGCGAAGTCGCTTTCGCTGAACTCCATCTCTTCACTGCCCAGGTGGGTCCGACTCTCCCACTCGATACGCAGCAACAAGCCAAGACAGGCGCAGCAGATTACCAACGAACTGCCGCCGTAACTGAGGAACGGCAAGGTCAGGCCCTTGGTCGGCAGCAGGCCGACGTTCACGCCGATGTTGATCAGGAACTGGCCGATCCACAGGAACGACAAGCCGTATGCCACATAGGCGGCGAAATACTGTTTGGCCCGCTCGGCCCACAAACCGATGTACATGCCGCGCACACACACGAACACGAACAGCGCCACGGTGCACAGCGAACCGACCACGCCAAGCTCTTCGGCCAATACCGAGAACACAAAGTCGGTGTGCGCTTCCGGCAGGTAGAACTGCTTCTGCACACTGTTGCCCAGGCCCACGCCCAGCCACTCGCCGCGACCAAAGGCGATCAGTGCCTGGGTCAGCTGATAGCCTGAACCGAACTGGTCGGACCAGGGATCGGTAAAGGTGATCAAGCGCGCCATCCGGTAGGGTTGCGCCTGTACCAGAATCGTCACTGCTGCCACCGCCAGCACCACCATCAAGGTGAAGCGGAACAGGCCGACGCCGCCGAGGAACAGCATCGCCGCCGCCGCCCCCATCATCACCACGGTGGCGCCGAAGTCCGGTTCCATCAGCAACAGGCCGGCCATGGGCAGCAGCACGATGAACGGCTTGAAAAAGCCCATCCAGCTTTCGCGCACTTCTTTCTGGCGTCGCACCAGGTAGCCGGCGAGGTAGATCACCACGAACACCTTAGCGATTTCCGAAGGCTGCACGTTGAACGCGCCGAAGCCGATCCAGCGCATCGAGCCATTCACCTCGCGACCGATGCCGGGCAGGATCACCATGACCAGCAAGCCGAACGCGCCGATCAGCATCAGCCAACCCAGGCGCTGCCAAGTGGCGATGGGGATCATCATGGTGACGATGCACGCGCCGAGGCCGATCACCAGGTACACCAGGTGACGGATCATCATGTACAGGGTGTTGCCCGATTGCACGGCAGCCACTTCGGAGGATGCCGAAGTGATCATCACCAGGCCCAGGCCCAGCAGCGCCAGGCAACCGGCGAGCATCGGGAAATCAAGGTCGACACCGCGCCCGGTGATGATCGGCGACGGGTACGGCTTGATGATGTTGCGCAAGTTGATGTTCATGCCAAGGCCTCCACGGCGCGAGCGAACAGCTGGCCGCGCTCTTCGTAGTTCTTGAACATGTCGAAACTGGCACATGCGGGCGACAGCAACACAGCGTCACCCGGCTGGGCCAACGCCTGGCACTGGGCAATGGCGTCGTCCAGGGAGGTGGCGCGTACTTGCGGCACCCCATCGCCGAGGGCGGCGGCGATCAAATCCGAATCACGGCCCATGAGCACCACGGCACGGCAATGTGCAGCCACCGGGCCTTTAAGATCCTTGAAGTCGGCGCCCTTACCATCGCCACCTGCGATCAACACCAGCTTGCCGTCAATATCCGCCCCCAGGCCCTCGATGGCCGCCAGGGCGGCACCGACGTTGGTGGCTTTGGAATCGTTGTAATAGCTGACGCCATTCAGGTCGCGTACCCACTGGCAGCGATGCTCGAGCCCGGCAAACGTGCGCAGGCTGGCGAGCATGGCGTCGAACGGCAAGCCGACGGCATGCCCGAGCGCCAAGGCCGCCAGGGCATTGGACTGGTTATGGGCACCACGGATTTTCAGCTCGCGCACCGGCATGAGGTTCTGGAATTCAAAGGCCAGGTATTTCTCGCCGTTCTCTTCGCGAATGCCGAAGCCTTTGAAATCGGGTTTGCCCAGGCCGAAAGTCCAGCAAGGCATGCCCTCGCCCATCAGCGGACGGCTCAGGGCATCCTGGCGATTGACTACAAATTGCTTGGCACCACGGAAGATCCGGTGCTTGGCCAGGTGATAAGCCGGCAGGCCACTGTAGCGGTCCATGTGGTCTTCGCTGACGTTCAGCACGGTAGCCACTTCAGCGCCGAGGTCGTGGGTGGTTTCCAGCTGGAAGCTCGACAGTTCCATCACGTAAAGCTCGACGTCATCGCTGAGCAGGTCCAACGCCGGCACGCCGAGATTGCCGCCCACGGCCACGCGCTTGCCGGCCGCAGCCGCCATCTCGCCAACCAGGGTAGTCACGGTGCTTTTCGCGTTGGAACCGCTGATGGCCACGATCGGCGCCTTCGCGTTACGCGCAAACAGGTCGATATCGCCGGACAGCTTCACGCCACGCGCCGCAGCCGCTTGCAGGGACGGTGTCGCCAGGGCCAGACCCGGGCTCACGTAGAGTTCGTCGGCACGGCACAGAAACTCGACATCCAGCTCGCCACAACGCACTTCCACGTGCGGGTAGTCACGGCGCAGCGTGACCAGCTCCGGTGGATTTTCCCGCGTGTCGGCCACGGCAAACGACGTGCCCCGGTTCGCCAGGAAGCGAACCAGGGACATGCCGCTCTTGCCGAGGCCGACAACGATGCGGAAGTGGTCTGAAGCGATCAGGGACACTCGTTTCTACCTCAGTTTCAGGGTGGCAAGGCCGACCAGTACCAGAATCACGGTGATGATCCAGAAGCGGACAATCACGCGTGGCTCGGGCCAGCCCTTGAGTTCAAAGTGGTGGTGGATCGGCGCCATGCGGAACACGCGACGCCCGGTCAATTTGAAGGAAGCCACCTGGATGACCACCGACAGGGTTTCCATCACGAACACGCCGCCCATGATGAACAGCACGATTTCCTGGCGGACGATCACCGCGATGGTGCCCAGGGCTGCGCCCAGCGCCAGTGCGCCGACATCGCCCATGAAGACTTGTGCGGGGTAGGTGTTGAACCACAGGAACCCCAGGCCAGCACCAATCAGCGCGCCGCAGAACACGATCAACTCACCCGCGCCCGGTACATAAGGAATCAGCAGGTATTCAGCGAATTTCACGTTGCCCGACAGGTAGCAGAAGATGCCGAGGGCGCCGCCCACCATCACCGTCGGCATGATCGCCAGGCCGTCGAGGCCGTCAGTCAGGTTGACCGCATTGCTGGAGCCGACGATCACGAAGTAGGTCAGCACCACGAAACCAATGCCCAGGGGGATGCTGGCGTCCTTGAGCATCGGGATGATCAGGGTGGTCTCGACTGCGCTTGGGGCCGTTGTGTAGAGGAAGATCGCCGCGGCCAGACCAAACACCGACTGCCAGAAATACTTCCAGCGGCTTGGCAGCCCCTTGGAGTTTTTCTCGATCACCTTGCGGTAGTCATCGACCCAGCCGATGGCGCCGAACAATAGGGTCACCAGCAGCACCACCCACACGTAGCGGTTGTGCAAGTCAGCCCAGAGCAAGGTGCTGATGCCGATGGACGACAGGATCAACGCACCGCCCATGGTCGGGGTGCCGGACTTGGACAGGTGCGACTGCGGGCCGTCATTGCGAACCGATTGACCAATTTGCAGGTTCTGCAGGGTGCGGATCATCCACGGCCCCAGGAACAGCGACAAACACAACGCGGTCAGCACACCCAGGATCCCGCGCAGGGTCAGGTACTGAAAGACCGCGAAGCCTTTGTGGAACTGTTGCAGATACTCAGCCAGCAGCAGCAGCATTAATGTTTCTCCGTACTTGAGCCACACAAGGCTGCGACGACGTTTTCCATCACCGCGCTGCGCGATCCCTTGATCAAAATGGTTGTGTTTTTATCGTGTTCACCAGCGGCCAGCGCTTGGATCAATTCAGCCTGCGTCGCGAAATGCCGCGCACCGGGGCCGAAGGCACTAACGGCGTGCGCCATGTTCGGGCCGACCGCGTAGAGCGCGTCGACCTTGGCGGCGGCGTAGGTGCCAACTTCGCGATGGGACTGCTCGGCCCAGTCGCCCAGCTCGGCGATATCGCCCAGCACCAGTACCTTGCGACCATCGAAGCTCTTGAGCAGGTCTATGGCGGCGCAGACCGAGGACTGGTTGGCGTTGTAGGTGTCATCGATGACGCGCATGCCGTTGCTGGCCAATTGCGCTACGGTGCGGCCCTTGACCGGCTGCACCGCGCCCAGGCCGGTGGCAATACCGAACAGCGACACGCCCAGCGCGTGGGCGGCGGCGGCGGCGGCCAGGGCGTTGGCGACGTTATGGTTGCCCAGCAGGTTCAACTGCACGTGCTCGTCACCTTGCGGGGTGTGCAAGGTAAAGGACGGGCAACCACGAGCGTCAACATGGATGTCGCAAGCATGGAAATCGGCGGCCGCATTCAGCACCGCAAACGTCAGCACCTTGCGACCGGCGGCGCGTACACGCCAGGTCTCGAAAGCCTTGTCGTCCAGGTTAAGTACGGCAGTGCCCGCGGCGTCGAGGCCTTCAAGGATTTCGCCCTTGGCTTCGACAATTTTTTCCGGGCCGCCGAATTCGCCGACATGGGCGGTACCGGCGTTGTTGATAATTGCAACGTGGGGCTTGGTCAGCGCCACGGTGTAGGCGATTTCGCCGATACGCGAAGCGCCCAGCTCGATCACTGCCGCCGTGTGTTCCGGGGCCAGTTCAAGCAGGGTCAGCGGTGCGCCGAAGTCATTGTTCAGGTTGCCACGGGTGGCGAGTACCGGCCCGCGCGTGCGCAGGACACCGGCGAGCAATTCCTTGACCGTGGTCTTGCCGCTGGAGCCGGTAATGGCCGCTACCGGCTTATCGAAGGCGGCACGGTTGAGCGCACCCAATTGGCCCAAGGCCAAGCGGGTATCGGCAACCAGCAGTTGTGGCAAAGTGGAGTCTGCCACTTCGCGCTGCACCAGGGCGCCGACGGCACCCTTGGCGGCGACTTCGTTGAGATAGTCGTGGCCGTCAAAACGCGGGCCTGCCAGCGCGACAAACAATTGCCCCGGCTGGATATTGCGGCTGTCGATACTGACGCCAGTGAACGTGCAGTCGCTCGAAAGTACACGGGCCGACAGCGCGTGCGCCAGTTCGCTGAACTTCATCGCTTTAAGCATGGGCGGCCTCCCAGGCGGTCAGGGCGCGATCGGCCTCGACCAGATCGGAGAAGGCATGGCGTTCGCCGTTGATTTCCTGGTAGTCCTCGTGGCCTTTGCCCGCAAGGACAACCACGTCGTCAACACCAGCGCTGGCAATCAACCGGGCAATGGCGGCGCCGCGGCCGGCAACAAAAGTGGCCTTGGCGACATCTTTGAAGCCGACACGGATGTCGTCGAAAATCTGGCTCGGGTCTTCGCTGCGCGGGTTATCGTCGGTGACGACTACGCCATCGGCCAGACGCTCGACGATCTCGGCCATCAATGGACGCTTGCCGCGGTCACGATCACCGCCGCACCCGAACAGGCAGAGCAATTTGCCCTTGGCGTGCGGGCGCAAGGCTTCGAGGACTTTTTCCAAGGCGTCCGGGGTGTGGGCGTAATCGACCACCACCAATGGCTGCGTGCCGCCACCCAGGCGCTGCATGCGGCCAGCCGGGCCTTCCAGCTTCGGCAGCACGCGCAGGATTTCATCCAGGGCGTAATCCAGGCCCAGCAATGCGCCGATGGCGGCGAGCAGGTTGCTCAGGTTGAAACGCCCGAGCAGGGTGCTGCGCAAATGGTGCTCGCCCTGGGGCGTGACCAAGGTGGCGCGCACGCCTTCGTCATTGAATTGGGCTTCACGGCAAAACAGATATGCGCTGGAGTCCTGCAGGCTATAGCTGATCAGGCGCGCTTCGCTGTCTTCGCCAGCCAGTTGACGGCCGAATGCGTCGTCGAGGTTGACCACCCGGCATTTCAAGTCATTCCAGGCAAACAGCTTGGCCTTGGCAGCGGCGTACGCCTCCATGGTGCCGTGGTAATCGAGGTGGTCGCGGGACAGGTTGGTCATCACCGCAACGTCAAAGGCCAGGGCGGTAACTCGACCCTGGTCCAGGCCGTGTGAAGAAACTTCCATGGCAACGGCCTTGGCACCGGCCTTTTTCAGGTCGGCCAGGGTCGCTTGCACGGCAATCGGATTCGGGGTGGTGTGCAGGCCGCTTTGCAGCGTGCCATAAAAGCCCGTGCCCAGGGTGCCGACAATGCCGCAGTGTTGGCCCAACAGGTCAAGGGCCTGGGCGACCAATTGGGTCACGCTGGTCTTGCCATTGGTGCCGGTCACACCCACCAGGTTGAGGTGGCGGCTCGGGTCACCGTAGAAACGCCCGGCAATATCGGAAAGCTGCGCAGCCAGGCCCTTGACCGGAATCAACGGCACATCGGTGATCGGCAGCACGGTGGCGCCTTCCACTTCATACGCCACGGCGGCCGCACCGCGTTGCAGGGCGTCGGCGATATGCGCACGGCCGTCGAACTTGCCGCCGGGCACCGCCAGGAACAGGTCACCGGCGCGTACATTACGGCTGTCCAGGCTCAACTCGCGAATCAGCAGATCGCGGCCGGCATGGGCAAAAATCTTGTTCAGGCTCAGAGACATCAGCCGCGCCCTCCATTGGCTTTTACAGCGGCGGCCGGTGGGCCGGCGTTGGCTTGTTGGGTCGGCGGCAAGTTATCCGGCGTGATGTTCATCAGGCGCAGGGTGCCGGACATCACTTTGCTGAACACCGGCGCCGAGACCAGGCCACCGAAGTAGCCGGCTTTACTTGGCTCGTCGATCACGACGACGATGGCGTAGCGCGGATCGCTCATCGGACCGAAGCCGGCGAACAGCGAACGATAGGAGTTTTCGGCATAGCCCTTGGTACCCACCGAGGTCTTACGTGCAGTACCGGACTTGCCTGCCACGTGATACGCCGGGACCTGGGCACGGAATACGCCACGCGGTGCTTCGATCACTTGTTGCAGCATGCCCTGGATGGTCTTGGCGACGTTCTCCGGCATGACTTGGGTGGCTTGCGGCGGTTCGTCGACATGGATCAGGCTCAGCGGGACCATGCGGCCGTTATTGGCCAATACCGAGAACGCATGGGCCAATTGGATCGCGGTCACCGACAAGCCGTAGCCGTAGGAAAGCGTGGCCGTCTCAGCCTTTCTCCATTCGCGATAGTTCGGCAGGTTGCCGACGCGCTCACCCGGGAAGTTGAGACCGGTAGGTTGCCCCAGGCCGATTTTTTGCGCCAGGCGATAGATGGCCTCGCCGCCGATATCAAAGGCGACCTTGCTCATGCCGACGTTACTGGAGTTGATCAGGATACCGGTCAAATCCAGGATCGGGCCTTCGCTGCGGGACACGTCACGAATGGTGTACTTGCCTAATTGCAGCGTGCCTGGATACACCTCTACCTTGTCACTGGGTTTCCAGCGCCCGGTTTCCAGGGCGGCGCTCATGGAGATGGCTTTCATGGTCGAACCCGGTTCAAACACGTCGATCATTGCGCGGTTACGCATCATCGCCGGCTGCAGGTTGCGACGGTTGTTCGGGTTGTAGGTCGGCTGGTTGACCATGGCAAGGATCTCGCCGGTCTTCACATCCATGATCACCAGGCTGCCGGCCTTGGCGCCGTTCTCCATGATCGCGTTACGCAGTTCACGGTTGGCCAGGTATTGCAGACGCAGGTCAATCGACAACGCCAAGGGCTTGCCGGCCTTGGCGTTCTTGGTGACCTGGACATCCTTGATCAATCTGCCGCGCCGATCCTTGATGACCTGGCGCTTGCCGGGCACACCGGCCAGCCATTCGTCATAGGCCAGCTCTACGCCTTCGCGGCCATGGTCATCAATATCGGTAAAACCGACCATATGCGCCGTGGTTTCACCCGCGGGGTAGAAACGACGAAACTCCTCGATGCCATAGACACCAGGGACTTTAAGGTCGAGCACTTGCTGGCCTTGTTCGGGGGTGAGGCCACGAACCAGGTAGATGAATTCCTTATTGGCCTGGGCTTCCAGGCGTTCGGTCAGGGCTTTGCGGTCCTGGCCCAGGGCAGCGGCAAGTTCGGGCCACTTGTCCTTGGCGACCTGCAACTCCTTGGCATTGGCCCACAGCGTGGTTACCGGGGTACTGACGGCCAGGGGCTCGCCGTTACGGTCGGTGATCAGGCCACGGTGCGCGGGAATCGGAATATGTCGCAGGCTTCGGGCATCACCCTGGCCGATCAGGAAGTCACGATCGACCACCTGCAGGTCGAAGATGCGCCAAACGATCGCGCCCACCATCAATGCCAGCAAGCCAAGCATCAGGCGGAAACGCCATGGGTAGAGTGCGCCTTCGAGTTTCATCATGGCGCCACCATGCGGACTTCGGCCGCGCCAGGGATGTGCATCTTCAACTGTTCGGTGGCCAGCACTTCGATACGACTGTGGGCCGTCCAGGTGCTTTGCTCGAGGATCAAGCGGCCCCACTCGGCCTGCGCCTTGTCACGCACGCTCAATTCCCCATACAGGGTGTTGAGCAACTGGCGGTTCCAATGGGCGCTGTAGGACACCGCAATCGCGGACACCAGCACGCCGACAAACAGCAGCAACATAAAGAAGCTGCCGCCCGGGAGGGGCTTGGCGAAAAGCTTGCTCACCGCAGCTTCTCCGCGACGCGCATGACGGCGCTACGGGAACGTGGGTTGGCCTTGAGCTCGGCTTCGGAAGCGAACTGCGCTTTGCCATGGATTTTGATTTTCGGCACAAAGGCTTCGAAACGTACCGGTAGGTTGCGCGGCAGGTTGTCGGACTCGCCCTTGACCAGACGGCGCATGAACAGTTTGACGATGCGGTCTTCCAGGGAGTGGAAGCTGATCACCACCAGACGACCGCCCACTTCCAAGGCGTCAAGCGCGGCTTCAAGGCCGGTTTCCAGGTCGCCCAATTCGTTGTTGACGTGAATGCGCAGGCCCTGGAACGCACGAGTCGCCGGGTTCTTGCCTTTTTCCCACGCAGGGTTGGCGACCTTCAGCACTTCGGCCAGGTCGGCGGTACGCTCGAACGGCTGGATTTCACGGCGCTCGACCACGGCGCGCGCCATGCGGCCGGCAAAGCGCTCTTCACCGTATTCCTTGAATACGCGGGCGATTTCTTCTACCGGAGCCGTGGCGATGAACTGCGCAGCGCTGACGCCTCGCGTAGGGTCCATGCGCATGTCGAGGGGGCCGTCGTTCATGAAGCTGAAGCCGCGCTCCGGGTCGTCGAGCTGGGGCGAAGACACGCCCAGGTCGAGCAAAACCCCGGCCACCTTGCCCGCCATGCCGCGCTCGGCGACTTCGGCACCCAACTCGGCAAAGCTGCGTTGCACAACGACAAAGCGGCCGTCTTCGGCCGCTAGCGCTTGCCCGGTGGCAATCGCTTGAGGGTCTTTGTCGAACCCGAGGAGCCTACCGTCGGGTCCGAGCTGGCTGAGTATCAACCGGCTGTGCCCGCCCCTGCCAAAGGTGCCGTCCAAATAGCAGCCATCCGCGCGTACGGCGAGAGCCTCAACGGCTTCGTCAAGCAGTACGGTGATGTGGTTAAAGCCGCTATCAATAGTCACAGGATCAAATCACGCAGTTCATCAGGCATGGCGCCCGGTTGTTGAATAGCAGCCAGGTCTGCTGCAGACACAGCATCCCAGGCATCTTCGTCCCACAATTGGAACTTGTTCAGTTGGCCCACCAGCATTGCGCGCTTGTCGAGCTTGGCGTACTCGCGCAGACGCGGTGGCACCAGGAAACGACCGCTGCCATCGAGTTCAAGGTCGACGGCATTACCGATCAGCAAACGCTGGAGGCGGCGGTTTTCTTCACGCAATGAAGGCAGCGCGCGCAACTTGGTTTCAATCAACTCCCACTCATCGAGGGGGTAAACACACAAACAAGGGTCAACGGCGTCAATCGTGATGATCAACTGGCCTGAACTTCGCGAAATGAGCTCGTCACGATACCGGCTCGGCATGGCGAGACGGCCTTTTGCATCGAGACTGATAGCGTTAGCTCCGCGAAACACAGATGCGTTTCTCCAAATTTTAGCGTTTTACGTTCAAAAAACCCACTTTGTGCCACTTTCCGCCACTTGCGCACACTATAGGAATGCGCCTACCACACCGTCAAGGCGCGTATTCAAGGAAAAGCCTTACAGAACGGAGATTTAGGAAGGTAAAAGGAGGAGAAACCAGAGTTTGACGATGTTTTTGACTCAACAACGGCAAATAGCTCAGAGAGCTACGACCTAAAGTTAAAGTAATTTATTAAGAGTAAGATTTTTTTGGTATTACGAAGATGCATCTGCCAATGATTTGGCAGGGAGGGATTCTTGCGTTACTACCGGGTTTGCGCACGAGATTCGAGCGCAAGGAAAAAAGGTGGAGAGTCGATCTGTAAGCCGGGTTCTGTCTTGAACAGTCATTCGTCTACGATGGCCATCACTGGACATCTTTAGCAACCTACCCGGTCCCAGCGCGGGCCACGCCTTGGGACCCTATTTGGTCTTGCTCCAAGTGGGGTTTACCTAGCCACGAACTGTTGCCAGTCGTGCGGTGCGCTCTTACCGCACCTTTTCACCCTTACCGGCACCGAAGTGCTTAGGCGGTTATTTTCTGTGGCACTTTCCGTAGGCTCACGCCTCCCAGGCATTACCTGGCACTTCGCCCTATGGAGCCCGGACTTTCCTCCCCCCCCTAATTTTCATAGAGGGCAGCGACTGTCCAATCGACTCTCCGCCGCGCAGGTTAACGGCACGGCGGCCTCAGGACAAGTATTAAAAGTACCGCGGTGCCATCACGTTCAGACGCAATACAGGTTCCCCCCCGGAACTATTCGGCTTTCTGCTTATCCAGCGCCACCTGGTACAACACATTTTTGCGCACCCCGGTAATTTCCGCCGCCAAGGCCGCGGCACGCTTGAGCGGCATTTCCTTGAGCAGCAAATCGAGGATGCGCATCGCCTCGCTCCCCACCGCATCTTCATTTTCCGGCGCAACCCAACCCGCCACCAGCACCACGCACTCACCCCGCTGCTGATTGCTGTCGCCTTCGACAAATGCGCGAAGCTCTTCCAGCGGCAAGCCCTTGAGGGTTTCAAAGGTCTTGGTCAGCTCCCGGGCCAACAGCGCCAGGCGCTCACCGCCAAACACCAGCTCCATATCCTGCAGGCACTCCAGGATACGGTGCGGGGCTTCGTAGAAGATCAGGGTGCGCGGCTCTTCCTTCAACGCTTGCAGGCGTGCGCGACGCCCCACCGCCTTGGCCGGCAAGAAGCCTTCAAAGATAAAGCGGTCCGATGGCAGGCCAGCGGCAGATAATGCAGCGATCAGCGCGCAGGCTCCCGGAACAGGCACTACATTGATACCAGCGGCGCGTGCCTGGCGAACCAAGTGATAACCCGGATCGGAAATCAAGGGCGTACCCGCATCGGAGATCAACGCCACGTCATCGCCGGCCAGCAGGCGCGTGATGAAACGGCTGCCTTCTTCACGCTCGTTGTGCTCGTGGCATGCCGCTAATGGCGTGCTGATTCCAAAATGCTGCATCAACCGCAGGGAGTGCCGCGTATCTTCGGCCGCGATCAATTTAACCTCGCGCAACACTTTCAGCGCCCGCGCACTGATGTCGTCCAGGTTGCCAATGGGCGTCGCCACGACAAAAAGCGAGCCTGCAGTGGAATTCAATGGACCTGGAGCAGTCAAAACGCACACCTCGATGGTTGGCAAAAGCAACATTGTAGCGCGTAGACGCCTTGAAAATATGCCATCACGGTGGATGCCGATTCAGCCACCGTTAGTTAAACGCAACATTTGCACGACCTAAATCGACTGTTTCACGCCACTAACATCGCGCCTGGGCCAGTGCTTGGGTACACTTCCACGCTAATTTGATCGGTATCAGGAACACTTACATGATCGCTTGCCTGCGGCTGCTCTCCGCCCTCTGCCTCGCTGCCTTGCTGGCCGCTTGCGCCAGCTCGCCCTCGTCCAGCCTTGGCGACCTTCCACGGACCCCGGATGCCAGTATCGAGCAATTGCTCGAACAGGCAACGAACGCCAAGACGCCAGAAAAGGCCGCCATGTTGCGCCTGAGTGCGGCTGACCTGGCCTACCAGCAGAACAACCCTGCACGCTCGTCGCAGATTCTTGCGCAGGTGCCCCTGGATGTCCTGAAGCCGGCCGCTCAAGTATTTGCCAGCACCCTGGCCGCCGAACTGGCAATGACGCGCAATCAGCCTAAGGCGGCATTGGCGGCGCTGAACCATCCCAGCCTGCAAAGCCTGAAGGAGCTGCCGACAGACCAGCAGATCCGCACCGGCACCGTGCATGCCCGCGCCTATGAAGCCGATGGCCAGACCCTCGCCGCCGCTCGCGAGCGGGTAGCCATGGCACCGCTGCTCACCGGGGATGCCGCTGCAAGCAACCACGAAGCCATCTGGGTATTGATTGCTGCGTTGCCTGCCGAACAGCTGCAAGCCACCGGCAACCCGACACTGGACGGCTGGATTACCCTGGCCCAGGCGGTCAAGGGTGCCGGCACCCTGGAGCAACAACAAGCCGCCATCGATACCTGGCGCACACAGAACCCGGGCCACCCGGCCGCGGTTCAACTGCCTACGCCGCTGACCAAGCTCAAGGAACTAGCCAGCCAGCCATTGAACAAGATTGCCGTGCTGCTGCCGCAGGAAGGCCCTCTGGCTTCGGTTGGCAAGGCGCTGCGTGAAGGCTTCATGGCGGCTCACTACCAGGCCGAACAAGCCGGGCAGAAGGCGCCGATCATTGAGTTCTACGACAGCTCGCGCATGACCTCCCTCGACGACTTCTACGCCAAGGCCCAGGCCGCCGGCGTGCAATTGGTGGTTGGCCCGCTGGAAAAACCACTGGTCAAGCAGCTCAGTGCACGCCCGCAATTGCCGATCACTACCCTGGCACTGAACTACAGCGAGACCGATCAAGGCCCGGCACAACTGTTCCAGTTCGGCCTGGCCGCTGAAGACGAAGCCCGTGAAGTGTCGCGCCGTGCCCGCGCCGATGGCCTGCATCGCGCCGCCGCCATGGTGCCACGTGGCGAATGGGGCGAGCGTGTCTACAAGGCCTTCCGCCAGGATTGGGAAGCCAATGGCGGCACCGTCATGGGTGTCGAATATGTCGATCAGCCCGTGGCACTGGCCCAACAGATCGCCGATCTGTTTCAGCTGCGCAAAAGTGAAGGCCGTGCCAAGAGCCTGCAAAGCACGGTCGGCACCGACGTTGCCGCCCAGCCTTCGCGTCGCCAGGACATCGAGTTCATCTTCCTGGCCGTCACCCCGCAACTGGCCCAGCAGATCAAGCCGACCCTGAACTTCCAGTACGCCGGTGATGTGCCGGTCTACGCGACATCCCACGTATTCAGTGCCAGCGGCGACCGCAACCAGTACCTGGACATGACCAACGTGATGTTCTGCGAAACCCCTTGGCTGCTTAATACCACCGACCCGCTGCGCAACCAGGTAGCCGCACAATGGCCACAGGCCAATGGCAGCCTCGGCCGCCTGTACGCCATGGGTGTCGATGCCTACCGCCTGGCGCCACGCCTGGGCCAGCTCAAGGCGCTGCCGGACACCCGTGTCGACGGCCTCTCGGGCAACCTGGGCATCAGCGCCAACCAGCGCGTTGATCGCCAGATGCCATGGGCGAAATTCGTCGGCGGCGACATCCAGCGCCTTCCAGATACCCCGCGCTGATGCCCGAGCGGTCCAGCGCACAAAGCGGCAAGGATGCCGAACTCCAGGCACTGAAATACCTGCAACAACAGGGTCTGCGCCTTTTGGCGCAGAACTGGTTGTGTAAACGCGGAGAGCTTGATCTGGTCATGCTTGACGGCGATACAGTAGTATTTGTCGAAGTCCGCTATAGAAAACACGCACAATGGGGTGGCGCGCTCGCCAGTATCGACGGGCGCAAACGTCAGAAGCTGATACTCGCTGCGCAGTTCTTCCTGCAAAAAGAGCATCGCTGGGCTGACAGCCCCTGCC
The DNA here is from genome assembly GCF_031931935.1 of Pseudomonas sp. rhizo25. NCBI lineage: Bacteria > Pseudomonadati > Pseudomonadota > Gammaproteobacteria > Pseudomonadales > Pseudomonadaceae > Pseudomonas > Pseudomonas sp. rhizo25. The sequence continues at coordinate 671,581 of NZ_JAUJXA010000001.1, forward strand.
GTTTCGATGTGGTAGCCATGGAAAGCACACCGTCGGGTCCCGCTGATTTGAACTGGCTCAAGGATGCCTTCGACAGCTGACCCACCCGGCACCTTCAACCCACACTTTTGCTCTTTGCTTTGCGGGCTGCACATTACCTGTGCCAAACAGCCGCGCTACTTAAGGTCACACAGATGGACATGCAATCCCGAATTCGCCAGCTTTTCCAGGCCAGCATCGACACCAAGCAACAGGCGATGGACGTACTTGCACCGCACATCGAGCAAGCCAGTCAGGTCATGGTCAACGCCTTGCTCAACGAAGGCAAAATGCTTTCGTGCGGCAACGGTGGTTCGGCTGGCGATGCCCAGCATTTTTCGTCCGAGCTGCTCAATCGCTTTGAGCGTGAGCGCCCGAGCCTGCCGGCCATTGCCTTGACCACCGATTCGTCGACGATCACCTCGATCGCCAATGACTACAGCTACAACGAAATCTTTTCCAAGCAGATCCGCGCCCTCGGCCAGCCGGGCGATGTGTTGCTGGCGATTTCCACCAGCGGCAACTCGGCGAATATTATTCAGGCGATCCAGGCCGCACATGATCGTGAAATGATTGTCGTAGCCTTGACCGGACGCGACGGCGGCGGCATGGCTTCGCTGCTGCTGCCCGAGGACGTAGAGATTCGCGTCCCGGCCAATGTCACCGCACGCATCCAGGAAGTCCACCTGCTGGCGATCCACTGCCTGTGCGATCTGATCGACAGCCAACTGTTCGGGAGTGAAGAATGACCGTTAACCGCCTCAGCCTTATGGCCATTACGCTGTGCCTAGCCATCAGCGGCTGCAGCTCGGCAATCACCGCCACACGGGACACCCCCATCCAGGACGACAGGGGCACGCGCACATTCGGCAGCACCATCGATGATTCGCTGATCGAAACCAAGGTCAAGGTCAACGTCGCCAAGGCCGCCACCGACCTGGGCAACGGTGCATCGCGCATCGTAGTGACCAGCTTCAACGGTGTCGTCCTGCTGGCAGGGCAAACACCCCGCGCCGACCTCAAGGCCCAGGCCGAGCAAGCCGCCGCGGGGGTGCAGCGGGTCAAGAAGGTCCATAACGAGTTGCAGGTCATGGACCCGATCACCCTGCTGGCCATCAGCAACGATGCTTTGCTGACCACCAAGATCAAGGCGCAGATGCTTACCGACAGTGCGGTCCCGGGTTCGCGGATCAAGATCGTCACCGATAACGGCATCGTCTACATGATGGGCCTGCTGACCCAGGCCGAAGCCACCCGTGCCGCCAACCTGGTACAGGGTGTGTCCGGTGTGCAGAAGATCGTCAAGGTGTTCGAGTACATCGATTGATGTAGATCGGCAGCCACAAAAAAGGGCGCCGTGCATTGACTGCACGGCGCCCTTTTTTGTGAGCAGGGTTTATTGGTACTGCTGGTATGGATTGCCCTGGAACTGATTGTTCTGCTGTGGCACCTGCTGTTGCTGGCCCGGCTGGCCGTATTGCTGGCCTGGGATCGGGCCGAGGTTGACCTCTACGCGACGGTTCTGGGCACGGCCATTCACGTCGGAGTTGCTGGCAATCGGGTTATCCGGGCCGGCACCGCGGGCGCTCAGGTTGGCAGCGCTGACACCCTGGGAAGTCAGGTAGTTGGCCACGCTCTGGGCACGACGCTGGGACAGGTCCATGTTCAACTGGCGGCTGCCAGTGCTATCGGTGTAGCCGACGATCTGGATGGTGTTCTGGTTGAACTGCTTGAGGGAGTTGGCCAGGTTGTTCAGCGGCTGGTAGAAGCTGCTGGAGATCGCGTCCGAGTTGGTGGCGAAGGTAATGTTGCCCGGCATGATCAGCTTGATCTGGTCGCCCTGGCGCTGCACTTCCACCCCGGTGTTGGCCATGCTTTCGCGCAGTTTTTTCTCTTGCTGGTCGGCGTAGTAGCCATAACCAGCGGCGCCGGCACCCGCGACGACTGCGCCAATCAGCGCGCCCTTGCCACGGTTGTTATGGTCGATGGCCGCACCAGCCAACGCGCCGGCCAGCGCACCCAGGCCGCCGTACTTGGCGGTCTTGCTCATACCGCTTTCGGAACCATTGCTGGCCTGTCCCTGGCTGCCGTCATATGGATTAGGTGAAGCGCAGCCAGACAACAGGGCTACGGCGGTAGCGACAACAAGCAGACGACGCGGAGTAAACATGAAGGGAAGCTCCTACTTTTGCATTCTGTGATGCAGAGGACATTGGCAATGGACCTGTGCCGAGTTTGGAACACGACCAGCGGTAAAAATTCCGTGGCCGCCGCCCATGCTGTAACAAAAGGTTAGCCAATGTCACCGCTACAGGAACCGTAGCAGACGCAGGCAGAAAACGACCTGGGTTTTGCTGCAGCGCTTGTCAGACTCATCGACGATCAAGCGCGCACGAAGGGATTTTCCCGCATCTCGTCGCCCAGGCAGGTGTCCGGCCCATGACCGGTGACCACCGTCGCGCCTTCGTCGAGCGTATACAGGCGCTGCTTGATCGAACGCACGATTGTCGCCTGGTCGCCGCCCCATAAATCGGTGCGTCCAACGCCGCGCCGGAACAAGGTGTCACCAGCAATCAGCAACTTGGCATCGGCAAACCAGAAACTCATCGAACCCGGCGTATGCCCTGGTGTGTGCAAGGCCACGCCACAACCGCAGGCCAGTTCCTCGTCATCCTCCAGCCAGCGGTCCGGCGACGGCACCGGGACATAGGGCACGCGAAACATCCGGCACTGCATTTCCAGGTTGTCCCAGAGGAATTGATCTTCTTTATGCAGGTGCAGCGTCGCGCCGGTCTTCTCCTTCAACTGCCCGGAGGCCAGGAAGTGATCCAGATGGGCATGGGTGTGGATAATGCTCACCACCTGGAGGCCCAGGGCAGCCAGCCGCGCCAGGATCAACTCAGGGTTGCCGCCCGGGTCGACCACAATGGCTTTTTTGCTGATCGGGTCACCGATGATGGTGCAGTTGCATTGCAACGGGCCGACGGGGAAAGTTTCGCGGATCAACGGGCCTTTCTGGTTAAGCATGGGACGTTCCTGCAAGCTCTATGGCATTCCTGACACAGTATGGTTGACGTTGCCCCAGATCTGGAAGGCATCGAATTTGCGTTGCATCAAATGCTAAGCTACTCAAGCGCCATCGAACCCAGCAACAGCCAGGACCGCAGCGTGTCGCGTTTGGAGCAAGACGTATGGCGAATCAACAGCAGGTCATCTGCGAACACTGCGACTGCGTGTACGAAAAAGTCACGCTCGCCAAACATCAAACCGCCCTGTGCGTACGCTGCGCGGGCGTATTGCAGCGCCATAACGGCCTGACGGTGCAACAACGCCTGGCCCTGACGGTAACCGCAGCGGTGTTGTGGACCTTCGCCAACTTTTACCCGGTGATGAGCATCAGCCTGCAGGGCTTGAAAAACAGCGCGACGCTCTGGGATTCGGTGGTGGCGTTGAGCCTGGGGCCGATCACGTTTATTGCGTTGGTGGCGGCAATTTCCATCATCATCGCGCCGGTGTTTCAACTGCTGTTGCTGATCTGGGTATTGAGCTTCGCCTTGGCCGGCCGACGCTCGCCGGCATTCAAGCTGTGCATGCGCTGGCTGGAAGCCCTCAGGCCCTGGAGCATGCTGGAAGTCTGCCTGCTGGGTGCGATGGTCGCGGTGTTCAAGCTGGCCGGTATGCTGGATGTAATCCCCGGCACCGGCCTGTTTGCCTTGGCCGCCCTCAGCCTGTTGCTGATCCGCATTGCCGGGCGCGATGTGCGCGACCTGTGGGACACCGTATGAATTCACCGCCCACTGCCCGCGAGCTCAACCTGTGCCTGTGCCACACCTGCGGCCAGGCCTGCGACATGCTCCAAGAGCCCACCGAGTGCGACCGCTGCGGCGCGCCCTTGCACCGGCGCAAGGTTCAGTCCCTGACCCGAACCTGGGCCTACATGCTCACCGCCCTCGCCTTTTATGTACCGGCCAATTTACTGCCGGTGATGAACACCACCATGCTCGGCTCGGGGGCAGACAGTACCATCATGAGCGGCGTGCTGGAGTTCTGGCAGCATGGCGCCTGGGACATTGCCCTGATCATTTTCATCGCCAGCATCGCCGTTCCGGGCATCAAGTTCGTGTCATTGGCACTGTTGCTGGTCACCGTGCAGCGCAATAGCCTGTGGGCGCGCAAGGAGCGCTCCAAGCTGTTCCGGTTTATCGAGCTGATCGGCTATTGGTCGATGCTCGATGTGATCGTGGTCGCACTGGTGGCCGCACTGGTGAAGTTCCAGGCCCTGGGCACGATCGAGCCGCGCCTGGGCATTCTGTTTTTTGGCTTGGTGGTGGTGTTTACCATGCTCGCGGCCATGAGTTTCGACCCACGGCTTATCTGGGAAAACCCACACTATGAGGAGCGTTCGGATGACGCCACACGACGTTGACACCCCAGCAGGCAAGCCTGCGATCAAGACGCGTCGCTTCAGCGTTTCACTGGTGTGGATCGTACCGATTGTCGCTGTGTTGGTGGGCATCTCGCTGGTGATTCACAGCGTCATGCAACAAGGCCCGACCATCACCCTCAACTTCAAGACCGGCAGTGGTCTGGTCGCCAACAAGACCGAAGTCAAATACCGCAACGTGGTGATTGGCCAAGTCACAGACGTCGCATTGAGCGATGACCAGAAAAGCGTCAACGCCACCGTCGAGTTGTCCAAGCAGGCGGAAAGTTTCACCCGCGAAGATTCCAAGTACTGGGTGGTGCGCCCACGTATCGGCGCAGGCGGCGTATCCGGCATCGACACCCTGCTTTCCGGTGACTACATCGGCGCAGACATCGGCCAATCCGAGACCCGCGCCAAACAGTTCACAGGCCTGGAAAATCCGCCGCCCATCACCTACGGCGAGCCAGGCAAGCGCTTCACCCTGCATACCCAGGGCCTGGGGTCGCTGGATATCGGCTCCCCGGTCTATTACCGCAAAATCCCCGTGGGCCAGGTGGTGGCCTATGAGCTGGACAGCGAAGGCAAGGGCGTGAATATCGAAATTTTCGTGCATGCGCCCAATGACCTGTATGTCACCGAGAACACCCGCTTCTGGAATGCCAGCGGTATCGATTTGAGCGTCGGCGCCAATGGCTTTGCGTTGAAGACCGAATCCGTGTCGTCCATGTTGATGGGCGGGATCTCCTTCCAGGCCCCACCCTACAACCCCAACGACAAGCCAGCCGAGGAAAACCGCGGTTTTGAACTGTTCGAAGACCAGCAAAGCGCCCTCGCCCCGCCCAATGGCAAGGGGCAATACATGGTCCTGCGCTTTGACCAGGCCCTGCGCGGGCTGAAAGTCGGCGCGCCGGTGGAGTTCCTCGGCGTCGAGTTCGGTAAAGTGGTGTCGATCAACCTGGATTTCGATGCGAAGAAACGCAGCTTCCCGGTGAATGTCGGCATCGTGATCTATCCGCAACTGCTCGGCGAAGCCCATACCAAGCTGCTCAAGGCCATGAACAATAACCCTGACGATGAGGCGGCTGGCGTGCGCCTGATCGGCAGCTTCATCGAAAACGGCCTGCGCGCCCAGGCTCGCAGCGGTAACTTGCTGACCGGCCAGTTGTACATCGCCCTGGACTTCTACCCCAAAGCCGAGAAAGTCGCATTTGACCCCAACCAACGTCCGGTTGGCATTCCCACGATCCCCGGCAACCTCGAACAGTTGCAGGAGAAGCTCGAAGGCATCGTCAACAAGCTTAGCCAACTGCCTGTCGAGCGCATTGCCGGCAACCTCGACGCCAGCCTGGTCGAACTGCGCAAGGGGCTGGCGCAATTCAACGCCAAGACTCTGCCGGGTGTTCAGACGACGTTGGCCGACGTGAGCAAGACCCTCCAATCAGCCAGTTCTACTCTGGCCGAAGACTCGCCGCAGCGTGAACAACTGACCCAGACCCTGGATGAACTGGCGCGCATGTCGCGCTCCTTGCGCGAACTCTCGGATTACCTTGGCCGGCATCCGGAGTCGCTGATTCGCGGTCGTCCCGATAACGCCGCGCCGACCGACCTGCAAGGACCACCGCGCAAATGACCATTGGAGCCGCCATGACGCTGCCGTTGAAGATCACGCTGCTGACCTCCCTGCTGCTGCTCGCAGCGTGTCGCAGTGAACCCATTGCCTTCCACACCCTGACCCCGGCGCACTGGAGCAACAGCTCGCGAGCGGATGCCGCCGGCGTGCGCATTGACAGCATCAGTGTGCCGCCCCAGGTTGATCGCGCGCAGATAGTGGTGCGCCAGGGCGACAGTGGGTTGGCGATTCTTGAAACCCAGTGGTGGGCTGCCAGCCTCGCCGACGAGCTGAGGAGCGCTTTGGTGGATCAGTTGGCCAACAGTAATCCGCAGCAGGCTGTGGCCTTGCGCATTGAAGTACAGCGTTTTGACTCGGTCCCCGGGCAGTACGCGTTGCTCGACGTGCGCTGGCGTCTGCGGCAGGTCAACGGCGATCACCCGGCCCTGACTTGTCGCAGCACCTTGCAGTCACCTGCAGGGCCGAGCATCGACGAGCTGGTGTTGGCGCACCAGAACAACCTCAAGCGTTTCGCGGCGTTGATCAATCAGACGGTCGACACATCACTCAAAGGCTGCCCTGCTGCACAATAAACGGCGATGCACTCAGGCCAGCAAACCCATGGACTTGGCTCGCGCCACCGCCTGGGTTCGACGCTCCACGCCGAGCTTGCTGTTGATATGGCTGGCGTGGGTCTTCACCGTGTGCAGGGAGATAAACAGCTGGTTGCTGATTTCCTGGTTTGAACAGCCTTGGGCAATCAGTTGCAACACCGCCAGTTCCCGCGTGCTCAGGGTTTCTTGATGAGGCGAGGCCTCGACCACACGGGCTTGAGGCAGCAGCGCCAGCAAGCTCTGGTTCAGCAGGCCATGGGCTTCCTTGCCCAGCTGCTCGCGCATCCAGTCCGGGTAACCTTCCAGCAACCGCTGAAACGGCTGTAGCGCGCCGCCCGCACCAGCTTCAAGTGCGCGAGCCAATACCGTCCTGGCCTTGGCCTCCTGACCACACTCCAGCAGGAGCTGTGCTTGCTGGGTCAGGGCCATCAGGGCAATCATCTGGCGCCCACTGTCATGGGCCTGTTGCGCCAGTCTTTCGAGGCGTTGCAGGGCAATGTCGGGCTGATGGCGCGCGGCATCCAGGGCAGCTTGTTGCAGCTCGATATGCTGTGGCAGGTGCGGATGAAACTCCGGAGCGGCCGCGGCGTGCTCACCGTTGTAGGTCTGCCCGAGCCGGGTCAGCCAGGCATCGGCCAAGTCAGTGCGCCCCTGGGCCAGCCACAATTCGCATTTGATCAGGGTGATCATCGCCAGATAGTAGATCGGCGGCACGTCCCAGATATGCATCAAGCGCTCGGCTTCGGCCAGCTCGGCAAAGGCATTGGAAAAATCGCCGCGCCGGCCTTCGAAGTTGGCGATCACGCAATGCCCGATCAGCACGCTGATGTCCCGGCAAGCGCGGGCTTCGGCCAAGCCGGCGCGCAAGCGCACAAGGCCGGCTTCGGGTTGGTAACGCGCCAGCAGCAGGTAGCCTTCATAGAGCGACAACCGCGCGCGCACGGCGTACAGCCGTTGGGGCGCCAGGCCGTGCAGGCGCTCCAGGCCCTGGCGTACTTCGTCCAGGGAGCGCAGGATCTCGCCCCGCGCCTGCAGCACCCGGGCCCGGTCGTAATGAGCCAAAGCTTCAAACAGTGGGTTACCGACGCGCTGCGCCAGTTCCAGGGATTCGCGGTTCAGGCCCCGGGCGCGCCACAGGTCGGCATCGACTATGGCCAGGTTGGACAGGGTCGACAGGCACATCAGGCGCTGGCCGTAACGCTTTTGCGGCAGGCTTTCCAACGCCTCGTTGCAATAGCGCTGGGTCAGCTCGCGGTCCCCGCGCCCACGGGCAATGATCCCGCTCAGTGCCAGCCATTGGGCCAGCATGGATTTCTGCGCGGTGGCCGATGGCGCCGGCAGGAAGCGGCTGAGATAGCTGGACAGCTCCTGCGCCGCATCCAATTGGCACGCCAGCCCCAGTGCCCAGCTATACAGCACGATCAAGCGCGGTGTGCTGATCAGCAGGCTGTCGGGCAAGTCCATCTTCCAGCGCAGCAGCATGCCGACATTCTGCTCCGCCAACAGCTGCTCTTCGGACAGGTTCTGCACCAGGTTCGCCGCCACATCCAGATGACCGGCCCGCAGCGCCTGCTCCACCGCTTCGTCGATCAACCCCTGGGCGTTGAACCAACGGCAGGCGCGCAAGTGCAAGCTGGCCGGCGGCAAGGTCGCGCTCTTCTCGCGGCGAGTACGTAGGAGGTCCGAAAACAGATGGTGATAACGGTACCAATGGCCTTGTTCATCCAGAGGTACCAGAAATACCTGGTGAGCCTGCAGATAACGCAGGATTTCTGCGCTGTCATGGGCTTCGCGCACCGCATCGCACAACTCGCTGCAAAAGCGCTCCTGGGAGGCCGTGTCGTAGAGGAACCCTTGCACCTCCACGGGCAGGCAATCGATGACTTCTTCGAGTAAATAATCGCGAATCAGCCCTTCGCCACCGTGCAGGCTCTGGGGCAAGGCGCCGTCACTGCCAGCTTCGGAGGCCGCCAGCAGCCAGAAGCGCAGGCCGGCGACCCAACCCTCGCTACGGCGGATCAAGTTTTCCAACGCCTCGCCGCGCAACGCACTGCTGTGCCCATCCAGCACAGCCAGGGATTCGTCATGGGTCAGACGCAGGTCTTGCTCATGCAGTTCCAGCAGGTGCCGCGACAGGCGCAGGCGCGCCAGGTGCCAATCGGGGCGCTGCCGACTGGTAACCAGAACCAACAGCCCATCGGGCAAATGGTTGAGGAAAAACTGCAGGCAGCGATCCAGCACCGGGCCCTGGGCCAGGTGGTAGTCGTCCAGCACCAGCAACAAAGGCGAGCGCGTAGACAGGTGCATCGCCAGCTCATCGAGCAGGCCATCGAGCCATTCTTCAAAGGCAAAGGGTTGATGGCGCTGGCGCATTTTCAGCAAACCGAGGGATTGGCCGCCGAGCTGTGGAAAGTACTGCTGCAAGCCATCCAGCAGCCGTTCCAGGAAGCGCCCGGGGTCACTGTCCCTTGGGCTCAGGCCCAACCACAGGCTTTGCCAATGGGCTGGCAAGCCCTGGCAGAACTCCACCGCCAACGAACTCTTGCCGAACCCCGCAGGGGCGCAGACCAGCAGCAGTCGCCCGTCCAGGCCGGCATTCAGCCGTTCGCACAGGCGCGGGCGCAGCACGTAGCCGTCAGGTAGCGGGGGCCTGTAGAAACGGCCTTCCAGGGTCGGAATCACCACGCTGGCAGGCCCGTGGATTCGGGACAGATCAGTCATCGCCGGGCTCTTGTAGAAGGCTGTTGTCGGCATTGCAGATGTCCGCAGACTAGCGGTAAAAGCGGCGGGATTGTAGATCTTTGCAACAAATGGCTGAAAAAGAACTACGACAAAAAATATCTCGCCCAGACTCCTGGGAAGAAGTAGGAGCGAGCTTGCTCGCGAAGCACTCAAAAACAACGCGCCCATCCAGGATGGGCGCGTTATCGTTGACGACCTTCGCGAGCAAGCTCGCTCCTACAGGTTAGCGAACACCGTCCTGGCGCAGGGCCGCTGGGGTGAAGTCGCTGGTGGTGGCGGTGAAGCCGAAGTCATAGGCCTGTTTCTCTTCGTTCTTCATGCCCAAGGCCAGGTAACGGCCGGACTGCAGGTCGTAGAGGGTTTCCAGGGCGTACCACGGCACTTGCTTGTCGTAGTAGTTCTCGGCATGGGCTTCGGCGACGCGCCACAGTTGGCCGCGGCCGTCGTAGTGGTCGATCACCGCCGCTTGCCAGGTGTCTTCGTCGATGAAGAAGTCACGCTTGGCGTAGATGTGGCGCTGGCCTTCCTTCAAGGTGGCGACCACGTGCCAGACACGACGTAGCTCATAGCGCGTCAGGTCCTGGTTGATGTGGCCGGCCTTGATGATGTCGGCGTACTTGAGCTTGGGGTCGTCGATCTTGTAGCTGTTGGAGGCGATGTAGATTTCTTTCTTGCCTTCCAGCTTCCAGTCGTAGCGATCCGGCGCACCGTTGTACATGTCGAGGTTGTCGGACGTACGCAGGCCGTCAGCGGCAGTACCCGGCCCGTCGTAGGACACTTGTGGCGCCCGGCGCACGCGGCGCTGGCCGGCGTTGTAGACCCACGCCGAACGCGGCTCCTTCACTTGGTCCAGGGTTTCGTGCACCAGCAGTACACCACCGGCCAGGCGGGCCGGTGCGGTGACTTGCTGCTTGAAGTAGAACAAAACGTTGCCCGGGTTTTTCGGGTCGAAGTCCTTCATTTTGTCGCGGAACACGAACTGGTCGCGGAAGTACACCAGGCTGTAGGACCCGTTGGTCTGCGGAGTAGCCTGGGTGACCAGGCGCGTCACGCTGCCGCCGCGATAACGGGTGATGTGGTTCCAGATGACTTCGACGCCGCTTTTAGGAATCGGGAAGGGTACGGCCGTCTCGAAGTTTTCCAGGCCGTTGCCGCCGGACACCAGGTTGGTGGTGGTAGCGTTCTTCTTGATCGAGGCAAACACCTCAGCCGGCACGGTGGCACCGCGGTGGGTCGGGTAAACCGGCATCTTGAAGCTGTCCGGGTAACGCTTGAACATCGCGTACTGCCCGGGGGCCAGCTTGTCCTTGTACTGCTCGACGTTCTGCGCGGTGATGGTGAACTGCGGTTGTTCACTGGCGTATGGGTTGGCCAGGAACCCTTTGGCATCCACGGCGCCGGCATTGGTGGGCAGTGGTGACCATTTAGGAATGGTGCCAGCCGCGTTGCCCGCCATCTCGGCGCCCATCGGGGTCAGGGTCGTGCCGAGCTTGGCGGCTTCATCCGCCGAGACTGCCGCCATGACGTTGCTCGCCAGGATCGACAGCCCAAGCACACCCACGTGCAACAGACTTTTAGTTATTTTCATACTCTGGTCTTCCTGAAAATACATGCCACTTGAAAAGAGTGTGCTTAGAAGTTGGCGCCGAAACTCAAGGCGACGAAGTCGCGGTCATCCACAGTGCTGAACTTGCCACCAAAGAAGTTGGTGTAGGCCAGGCTCGCGGTGTAGGTGTTCTGGTACTCGGCATCCAGGCCCAGGCTGACGGCTTTGCGACCTTCTTCGAAGTTGCCGCCGGGGCCTGGCGAGTAACCCTTGACGTCATGGGACCAGGCCACGTTGGGCTTGAGGTTGACGCCAGCGAACACGTCCGGGTATTCCCAGATGGCACGGGCGCGGTAGCCCCAGGAGGTTGCGGTGGTGTAGCCGTCGTTGTTGCAGTTGGTGTTCAAGCCGGCAGCGTTGGGCAGGCCGGCGCCGTTGGCGGTGGAGTTGTTAAGCGCGGCGCAGAAGCCACCCGGCAAGGTGCCTGGGCCGAACACTGGATCGCGGCCATAACGCGCCTGGGATTTGCTTTCCAGGCCACCGACATGGGTCACGCCGATTTCACCGACCGTGGTCAGGCGGCTGGCGCCCATGACCTGATCGAAGAAGTGCGTGAAGGTGGTCTGGAACTGAGTGACTTCCTTGCGGTTGTAGCCATGCAGATCCTGGCCGGGCGAACCCTTGAGCACGGAAGCATTACCAAAGCCCGGAATCGGCGTGACACCGGCGAACAGGATGTCGGTGGTGCTCAACTGCACCGGTGCGTTGGGGCGGTAGCTCAACTCACCGCTCCAGGCGGTGCCTGTAGGCAGCGTGGTAGAGAAGCTCAAGCCATAGAGGCGGATATCTTCAGGATACTCGACGAAGTAGTTCGAACTGCCGGCCACGATCAGCGGACGCAATGCCCCCAGCGGGCCCAAAGGACGAGTATAGGCCGCCGATGGCGCACCCTGTGCACTGAAGATCGGCGCACGGCTGTGGTAGTTCATGAAGTAGGCGCCGAACTCGGTGTCCAGCGGCTCGAAGTTGTAGTGCATGGCCACGCCGAACTGGCCGCTGTCCCGTGCGTCACGGTCCGGCCCACGGCGCACCAGCACGCCCTCGCTGTTGACGTCCACACCCAGGGCACCCAGGGTCGGCAAGGCTGCGGCCGGGATGGTCGAGCGCTTGTTCAGTACCCGCAGGTTATTGCTGCAACCATCGGAGATCACGTCCGGCTGCGAGAAGAAGGTGCCGCAGTTATCGGTAACGGTCTGGTCCCACTCCAGTTGGTAAAACGCCTCTGCCGACAGGTTGTCGGTAAGCGTCTGGGACACATAGAACATGTTGACCGGGATCAAGCCTTCCTTGATCTCGGCGCCGGGACGACGGAACGCCGACACATCGATCGGGTTGATAGAGTTGATGCCGCCGCCGATGAAGGTACTTTCACCCCAGCTCACCACCTGCTTGCCAAACCGCACCGAGCCCGGCGCATCGGCAATCGAGTAGTTGTGGTAGACGAACGCATCGAGGATCTGCCCGCCCGAAGACTTGGCGCCTTCCTTGCGGTTGTTGTCACTGATGTCCTTGAACTGACGGCTTTCGTCCTTGAGTTCGAAGTCGTACCAGTACTTGCCACGCACAAACACACCGGTGTCGCCGTACTTCAGTTCCAGGTCGTGGATGCCCTTGAATATCTTCGAGAACGTCTCGCCGCGCTTGAAGTTCAAGTGGCCGTCATCGGAAGTCTGGGACAAGCCCTTGCCACCGTTGTTGGCACCGATCAGGTCGCGGTTGGGCTTGGCCGTGGACCAGCTTGCCCCGACGGAAAGCGACGAATCAAAACTCCCTTCGATTTCACCAATGTTGAAACTGACGCCGAATGCGGGCCCGGCGAGCGTAGAAGCGAGACTGACGGCCAGGGGCAGTCTTGCCCGGCGCCAGAACTGGTTTACTGAGGTCATCGACGCTACTCCATGTGCATTTTATTGTTATGGCAGTGAGTTCTGCGGCTGGATGCATGTAACGGCCGGAATACAACGATTCCAATGCCGCACGACAACCGGGCCCCCATGGCCCGAAGCACAACATCCTTGAAAAACTCTGAAAGGGACTATAGCCAGCGGTAGGTATCGCTTGATCCCTCTAAAGTGTGATTTGCATCACCAAGCCGTCTGCCACAACCCTTTCGCCACGCCGACGAAGGCCGGCGCGAGAAGGATGGCTGAAATTCGGTAAATCACAAGTAAAGCCGCAAGATAGAGCGTTGCCGCGCCTGAACGGGCGCGGCGAGGGGCACTAGAGTGTCGACAGGAACGTGCTGTTGTTGGCCTGCCATTCGATGATGTCGATGCGGATACGTTTTTTGTCGAGCTTTCCTACGCTGGTCTTGGGAATTTCAGTAACAACGGCAATCTGGCTCGGGATCGCCCACTTGCTCAAATGCCCCAGTTCAACGAAAGGCTTGAGGTGCTCCTTAAGCTCTCGTGCACCGATCACATGGCCCTCATGCACCACCAGCAAGGCGAATGGGCGTTCGCCCCATTGCGGGTCGGCAATGCCCACCACTGCGACTTCGCGAACCGCCGGGTGGCGGCTGACCAGGTCTTCGAGAGCCAGGGACGAGATCCATTCGCCACCGGTCTTGATCACATCCTTGATGCGGTCGCGGATATCAATCACGCCGAACGCATCCAGCGTGGCGACGTCGCCGGTGTGCATCCAGCCGCCGGCCCATAGCTCGGCACCCTTTTGCGGCTCGTTGTAATAGCCCTCGGTGAGCCAGGGCGCACGCAGTACCAGTTCGCCCTGGGTTTCACCATCGGCGGGCAGGAAGTTGCCGTTCGTATCCATGATCGCCGCCTCCACCAACGGCCCAGGCACGCCGGCCTTGATTCGATAGGTAGTGCGCTCGTCTTCGCTGCCGGCCATCAGTTCGGCATTGAGGTGGGCGCAGGACACCAGCGGCCCGGTCTCGGACATGCCGTACGCAGCGGTCAGTTGAATGCCTCGGGCCTTGGCCGCTTCGTACAACGAGCGGTTAAGCGCACTACCACCGATAACGATTTTCCAACCGCCAAAATCCACACCCTGGCCGGCCTTGGCGTTGAGCACCATTTGCAGGATGGTCGGCACGCAATGGGAGAAGGTGACCTTTTCCTTGCGCCATAGCTCCACCAGGTATTCAGGGTCGTAGCGCCCGGGGTAGACCTGCTTCAAGCCGAGCATGGTCGCCACATAGGGTAGGCCCCACGCGTGTACGTGGAACATCGGCGTGATCGGCATGTACACGTCGTTGGTGCCCAACAGGCGCACGCTGTCGACACTGCCCATGATCGTCGCCACGCCGATGGTGTGCAGTACCAGTTGGCGATGGGTGAAGTACACACCCTTTGGGTTACCGGTAGTGCCGGTGGTGTAGAAGGTAGTGGCGACGGAATTTTCGTCGAAATCCTCGAAGTCGTAATTGGGGCTGGCAGCGGCCAGCAGGGTTTCGTACTCACCCACCAGATTGGGTAGCTCGCAGGTCTTGGTGTCACCATCGGTAATCAACAACGTCTTGTCGACCGTGGTCAACTGCCCGGCGATGGCCTGGTAGAGCCCCGCAAACTCACTGTTGACCAGTACGAAGCGATCTTCGGCGTGGTTCATGGTGTAGAGAATCTGTTCCGGCGACAGGCGCACGTTGATGGTGTGGATCACCGCGCCGATCATCGGGATGGCGAACATGCATTCCAGGTAGCGGTGGCTGTCCCAGTCCATCACGGCCACGGTGTCACCGGCCTTGACCCCCGCTTCGGTCAACACATTGGCCAGGCGCGCAACGCGTTCGATCAGCGTCGGGTAGGTGTAGCGCAGCTTGTCGCGGTAGATGATTTCGCGGGTCTTCTCGTAGCGCGTCCCGGACATCAGCAGGCGTTTGATCAACAGCGGGTATTGGTACGCACCTTCGGCGGGCGGGATAACTCGGGTCTGCAACATACGAATCCCTTTAATGACTGCACGGTCTTGGCTTGAAGACTTGCACTGTAGAGGGCTTATGTTTCAGCCAAATCAGCCAAAGGAATGATTTGCAGACCTGAGCAAATGCTGGCTTTGCGCCAGTATCTGCGGCTTATGGAAGACCAATGTGGGAGGGGGCTTGCTCCCGATAGCAGGGTGTCAGTCAGCTTATGTAGGGCTGACACACCGCTATCGGGAGCAAGCCCCCTCCCACATTTGAGCTGTGTCCCCTTGAGAAAATTGATTACTTCATGCTGGTAAACGCCAGCTTCACCCCAATCGCAATCAGCACCGCGCCCATGGTCCGATCAAACCAATGCCCCATCCGTGCAAACCCGGCGCGTACACGCTGCTGGCTGAACAGCATCGCCACCAGGCAGAACCACAACGCCGTCGCCACCGCCAGGTACACGCCATAACCGGCCTGTACCGCCAGGGGCGTGTGGGGGTTGATCACCACGGTGAACAGCGAGAGGAAGAACAACGTCGCCTTAGGGTTCAGGCCGTTGGTCACAAAGCCTGCGGTAAACGCGCCGCGCGGTGTGCGCTCGCCCGCTTCGCGGTGCAACTCACCCTCGGCAGCGGGCTTGGCCGGCTGGGCGCGCAGGGCCTTGAAGCCGATATACAGCAGGTACGCCGCCGCTGCCCATTTCAATGCGTTGAACAACACGATGGACTGGGACACGATCAAGCCAATGCCCAGCAACGAATAACCTACATGCACGAAAATCGCCGTGCCGACGCCCAGGGCCGTCCAGGTTCCGGCGCGGCGCCCATGGGTCACGCTCTCACGGACCACCACGGCGAAATCCGGGCCGGGGCTGGCCACCGCCAGCAAGTGAATCAAGGCTACGGTCAAAAACTCGGCGACGTACATGCTCACTCCATTAAGTAACTGATTATTTCATCTGATAGGCTCGGCAGATTACGCCTTCGAACCTCGTCGCAAAAGGTACAGTTGACCATGAACAAACGCCGCGCCGTCTTCCTCGACCACCCTTCCCTGGATCTGGGCGACCTCGACCTGAGCAGTTTGCGTGACTGCTTCAGCGAGTTGCAGCTGTTTGAGCAGACCACGCCGCAGAATGTGGTGGAGCGCTTGCAGGGCGCCCAAGTCGCGATCAGCAATAAAATACCGCTCACGGCGCAAACCCTGGCGGCGTGCCCGGAGCTCAAACTGATCCTGGTATCGGCCACCGGCACTAACAACGTCGATCTCGAAGCCGCACGCGCCCACGGCATCACCGTGAGCAACTGCCAGGGTTATGGCACGCCGTCTGTGGCGCAGCACACGATCATGCTGTTGCTCAACCTGGCGACGCGCTTGAAGGACTATCAACAGGATGTGGCCGCCGGCAAATGGCAGCAGGCCCAGCAGTTCTGCCTACTGGACCATCCGATTGTCGAACTTGAAGGCAAAACCCTCGGCCTGCTCGGCCATGGCGAGTTAGGCGGTGCCGTGGCGCGCCTGGCCGAAGCGTTCGGTATGCGCGTGCTGCTCGGCGCAATACCCGGGCGCCCTGCCCGCGCCGATCGCATGCCGCTGGATGAGCTGCTCGCCCAGATCGATGCACTGACCCTGCACTGCCCACTTAACGAACACACCCGTGACTTTATCGGCGCCCGTGAATTGGCCCTGCTCAAGCCCGGTGCGTTTGTCGTCAACACCGCACGCGGTGGCTTGATCAATGAACAGGCCCTGGCCGATGCGCTGCGCAGCGGGCATCTGGGCGGCGCGGCAACCGACGTGCTGAGTGTCGAACCGCCGGTCAATGGCAATCCGCTGCTGGCTGGAGACATTCCACGCTTGATCGTCACGCCTCACAACGCCTGGGGCAGTCGTGAAGCGCGGCAACGTATCGTCGGGCAACTGACGGAAAACGCCCGGGGCTTTTTCAGTGGCGCCCCGCTGCGCGTCGTCACTTGATAAACTGCGCCCCTTTTTCAAGGAGCAGACCATGGATCCGCGCAGTGAAGTACTGCTTCGCCAGGCCGAACTTTTTCAAGGCAACCTGCTGCTGGTAGGTTTGCCTGCCGACGATTTGCTCGGGCGCCTCCCCAACGCCCACGGCTGGTGCTGGCATGCCGGCGACCAGGCGGCACTGGACGCGCGCTTCCCCGAACGCAGCCAGTTCGGCGTGAATGTGCCCCAGCGTGCGTTTGATGCGGCGGTGATCTTCCTGCCCAAGTCCAAGGACCTCACCGACTACCTGCTCAACGCCGTGGCCGCACGCCTGCCGGGTGCCGAACTGTTTCTGGTGGGGGAGAAAAAAGGCGGTATCGAAAGCGCTGCCAAACAGCTGCTGCCCTTCGGCAAGCCGCGCAAGCTGGATAACGCGCGGCATTGCCAGCTGTGGCAGGTCACCGTGGCCAATGCTCCGCAAGCCGTGGAGCTGGAGAGCCTGGCGCAGGTCTTCGATGTACCGCTGGCCGAAGGTCCGTTGAAGGTAGTGAGCTTGCCGGGTGTGTTCAGCCATGGGCGCCTGGACCGTGGCACCGAGCTGTTGCTGGAGCATCTGGATAAACTGCCCAGCGGGCATTTGCTCGATTTCGGATGCGGCGCCGGTGTACTCGGCGCGGCGGTCAAGCGTCGCTACCCGCATAACACGGTGACGATGCTGGATGTGGACGCCTTCGCCGCCGCCAGCAGCCGCCTGACCCTGGCCGCAAACGGGCTGGAAGCCGAGGTGTTGACCGGTGACGGCATCGACGCGGCGCCCATGGGTTTGAACGCGATCTTGAGCAACCCGCCGTTCCATGTCGGCGTGCACACGGATTACTTCGCCACGGAAAACCTGCTGCGAAAAGCGGCCAAACATCTGGCAAAAGGCGGCGAACTTCGTTTGGTTGCCAACAGTTTCCTCAAGTATCAGCCGTTGATCGAAGAGCATCTGGGCATCTGCGCGATCAAGGCCGAGGGCAATGGTTTTCGCATCTACCGTGCCAAGCGTCCCTGACGGGCGTTTGAAAAAGAAGGCTTGCCGAATGGGTTTTGCCTAGGCAGAATCCGCAGCGTCCTAGGGGAGTAGTCTCCCACGAGCGCCATGCTCGTCCGGCATACGTCAACATACTTGGTCAGCAGACCATGGCGTATGCGACCCAGGAGTCCGCACAGACGGACCGGGGTTTGACAAGACCTATGACACGCACACCTTACCCGGGGCGGGAAGGCTGTACGTGTCATAGCCGTGTCGACCCGCCCCTGGAAGCTACCTGATGCTGGATTCACTACTCGTTCCTACCGCAATCGTTGCCTTGGCCGAAATCGGCGACAAGACGCAACTGCTCGCGCTTATCCTTGCCGCACGCTTTCGCAAACCCTGGCCGATCATCGCCGGCATTGTCGCTGCGACCCTGGCCAACCATGCGGCGGCCGGTGCCGTGGGGGCCTGGTTCGGGAGTTTCTTCTCGGACGCGGTGCTGCACTGGATCCTTGCCGCGAGCTTCTGCGCCACGGCGCTGTGGACCCTGGTGCCAGACAAGCTCGATGATGACGAAGCCAGTACCACCCGCAAGTTCGGGCCGTTCCTGACCACATTGATAGCGTTCTTCCTCGCCGAAATCGGTGACAAGACCCAGATCGCCACGGTGATGCTGGCAGCGCAATATCCGGAGTTATGGCTGGTAATTATCGGCACCACCCTGGGCATGTTGATTGCCAACGTACCGGTGGTTCTAGCGGGGAATTTTGCAGCGGAGAAACTGCCGTTGACCTTGATTCGCCGATTGGCGGCTACGGCGTTCTTCGTACTGGCGATTGTGGCGGTGTACAAGGCCATGCAAAGCAGTGGCTGGATCTAAACCGAACACGAGGGATGGTTGGCCCTGATGCCTGTAGGAGCGAGCTTGCTCGCGAAAAACGTCAACGATAACGCGTGCTGCCTGAATAAACGCGGTGCCGGTGAGTTTTTCGCGAGCAAGCTCGCTCCTACACGGCGTCCATCAGGATTTCTTGGCCTGTTGGTACAGCGGCATCACCTTCGGAATCGCCGCCTGCAACGAAGCGATGCGGCTGTCGGAAGCCGGGTGAGTACTCATGAACTCCGGCGGGGCACCTTCGGAGGCCTTGGCCATCTTGTTCCACAAGGTGATCGCCGCGTTCGGGTTGTAGCCGGCGCGGGCCGAGAGCTCCAGGCCAATCAGGTCCGCTTCGTTCTCATTGCTGCGGCTGTTGGGCAAGGTCATGCCATAGTTGGCCACGGTATCAGCCAACGCCAGGCTGTCCTGGCCAAGACCGAATATCGCCCCGGCGCCCTGCTTGGCCATCTCGATGCCGTACGCCTTGGACATGGCTTCACGCCCGTGTTCGCGCAAGGCGTGGGCGATTTCATGGCCCATCACCGCCGCCAACTCGTCATCGGTGAGCTTGAGGTTGTCGATCAACGCGCTGTACACCAGGATCTTGCCGCCCGGTCCGCAGTTGGCGTTCATCTCGTCGCTCTTGATCAGGTTCACTTCCCAGTTCCATTGCGCCGCATCCGGACGGAAGGTGGGTGCCTGGGCAATCAGGCGCTTGGCAATGGCCTGCACGCGCTTGGCGTTGGCGCTGGTCTTGTCCAGAACCCCTTTGCCGCTGGCTTCACCCAGGGTCTGCTGGTAGGACTGGGCATACATCTGGTCGACTTCCTGGCTCGACAGCATGCTGAACATGTACTGCTTGCGCTCTACCCCAACGGCGCCGCCGCTGGTGGTATTAACCGACTGACAACCCGCCAGCAGCATTGCTGCAACCAAACCACTTACCACCAATGACTTCTTCATGAACACGCTCCCTGAACACATGGCGCGTATCGTAGGCGGTCGTTTGTATCCGCGCCAGATACATCAGACATTTAACTACTGAATTTCGGACACATCCCACAGTGCAGATGACCTGGTTGGCGCCGGTTCAAGCCGGGGTCAGGCACTCCGGCCCATTGAGCTTCGGATCATTGACCATATTGGCCAGCACGCGCTCGCGTAACGCGGCGGGCTCACCGGCCAGCAAGCCCTGCAACACATGCAGCGGCGTCTCGGGGTCGAGCCACGCCGCCTGCCCTGTCGCATCCAGGATCAATGGGCGTCGCTGGCTCTGCGCCGCCTGGGTGATCACCGCCGTACTCAGCCACACCTGTTCCTGCACCGGATATGCTTCCCAGATCGCGGCAAAAAATAGTGTGGAGCCCTCCCCCGGCGTCAGCCAATACGGACGCTTGCGCTGGGTGCCGCGCCACTCGTAGAAACCGTTGGCTGGCAGCAGGCAGCGGCGCTGGCGGAAGGCTTCGCGGAACATCGGTTGCTCGGCGAGCGTTTCGGCACGGGCGTGGGCCGGGGTGCGGGAAAGGTCGGTGAGCCAGGGCGGCGTCAGCCCCCAACGCGCACGGGCCAGGGTGAGCTGGCCTTCGCTCAGGCGCTGGATCAGCACCGAATCATTGGGAGAGATGTTCCACTGGGCCTGCTGGTCGGCGGGGAAGCCGGGCAAGGCAGCAAAGGCAGGGTTCCAGCGAAACAGGGCATAACGTCCACACATGGGGCAACACGACTCTTGGGGTAAACCGACCGACAGCCTAACAGACCAATACGTCGGGGAAGCTGTCGGGTTCGTCGCCGGGCACAGGTTGCGCACCGATATAGGCGGTGATCAGCTCGCGGGCGTTGGCAGCCTGGTCATTGTCGACCTCCAGCCCAAGCAAGCCGAAGATCGGCAGTTCGCCGGTACCTCCGAGCAAATGGCGGCCCACCAGGTGCGCTTCGATACCTTCGCTGGCAAGCATCTGTTGCAGTAGCTCGCCTTCCATCTGGTTTTCCGGTTCGTAGATTCGCTGCATGGGCGCGTACCTGTCATTCATTTTCGCTGCGGGTTTCAAGCATCCACTCGTCACCATGGACTTGCAGGTCGAACGTGATCGGCCTGCAACACACTTGGCAGTCTTCTATATAGGTCTGGTCACCACCAGACAAATCCACCGTTGTCTCGACCGTTTCGCCACAATAAGGACAATCGTACAGCGCAGTTTCCAGCATCGCAGTCTCCAAGGTGACTTGTGCGTATAATCGCCGGTCTATTTACAGGGCTATTTCCGGCTGAGTCAGTTTACTCACGCCGCTCCTGCTAGTTCCTTTACTTACCCTAGCCGTTTCTAACAAGAGAGCATGATGGGCGAATTCGATACCATCCGACCTTACAACGACAGCGAAGTCCCGGCAGTGCTGGCGCGCCTGTTCAGTGACAAGGCCTTTCTGGACATCCTGACCCACTTCCGCTTCCCGCGCTTTGCCGGCGCCCTGGGCTGGCTGCTCAAGCCGATGATCGCGCGCAAATTGCGCCGCGAGTTTGCTGGCGTCACCACCGTGGCCACGCTGCAGGACAAAGTCGAGTATTACGTCGACCACACCATTGACCGGGCGACCGACGGCGTGACCTATACCGGCGTCGAACAGCTCAAATCCGGCACCGCCTATCTGTTTTTGGCCAACCACCGCGACATCGTGATGGACCCGGCCTTCGTCAACTACGCCGTGTACCACGCCGGCCTGCCGACGCCACGCATCGCCATCGGTGACAACCTGCTGCAAAAGCCGTTTGTCAGCGACCTGATGCGCTTGAACAAGAGCTTTATCGTGCACCGTTCGATTACCGGGCGAAAGGAGAAGATGGCGGCCTATAACCTGCTGTCGGCCTATATCAACCATTCGATCCGCAACGACTGCCAGTCGATCTGGATTGCCCAGGCCGAAGGCCGGGCCAAGGATGGCGATGACCGCACTGAATCGGCAATCCTCAAGATGTTCCATGTCAGCCGCAAGGACGAGCCGTTTGCCGAGGTCATCCAGTCGTTGAACCTGACGCCGGTGTCCATCAGCTACGAGTACGACCCCTGCGATGCCGCCAAGGCCCGCGAGCTGTATATCCGCGCCACCACCGGCACCTACAGCAAGGCGCCAGGCGAGGACGATGTGAGCATTGCCTTGGGTATCACCGGCTACAAGGGCCGGGTGCATGTGAATTTTGCGCCGCCGATCACCGAGCGCTTTGAAGATACCAAGCTGCTGGCAGTGGAAATGGATCGACAGATCCTAGGCGGTTACCGGCTGTTCCCAGTGCATTACC
This sequence comes from Pseudomonas sp. rhizo25, assembly GCF_031931935.1. NCBI lineage: Bacteria > Pseudomonadati > Pseudomonadota > Gammaproteobacteria > Pseudomonadales > Pseudomonadaceae > Pseudomonas > Pseudomonas sp. rhizo25. The sequence continues at coordinate 693,610 of NZ_JAUJXA010000001.1, forward strand.
TGGCGTACGCGCAGTGGAGTGATGCCGACCCGCAGCTGCAAGTGCCCAAGGCGGCCGATGTGTTCCCGGCCGATGAGCTGGCCAAGGCCAAGGCGGAATGGGAACGACGCCTGAACGAATGCCCGGCCGAACACCGCCCGTACCTGGTGGTGCAATATGCGACGCCGGTGCGCAATCAGTATCGGGTCAAGGCCGGAATCCCCCTGTAACACTCATCCAATGTGGGAGGGGGCGTGCTCCCGATAGCGGTGCGCCAGTCAGCTTATCTGTATCTGACCCACTGCTATCGGGGACAAGTCGAATCGTCGCACCGCCCCTCCCACATTTGTATTGCGGTGTGCTTACACGTGGGTGCTAAACCAGGACAGGGCCAGCGCCAGCCCCAGGCCGGCGAACCCAACCCGGTAAGCCTGGCGATGCGCCCGTTCGGTGCGGGTGTCCAAAAAGAGCATCGGCTGGTCAATCGCACGCTCTTCGCTGCGCATGGCCAGGTCGGCCATAGCGCGTTGCGCGTGCAGGCGGGTGATGAACAGCACAAGGGCGCCCGAGCAGGCAACCAGTAGGGCAACAGCATTGATGAACAGTGCAGGCAGCGCCATCGCAGACCTCGGCGGATCAGTGTTCGGGTATCAGTCCAGATACAAAGCTGAACGATAGTCGCCTCCTGCGCCTTTGATACTCCCTCCCCGTTGACGGCTAATGTATCCAGTAATTTACAGCGTCACCTGAACGTCACCTTAACAAGCCACCCTGTTGCCCTTCCACGCTTGAGGAGCTTGTCATGTTGCATGCGCAAAACCAGGACCGACTGTATCTGATCGCCCAAAGTGATGAGCAAGAGGCACTGATCGGTAGCCTCGCGTTCAACGTCCAGGACCGCCACTGGCTGGTGTATTGCGCCCTCGGCGGGCACCAGCATGCCGACCTGCCGGAGCTGGATCTGCTTACCGGCGTGAGTGTGCTGGACTTTTATGTCGATGCTGCGGCATGACCAAACCGCAGGCATAAAAAAACCGGGCTCAGCGATGAGCCCGGTTTTTTGCCGACAATTTATTGCGCGCTGAGCAATTGGCCGATGCTTGGATCCTTGAACAGGCGGGTCAAGGCATCACTGAGCACGTCGCTGACCAACTTGGTGTTGGTTTCCTGGTTGGGCGACATCCCGAAGCGCTGGTTGAGCGAGGCGGCGTAGCGGCCGCTATAGCGACGGGTACCGGCGCTGACGTCGGACTTGAAGGTCGCACCGATGGACGCTTCGGTCACATACAGGCCTTCCTTGGGCGACTGATATTTCAGCTCAGCCAGGGTCACGGTCAGTTGCGGCACGCCTGGGGAGTTGGTCGGGGTAAAGCCCAGCAAGCGCACGGCGGCTTCAGCCTGGGCCTGCAACTTGGGCAGCACGTCCTGGCCGGTCACCGAAATCAGCGCAGTCTCAGGGTACAGACCGCCACGCGAACCCAGGGTCGGCGACGGGCGACCGTCTACCACTCGCACCGACACCGGCTGGCCATGGCCTACCGCGGCCAATGGCGCAGTGACTTTAGGTTGCGGGCTGAGTTGTTGCGGGCTGTTGGCGCAGCCAACCAGGGTCAAACTGGTCACAGTGATCAAACCGAACAACAGGCGTTGCAACATACTCATTTCTCCAGGACTGGGTGCAGACAGGCCGCCAGTATAACGGTGCACGCGCGCTACTCACCAGCGATCCTGAACGGCGGCTGAAGGCAGGGTGCAAATTACAAATTCGCATAAATTCGTCACCCCAGTGTCATGCCACACTGGCAACCTTCAAGCATGTAACGCAATAGGTACACAGCCATGCGCCTTCTCAAGACCCTGTTCATGTCACACACCCGTCACCGCCACTTCGCCCTGCTCGATGCCCAAGGCCATTGCCAGGCATTCAAGCAGTGCAGCCTGCCGCCGGTCGGTGAAGGTTGGGTCGAAGTGACAGAGACTCACCTGGGCTGGATGCACCGCCCACTGCCGGCCAGCGCCCGGGTCAGCCCACCGGTTTTTCGCGCACGGCACCGGCAAGTGTTGGCCTCCTGACCGAGGCGCTAATAAAAGTCATAAAACACGCCCATTTCCTTGGCGTTCTTCGCTACAATCTCCCCCCGATTATAAGGACGTCTCCTGATCGGGCCTCGCAGCATCGTTAATGCCCAGGCATTAGCCCCCAAAATCGCCCACAGAGAGCCGCCCACACAGATCGAGTGAAGCTGGCGTGCTTGCTGTTTCCTTTGCAAACCACCCGTCTTTGTCGAATCTGCCAGAGCTGCCATACGCTCGGCCACTTGAGTTGTTTGCCCGTTTTGCCGCATGTCGGCAGAGGTACGCGGGACAGGTGCCAGGCTGGGCAGCCCTTTTTTGAGGTTCACGTCTTCAAAAGAGCGTGAAAAAACGGGTTTTCACAACTTCACAAGAGTGTGGCGAGCAAATGAATAGTTTGGCGTTTGTACAAGCACCATCAGCGTCTGGGGCAGCCCAATTACACAGGATCGAGCCTTCTTCAAAAACCGGAGCTTGAGCCTGTCCGCTACGGATTGGTTGCACGAATCGCACGCTTTGACCATAAGTCGAATTGCCACAGGCGCCCATGAATGCGTTCATAGGCAGATTAGCCCGGCAGGAAGCGTGTGCTGAAGTTGCAAAGAATTGCGAAACGGACATGGCGATCCTGGCCATGGGTAACCTGGGGCAACACGTGAACCGCCCCGTCACTCCTGGCAGCCATGCCGTCAATTTGGTGCTGCAGATTTTGGAGACGCGTTAAATGGCGCATAACGAAGCAGTCGACGTAGTACTGGTAGGGGCCGGCATCATGAGTGCCACCCTGGCCGTACTGCTCAAAGAGCTCGACCCCGGCCTCAAGCTGGAAGTCGTTGAGCTGATGGACTCGGGTGCCGCGGAGAGTTCCAACCCGTGGAACAACGCCGGTACCGGCCACGCCGGGCTGTGTGAGCTGAACTACACGCCGCAGGCCGCCGATGGCTCCATCGACATCAAGAAAGCCGTGCACATCAACACCCAGTTCGAGGTGTCGAAGCAGTTCTGGGCGTACCTGACCAAGAAGGGCACTTTTGGCTCCTCCAAGTCGTTCATCAGCCCGGTTCCGCACCTGAGTTTCGTGCAGGGCGACAAAGGTGTGTCCTTCCTCAAGAAGCGCTTTGAAACCCTCAGCCAGCACCACGCGTTTTCGGACATGCACTACACCGAAGACCGCAGTGAAATGGCCGAGTGGATGCCGCTGATGATGCCGGGCCGCCCGCTCGACGAAAAAATTGCCGCCACGCGCGTGATGAACGGCACTGATGTCAACTTTGGCGCACTGACCAATCAGTTGCTCAGCCACCTGACCAGTTCGCCGGACGCCCAGGTCAAATACTGCAAGCGCGTCACCGGCCTCAAGCGCAACGGTGCGGGCTGGACCGTGAGCATCAAGGACGTCAACAGCGGCAACAGCCGTGATGTCGACGCCAAGTTCGTATTCCTCGGCGCCGGCGGTGCGGCGCTGCCGTTGCTGCAAGCCTCGGGCATCGAGGAAAGCAAGGGCTTCGGCGGCTTCCCGGTCAGCGGCCAATGGCTGCGTTGCGACAACCCGGAAGTGGTCAAGCAGCACCAGGCCAAGGTGTATAGCCAGGCCGCGGTGGGCTCGCCGCCCATGTCGGTGCCACACTTGGACACCCGCGTGGTAGATGGCAAGAAATCCCTGCTGTTCGGGCCTTATGCGGGCTTCACCACCAAGTTCCTCAAGCACGGCTCGTTCCTTGACCTGCCAATGTCGATTCGTGCCGGTAACATTGGCCCGATGCTGGCTGTGGCCCGCGACAACATGGACCTGACCAAGTACCTGGTCAGCGAAGTGCGCCAATCCATGGAACAGCGCCTGGAATCCCTGCGCCGCTTCTACCCTGAGGCGAAAGCAGAGGACTGGCGCCTGGAAGTGGCCGGCCAGCGGGTGCAGATCATCAAAAAAGACCCGAAGAAAGGCGGCGTGCTGCAATTTGGCACCGAGCTGGTGGCGGCCAAGGATGGTTCGTTGGCGGCGCTGTTGGGCGCGTCTCCGGGCGCTTCGGTCACGGTGTCGATCATGCTCGAACTGATTGAGCGCTGCTTCCCGGAGAAAGCAGCCGGTGAATGGGCGACCAAGCTGCACGAGATCTTCCCGGCACGGGAAAAGATCCTGGAGACCGATGCAGAGCTGTATCGCAAGATCAACACGCAGAACAACATCAGCCTTGAGCTGGTGGAGCCTGTAGGAGCGAGCTCGCTCGCGAAAAACGTCAACGATAACGCAGCGCAGGTGGATTAACGCGGCGCTCTCAGGTTCTTCGCGAGCAAGCTCGCTCCTACCGTTAAAAGCGAAACGCCCCGAACTCTTATGAGGCCGGGGCGTTTTTTTGTGGCCTGGATAATCAACCGCGGGCGTTGTCGATCAGTTCGATGTATTCGGCGGCGTTGCGCTGGTCCTTGATCAGGTCAACGAAGGTCTGGCCGTGCTCGTCCTTGCCATCCAAGTCCCAGCCTGCTTCCTTGAAAAAGCCCAGAAACCGTTCGAAGTCGTCGATACGCAGGCCGCGATAGGCCTTGATCAGTTTGTGCAGGGACGGCGAAGTGGCATCAACCGGCTCGAAGTCCAGGAACAACTTGATCTGCTCGTCGCCGATCTCGTCACCAATCACCTGTTTCTTATCTTTACGCATTACCGACTCCAGCCTGCAGACATTTACACGGGGCTTGAAGTCTACCTGCGGGACGCAGGCTTCGGAAGCGGCGAGAAAGCACCGTTTCCCCCACATTTGGATCTCAGTGGATTAATCGAACTGGGCAAGCATCCAGCGGTGATACTCAGCCATACCCGCCTCGCCTTCACGGGGCGCCCAGCTCGCCAGTTCACCTTCACCAACCGGACGGTAAGGGCCAGCCTTGCATTCAAACATCACGCTATCCGGCTCCAGCACCACCAGGCCATGAAACACCCCTGGCGACAGGTCGACACCCTGGCACTCTCCTCCAGCCTGAAGTACACGCTTGCTCAACACCTCGCCCGCGTCACTGAAAATCAGGATGCCCAGGCGGCCTTTGAGCACCAGCAGGGTTTCAGCTTTATCAGCGGTCAGGTGGCGATGAGGCTGCACATAAGTGTTGGGCTGCAAGCCAACTGCCATGCGATGACAAGGCTCTTGCATCTCATGAAAGTTGACGTTCTGACGGCCACGGGGATTAGCGGCCGCTTTCTCGGCCAACTCAGCAAACAGGGTCTGATCAAGAAAGCGGGCCATCATTTACATTCCTTTAACGGCAAAAATGCCATTGGCGTTACGCCAGTAGCCCTTGTAGTCCATGCCATAACCGAAGATATAGCGGTCGATGCACGGCAACCCGACGAAGTCGGCTTTCAGCTCAGGGCGGGCCTTGCGGTCGTGGTCTTTGTCGATCAGCACAGCAGTGTGCACTTTACGTGCGCCGGCGTGTTTGCAGAAGTCGATGATCGCGCCCAGGGTGTGGCCTTCATCGAGAATGTCATCGATGATCAGCACATCGCGGTCGATAAACGAGACTTCCGGCTTGGCCTTCCAGAACAGATCGCCGCCGCTGGTTTCATTGCGATAGCGGGTAGCGTGCAGGTAGGAAGCTTCCAACGGGAATTGCAGATGGGTGAGCAATTTGCCGGCGAAGATCAGGCCACCGTTCATCACGCAGAAGACCACCGGATTGGTGTCGGCCATTTCGCGGGTGATGTGTTCGCCTACCTTGGCGATCGCTGCTTCGACTTGCGCTTCGGTGTACAGGCAGTCAGCCTCGTGCATGATTTGACGGATATGCTCGAGATCAGCAGACATGGCGCTCTCCAAGGGGGTGCTGTGGCAAGAAAAGCGGGCGAAGGTACGCTTCTCGTGCGCTCCAATCAAGCCTTTATGGACTAACGTACTTGATGTCTATAGGACAACACCCTCGGATAGATTAATCTAGGCCGGTTTTTTTGCCCGCCGCCGGAGCCTTTCCCATGCCCACTCGCGAGATCCGCCACCCGCTGATCCGACACAAACTCGGCCTTATGCGCCGTGCCGACATTAGCACGAAGAATTTCCGTGAGCTTGCTCAGGAAGTCGGAGCGCTGCTCACTTACGAAGCCACCAAGGATTTACCCCTGGAGACCTACGAGATCCCCGGTTGGGCCGGTCCCGTACAAGTGGAGAAAATCGCCGGTAAGAAAATTACCGTCGTGCCGATTCTGCGCGCCGGTATAGGCATGCTCGAAGGCGTCCTCAGCCTGATCCCGGGCGCCAAGGTCAGCGCCGTGGGCGTAGCCCGCAATGAAGAAACCTTGCAGGCCCACACTTACCTGGAAAAACTCGTCCCGGAAATCAACGAACGCCTGGCCATGATCATCGACCCGATGCTCGCCACCGGTAGCTCCATGGTCGCGACCATCGACCTGCTGAAAAAGGCCGGCTGCAAGGACATCCGCGCCATGGTGCTGGTAGCCGCGCCGGAAGGTATCGCCGCCGTCGAGAAAGCCCACCCGGATGTGCAGATCTATACCGCGTCCATCGATGAGCGCTTGAACGAGCACGGCTACATCATCCCGGGCCTGGGCGATGCCGGTGACAAGATCTTCGGCACCAAGCAGAAGGACGCGTGAGCATGCAGGATGAATTCAACGACCCGCTTTGGCGCCAGATCCTGTCTGGCGCACAGATGCTCTTCGTAGCATTTGGCGCGTTGGTGTTGATGCCGCTGATCACAGGTCTTGATCCAAACGTCGCACTGTTCACCGCAGGCCTGGGCACGTTGCTGTTCCAGGTGGTGACAGGGCGGCAGGTGCCGGTCTTCCTGGCATCGAGTTTCGCGTTTATCACCCCGATCATTCTCGCCAAGGGCCAGTTCGGCCTGGCGGCAACCATGGGCGGGGTGATGGCGGCCGGTTTCGTCTACACGTTCCTGGGCCTGGCCGTGAAGGTCAAGGGCACCGGGTTTATCGACCGGCTGTTGCCGCCAGTGGTGATCGGCCCGGTGATTATCTCCATCGGCCTGGCCATGGCGCCGATTGCCGCCAATATGGCCATGGGCAAGTCCGGCGACGGTGCCGAGTTGATCCATTACCAGACGGCGATGCTGATCTCGATGCCGGCGCTGCTCACCACCTTGATCGTCGCGGTGTTCGGCAAGGGCATTTTCCGCCTGGTGCCGATCATTTCCGGGGTGCTGGTGGGTTTTGCCATGTCGTTCTACTTTGGCGTGGTCGACACCGCAAAGATCGCTGCTGCGCCATGGTTCGCCCTGCCCCATTTCACCGCGCCGGAGTTCAACTGGCAGGCGATCCTGTTCATCGTCCCAGTGGCCCTGGCCCCGGCGATCGAGCATATCGGCGGTGTGATTGCAGTAGGCAGCGTGACCGGCCGCGATTACCTGAAAAAGCCCGGCCTGCACCGCACGCTGCTGGGTGACGGCATTGCCACCACGGCAGCGGGGATGTTTGGCGGCCCGCCGAACACCACCTACGCCGAAGTGACCGGCGCGGTGATGCTGACCAAGAACTACAACCCGAAAATCATGACCTGGGCGGCGGTATTTGCCATCAGCCTGGCGTTTATCGGCAAGTTCGGCGCACTGCTGCAGAGCATCCCGGTACCGGTAATGGGTGGGATTCTGTGCCTGCTGTTCGGCTCGATTGCCGCAGTGGGGATGAACACGCTGATTCGCCACAGGATCGACCTGGGTGAAGCGCGCAACCTGGTGATTGTGTCAGTGACCCTGGTGTTCGGGATTGGCGGTGTGTTGGTCGGCACCGGCACCGGCCCGGATGATTTCGGCCTCAAGGGCATCGCGCTGTGTGCGGTGGTGGCGATTGGCTTGAACCTGCTGCTGCCGGGCAATGATGGCTGGAAGAACAAGAAGCCGGATGAACCGTTGATCTAACCATCGACACAAAACCAATGTGGGAGGGGGCTTGCTCCCGATAGCAGTGTCTCAGTCAATACAACTGTTGACTGACACTCCGCTATCGGGAGCAAGCCCCCTCCCACATTTGATTTTCAGCGTCTGTTAAAGCTCGCCAAGCCCGTCGATCAGCGCCTGGTTCTGCTCAGGCGTACCGATACTGATCCGCAGGAACTGGGCAATCCGCTCCTGCTTGAAGTGCCGCACGATCACCCCTTGCTCACGCAACTTGGCTGCCAGGCCGGCCGCGTCGTGTTGCGGGTGGCGAGCGAAGATGAAGTTGGCCGCTGATGGCAACACTTCAAAGCCTTTAGCCTGCAACTGCGCAACGAGCTTCTCGCGACTGTCGATCACCAACTGGCAGGTCTTCGCGAAATACTCACGGTCATCGAACGCCGCCGCCGCTCCGACAATCGCCAAGCGATCCAACGGGTAGGAGTTAAAGCTGTTCTTGACCCGCCCCAGCGCCTCGATCAGGTCTGGGTGGCCTACGGCCAGGCCCACACGCAAACCGGCCAGCGAGCGCGATTTGGACAGGGTCTGCGTCACCAGCACGTTCGGGTAACGGTCTACCAGGCTGATGGCGGTCTCGCCGCCGAAGTCGATATAGGCTTCATCGACCACGACGACCGAGTCCGGGCTGGCCTTGAGGAGCTGTTCCACCGCATCCAGCGCCAGTACGCAGCCGGTCGGCGCGTTCGGGTTGGGGATGATGATCCCGCCGTTGGGCCTCGCGTAGTCCGCCACGCGGATCTGGAACTGCTCATCCAACGGCACGGCGTTGAACTTGATGCCGTACAAGCCGCAGTACACCGGGTAGAAGCTGTAGCTGATATCCGGGAACAGCAGCGGCAGATCGTGCTGGAACAGACCATGGAAGATGTGCGCCAGGACTTCATCGGAACCGTTGCCGAGGAACACCTTGCTGGCGTCGATTCCGTAATACCTGGCCACGGCTTGTTTGAGCAGGTCGCTGTTGGGGTCCGGGTACAGACGCAGGTTGTCGTTCAACTCGGCCTGCATCGCCGCCAGCGCCTTGGGCGATGGCCCGTATGGGTTTTCGTTGGTGTTGAGCTTGACCAGTTTGGTCAGCTTCGGTTGCTCACCGGGTACGTAAGGCACGAGGTCCTTGACGAAAGGGCTCCAGAATTTGCTCATGTCTCAGTTCCCCTTCTCGTCAAGGATGCGATATTCAGCGCTGCGTGCGTGGGCACTCAAGGATTCACCGCGGGCCAGCACCGAGGCGGTCTTGCCCAGTTCGGAAGCGCCTTGGGGCGAGCAGAAGATGATCGACGAGCGTTTCTGGAAGTCATACACCCCCAGTGGCGACGAGAAGCGCGCGGTGCCCGAGGTCGGCAGCACGTGGTTCGGCCCGGCACAGTAGTCGCCCAGGGCTTCGCTGGTGTGGCGCCCCATGAAGATCGCCCCGGCGTGACGGATCGACGGCAACCAGGCCTGTGGGTCCGCTACGGACAGCTCAAGGTGCTCCGGCGCGATGCGGTTGGCCACCTCGATGGCCTGCTCCATGTCACGCACCAGAATCAGCGCACCGCGGCCATTGATCGACTTCTCGATGATCTCGGCACGCTCCATGGTCGGCAGCAGCTTATCAATGCTGGCGGCAACCTTGTCGAGGAACTCGGCGTCGGGGCTGACCAGGATCGCCTGGGCGTCTTCGTCGTGCTCGGCCTGGGAGAACAGGTCCATGGCGATCCAGTCCGGGTCGGTCTGGCCATCACACACCACGAGGATTTCCGAGGGGCCGGCGATCATGTCGATACCGACCTGGCCAAACACATGGCGCTTGGCGGTGGCGACATAGATATTGCCGGGGCCGACCACCTTGTCGACCTTCGGCACGCTTTCGGTGCCATAGGCCAGTGCCGCCACGGCTTGGGCGCCACCGATGGTGAATACACGGTCGACGCCTGCGATGCAGGCGGCAGCCAGTACCAACTCGTTGATTTCACCACGCGGAGTCGGCACCACCATGACCACTTCGGTCACGCCCGCCACTTTGGCCGGGATCGCATTCATCAGCACCGACGACGGATAAGAAGCCTTGCCACCCGGTACATACAGGCCAGCCCGGTCCAGCGGCGTGACCTTCTGGCCTAGCACGGTGCCATCGGCTTCGGTGTAGCTCCAGGAGTCCTGCTTCTGTTTTTCGTGGTAGCTGCGTACCCGAGTCGCTGCCACTTCCAAGGCTTCGCGCTGCGCGATGGTGATGCGTGTCAGCGCCAGCTCCAGGCGTTCGCGGGGTAGGATCAGGTCAGCCATGGATTTGACGTCCAGGCCGTCGAACTGACGGGTGAAGTCCACCAGCGCCGCGTCACCGCGCTCGCGCACGGCCTTGATAATGTCGAGCACCCGCTGGTTGACCGAATCGTCGGACACGCTTTCCCAGCTCAGCAGATGATCCAGATGATGGGCGAAATCCGGGTCGGCAGCGTTGAGTCGGGCAATTGCAGTGGACGTGGTCATAGCGAGGGCCTCATAGGATTGGCAAAAAACTCAGGCGCCCTAAACTACCGTTCGCTCCGCTTGGGCACCTGAGAATTCTGGCTATGAGGCGGATAGACGGGCGCAGCCTTTGGGCTACGCAGGTGAGTCAACCGCGGTGTCGAGACTCCACTGCCTTGCGCAGGGTGTCGATCAACGCCTGGATACGGGCGTGTTGCATCTTCATCGACGCTTTGTTGACGATCAGGCGGGAGCTGATGTCGGCAATGAAATCCTGCGGTTCCAAACCGTTGGCGCGCAGGGTGTTGCCGGTGTCGACCACGTCGATGATCTTGTCGGCCAGGCCGATCAGCGGTGCCAGCTCCATCGAGCCGTAGAGCTTGATGATATCGACCTGGCGGCCTTGTTCGGCGTAGTAGCGCTTGGCGACGTTGACGAACTTGGTTGCCACTCGCAGGCGGCCCTTGGGCTCGACATCGCCGACACGGCCGGCGGTCATCAGCTTGCACAGGGCGATACGCAGGTCCAATGGCTCGTAGAGGCCCTGGCCGCCGTATTCCATCAGTACGTCCTTACCGGCCACACCCAGGTCGGCGGCACCATGTTCAACGTAGGTCGGCACGTCGGTAGCCCGCACGATCAGCAGGCGCACATCGTCCTGGGTCGTGGGGATGATCAGCTTGCGGCTCTTGTCCGGATTCTCGGTCGGCACGATGCCCGCTTCAGCCAGAAGCGGCAACGTGTCGTCAAGGATGCGGCCCTTGGACAGTGCGATGGTCAACATGGGAACGTCAGTCCTTTATCAGGCTATTGCGGCCCGGTCGCAAATGGCGCCGGACACAGATCGAGGCCATGACAGCCTCGATTTGAAACAAACCAGTGTGTGTGTAGGAGCGAGCTTGCTCGCGAAGAACGTCAACGATAACGCGTTTACTCAGAGTCAACGCGGTGTACATGAGTTTTTCGCGAGCAAGCTCGCTCCTACAGTGCAGCGGGGGTTAGCCCGGTACGCGGCGGATTTTTGCGCCGAGCATCTGCAGTTTTTCCTCGATGCACTCGTAGCCACGGTCTATGTGGTAGATGCGGTCGATCAGGGTGTCGCCTTCGGCGCACAGTGCCGAGATCACCAGGCTGGCCGAGGCACGCAGGTCGGTCGCCATCACTGGCGCGCCCTTGAGCTTGTCGATGCCGGTGACGATGGCGGTATTGCCTTCGACCTGGATCTTGGCGCCCATGCGGTGCAGTTCATACACATGCATGAAGCGGTTTTCGAAGATGGTCTCGATCACAGCACCAGTGCCTTCGGCAATTGCGTTCAGGGAGATGAACTGCGCCTGCATGTCGGTCGGGAAGGCCGGGTATGGAGCGGTGCGCACGTTGACAGCCTTTGGCCGCTTGCCGTGCATGTTCAGCTCGATCCAGTCTTCACCGGTGGTGATTTCTGCGCCGGCTTCCTTGAGTTTTTCCAGGACGGCTTCAAGGATGGTCGGATCGGTATCCTTGACCTTTACACGACCACCGGTCACGGCAGCGGCGACCAGGTAGGTGCCGGTCTCGATACGGTCCGGCATGACCTTGTAGGTGGCAGTGTGCAGACGCTCTACACCATCAATGGTGATGGTGTCGGTGCCAGCACCGGAAACTTTCGCACCCATGGCGTTGAGGAAGTTGGCCAGGTCGACCACTTCCGGCTCACGTGCGGCGTTTTGCAGCACGCTGCGGCCTTTGGCCAGGGCAGCGGCCATCATGATGTTCTCGGTACCGGTTACGCTGACGGTATCAAAGAAGAAGTTCGCACCACGCAGGCCACCTTCCGGCGCCTTGGCCTTGATGTAGCCACCTTCGACGTCGATGATCGCGCCCATGGCTTCCAGGCCACGGATGTGCAGGTCGACCGGACGCGAACCAATGGCACAGCCGCCAGGCAGGGCCACTTCGGCTTCACCGAAACGGGCAACCATCGGGCCGAGTACCAGGATCGACGCACGCATGGTTTTCACCAGTTCGTACGGAGCGATCAGGGTCTTGATGGTTCGCGGGTCGATTTCGACTGACAGTTTCTCGTCGATCACAGGCTCAATGCCCATGCGCCCGAACAGCTCGATCATGGTGGTGATGTCGTGCAGGTGCGGCAGGTTGGCCACCGTCACCGGGCCATCGCACAGCAGGGTTGCTGCCAGGATCGGCAAGGCGGAGTTTTTCGCACCGGAAATGCGGATCTCGCCATCGAGGCGGGCACCGCCGGTAATAATCAATTTATCCATAAGAATCTCGACGCCTTGGGGGCTCAGGTGCGCTCGGCCCAGGCCGCGCGGCTGAAAAATTTCATAGTGACCGCGTGGATGCTGCCATCGGTGATCCACGGGTTCAAATGGGCATAGATCTGCTGTTGACGCTTGACCGGGCTTAACGCCGCCAGTTCATCGCTAATCACATTCAGCTGGAAATTGCAGCCTTCGCCTTCAACTTCAACAGTCGTTTCCGGCAGCTTTCCTTCAAGGAAGCTCTTAACTTCTAGGGCCTGCATGCTCAACCTCTATCGGCGCCCAGTGCGCACGGGTCGCACATCATACAAAAAAGCCCCGCGCCTGCGAACCCCGCATAGCAGGACTCTGACGGGGGGCTTTCCTGAAAGTGTGTATTAAGGATGCGCCAGCAGCTCGGTCAGACCAGAAACCTGGGCAATCTCACGCATGTCTTCGGGCAATGCGCGGATGCTGACCGGCTTTCTGACCGCCTCGGCATCGCGCATGAAGCACAGCAACAACGACAGGCCGACACTGCTGGATTTGGTCACCGCCGAGCAATCGAGTACCACTTCGGGCGCCTTGCTGGCCTTGATCAGCGCCTGGCCCTGCTTGCGCAGGTCAGGCCCGGTACGGTAATCCAGCACGCCGCTGAGGAACAGCTCGCCGGCGTCGCCGATACGAACAGCCGACTCGGTCATTGCGCAGGCTTCCCGGCAGCTTTGTCGGTTTCTTCCTTGGCCTTGGCCACTTCACCGGCCCAACCGTTGATGGTCTTGTCCAGGTCATTGCCATTGCGCTGCATCGCATCGGCGAACTGGTCGCGGAACAGCTTGCCGATGTTGATGCCGTTGATGACTACGTTGCGCAGCTTCCACTCACCGTTGATTTTCGTCAGGGTGTAGGACACCGGATAGATCGCGCCATTGCTGCCCGAGACTTTCATGCCGACCTCGGCACGGTCGCCCGACTCCTCCTTGGCAGGGTCAACGACGATACCCTGGTTGTTGTATTCCAGCAGAGCGTTGCCGTAGAACTGGAACAGGCCACGCTTGAAATTTTCCTGGAACGTCTGCATCTGCGCCGGGGTTGCCTTGCGCGAATACTTGACCGTCATGATGCTTTTGGAAATGCCTTCGGCATCGACCACCGGGCCAACAATCGTGTTGAGTGCTTCGTAGAATCGGGAAGGGTCTTGTTTGTATTGCTCTTTGTTGGCCTTCAGGTCGGCCAGCATCCGGTTGGTCGTGTCCTGCACCAAATCGTGCGCAGAACCTGCCGCGTTGGCCATCAGCGGCAACGCTGCAAGCAGTACCAGCAGGCCACGTCGCAAGGTAGAGATCATGAACAGATTCCTCATTTGGCGTCTTTATTGACCGTATTGAGCAGGAATTTACCGATCAGGTCTTCAAGCACCAGCGACGACTGCGTGTCGTGGATGGTCGAACCATCCTTGAGCAGGGCTGTTTCCCCGCCCACGCTGACGCCGATGTACTTCTCGCCCAGCAGACCCGCAGTGAGGATAGATGCCGTGGAGTCAGTCGGCAGGTTATCTACCTTCTTGTCCAACTGCATGGTCACTCGCCCGGTGAAGCTGTCGCGGTCCAGATCGATTGCCGTGACCTTGCCGATGGTAACGCCGGCCATGGTCACTTTAGCTCTGACCGTCAAACCGGCGATATTGTCGAAGTACGCGTAAAGTTTATAAGTATCGGCGGTGGGGCTGGCCGAAAGGCCGCTGACTCGCAGGGCCAACAACAGTAAAGCCAGGATGCCAGCCAGCAAGAAAAGGCCGACACCGATTTCCACAGTGCGGTTTTGCATCAGAAATCTCCAAACATCAAGGCGGTCAAAATGAAGTCAAGGCCCAGTACCGCCAGCGAGGCGTACACAACGGTCTTGGTGGTGGCGCGACTGATCCCTTCTGAGGTGGGCTCGCAGTCATAGCCTTGGAATACGGCAATCCAGGTCACCACAAAGGCAAAGACAACGCTCTTTATGATGCCGTTGAGCACGTCACCGGTGAAGGTGACGCTGTTTTGCATGTTGGCCCAGTAGGAACCGTCATAGACGCCCAACCAGTCAACCGCCACCCACGAACCGCCCCAGATACCCACCACGCTGAAAATCATCGCCAGCAATGGCAGGGAAATGAAACCGGCCCACAGGCGCGGGGCAACAATGTACTTGAGCGGGTCCACGCCAATCATTTCCAGGCTGGACAGCTGCTCGGTGGACTTCATATTGCCGATTTCGGCAGTCAACGCCGAACCTGCACGCCCCGCGAACAACAAGGCGGTCACCACCGGACCAAGCTCACGCAGCAGGGTCAGGGCCACCATCTGGCCTACCGCCTGCTCCGAACCGTAGCTGGACAGGATATTGAAGCCTTGCAGCGCCAGCACCATGCCGATGAACACCCCGGAGACCACGATGATCACCAGGGACATCACGCCGACTGCATGCAACTGCTTGAGCAGCAGGCCAAAGCCGCCGCCGATGCCACCGCGGCCCAGCAGGGCGTGGAACAGGAAAATGGTCGAACGCCCCAGGACTTCGACGATGTCGATGCCCGAGCGACCGAAAAGGCGAACCTTCTCGATAAGAGATGTCTTGCGCATCAGCGCTTCCCCAGAAGATCTGAGCGGTAGTCCGCTGCCGGAAAGTGAAAAGGCACCGGGCCATCGGGATCGCCGGTCATGAATTGGCGAATGCGCGGGTTATCGGCGTTCATCAACTCTTCAGGCGTACCCTGCCCCAGCACCTGGCCATCGCCCACTACATACAGGTAGTCGGCGATGCTCGCGGTTTCGGCCAAATCGTGGGACACCACGATACTGGTGATCCCCAGTGCGTCGTTGAGCAGACGGATCAGGCGCACCAGCACGCCCATGGCGATCGGGTCCTGGCCAACGAACGGCTCGTCGTACATGAGGATCTGCGGGTCGAGGGCGATGGCTCGCGCCAGCGCGACACGGCGCTTCATGCCGCCTGACAATTCGTCCGGCATCAGGTCGATGGCACCGCGAAGGCCCACGGCCTGCAGTTTCAGCAACACGATGTCACGAATCATTTCATCGGACAGCTGGGTGTGCACCCGCAGCGGGAAGGCTACGTTTTCGAAAACATCGAGGTCGGTGAACAGCGCGCCGCTCTGGAACAGCACGCCCATATGCTTGCGAGCATCGAACAGATCGCTGCGCGACAGGGTCGGCAGATTCTGACCGTTGACCCACACTTCGCCCGCACTAGGCCGCAATTGCATGCCCATCAGGCGCAACAGGGTGGTCTTGCCGCAACCGGAAGGCCCCATGATGCCCGTGACCTTGCCGCGAGGAATGCGAATATCGACGTTATTGAAGATGCTGCGCGTCCCGCGCTTGAAGGAAAGACCCTTCAGCTCGACCGCGTAGGCGTTATCGGCACTCATCTAATCTCCTTGGGATGCAGCCTTTCACTCAGACACCATGTGTGCGACTTTGGTTTGCAAAGGATGCGCAATAGTTAGGCACATGGGTTGGGTGGACCGAACTGGCGGCGAACTATATCACTGCTGGTGCAGAGCCCCCAAGGCCGGAACAGCGCTCGTTCAGATTTGAGACAGGGGAAAAACGTTGCCTGCTATGTTAAGGACGGTGATTTTCATGTACCTCGCGCACAAACCCTGACGAACTTACGTGAGCGTATTGATCATTACGGCTATAATCGCCGACTTTTCGTCAGGCTATACGATTCAGACATGAGCCAATCCAACGAGCTTATCCAATCCGCACAACGCACCATCCGCCTCGAGCTTGAAGCCGTAGAGGGCTTGCTGGCCCATATCGACGCGGATTTCGTGCGCGCCTGCGAGCTGATCCTGACCAGCAAGGGCCGCGTTGTCGTGGTCGGCATGGGCAAGTCCGGTCACATTGGCAACAAAATCGCCGCGACGCTGGCGAGTACCGGGACCACCGCGTTTTTCGTGCACCCGGCCGAGGCCAGCCACGGCGATATGGGCATGATCACCAAGGATGACGTGATACTGGCGCTGTCCAATTCCGGCACCACCAACGAAATCGTGACCCTGTTGCCCCTGATCAAGCGCCTGGGCATCCAGATGATCAGCCTCACCGGCAACCCGGAATCGACGCTGGCCAAGGCTGCCGATGTCAACCTGAACGTGCACGTGACCCACGAGGCCTGCCCGCTGAACCTGGCGCCCACCTCCTCCACCACTGCTGCGCTGGTCATGGGCGATGCATTGGCCGTGGCGCTCCTGGAGGCCCGCGGTTTTACCGCCGAAGACTTCGCATTTTCCCACCCAGGCGGCGCGCTCGGCCGTCGCCTGTTGCTTAAAGTGGAAAATGTCATGCATTCCGGCGCCGAACTGCCAAGCGTCCCACGCGGCACCCTGCTCAGGGATGCGCTGATGGAAATGACCCGCAAAGGCTTGGGCATGACGGCGATCGTCGAACCCGATGGTCGCCTGGCCGGGGTATTCACCGACGGCGACCTGCGTCGTACCCTGGACCGCACCATTGATATCCACACCGCGACCATCGATGCGGTAATGACGCCTCACGGCAAGACCGCCCGCGCTGAAATGCTCGCGGCTGAGGCGCTGAAAATCATGGAAGACCACCGGATCGGCGCGCTCATCGTCGTCGACAATGATGATCGCCCTATCGGGGCCCTTAACCTTGGCGACTTGCTGCGCGCAGGAGTGATGTAGATGAACGGCGACCTGTTGCAACGCGGTAAAAACATCAAGCTGGCGATTTTCGACGTTGACGGCGTGCTGACCGATGGCCGCCTGTACTTCCTCGAAGATGGCAGCGAATTCAAGACGTTCAACACCCTCGATGGCCAGGGCATCAAGATGCTGATGGCGGCCGGTGTGCAAACGGCGATTATCAGCGGTCGAAAGACACCGGTTGTGGAACGCCGCGCACAAAACCTGGGGATTGCTCACCTGTATCAGGGCCGTGAGGATAAACTGGTAGTGCTGGACGAGCTTCTTGGCCAACTCAACCTAAGCTATGAACAGGTCGCCTATTTGGGTGACGACTTGCCTGACCTGCCGGTGATTCGCCGGGTGGGCCTGGGCATGGCCGTCGCGAATGCCGCGGCGTTTGTGCGCGAACACGCCCACGGCATCACCACCGCCCGTGGCGGCGAAGGTGCTGCCCGGGAGTTCTGCGAGTTGATCCTGCGTGCCCAGGGCAGTCTTGAAGCGGCCCACGCCGCCTACCTATAGAGCGTTATATGCTGAGTAAAAAGATCCGCAACTTCCTGTTATTCGGGGTCATCGCCGCGCTGCTCTTGGCGGTGGGCTACTGGAATATCAGCCCAGGGCGCTTTCTCGACCAGCCGGTTGCGCAGGTTGACGAAGGTCTTATCGACTATTACGCCACCAATGCCTACAGCATCCAGTACCTGCCCGACGGGAAGGTGCAGTATGAAATGACGTCGGACAAGGTCGAGCACTTGAAGGCCTCCGAAGTCAGCCTGCTGACCAATCCGGACCTGAACCTGTATCGCGGCACCGAATTTCCGTGGCACGTCACCAGCAAGCGTGGCGAGGTCAACCCGGACGGCACCGAAGTTGAACTGATCGACTCGGTGCGCGTCGCACGTACAGACGCACAGAACCGCGACACCATCATTACCAGCAGTCGCATGACGGTATTCCCACAGAAGCAATATGCGCAGACCGAGCAAGACGTTAGAATCGACGGCGCTGGCGGTGTATCGACTGGCAAGGGAATGAAAGCGTATTTGAAAGAAAGCAGGATACACCTGCTATCGAACGTAAGAGGACAGTATGAGGCTCGTTAAAACCCTCCCTATTTTGCTCGGTCTGGGCGCAGCACTGGGAAGCGTGAGCGCCTGGGCTCTGCCGAACGATAGCCAGCAACCGATCCATATCTCGGCTGACGATGCGCAGCTGGATGACAAGCAAGGTGTCGCCACCTACACCGGCGGCGTGATCATCACCCAGGGCTCGATGAAGATCACCGGTAATACGGTGACACTGACGCGTACCCAGGCCGGCGATATCGATGTCGTGACCTCAGTGGGCAACCTCGCTTACTTCGAACAGAAGCAGAAGGCAGAAGATCCAGGCCCGATGAAGGGCTACGGCAAGACCATTCAATACCATGCCCAGCAAAATCGCATTGTACTGATCGACCAGGCCAAGGTGCTGAGCGCCGACGGTAACTCGACCGAAGGCGAGAAAATCGTCTACAACACCCAGACCCAGGTCGCCCAGGCCGGTCGCGCCAATGGCAACAAGGTCACCGCACCTCGTCCGCGTATCGACATGGTTATCCAGCCGAAGAAGAAGGCCGAGTAATGGCGACCCTGAAAGCCCAGCACCTGGCCAAGGCCTATAAAAGCCGCCAGGTGGTACGCGACGTCAGCCTGTCGATCGACAGCGGCCAGATCGTCGGCCTGCTCGGCCCCAACGGCGCCGGCAAGACCACCTGCTTCTATATGATCGTCGGCCTGGTCCAGGCGGACCAGGGTCGTGTGCTGATCGACGACCTGGATGTCAGCCACCAGCCGATGCATGGTCGTGCGCGGGCAGGTATCGGCTATCTTCCCCAGGAAGCGTCGATCTTCCGCAAACTGTCGGTGGCCGACAACATCATGGCGATCCTGGAGACCCGCAAGGAGCTCGACCGCGATGGCCGCCGCAAAGAGCTGGAAAGCCTGCTGCAGGAATTCCACATCAACCACATTCGCGACAACCTCGGCATGAGCCTGTCCGGTGGCGAGCGTCGTCGTGTGGAAATCGCCCGCGCCCTGGCGACCGCGCCCAAGTTCATCCTGCTGGATGAACCGTTTGCCGGTGTCGACCCGATCTCGGTGGGCGATATCAAGCAGATCATCCACCACCTCAAGGCCAAGGGCATTGGCGTGCTGATCACCGACCATAACGTGCGCGAGACACTCGATATCTGCGAAACGGCTTATATCGTCAACGACGGCCAACTGATTGCCGAAGGCGATGCCGAGACTATCCTGGCCAACGAGCTGGTCAAGGAAGTGTACCTGGGTCACGAGTTCCGCCTGTAGGCACGGTGGTATCGCGGCTTTACCTGGAGCGCGCAGGAGTCAATAGAAACCTTAGCTTTTTTATTGTTACCGCGCTCTAGGCAAAGCCCCCGAGATCAGGCATATAATTTGCTTATGTTTGGCGCTCACGCGCCCTGTCGTGGATGGCGCATTGCGCCGGCGAATAAGGTGTTAAGCCCCTGCCATGAAACCATCGCTAGTCCTGAGAATGGGCCAGCAGCTGACGATGACACCGCAGCTGCAACAGGCCATCCGCCTGCTCCAATTGTCGACCCTGGACCTGCAACAGGAAATCCAGGAGGCCCTGGAGTCCAATCCGATGCTCGAACGCCAGGAAGAAGGCGACGACTTCGACAATGCCGACCCTCTGGCCGATAACATCGAGCAAAAACCCAATCCCGACGTGCAGGAACCCTCCTACCAGGAAACCGCCCCGACGGTGGATAACCTCGAGGACGGCGAATGGAACGAACGCATTCCCAACGAGCTTCCCGTGGATACCGCGTGGGAAGACGTGTACCAGACCAGCGCCAGCAGCCTGCCGAGCAACGACGATGACGAGTGGGACTTCACCACCCGTACATCTGTCGGCGAGAGCCTGCAGAGCCATTTGTTGTGGCAACTGAACCTGGCACCGATGTCCGACACTGATCGCCTGATCGCGGTCACCCTGATCGACTGCATCAATAACCAGGGCTACCTGGACGAGACCCTCGACGAGATTCTTGAAGCCTTTGACCCGGAGCTGGACATCGAACTGGACGAAATCGAAGCCGTCCTGCATCGCATCCAGCAATTCGAGCCCGCCGGCATTGGCGCCCGCACCCTCAGCGAGTGCCTGCTGCTGCAATTGCGTCAGTTGCCGGCCAAGACGCCCTGGCTGGCCGAAGCCAAGCGCCTGGTGGCGGACTACATCGACCTGCTGGGCAGCCGCGACTACAGCCAGCTGATGCGCCGCATGAAGCTCAAGGAAGATGAATTGCGCCAGGTCATCGAGCTGGTGCAGAGCCTCAACCCGCGCCCGGGCTCGCAAATCGAGTCCAGCGAAGCCGAATACGTCGTCCCCGACGTGATTGTGCGCAAGGACAACGAGCGTTGGCTGGTGGAGCTGAATCAGGAGTCGGTGCCCCGCCTGCGGGTCAACCCGCAATATGCCGGTTTTGTGCGCCGCGCCGATACCAGCGCCGACAACACCTTCATGCGCAACCAGTTGCAGGAAGCCCGCTGGTTCATCAAGAGTCTGCAAAGCCGCAACGAGACCCTGATGAAAGTGGCGACCCAGATCGTCGAGCACCAGCGCGGCTTCCTGGAATATGGCGACGAAGCCATGAAGCCTTTGGTACTGCACGATATCGCCGAAGCGGTGGGCATGCATGAATCAACGATTTCCCGGGTGACCACGCAGAAATTCATGCATACCCCACGGGGTATTTATGAGCTGAAATACTTTTTTTCCAGCCACGTCAGCACCTCCGAAGGCGGTGAATGCTCGTCCACGGCGATCCGCGCGATCATCAAGAAACTGGTTGCCGCGGAAAATCAGAAAAAGCCGTTGAGTGACAGCAAGATCGCTGGTTTACTGGAGGCACAAGGCATTCAGGTCGCCCGTCGAACCGTCGCCAAGTACCGCGAGTCCCTCGGGATCGCGCCTTCCAGCGAGCGTAAGCGTTTGATGTGACGGGCGGGCCATAGCGTTCCAGTGGCAGGCGTCTTGCCTGCCGCTTTATGCACTGGCAACGAAGGAGAAGCTGTATGCAAGTCAACATCAGTGGACACCATGTAGAAGTCACCCCTCCACTGCGCGACTATGTCGAGCAGAAGCTGAGGAAGCTTGAAGGACATTTCGACAAGATCACCAACGTGCAGGTCATCATGAAGGTTGACAAGCTTCAGCAGAAGATCGAAGCGACCCTCCAGATACCTGGTGGTGAAGTGGTTGCCAATGCCGAGCATGAAGACATGTATGCATCGATTGACTTGCTCACCGACAAGCTCGACCGCCAACTCAAAAAGCATAAGGAAAAGAATCTGAGCCTGCTCCAAGGCACAGGTCGTTAACTCTCCCCCCATGATCCGACTTGAAACCATCCTGACCCCCGGCCGTTCCCTCGTGAACGCGCCGGGCGGCAGCAAGAAAAAAGCCCTCGAACAAATTGCCAACCTGATCCACCGCGAAGTGCCGGGTCTGGAGATGCAAGATGTCTTCGAGGCGTTGATTGCCCGTGAAAAGCTCGGTTCCACCGGTTTTGGCAACGGCATCGCCATCCCTCACTGCCGCCTCAAAGGCTGTGATACGCCCGTGAGCGCTCTGCTGCACTTGGAAGCTGCCATCGATTTCGACGCCATCGACGGAGCCCCGGTCGACCTGCTGTTCGTATTGCTGGTCCCGCAAGCCGCCACCGATGCGCACCTGGAACTGCTCCGGCAGATCGCCAGCATGCTCGACCGCAAGGAGGTACGCGAAAAACTGCGCAGCGCCAAGACCAACGAGGCCCTGTATCAGGTCGTCCTGGATGAACAAAACGGGCAGTAATCA
Organism: Pseudomonas sp. rhizo25; assembly: GCF_031931935.1. Lineage (NCBI taxonomy): Bacteria > Pseudomonadati > Pseudomonadota > Gammaproteobacteria > Pseudomonadales > Pseudomonadaceae > Pseudomonas > Pseudomonas sp. rhizo25. The sequence goes on from NZ_JAUJXA010000001.1 coordinate 715,867, forward strand.
TGCGTTTGATCATCGTCAGCGGCCGTTCCGGCTCAGGTAAAAGCACCGCCCTCAACGTCCTTGAGGACAACGGTTTCTATTGCATCGACAATTTGCCCGCCGGCCTGCTGCCGGAGCTGGCGGAACGCGCACTGATCCATACTGAACTGGCGCAACCCCTGGTAGCTGTGTCTATCGATGCCCGCAACCTGCCCAGCCACCTCTCGCGGTTCCCGGAACTGCTGGAAGAAGTGCGCGCCAAGCATATTCATTGCGATGTGCTGTACCTGGATGCCGACGAAGAAACGTTGCTCAAACGCTTCTCAGAAACCCGTCGTCGCCACCCGCTCAGCAGCGCCAACCGCTCCCTGGCCGAAGCCATCCAGGACGAGACCAAGCTGCTCGGGCCGATCATTGATCTGGCTGATCTTAAGATCAACACCACCAACCTGAACCTGTATCAGCTGCGCGACGCGATCAAGCTGCGCCTGCTGAACCAGCCAGAGCCCGGGACTGCGTTCCTGGTCGAATCATTCGGTTTCAAACGTGGCATGCCGGTGGATGCCGACCTGGTGTTCGACGTACGCTGCCTGCCCAACCCCTATTGGAAGCCGGAACTGCGCGATCAATCCGGCTTGGACCAACCCGTGGTCGATTACCTGGCCGCGCAACCGGATGTAGAAGAGATGTTCCAGGACATCTCCAGCTACCTGCTCAAATGGTTACCGCGCTTTGCCGCGAGCAACCGCGCCTACGTCACCATTGCCATTGGCTGCACTGGCGGCCACCATCGCTCCGTCTATCTGACGGAACGGCTGGGCCAGGTGCTGCAACAAACCCTCAAGAACGTCCAGGTCCGCCACCGCGACCTTAGCTGAAAGGAACACCACTGCGATGCCGGCTCGGGAAATTGAAATCATCAACAAGTTGGGCCTGCACGCCCGGGCCTCGGCCAAATTCGTCGGCGTGGCCGGGCAGTACCCTTGTCAGATCCGCGCTGGTCGTACACCGGAATCCATGGTCGATGGCAAGAGCATCATGGCGATGATGATGCTGGCGGCCGGCAAGGGCACCAAGATTCACCTGAAGACCGAAGGCGAGCAAGAGGACGAAGCGATGGCGGCATTGGTTGAGTTGATCAATAACTACTTCGACGAAGGCGAATAACCTTTTAAGTAGCAGGGAGCCTCATCCCAACGCCGTATCCATCACCATCATCAGGCAAAACCCGATACACAGCCCGAGGCTGGCGAGCTTTTCGTGACCATTTCGCCGCGATTCGGGGATCACTTCGTGGGTCACCACCAACAGCATCGCACCGGCGGCCAGCGCCAGGCCCAAGGGCAATAGCACCTCGGCCAGGCTCACCAACCAGGCACAAAGTACCGCGAATACCGGCTCGACCAAGCCTGACGCCGCGCCGATCAGAAACGCTTTGACCCGCGACATCCCCGCCCCAGCCAGCACCAGCGCAATCACCAGGCCTTCCGGTACGTCCTGCAAAGCAATGCCCATGGCCAGGCTATCGGCATCCGGCATGCCACCACCCGCCGAGACACCCACAGCCATACCCTCTGGAATATTGTGAGCGATGATGGCAAACACAAATAGCCAGATGCGCGGCGGGATCACTGGTTTATCCGGTGTGCCCACCAGCATTTCCGGGCTGGCACCGGAGACCTTGCGATCGACCAGGTACAGACCGAACGCCCCCAGCATAATGCCGAAGCTGATCAACCCACCCGCCCCCCAGGGCGAGAGCCCCAGGCTTTCAGCCGCGGCGATACCCGGTACCACAAGGGAGAAAGCGGTCGCCGCCAGCATCACACCGGCACCGAAACCCAAAAGGGTATCGCTCAGCGCTATCGGCATGCGCCGAATCACCAGCACTGGCACCGCCCCCAGCGCCGTGCCGAGCGCGCAAATCGCGCCTCCCTGCAAAGCGCGCAGGATGCGGGGCTCCAGGTTAAGCCAGGCCAGCCCGTGGGCCACCAGCAACGCGGTACCAGCCAATAGCAACAGCGAGCCAAACGCATAACGAAACATTCGCACGCTACTGATCGCCAGTGTTTCAGTGCCCATAGTCGGCCTTAGATCTTGTTATGGAGGAATTTCAGGCCAGGGCGGCCTGGTAGCGTACGGCAACTTCCGGCCAGTTGATGACACTGTAGAAGGCATTGATATATTCCGGGCGACGGTTCTGGTACAGCAGGTAGTAAGCATGCTCCCACACGTCGAGGCCCAGGATCGGCGTATTGCCAGTCATCAGTGGGCTGTCCTGGTTGCCGCTGCTTTCCACCACCAGTTTTTTTTGCGGGGTGACGCTGAGCCAGGCCCAACCGCTGCCGAAGCGGGTCAAGGCTGCCTTGGTGAAGGCTTCCTTGAAACGATCATAGCCGCCCAGTTGTTCGTCGATAGCATTCCCCAGCGCACCTTCTGGCTTACCGCCGCCGTTGGGCGACATGACGGCCCAGAACAATGAATGGTTGGCATGCCCGCCACCTTGATTGATCACCGCGGCCCGCAGCGTTTCCGGCAGTTGCTGGACGCTGGACACCAGCTTTTCCACCGGCCAACCGGCAAACTCAGTACCCTCGACTGCAGCGTTGAGGTTGTTGATATAGGTCTGGTGGTGCTTGGTGTAGTGAATCTCCATTGTTTGCGCATCAATATGCGGCTCGAGGGCGTCGTAGGCGTAAGGCAAGGCCGGCAAGGTATAGGTCATATCAATGTGCTCCGTATTGAGACGTGGACGATTGCGGCGCAGCAGCGCCCAACAAGCGATGGGTACGCGGGTACTCGCCGTGATCGCTGATGAAGTTCAACAGTTCGACATAGGTCTTGCTGCTCTGGCGCAATGCTGCCTCGCGTAATTGCGGGTTCAGGCGTGGGTCCTGCATGGTCTGCAACAGGCGCTGGTGGATGGCACAGAGGTATTCCGCGCTTTCCTCTGGTTGGTTCAGGCGCAAGTGCAAGTCCGCCAGGTTGTGATGGGAAATGACGCAAGCCGCCACTGCTTCGTCGGCATCCGCCCAGCGTTCGAACAACACTTGGGCCAGGGCCAGGGCTTGCAGATAGGCCTCGCGGGCGTCAACCAGCTCGCCCGCCATAAAACAGCGATTGGCTCGTTCGATCGTGCGTTTCCAGTGCTCCATAGTGAGCCTCCAAAGCAGAGTCGTTGGTTACACGCCGCCGGCCGTGAGCTTCTCCGGGTCCAGCAGGACTTCCAGTTGGCTGCGTGGCAGATCGGTGTGCTCGAGGGCGACATCGATCACCGGCCGGCCTTGCTGATAAGCCTTCTTGGCGATTTCAGCGGCTTTTTGGTAACCAATGATCGGGTTGAGTGCGGTGACCAGGATCGGGTTGCGCGACAGCGCCTCCTTGAGCTTGGCCTCGTTGACCTTGAAACTGGCAATGGCCTTGTCCGCCAGCAAACGGCTGGAATTGGCGATCAATTCAAGGCTGCTGAGCAGGTTCTGGGCGATGATCGGCAGCATCACGTTCAGCTCGAAGTTGCCCGATTGACCGGCCACGGTGATCACCGTGTCATTGCCGATGACTTGGGCGGCTACCATGGCTGTGGCTTCCGGGATCACCGGGTTGACCTTGCCCGGCATGATCGACGAGCCCGGCTGTAAGCCTTCCAGCTCGATTTCACCGAGGCCGGCGAGTGGGCCGGAGTTCATCCAGCGCAGGTCGTTGGCGATCTTCATCAGCGAGACGGCCGTGGCTTTCAACTGGCCAGAGACGGCAACGGCGGTGTCCTGGGAGCCAATCAGCGCAAACAGATTCGTGCCTGGAGTGAACTTCACCCCGGTCAAGCGGCTCAGTTGCTGGCTGAAACGCCCGGCAAACTCGGGGTGCGCGTTGATCCCGGTGCCCACGGCGGTACCGCCCTGGGCCAGCGCTTGCAAGGCCGCAAGCAGGTCCTGCAAGTGACCGATATTGGCCTTGAGCTGCTGCGCCCAGCCATTGAGCACCTGGCTCATGCGTACTGGCATGGCGTCCATGAGATGTGTACGGCCGGTCTTGATGAACGGGTGAACCTCCTCGGCCTTTTGCTCGATCACCCGCACCAGGTGCAGCAGGGCCGGCAGCGTTTCTTCATGCAGGACCAACGCTGCGCTGACGTGAATGGTGGTAGGGATGATGTCGTTGCTGCTTTGGCCGCAATTGACGTGGTCATTGGGGTTGACCGTCTCGCCGAGCAAACGGCTGGCAAGGGTGGCAATCACTTCATTGGCGTTCATGTTGGAGCTGGTGCCGGAACCGGTCTGGAAGATGTCCACCGGGAAGTGCTGCATGTAGTCGCCTTCCAGCAAGCCTTGGGCAGCATCGACAATGGCCTTGCCCTGCCCTTCGCTGATTTGCTTGAGGTCAACGTTGACCTTGGCCGCGGCGGTCTTGGCGAGGATCAGGGCGCGAATGAATTGCGCCGGCATGCGTTGATGACTGATGGGAAAATTGTTCACCGCACGCTGGGTCTGGGCGCCATACAAGGCTTCTGCCGGGACTTTCAACTCGCCCATGCTGTCGCGTTCGATACGGGTATTACTCATCGGAAGATCCTTGCACAAGGTCAGACACAGAAATGGAGGGCAGCAATTGGCAAGTCGCCAGTTGCCAGGCAAAGGACTGCCAGCGCTTGAGGCGGCAGGGGCAATGGGAGAGTCGTTCCAGGTCGCGCAGCGGGCGCCAGGCCTGGTCCAGGCACATGGAGCGCCAATGCCAGGGCAGCGCGATATCGCTGGCGGTGTCGATCAACAGGCGGAATGAGGTTTCGGCGATCGTCCACGGATGGGTCGCGGTGCAACACGCCAGGTATCGACCTTCATTGAGGTAATGCTCGATCAGCCGCGGTTCATCGGGATCGAGGCCGCAGCGAATCTGGCGGCTCATCCAACGCCAGCTTTCCAGGTAAGGATCCTCATGCAGGACAGAACTCATGATCCACACTCACTCGGTAATGATATTTATTATTAAATGATATTGAGAATCAAAACAAGAGCGGCAGGTTGATCCTCCCATGACCAAGCCATAAAAAAGGCGCGCCATCCAAAGGATGGCGCGCCTTTTATTGAGTGCTGGAGGGGGGTTAGCTGCCAGCGACAGTCATCCGCTCGATGAGCACTGAACCTGTGCGAATATTGCTGCGCAGTTCCAGGTCATTACCCACGGCAACGATCTGCTTGAACATATCGCGCATATTGCCGGCAATCGTCACTTCCTGGACGGCGAACTGAATCTCGCCATTTTCCACCCAGAACCCCGCCGCGCCGCGAGAGTAATCACCGGTGACCATATTCAGGCCGTGGCCCATCAATTCGGTGACCAGCAACCCACGCCCCATGCGCCGCAGCAACGCAGCCTGGTCTTCATCACCATGGGTAACGAACAGGTTATGCACGCCGCCGGAGTTGGCGGTGCTTGGCAGGCCAAGCTTGCGACCGGCATAAGTGCCCAATACATAGGAGACCAACTCGCCCTTTTCGACAAATGGCTTGGCATAGGTCGCCAGGCCATCGCCGTCGAACGACGAACTGCCCATGGCCCGCATCAGGTGTGGCCGCTCGTCGATGGTCAGCCACTCTGGAAACAGCTTCTGGCCGATTGCGCCTTCAAGAAACGAAGACTTGCGATACAGGTTGCCGCCGGAAATAGCGCCAAGGAAGCTACCGAACAAACCACCGGCCAGCTCTGCGGAAAACAGCACCGGCACTTCGCATGTCGGCACCGGGCGCGCACCGAGACGGCTGGCGGCACGTTGCGCAGCACGCTGGCCAATGCTGACGGGGTCCGCCAACAAATCGCCCTGGCGATTCACGTCGTACCAGTAATCGCGCTGCATCTGGCCGTTGGCTTCGGCGATCATCACGCAACTGAGGCTGTGACGCGTCGAAGCATATCCACCGATAAAGCCATGGCTGTTGCCGTAAACGCGGCAGCCCTGGTGGGTGCTCAGCGTAGTGCCGTCGGCATTCTTGATCCGGGCGTCGGTATCGAAGGCCGCCGCCTCGCAGACCAGCGCCTGCTCAATGGCTTGCTCGGGGGTGATGTCCCAGGCGTGGAACAGGTCAAAATCCTGTACGTCCCTGGCCATCAGCGCCTTATCGGCCAGCCCCGAGCTTTCATCTTCGGACGTGTGCCTGGCAATCGCCAGTGCTGCGGCAACGGTCTCGCGAATGGCCTCCGGGCCACTGGCTGAGGTGCTTGCCGAGCCTTTGCGCTGGCCTGCGTACAAGGTGATACCGAACCCCTGGTCGCGATTGAACTCGACGGTTTCCACTTCTCGCTGGCGCACCGACGTCGACAACCCCTGCTCCAGCGACACCGCTACTTCACAGGCACTGGCCCCCTGGCGCTTGGCCTCGGCAAGGATCTGCTCGACTTGTTCCTGCAGTGCCGGTAACGCTTGCGGACCGACGCTTTGGGCTGCACTCATGGTTTTCTCCACTCAAATTCTGCTTTCGGTTAAGGCCATCGAGCGACCGGGCCGGACAAGCGGCCCCCGACTGGTTATCATGGCGGCGTTTCTTTGCGGACTGCCACCATGGTTGATTCTTACGACGACTCCCTCGATGGGGAGAAAAGCAAAACCCAGGTCAAGCGCGAGCTGCATGCGCTGGTTGACCTGGGCGAGCGCCTCACAACGCTCAAAAAAGAGTTGATTGCCAAACTGCCACTGACCGACGAAATGCGCCGGGCCTTGGCGGATGCGCCCAAACACAGCGCGAATATCGCGCGTAAACGGCACATCATGTTTATTGGCAAACTGATGCGCGATCAGGACATTGACGCGATTCTGGCCTTGCTCGATCAAACTGATGCCTCCACTCGCCAGTACAACGAACGCTTCCATAACCTGGAACGTTGGCGTGACCGCCTGATCGCGGGCGATGACGCCGTGCTGGAGAAATTCGTGCTGGACTACCCGGACGCGGACCGCCAGCAACTGCGCTCCCTGATCCGTCAGGCCCAACACGAACTGGCGCATAACAAGGCGCCGGCCACCAGCCGTAAAATCTTCAAGTACATTCGTGAGCTGGACGAGACTCAACGCGGTCTGCGCTGATCCTCTTCCCCGGGTGGCGGCCTGCGCCACCCGAAGCTCCATCCTTTACGACCCCGTGCCACCCACGGTAATCGCGTCAATTTTCAGGGTTGGCTGGCCTACGCCTACCGGCACCGACTGCCCATCCTTGCCGCACGTGCCCACGCCGCTGTCCAGCGACAGGTCATTACCGACCATCGACACCTTGCTCATCGCTTCCGGCCCGTTACCGATCAGCGTCGCCCCTTTGACCGGCGCGGTAATCTTGCCGTCTTCGATCAAATATGCCTCGCTGGTGGAGAACACAAACTTGCCGCTGGTGATATCCACCTGGCCACCGCCGAGGTTGGCGCAGTAGATGCCACGTTTCACCGAGGCGATGATTTCCGCCGGATCGCTTTGGCCGCCAAGCATGTAGGTATTGGTCATGCGCGGCATAGGCAGGTGCGCGTAGGATTCGCGGCGGCCGTTACCGGTGCGCGCCACACCCATCAGCCGAGCGTTGAGCTTGTCTTGCATATAGCCCTTGAGCACGCCGTTTTCGATCAGGGTGGTGCACTCGGTCGGCGTCCCTTCGTCATCAACGCTCAACGAACCCCGGCGACCGGCCAGGGTGCCGTCATCGACAATGGTGCACAGCTTGGATGCAACCATTTCGCCCATGCGCCCACTGTAGGCGGAACTGCCCTTGCGATTAAAGTCGCCCTCCAGGCCGTGGCCCACGGCTTCGTGGAGCAACACGCCGGACCAACCCGAGCCCAGCACCACCGGCAAGGTACCGGCGGGCGCCGGAATCGCTTCCAGGTTCACCAGGGCCTGGCGCAGCGCCTCACGGGCATAGCCCATGGCACGGTCGTCAGCGAGGAAGTAACGGTAGTCGGTGCGCCCGCCACCGCCATGGCCACCACGCTCGCGGCGACCGTTCTGCTCGACGATCACACTCACATTGAAACGCACCAGCGGCCGCACATCCGCCGCCAACCCGCCGTCGGTGGAGGCGACGAGGATGCGCTCCCACACGCCAGCCATGCTCACGGTCACTTGCTGGATACGCGAGTCCAGGGCGCGGGTGGCCGCGTCGACACGCTTGAGCAGCTCGACCTTTTCGGCACGGCTGATCACTTCCAAGGGGTTATCCGGCGCGTACAACTGCGTCACGTCCTGGGTGCTGAACGCCTGCACCGTACCGTTCTGGCCGGCACGGGAAATCGAACGTGCCGCACGCGCCGCCAGGCCCAGGGCTTCCAGGGTAATCGCATTACTGTAGGCAAAGCCGGTTTTTTCACCGGATTGCGCACGCACGCCGACGCCCTGGTCAAGATTGAAACTGCCTTCCTTGACGATGCCGTCTTCCAGCGACCAGGATTCGGAGATCTGCCCCTGGAAATACAGATCGGCGGCATCGATGCCCGGCCCGGCCAGATCGCCCAGCACGGTTTGCAGACTTTCGATGGTCACGCCACCGGGTGCCAGGAGGTGTTCACTGACTGAGGACAACAACTCGCTCATAGGTTTGGCCTTAAATTCATCGTTCTGAAGCAGGCCGCTGCGCGCCCTGCGAGAAAAAGCGCCGATGGCTGACCACCGGCATGCGCGCCCTTATCGACGCCTGTTCACTGCTATCGCGTTCGGCCAGCAACACCGCTTCGCCTTGATCCTGTTGTGCCAGCACCCGCCCCCAAGGGTCGACAATCGCCGCGTGGCCATGGGTTTCCCGTGGGCCTGGGTGCACGCCACCTTGAGCGGCCGCCAGCAGGTAGCACTGGGTTTCGATGGCCCGCGCCCGAATCAGCACATCCCAATGGGCGGCCCCGGTCACCGCCGTAAAGGCCGAGGGCGCGGTAATCAATTCAGCCCCCGCAGCGCGTAATTCGCTATACAGCTCGGGGAAGCGCAAGTCGTAGCACACCGTCAGCCCCAAACGCCCCACTGGCGTATCCGCCACCACCACATTGCTTCCGAAAGCATAGTCGTAAGATTCGCGATAACGACCACGAGCATCCGCGACGTCCACATCAAACAGGTGCAGCTTGTCGTAACGAGCGACAATTTCACCCTGATCATTGATCAGCAGCGAGCAAGCGTTGGACTTGGCGTGGGGTTGGTCCTTGGGCGGCAACGGCAATGTACCGGCCACTATCCATAAGGTGAGGTCACGGGCGGCCTGTTTCAACCATGGCAGGATCGGGCCTTCACCCAGGGCCTCGGCGCGGCCGATATCGGCCACGTCACGGCGACCCATCGCAGCGAAGTTTTCCGGCAGTACCGCGAGTTTCGCGCCACCCGCCGCCGCTTGCTCCAGCAGGCGGCGCGCCTGGGTGAGATTAGCCAGCACGTCACTCTGGCTGACCATTTGGATTACTGCAAAAGACATGGGCCGACACTCCATACAGGGCATGGGGCCATGCTACTCCACAGGCTCTCAGTTTGGCTTTTCAAATGGCTTGTCGAAGGTGATTTTCGGATCCTTCCAGGGGCCCTGTACCTTGTATTGCACACTGGCAAAGCGCGAAACCCGATCACCGATCAGTTTGTCGATCAGGAACAACGCGCCGCCAATAGCTGGTGCACCGACAATCAGCGCCGCGATGGGCAGGTTGTTGGTCACCGGCAAGGTCACCAGCAACTTGGCGTCGACGCGATCAGCCACCAGGTCCAGGGTACCGTTGAGCTCCAGATTGGTAGAGGGCCCGGTCATGGTGATGGGCTCACGGGTCACGAACACGCCATTACTGGCGGCCAGCAAGCCCTTGACCCGGTCGTAACTCAAGCCCTTGCCAAGCAGGTCGGAAAAGTCCAGACGCAAACGCCGGCCAATGGAATTGAAGTTGAGCAGGCCAAACACCCGCAACGCCTGCGCGCCCCCCTCCACTTCGACGAACTGGCCTTTACGGAATGCCGCATCCAGGCTGCCGGAGAAGCGCTTGGGCCCAACCCAGGCCGGCGAACCCGGCCAACGGCCATCCACGTCCAGATGGAAATCTTCGCTGGTCACCGTCGGGGCAAAACCCCAGCCCTTGAGCACATCGGCAATGTTCTTGCCGTCCAGGCGACCCTTGTACCAACTGCTGCTGGCGCCCGGCGCCCCTTCCCAGCCGCCGGCACCCTTGAGCTGCATGCCCTTGAGGCCCAGGTCGAGGTTATTGAAGGCCATGCCCTTGGCGGTCGGACGGATCTTCAATGACCACGCCCCCACCAAGTCCGGCCCCTGGAAGAGCTGGTCGATGGCGATATCCAGTGCCGGAATGCTCTTGGGGTCGATATCGGCCAGCGGATCGGGCGCGTTTTCGTCCGCCTGTACCGTCGGGTCCACTGCTGGCAATTTTACATAGTTGAGGTTGACCGCAATCGGCGCACCGTTGGCGTCGGGCAGATTCACCGTGCCCTTGGCCTGCTGGCTATCAAATTGCAGCCCCCAGGCAGCGGTCTTGCGACCCAGCTGTAAGCTGACCTGGTCAAACTGGGTGCCGAACCCGGTCAACTTGCCCACTTTGAAATCGGCGCCACTGAGCAACTGCTTGGCATTGCCGCCCGGGTCATTCCCCGCGTAGCGATCCACGAGTTTTTTCCACGGGTCGATATCCAGTTCCGACAACACACCACGAATGCGCAGTCCCTTTGCACCGGGCAGCACGGCATCGCCATTGCCGAGGAACAATTCGCCGCGCCCGTCATTGAATTTGTCCGGCGGCGCAGCAAAGGTGAAGTTTGCCAGCTCGCCGTAATCAAACCAGTAACGGCGCTCAGCCCCCTGCAAGGTCATGCGGAAGGTACTGTCGCGCCCCTGGCTGGCCGGCATGCCGAATGGCGCCGGCAAGTCCACGGCGACACCCTTGAGATTGGAGTTGACCATCAACTGGCTGTCTGCGCCGTCCAGGATGACTTGTAACTGGTACGGGATATCCCCGGACACCGGCAGTGGCTGGCTGACGTTCAACCAATCCGTGAGGCGCTTGACCGTTACCTGGCCGTTGGCGGTCACGCGGGTGCTGATATCGCCCGGCTTGCCTTCGGCAAAAATCTGCGCAGTGATCGGCCGGTCGAAGGCCTGGGCCGAGATGTTCTGCCCGCTCAGGCCCTTGGCACTGTCAAAACGGAAATTGCCTTTGAGCTGGGTCAGGTCCAGGGTCGGCTCGGCCAATTGCAAGCGCGCCTTGTCGGTCTTGAAGTCAACCACGATCTTGGGCTCGGTGCCCTTGGCCAGGGGCACGTCCAGGTCCAGGCTGCCCTGCAGGCCGCCCTCGCCTTTCCAGCCAGCGAACGTGGACGCGGTGCCAATGGGCGCTTCCTGGAGAATTTTCAAGCCATCGCCCAAGCCGCCGGAGAACCCGCCAGTGAGCAGCAGGTGACTGTCCTGGCCGGCCGGCGCGTGGGGAATGTTGACGTAGACGTCCTTAACCTGGGTATCGAGCAACTGGCCCTTGCTTGCCAGGATGCGCACACCGCTTTCCTCGACGAAGACTTCACCGTTGACCTTGTCAACATGGGGCCAACCCGGCTGGAAGGCCAACTCGGCATCATGCACCTTGAAGAACAGACTGATGTTGCGCGACGCCGGCAGCGCGTCGTGGTTCAGGGAGCCTTGATACTGGAAGAACCCTTCATCCACGGCGCCCTTGAGGATTGCCGTACGCAGCCACTCATCCAGCGCCGGGCTCAACACGGCGGGCAGGTACTTGGGGGTGAAACGGCCATCGCCATCGACCATCCCGACCCGCAGGTCCATGTAGTCTTCCTGACTATGATCGAAGTGCAGGCGGATCAGGAAGTCTGCAGCAACCTTGCCCTCCTCCCCCAGCACCTTGATATACGGGGCAATCAGGGTGAAACCCTGTTTATCCAGTTTCCAGGTCAGGCGTGCGTTGGCCTGGATGTACTGCCAGGGCTTGGCGAAGATCGGGTCCAGGTGCAGGGAAAAGTCCTTGCTGTCCATGCGCAGCTCGCCATGGCCCAGGTCGCCACTGATGCTGCCAGACACATTGCGCGCAGCCGGCGCGCCGAAATACGCGTCGAAGCCTACACGCTCAAGGTTTGCGGCAAAACTGACTTTCTGGTCGGTGGTGTCCTGGGGTCTGAAGTCCACCAGCACATTGCGCAGCAGGCCCGTGGCCTTCAAGTGCTCGACGGTCTTGGCAAAGCCTTCCGGCAACGGCGCCAAGGCATTGAGCAGTGGCGTGATGGGTGTCAGGTCGAGACGATCGGCCTGCAGGTTCCACACTTCCTGAGCCTTATCGGTCGCCAGGCTCTGCTGTAATTGCAGGCGCGACTCCCAGCGGGTCTCACCGATAGTCATCGCCAGCGAATCAAACAGCACCTTGAGGCCGCTGTCGCTGCGTTGCAGGTAGGCGGTCAGGGCCAGGTTTTCCAGATGCACAGGCTTGCGGTCGGCGTAGTTGCCCTTCACTTGCGGGGAATTGAGGCGCACCGCAGCGCTTTGTACGGTGCCTTTGGCCCAACTGAGCCAAAACTCGCCACCGGCCTTGAACTGAGTGAGCTTCCATTGCCGGGTCAGTTTGGCGGGAATCCACTTGGCCCAGTCGCTTTGCGGCAAGCTCAGATAGGCATCGACCTCGGCGTCTTTCCATTGGCTGGCGCGGATGTGGCTACGCAGGCTGACAGCAAGCGGTTGGCCGTCGGGCAGGGTCAGGCGTGCATCCAGGCGCTGTTGGCTCATGCCGGTGTGCAGGCTCAGGCCCACGTACGTTACGGTCACTAGTGCCTGGTCGAAGGGTTGCAAGGTGACCTGGCTGTCCAGCACCGACACGCGCTTGACCATTTGCATGCGCGTCAGCAACTGCTGCGGGTCCAGCGGCTGGTCGTCCTGCACCGGCAAGCCTTGCAGCGTCCAGCGCCCATCCTTGTCTTCCTTGACGCTCAGTTGCAGGCCACTGACTTCCAGGTGGGCGATACGCACTTGACGGGCCATCAGGCTGGCCCACATATCCGGCACAACCTCCACCTGGTCAAGACGCAAGGCACTGCTGCCCTCGCCGACCATGACGTCGTGGGCCAGCAATACCGGGGCAAACCCGCTCCAACGGCCTTCAAGGCTGCCGATATGCAAAGGCGTCTCCACGGCGGCCTGGGCCTTGGCTTCGATTTCGGCGCGGTATTCAGCCACCAGAGGGCTCAACTCACGCCCCAGGCTCACGTATACCGCCGCCAATACCAGCAGCAACGCGCACAGGCCCAGGCCCCAGCGGGTCAAAGCGGCAAAAAAGCGTATCAGACGCTCCATGTCAGGCGACCCTCAAAAAACAGTTGGCGGACGGCAGATCAAGGTCTGCCGGTCTCGGATAAAACACGCAATTGGGGATCAGAGCAGCACCACGTCGTATTGTTCCTGGGAATACATGGTTTCAACCTGGAAGCGAATCGTGCGACCGATAAAACTTTCCAGCTCGGCAACGTTGCCGGACTCTTCGTCCAGCAGGCGATCGACCACTTTCTGGTTGGCAAGCACTCTATAACCTTCGGCCTGGTAGGCGCGCGCCTCGCGCAGGATTTCGCGGAAAATCTCGTAGCAAACGGTTTCCGGCGTCTTCAACTTACCGCGGCCCTGGCAACTGCTGCACGGCTCGCACAGCACCTGCTCCAGGCTTTCGCGGGTGCGCTTGCGGGTCATTTGCACCAGGCCCAGCTCGGTGATGCCGATGATGTTGGTCTTGGCGTGATCGCGCTCCAGCTGCTTCTCGAGGGTACGCAGCACCTGGCGCTGGTGCTCTTCATCTTCCATGTCGATGAAGTCGATGATGATGATGCCGCCGAGGTTGCGCAGGCGCAGCTGGCGAGCGATAGCGGTGGCGGCTTCAAGATTGGTCTTGAAGATGGTCTCTTCAAGGTTGCGATGGCCTACGAATGCACCAGTGTTGACGTCGATGGTGGTCATGGCCTCGGCCGGGTCCACCACCAGATAGCCGCCGGACTTGAGCGGCACTTTGCGCTCGAGGGCTTTCTGGATTTCGTCTTCGACGCCATACAGGTCGAAGATCGGCCGCTCGCCGGGGTAATGCTCCAGGCGGTCGGCAATTTCCGGCATCAGCTCGGCAACGAATTGTGTAGTGCGCTGGAAGGTTTCCCGCGAGTCGATGCGGATTTTCTCAATCTTCGGGCTGACCAGGTCACGCAGCGTGCGCAGCGCCAGGCCGAGATCTTCATAAATCACGCTGGGAGCGCCGATGGTCTTGATCTGTGCGTCGATCTGGTCCCACAGGCGCCGCAGGTAGCGGATATCCATAAGGATTTCATCAGCTCCGGCGCCCTCGGCGGCGGTACGCAGGATAAAACCACCCGCTTCTTTGATGCCCTCAGCGGCGACGCAATCGCTGACCACCTTTTTGAGTCGGTCGCGCTCGGCTTCGTCTTCGATCTTCAGGGAAATGCCCACATGGGCAGTGCGCGGCATGTACACCAGGTAGCGCGATGGAATCGACAGCTGGGTGGTCAAGCGTGCGCCCTTGGAACCGATGGGGTCTTTGGTGACTTGCACCACCAGGCTCTGCCCTTCATGCACCAGGGCACTGATGCTTTCCACTGCCGGGCCTTCACGCAGGGAAATTTCCGAAGCATGGATGAATGCTGCACGGTCCAGGCCGATATCGACGAATGCCGCCTGCATGCCCGGCAATACGCGCACCACCTTGCCTTTATAGATATTGCCGACGATCCCGCGCTTCTGGGTGCGTTCCACATGCACTTCTTGCAGAACACCGTTCTCTACCACCGCCACGCGCGATTCCATCGGCGTGATATTGATCAGAATCTCTTCACTCATGGCTGGGTCTCGTTCAGGCGTTTTCACAATAGTGACCGGTCGCTCAAGGCTTGGCGCTGGAATACGGCGTTCAGCGCACGGTAAGGTTTTGCCAACAGGGTATGCCGAATTGGGCGAGCAGTTGCGCGGTTTCGCACACCGGTAGGCCAACCACCGCAGAATAACTGCCATTGAGGCCGGCAACGAACACCGAACCCAGGCCCTGGATAGCATAGCCGCCGGCCTTGTCCTGGGGTTCGCCACTGTGCCAGTAGGTTGTAGCCTCTTCGACAGAAACCTGGCGAAAACGTACAAGACTGCTTACATATCGGGTTTCGCAGCGCTGGCCGTCGGTGAGGGCAATCGCAGTGAGCACTTCATGCTCGCGGCCGGAAAGGGCCATCAGCATTGCCAGCGCATCGGCCTGGTCCACGGGTTTGCCCAGGATCTGGCCGTCAATAATCACCGCCGTATCGGCGCCCAATACGCAGGCGCCCGAAGGTTGGCCAAGCGCAACAAAACCCGCCGTTGCCTTGCCGCGCGCAAGACGCTCGACATAGGTAACGGCGGGTTCGTGGGTAAGAGGTGTTTCATCAATAGCGGCGCTGACCACGGTGAAAGGCACACCGATCTGGTTCAACAGCTCACGTCGCCGCGGGGAGCCCGAGGCCAGATAAAGCGAATTCATTGCAGCCTCTCCCTGTGGGGTTTGATAACCAGGCAGAGCCTCGCAACCATTCAATTGATTTTATAGCGACGGCGCAGCCCACGCAGGCCAAAACTGATCCAGGGCCACAGCAATGCGCTGACCAGGGCCGGTAAGACCAACGCCAGGGTCGGCTGGCGATTGCCGGTCAAGGCACTGAGCCACAACTGGACCAACTGCGCCAGGCCGAAGATCACCAGGATCACCAGGCACTGCTGCCACATCGGGAACATGCGCAAGCGCTGCTGCAACGACAGCACCAGGAAGGTAATCAGGGTCAGGATCAACGCGTTCTGGCCCAGCAAGGTGCCATAGAGCACATCCTCCGCCAAGCCCAGGCACATCGCCGTGACCATGCCCACCTTGTGCGGCAGGTTCAGCGACCAGAACGCCAACAGCAAGGCCAGCCAGAGCGGGCGCAGGATTTCCATGAATTGCGGCAGTGGCGAAACGCTGAGTAACAGGCCAATGGCGAAGGTCAGCCAGACGATCCAGCCATTACGCGAATGAGTACTAGCCATTATTCCTCCCTCTGCCGTGTGGGGGCCGCAGTGGCGGTTGGCGTCGTGGCCGGCGGTTTAGACGCAGCCGGCTTGGCTGGGCGAGCGTTATGCGTAGCCGGTTTGGCCGGCGTTGCAACAGGCGCCGCCGCTGCGGGTACGGTAGCAGGGGCTGGCGGGCCAACGAACGCCGGTTTCGGCACCGTGGCCGGCACGACCGGCACAGTGCCGTTCTGCTTGTCTTCCGCCTCCTGGGCCTGGGCGGCGTCGTTGGCGCGCTCTTCCGGGGTGCGGTTGTCGCTGAACACCAGCAGCAGGTAGCGGCTGCGATTGAGCGCGGCAGTCGGCACGGCCCGCACAATAGCGAACGGCTGGCCGGAATCGTGGATCACTTCCTTGACCGTCGCCACCGGGTAGCCGGCCGGGAAACGCTGGCCCAGACCGGAGCTGACCAGCAAATCGCCTTCCTTGATATCCGCGGTGTCGGCCACATGGCGCAATTCCAGGCGTTCCGGGTTACCGGTGCCGCTGGCAATCGCACGCAAACCGTTGCGATTGACCTGCACTGGAATGCTGTGGGTCGTGTCGGTCAGCAGCAATACCCGCGAGGTGTAGGGCATCAGCTCCACCACCTGGCCCATCAGGCCACGGGCATCGAGCACCGGCTGGCCGAGGACCACGCCGTCGCGTTCACCCTTGTTGATGATAATGCGATGGGTAAAGGGGTTGGGGTCCATGCCGATCAACTCGGCCACTTCGACCTTTTCGTTGACCAGTGCCGAAGAGTTGAGCAACTCGCGCAGCCGAACGTTCTGCTCGGTGAGGGCCGCCAGCTTTTGCATGCGCCCCTGCAGCAGCAGGTTTTCAGTCTTGAGTTTTTCGTTCTCGGCAACCAGCTCGGTGCGGCTGCCGAATTGGCTGGCCACGCCCTGGTAGAGACGTTGCGGCAGGTCGGTGATCCAGTAGGTCTGCATCAACACCAGCGACATCTGGCTACGCACAGGCTTGAGCAGTGCAAAGCGGGCATCGACCACCATCAGCGCGACCGAAAGCACGACCAGCACCAGTAAGCGCACGCCCAATGAGGGGCCTTTGGCGAAAAGCGGTTTAATAGGCCGCTCCTCCCAGGCAAATGTTCTCTTTATTCATACGGCATCAAACCGGCCTGGATGCAGATTGAAGAAGATAAACGCCAACAGGCAGCACTGCAAAGTGCTGCCTGCCGACCATGCATGAACCTTCCAGGCGTCTTATTCGCTGGAAAGCAGGTCCATGGTGTGTTTATCCATCATTTCCAGTGCACGACCACCGCCGCGGGCAACGCAGGTCAGCGGGTCTTCGGCGACGATCACCGGCAGGCCGGTTTCCTGGGCCAGCAACTTGTCCAGATCGCGCAGCAAGGCGCCACCACCGGTCAGCACCAGGCCACGCTCGGCGATATCCGAAGCCAGCTCCGGCGGCGATTGCTCCAGGGCGCTCTTCACGGCCTGAACGATGGTGGCCAGGGACTCCTGCAGAGCCTCAAGCACTTCGTTGGAGTTCAGGGTGAAGGCACGTGGAACGCCTTCGGCCAGGTTGCGACCGCGAACATCGACTTCGCGAACTTCGCCGCCCGGGTAAGCGGTGCCGATTTCCTGCTTGATGCGCTCGGCGGTTGATTCGCCGATCAGGCTGCCGTAGTTACGACGCACATAAGTGATGATCGCTTCGTCGAAGCGGTCGCCGCCGACGCGTACGGATTCGGCATACACCACACCATTCAGGGAAATCAGGGCGATTTCGGTCGTACCACCACCGATATCCACCACCATCGAGCCGCGGGCTTCTTCAACCGGCAGGCCGGCACCGATCGCGGCCGCCATCGGCTCTTCGATCAGGAACACTTCGCGGGCACCGGCACCAAGGGCCGACTCACGGATGGCACGACGCTCCACCTGGGTGGACTTGCACGGGACGCAGATCAGCACACGAGGGCTGGGCTGCAGGAAACTGTTTTCGTGAACCTTGTTGATGAAGTACTGCAGCATCTTCTCGCAGACGCTGAAATCGGCGATCACGCCATCCTTCATCGGACGAATGGCAGCAATATTGCCTGGTGTACGGCCGAGCATGCGCTTGGCCTCGGTGCCAACGGCAACGACACTTTTCTGATTACCATGGGTCCGAATGGCCACAACCGATGGCTCATTCAGGACGATACCGCGCTCGCGCACGTAAATAAGGGTGTTGGCAGTGCCCAGGTCAATGGAAAGATCGCTGGAAAACATGCCACGCAGTTTCTTGAACATGGGAAAGGGACCCTAGGCAACGCGTGGGTAAAAAAGTGCGGCAAACTCTAACAACGACAGGGATTTTGGGCAAGGCGCCAATGTGCTAAATTGGCCGACTTTCTGTGCACCAACCCCCACAATCGCGGCCTTATGACCGTAGAAATGCGGTAGTGTTCCGACAATCTAACACACGGACGCCCTCCGTTCTGTTTTCCACTGGAGAATCCCATGGCGCTTGAACGCTCCGACGTGGAAAAAATCGCACATCTGGCCTCGCTTGGCCTGAATGATGCCGATCTTCCACAGACCACCGCAGCCCTGAATAGCATCCTCGGGCTGGTCGACCAAATGCAGGCCGTGAATACCGACGGCATCGAGCCCCTGGCTCACCCACTGGAAGCCAGCCAGCGCCTGCGCGCAGACGTCGTGACCGAGCAAAATAATCGCGAGGCCTACCAGTCCATCGCGCCAGCGGTCGAAAACGGCCTGTACCTGGTTCCGAAAGTCATCGACTAAAGGGAAAGAGCCTTTCATGCATCACATGACTCTGGCCGAGATCGCCCGCGGTCTCGCCGACAAAACGTTTTCTTCCGAAGAACTGACCCAGACCCTGCTGGCGCGTATCGCCGAGCACGATCCCAAGGTCAACAGCTTCATCAGCCTCACCGAGGAGCTGGCATTGAGCCAGGCCAAGGCCGCCGACGCCCGTCGCGCCAACGGTGAAAATGGCGCGCTGCTGGGCGCACCGATCGCCCACAAGGACCTGTTCTGCACCCAGGGCATTCGCACCAGTTGCGGCTCGAAGATGCTCGACAATTTCAAGGCCCCCTACGACGCCACCGTGGTCGCCAAGCTGGCCGCTGCCGGGGCCGTGACCCTGGGCAAGACCAACATGGATGAATTCGCCATGGGTTCGGCCAACGAGTCGAGCTACTACGGCGCGGTGAAAAACCCGTGGAACCTGGAACACGTGCCGGGTGGCTCGTCCGGTGGTTCGGCCGCGGCCGTTGCCGCGCGCTTCCTCCCGGCTGCCACCGCTACCGACACCGGTGGCTCGATCCGCCAGCCGGCGGCCTTCACCAACCTCACCGGCCTGAAGCCGACCTACGGTCGCGTTTCCCGCTGGGGCATGATCGCCTACGCTTCCAGCCTGGATCAGGGCGGCCCGTTGGCACGCACTGCCGAAGACTGCGCGATATTGTTACAAGGCATGGCAGGCTTCGATAAACAGGACTCCACCAGTATCGATGAGCCGGTGCCGGACTACAGCGCGAGCCTGAACACCTCGATCAAGGGCCTGCGCATTGGCGTGCCAAAAGAGTATTTCAGCGCCGGCCTCGACCCGCGTATCGCCGACCTGGTGCAAAACAGCATCAAGGAGCTGGAAAAGCTCGGCGCCGTCATCAAGGAAATCAGCCTGCCGAACAACCAGCACGCGATTCCCGCTTACTACGTGATCGCGCCGGCAGAAGCTTCTTCCAACCTGTCGCGCTTCGACGGCGTGCGCTTCGGCTACCGCTGCGAAAACCCGAAAGACCTCACCGACCTGTACAAACGCTCCCGTGGCGAAGGCTTCGGCAGTGAAGTCCAGCGCCGGATCATGGTCGGTGCCTACGCCCTGTCGGCTGGCTACTACGACGCGTACTACCTCAAGGCGCAAAAGATCCGTCGCCTGATCAAGAACGACTTCATGGCCGCCTTTGAAGAAGTCGACGTGATCCTCGGCCCAACCACGCCAAACCCGGCCTGGAAGATCGGCGCCAAGACCGGCGACCCGATCGCCGAGTACCTGGAAGACCTCTACACCATCACCGCCAACCTCGCGGGCTTGCCGGGCTTGTCCATGCCCGCCGGTTTCGTCGATGGCCTGCCGGTCGGCGTGCAATTGCTCGCCCCGTATTTCCAGGAAGGCCGCCTGCTCAATGTGGCGCACCAGTACCAGTTGCACACCGACTGGCACACCCGCACCCCTACCGGCTTCTGAGGAGAACACTATGCAATGGGAAGTTGTGATCGGGCTGGAGATTCATACCCAGCTCGCCACCCAATCGAAGATTTTCTCCGGTAGCGCCACCACGTTCGGGTCCGAGCCCAACACCCAGGCCAGCCTGGTCGACCTGGGCATGCCCGGCGTTCTGCCGGTGCTGAACCAGGAAGCGGTGCGCATGGCCGTGATGTTCGGCTTGGCGATTGACGCCGAGATCGGCCAGCACAACGTGTTCGCGCGCAAGAACTACTTCTACCCGGACCTGCCCAAGGGCTACCAGATCAGCCAGATGGAGTTGCCGATTGTCGGCAAGGGCCACCTGGACATCGCACTGGAAGACGGCACCATCAAGCGTGTCGGCGTAACCCGTGCACACCTGGAAGAAGACGCCGGCAAAAGCCTGCACGAAGAATTCCCGGGCGCCACCGGTATCGACCTGAACCGCGCCGGCACGCCGTTGCTGGAGATCGTCTCCGAGCCGGACATGCGCAGCGCCAAGGAAGCCGTGGCTTACGTCAAGACCATCCATGCGCTGGTGCGCTACCTGGGCATCTGCGACGGCAACATGGCCGAAGGCTCGCTGCGCTGCGATTGCAACGTATCGATCCGGCCAAAGGGCCAAGTCGAGTTCGGCACCCGCTGCGAGATCAAGAACGTCAACTCGTTCCGTTTCATCGAGAAGGCGATCAACAGCGAAGTGCGTCGCCAGATCGAACTGATCGAGGACGGCGGCAAGGTGATCCAGCAAACCCGCCTGTACGATCCGAACAAAGACGAAACCCGCGCCATGCGCAGCAAAGAGGAAGCCAACGACTATCGTTACTTCCCCGACCCAGACCTGTTGCCGGTGGTGCTCGAGGATTCATTCCTCAATGACATCCGCGCCACCCTGCCGGAACTGCCACAGCAAAAACGCGAGCGCTTCCAGGCGCAGTTCGGATTGTCGATCTACGATGCCAGCGTGCTGGCTTCCAGCCGTGAGCAGGCCAACTACTTCGAGAAAGTCGTAGGCATTGCCGGCGACGCCAAGCTGGCGGCCAACTGGGTGATGGTTGAGCTGGGCAGCCTGTTGAACAAACAGGGCCTGGAAATCGACGAAGCGCCGGTCACTGCCGAACAACTGGGCGGCATGCTGCTGCGCATCAAGGACAACACCATCTCCGGCAAGATCGCCAAGATCGTGTTCGAGGCCATGGCCGCAGGTGAAGGCAGCGCCGACGAGATCATCGACAAACGCGGCCTCAAGCAAGTCACCGACAGCGGCGCCATCTCGGCCGTGCTCGATGAAATGCTCGCAGCGAATGCCGAACAGGTCGAGCAATACCGCGCGGCAGACGAAGCCAAGCGCGGCAAGATGTTCGGCTTCTTTGTCGGCCAGGCAATGAAAGCCTCCAAGGGCAAGGCCAACCCGCAACAGGTCAACGAACTGCTGAAAAGCAAGCTCGAAGGCTGATAGCCGTGAAATGGTTGGAGCAGACTTCAAGGTCTGGCTCCAACCTGTGTGGGAGGGGGCTTGCTCCCGATGAGGGCGTTTCAGTCAACACATGTGTTGACTGCTTCACCGCTATCGGGAGCAAGCCCCCTCCCACATAAGCCCCCTCTCCACATTTTTTATTGGGGATTTCCTGACAATGAAGCGTCTACTCGGCCTCCTGGCCCTGTCCTCCCTGCTGGCCGGTTGCGCCAGCGGCCTCATCGACCCCAAAGGCTACGACGAAACCGGCACCGCCTCCTATTACGGCGCCAGGCACCATGGCAAGCGAACCGCCAGTGGTGAACCTTTCAACCAGAACGCCCTGACCGCCGCCCACAGGCGCCTGCCCTTCGGCACCCAGGTCAAGGTGACCAATCTCGACAACGACCGATCGGTGGTAGTGCGTATCAATGACCGCGGCCCGCATACCCGCGGGCGCCTGATCGACCTTTCCCGCAAGGCTGCCGAGCAACTACGTATGCTGGGCAGCGGTACCGCACGGGTTCGCGTGCAAGCCCTGAACAACTGACGAGGCAGCCTTGAGCATTTTCGCGTTGAACGCCCTTTCGCCCTGGAGCCTGCTCGAACTGGTTGGCGGCCTGCTGCTGCTGATCGCCGGCGCTGAAGTGCTGGTGCGCGCCGCCGTGCGCCTGGCGGCCAGCCTCAAGGTGCGGCCGCTGATCATCGGTTTGAGCATCGTCGCCTTCGGCAGCAGCGCACCGCAGATGACCGTCAGCCTGCAGGCCACCCTGGCCGGCAATACCGACATTGCCGTAGGCAGCGTGATTGGCAGCAGTATCTTCAATATCCTCGTCACCCTGGGCCTGTCGGCGCTGATCATTCCCTTGCGCGTATCGCGGCAGCTGGTGCGCGTGGATATCCCGGTGATGATCTTCGCCGGCCTGCTAGTGTTTATCCTGGCTGCCAACGAAATGCTCACGCCATTGGATGGCGGCGTATTGCTGGTGGCGCTGCTGGCCTACCTGGGCGTGCTGCATTACCAGACGCGCCATTCGCGCCGCCCGCGAAGCCTGGACACCGTCACCCAGGCCCCCTGGCTGAGCAGTGTGCTGCTGATGCTCGGCGGGCTGCTGGTATTGGTATTGGCCGGGCATCTGCTGCTCGGCGCAGCGGTGGACGTGGCGGGCGACCTGGGCCTGTCGGAGCGGGTCATCGGCCTGACGCTGATTGGCGTGGGCACCTCACTGCCCTGCCTCGCCACGTCACTGATCGCCGCCTTGCGGGGCGAACGGGAAATTGCGGTGGGCAACGTGATCGGCAGCAACCTGTTCAACCTGCTCGGGGTGCTGGGCTTTACCGCGCTGGTGGCGCCGTCGCCGCTGTCGGTATCCCCCAATGCCCTGGATTTTGATTTGCCGGTCATGCTCGGCGCCATCATCCTGTGCTTGCCGGTGTTCTATACCGGTTATCGGGTAACGCGTATCGAAGGGCTGGTGCTGCTGGGGCTATATCTGGCGTACGGTCTGCATGTGATGGCCTTCACCACCGGCATGCCCCTGGCCAACAAGCTTGAAAAACTGATGCTGTATTACGTCCTGCCGGCGTTGGTGATTTTGCTGTTGCTTACCTCACTGCGCGCCTGGCATCGCCAACACAAGAGGGAATCGCAATGAACGATCAGAAAAGGCCAGGGGTTGAAGTGCGTCGCCAAGTCATGGGCGATGTGTTCGTCGACCGCGCCTTGGGCAATGCCACAGCGTTCACCCAGCCGCTGCAGGATTTCGTCAACGAGCATGCGTGGGGCAGCGTATGGAACCGCGAAGGCTTACCGCTCAAGACCCGCAGCCTGATCACCCTCGCCGCCCTGACCGCCCTCAAGTGCCCGCAGGAACTCAAGGGCCATGTGCGCGGTGCCTTGAACAATGGCTGTACGGTCGAAGAGATACGCG
The DNA here is from genome assembly GCF_031931935.1 of Pseudomonas sp. rhizo25. Lineage (NCBI taxonomy): Bacteria > Pseudomonadati > Pseudomonadota > Gammaproteobacteria > Pseudomonadales > Pseudomonadaceae > Pseudomonas > Pseudomonas sp. rhizo25. The sequence continues at coordinate 739,497 of NZ_JAUJXA010000001.1, forward strand.
AAGCGCTGCTGCATTGCGCGGTGTATGCAGGGGTGCCGGCGGCGATTGACGCGTTTCGGGCCGCGCAGGAAGTGATCGACAGCTACCAGAAAGACGCCTAGATCCAGCCACCGGCCTGCAACACGAAGATCCCGATATTGGTGGTCACCGCCGCCATCAGCGTGGTGATCACGATAATCGCGGCCGCCAGCTCATGATCGCCTTGCGCCGCCCTGGCCATCACGAAGCTCGCGGCGGCGGTCGGCGCGCCGAAATACAGGAACAGAATGCCCAGCTCCGGCCCGCGAAACCCCAATAGCCAGGCGCCCAGGGTCGCGATTACCGGCAGCCAGACCATCTTCATCAAGCTTGCGCTCAGCGCCATGTTGCCGCTTTTGCGCAGTGCCGCCAGGGACAAGGTGCCGCCGATGCAGATCAACGCCAACGGAAGCGTGGTATCCGATAAGTACTGCAGGGATTTTTCCAACCAGCCGGGCAGGCCGATCTGGAAGTAAGCGAACGGCGCGGCGACGATCACGCTGATGATCAGCGGGTTGGCCACCACGCTCTTGAAGATGCTCCATGGGTCGGACTTGATCACCGGGCTGTACACCGCCAACACAATGGTCGACAGCGTGTTGTAGAACAGAATCACCAGCGCCGCGAGGATCGCGCCGAGGGAGATGCCGTAGTCGCCGTACATGCTGGCCGCCAGCGCCAGGCCGATCACGCCGTTGTTGCCGCGAAACGCGCCTTGGGTATAGATCCCACGGTCTTCACGCTTGCAACGAAAGATCGCCCAGCCCCATGCCAGGGCGAAGCTCAGCAGCGTGGCGATTGAGAAGTAGATGAGCAATCCGGGCTTGAGCGCCGCGTGCAGGTCGGCATGCAGGATGCCCAGGAACAGCAGTGCCGGCATGGTGACGTTGAACACCAGCGACGAAGCGGTATGGATAAAGTTGTCGTTGATCCATTGGATGCGCTTGAGCAGCACACCGAGGAACAGCATGGCGAACACCGGCGCGGTGATGGTGAGGGTGGTGAGGAAAATTGCCAGCATGCCGGGGAGAACCTTGGTGGGCGTCGTTAGTTGGCTAATGATAAGCCATGCAGCCCGTGTCGTCTGGTCTACCGCAATCGGGGGCAAGCCCCCTCCCACCTCGACCGCGTTCACCCGATCGAATGTGGGAGGGGGCTTGCCCCCGATGCAGGCGCCTCGGTCTCAGGTAATAGGCGCCGGGTTGAACAGGGTGATGTCGTTGTGCAGCTTATGATGCTCCGCCCACGTCTGCTTCCTGCCACTGGCCACATCCAAATAGAAGTGGAATAACTCCCAGCCCAACTCCTCGATGCTCGCCCGCCCGGTAGCAATGCGCCCGGCATCGATATCGATCAGGTCCGGCCAACGCTGGGCCAGCTCGGTACGGGTCGAGACCTTTACCACCGGCGCCATCGCCAACCCATAGGGCGTGCCGCGCCCGGTTGTGAACACATGCAGGTTCATCCCGGCCGCCAGTTGCAAGGTGCCGCACACGAAATCACTGGCCGGTGTAGCGCAGAAGATCAGCCCTTTGCCCTTGAAACGCTCACCCGGGCCGAGCACGCCATTGATCGCGCTGCTGCCGGATTTGACGATGGAGCCCAGAGACTTCTCGACGATATTCGATAGCCCACCCTTCTTGTTCCCCGGTGTGGTATTGGCACTGCGATCGGCTTCGCCCTTAGCCAGGTAACGATCGTACCAGTCCATTTCCCTGACCAGTTCGCGGGCGACGTCCTCGTTTTGCGCGCGCGACGTCAGCAGGTAGATCGCATCACGCACCTCCGTCACTTCGGAAAACATTACCGTCGCCCCAGCCCGCAGCAGCAGGTCAGAGGCATACCCCAGCGCCGGGTTGGCGGTGATGCCGGAAAACGCATCACTGCCGCCGCACTGCATGCCCAGGATCAGCTCGGAGGCCGGCACGGTTTCCCGGCGCCGCTGGTCGAGTTTTTTCAAACGCACTTCGGCCAGTTCCATGATCTGTTCGATCATTTCGGTAAAACCGTGGCTGGAGTCCTGCAAGCGGTACAGCCATGGCTCGCTCAGGTCCACGGAGCTGTCGTTGTCGTGCATCACCTGCCCGGCCTGCAATTTCTCGCAGCCCAGGCTGATCACCAAGGCTTCGCCGCCCAGGTTCGGGTTACGTGCCAGGTTGCGCACGGTACGGATCGGGATATAGGCATCCGTCGCCGTGATCGCCACGCCGCAGCCGTAGCTGTGGGTCAGTGCCACCACGTCATCGACATGGGGATACTTGGGCAGCAGCTCGTCCTTGATGCGCTTGACCGCATGGTCCAGCACACCGGTAACACACTGCACGGTAGTGGTAATGCCGAGGATATTGCGCGTACCCACCGTGCCATCGGCATTGCGATAGCCCTCGAAGGTAAACCCCTCCAGCGGTGCCTGGGTTTCAGGCACCTCGGTGGACAGCGGCAAGCTGTCCAGGGGCGGCGCGGTGGGCATGCGCAGTTGATCTTCCTGCACCCAACTGCCACGGGGGATTGGCGCCAAGGCATAACCGATGGTCTGGCCGTAGCGAATGATCCGACCGCCCTCGGGGATATCTTCCAGGGTCACCTTGTGGCTCTGGGGAATAAAATCCACGGTGACCAGGCCGTCGGGAAATTCAGTGCCCGCCGGCACGCCCTGGTCGTTTACCACGATCACTACGTTGTCGCGCTCGTGCAAACGGATCGAGCGCGGCGAGTCGGCATGTTCAATCAACTGCATCACACGAACCTCAGGAATGCGCTTGGGAAAGGTTGGTCAACTCCGGGCCTTTGGTGGGCGGCTCCTTGAGCACCACGCGCTTGATCGGGCCGACAATCACCAGATAGCTGAACACCGCAACCAGGGCGTTGGCGCCGACGAACACCAGCGCCCATTTGAACGAGCCAGTGGTGCTGATGATGTAGCCGATCACGATCGGCGTGGTAATGGAGGCCAGGTTACCGAAGGTGTTGAACAAGCCGCCACTGAGGCCGGCGATCTGTTTCGGCGAGGTGTCGGACACCACCGCCCAACCCAGTGCGCCAACGCCTTTACCGAAGAAGGCCAGCGCCATGAAGCCCACCACCATCCATTCGATATCCACGTAGTTGCACGCCACGATGCTGCTGGAAATCAGCAGGCCGCCAATGATCGGCACCTTGCGGGCAAAGGTCAGGGAGTGGCCCTTGCGCAGCAGGTAATCGGAAATCACCCCGCCAAGCACCCCGCCGATAAAGCCGCAGATCGCCGGCAACGAGGCAATGAAACCGGCCTTGAGAATGGTCATGCCACGGTCCTGCACCAGGTACACCGGGAACCAGGTAAGGAAGAAGTAGGTGATGCCGTTGATGCAGTACTGGCCCAGGTACACGCCGAGCATCATGCGATTGGTCAACAGTTGACGGATGTAATCCCACTTCGGCCCGTCGGTTTTCTTGCCCTTGCCTTTGTCCTGGTCCATGTCGACCATCGCACCATTGGCCGCGATGTGATTGAACTCGGCCTGGTTGATCATCGGGTGCTGGCGAGGGCTGTGGATAACTTTCAGCCAGATCAGCGAGAACACGATGCCAATCACGCCCATCACGATAAACACATGCTGCCAGCCAAAGCGGTAGACGATCCAGCCCATCAATGGCGCGAACAACACCGTGGCGAAGTACTGCGCCGAATTGAAGATCGCCGATGCAGTGCCGCGTTCAGCCGTGGGGAACCAGGCCGCCACAATCCGTGCGTTACCTGGGAAGGATGGCGCTTCGGCCAGGCCCACCATAAAGCGCAGCATAAACAGCGCGACCACAGCGGTGGAGATACCGAACTCACCGACATAGCCTTGCAGCACGGTAAACAAGGACCAGGTGAAGATGCTCAGGGCATAGACTTTTTTCGAACCGAAGCGGTCGAGCAGCCAGCCGCCGGGGATTTGCCCGGCAACGTAGGCCCATCCGAAAGCGGAAAAGATATAACCGAGGGTGACCGCGTCGATGCCGAGGTCTTTTTGCAGGCTGGAACCGGCGATAGCGATGGTGGCCCGGTCGGCGTAGTTGATCGTGGTCACCAGGAACAGCATGAGCAGGATCAAATAGCGGACATGGGTCGGCTTGGTCGCTTGCATGTAGAAGTACTCCCACTAATTATTTTTTTTGCGGGTAATAGTTATGTATTGCTGGGTACCGCCATCTGTAGGAGCGAGCTTGCTCGCGAAAAACTCGCAGACGCCGCGTACATCCTGAATGCGCGCGTAATCGTTGACGTTCTTCGCGAGCAAGCTCGCTCCTACAGTGAAACGGGTATTACGAACCGATGTAGCTGGTTTTCACCACGGTGTAGAACTCTTGCGCATAGCGACCTTGCTCACGCGAACCGTAGGATGAGCCCTTACGGCCGCCGAACGGAACGTGATAATCCACGCCCGCAGTCGGCAGGTTGACCATCACCATCCCGGCCTGGGAGTGGCGCTTGAAGTGGTTGGCGTATTTCAGCGAGGTGGTAGCGATCCCCGCCGACAAGCCGAACTCGGTGTCGTTGGCCATGGCCAGCGCCGCTTCGTAGTCCGCCACGCGTACCACGTTGGCCACCGGGCCGAAGATCTCCTCACGGCTGATACGCATGGCGGCTTCGCTGTCGGCAAACAGTGTCGGCGCCAGGTAATAGCCTTCGGTGTCGCAGGTCACCAGGCCACCGCCACTGACCAGCCGCGCACCTTCGCTTTGGCCGATGTCGATGTATTTCAGGTCCTGGTCCAACTGGGCCTGGGAAACCACCGGGCCGATGTCGGTGCCGCTTTGCAGCGCGTGGCCGACCTTGATCGACTGCATGCGCTCGGCCATGGCCGCCACAAACTGATCGTGAATACCCGCAGTGACAATCAAGCGGCTCGACGCGGTGCAACGCTGGCCGGTGGAGTAAAACGCGCTCTGTACCGACAACTCGACGGCCTGCTTGAGGTCGGCGTCATCGAGAATAATCTGCGGGTTCTTGCCGCCCATTTCCAACTGCACCTTGGCCTGGCGCGATACACAGCTGACGGCGATCTGACGGCCCACGCCGACGGAGCCGGTGAAACTGATGCCATCGACTTTCGGGCTGTTGACCAACACATCACCGACCACACGGCCGCTGCCCATCACCAGGTTGAACACACCGGCCGGGAAACCGGCACGGGAGATGATTTCCGCCAAGGCCCAGGCACAACCCGGCACGAGTTCGGCGGGCTTGATCACCACGCAGTTGCCGTAGGCCAGGGCCGGGGCGATCTTCCACGCAGGGATGGCAATCGGGAAATTCCACGGGGTGATCAGGCCGACCACACCAAGGGCTTCGCGAGTGACTTCAACGTTGACGCCCGGGCGCACCGACGGCACGTAATCACCCGACAGGCGCAGGCATTCGCCGGCGAAGAATTTGAAGATATTACCGGCGCGGGTCACTTCGCCGATGGCTTCCGGCAGGGTCTTGCCCTCTTCACGGGCCAGCAGGGTGCCGAGCTCTTCACGACGGGCGAGGATTTCGCTGCCGACTTTGTCCAGGGCATCGTGACGCGCCTGGATACCGGAAGTGGACCAGGCCGGGAACGCCGCGCGGGCGGCGTCGATAGCCGCGTTGACTTGGGCCACATCCGCCTTGGCATAGTCGCCAATGACATCGGACACATCCGACGGGTTGATATTGGCGCAGTAATCGGCACCGCTTACCCATTCGCCGTTGATGTAGTTCTCAAAACGCTGTGCTTGGGACACGAATCTTCTCCTGACGCAAAAGGCCGCTGATTGCTCAGCGGCCTTGTGGATAATTTACTGCGGGCCTTGCTTGTCGATCAGCGCGGCGAGGGCTTCGTACTCTTCCGGCAGCAGGTCGGTGAGCGGCGTGCGCACCGGGCCGGCGTCATAACCGACGATTTTCGCACCGGCCTTGACGATGCTCACCGCGTAACCGGCTTTACGGTTGCGGATGTCCAGGTACGGCAGGAAGAAGTCATCGATGATCTTGCCGACGGTGGCGTGATCTTCGCGGGCAATGGCGTGATAGAAGTCCATCGCAGTTTTCGGGATGAAGTTGAACACTGCCGAGGAGTACACCGGCACCCCCAGGGCCTTATAGGCCGCAGCGTAAACCTCGGCAGTCGGCAAGCCGCCCAGGTAGCTGAAACGGTCGCCGAGGCGGCGGCGGATCGACACCATCAACTCGATGTCACCCAGGCCATCCTTGTAGCCGATCAGGTTCGGGCAGCGCTCGGCCAGGCGCTCCAGCAGTGGCGCAGTCAGGCGGCAGACATTGCGGTTGTAGACCACTACGCCGATCTTGACCGACTTGCACACCGCTTCAACGTGGGCAGCCACCCCGTCCTGGCTGGCTTCGGTGAGGTAGTGCGGCAGCAGCAGCAAGCCTTTGGCGCCGAGGCGTTCGGCCTCTTGGGCGTACTCGATGGCCTGACGGGTCGCGCCGCCCACACCGGCCAGGATCGGCACGCTGGTGGCGCAGGTATCAACGGCGGTTTTTACCACTTGGGAATATTCGCTGGCGGCGAGGGAGAAAAACTCACCGGTGCCACCCGCTGCGAACAAGGCGGTGGCGCCATACGGGGCCAACCATTCCAGGCGCTTGATATAGCCCGCCTGGTGGAAATCACCCTGGGCAGTGAAATCAGTCACCGGAAAAGACAGCAGACCGTGGGAGAGGATGGACTTCAGTTCTTGTGGATTCATTATTCGAACACCCTGGGCGAAGACTTTCTAACGAAAGGTTGTTGTTGGTTTTGGTGATGTCGTACGTCATCGTACAACTATAAAAAGATTCGTCAACTCCAATTCATCGCTGTTCATCGCAAAGCCGACACGCTTAACGAAGCTTCTTGACGTAGGAAATTTCTCCTTTATGCTCATAATTACTGTATTTACATACAGTGATCAAGGAAGATTCCTACGACATAGCAAGGAGCTAACATGTCAGGTCTAGAACTCGCTGCACCGCAAAAGCAAGCGCCTACCCTACGTTTCGAAGGGGGTGAGCACACCGCCATCGGTGATGAAACCCTTTTGCGTTTCGCCAAGGACGCGCCAGCAATTCCCGCCCACCAAGTCGAGCTGCACCTGCCCAACGGACTCGCGCTGACCTACGGCCAAGTCATTGCCCTGGGCGGCGATTTCTATGGCATTCCTGGCCAGGCCATCAGCGATGGCGCCTCCCCAGCCGAGCGTGCGCAACGTTTCACTGCCGCCTTTAACTCTCTGGCAGTGCTGCCGGCCTCCCGGGAAGAGGCCCACAAGATCCTGGCGGTGATGCAAAAGGAGATCGCCGCAGTCAAGCAGGCGATCAAGGACGGCAAGCAGCCCCACGAAGCCTATGACGCCTTGGGTGATACGTTGTCCGAGGAGTGGAACCGCATCACCGGCGGTGGCAGTGCTGTTTCAGCCCTCATCCCCCTGGGGCGCTACCTGAAGCTGGCGGCGGACAACGCCGACCACTTCGGCGAGTGGGCCCTGTCGGCGTACCTGGCCGGCCACACAGCGGCACTGCAACAGGCCGTCGCGGCCCATCAAACCGGCACCGATCAGGCCCTTGAGCTGGCTTATGCGATGAACAGCTTTGCTGATCATTTCTTGACTGACCTGTTTTCCGCCGGCCACCTGCGCGTACCGCGCAAGCAACTGGCAGCGGTAGTGACGCCGGGTGAACTGGGTTCGCTGATCAGCCGTTTCATGCACGATGAAGACAGCAAGTTCGGGCTCAAGGTGCGCAATGCCATGGGCGATCAATGGCACGCCTATGGGGATAAACGCTACTTCGATGACATCGACGCGGACAACCGCATGCAGGTCAAACGCGCAGTACAGGCTTCGGCTGATGAGATCTTCGAGACTTTCATCAGCGGTATCGCGCCCTCCCCGGCTAGCTTCAAGGCACCGTTGTATGTGCCCGACTTGAACGCGGCGCAAAACCCGGCGAATAACTTCTCGCCACTGTTCAAGATGGAGGGAGACAAGGTGCTGCGGCGCAAGGACGTCAATGACCTGAACGACAAGCACTGGACCAATGATTGGTGGGGGTGGAGTACGTATTTGTTGCTTAAGGACTACAAGCCCAATCAACCGGCCAGCTAAGTAGCCGCAATACTCCAGGCAATGGAGATCAACTGTGGGAGGGGGCTTGCCCCCGATAGCGGTGGGTCAACCGACATCAATGTTTGCTGGGCCGACGTCTTCGCGGGCAAATCGAATCGTCGCACCGCCCCTCCCACATTTGTATCGCGGCGAATCAGCCTTCAACCGCGCTGCGCCTCGGCCTCTTCATGGGCATGGCGCAGCCGCTCACGGCTATTGGTCAAATGCAGACGCATAGCCGCACGTGCCGCATCCGAATCCTGGCGCGCAATCGCCTCATAAATCTCTTCGTGTTCGCGACTCAGGCGGCTCATGTAGTGCTGTTGGTCATCATGGGCCAGGCGCGCCGAATTCAGGCGTGTGCGTGGAATGATGCTGGTGCCCAGGTGGGTCATGATGTCGGTGAAATAACGGTTGCCGGTAGACAACGCAATTTCCAGGTGGAAGGCAAAGTCCGAAGCTACCGCATCGCCGGCATGGGCCGCACTTTCGTTCAGGGCATCGAGGGCCGCACGCATTGCCGCCAGCTGTGCATCGCTGCGACGCAAGGCTGCAAGGCCCGCGGACTCTACTTCAAGGCTGATACGCAGCTCCAGGATCGCCAGCACATCACGCAACGTCACCACGGTGGCCGGGTCAATGCGGAAACCGCTGGGGCTTGGCGTGTCCAGCACAAAGGTGCCGATACCGTGGCGGGTCTCGACCTGCCCCGCCGCTTGCAGACGCGAGATGGCTTCGCGCACCACAGTGCGGCTGACGCCATGGGCGTCCATGATTGCCGACTCGGTGGGCAGCTTGTCGCCGCGCTTGAGCTGGCCGTCGCGGATCTGCTCGGACAACACCGTGACCAATTCCTGGGCAAGGCTGCGGCGCTTGCGGGGAAGACGTGGAGCGGCGCTGGCGTTTTCCATGATGAACCATCTTTCTCGGCGAACTAAAGACCGCATCATAGCCCATGGTGGTTGTACGATCACCGTTCCGGCGCGACTTTCATCCATATCCTTCGCGCAAAAAAAATGCCCCGACAGCAGTCGAGGCATTTTTCACATGGGCCTGGAGGCGTAATCCGCCTACTTCACCACTTTCAAGCTCGGCCGACCACTAGGGCGCGGCGGCTCGGTATCCGGTGGCGGCACATCATCACTGCCTTCACCTTCGATCGTTTCGCCATCCTCGAAAGGCGACTCCAGATCGAACACCATGCCTTGGCCATTTTCCCGGGCATAAATCCCGAGGATGGCACCGATTGGCACGAACAGCGTATGGGGTACACCGCCGAAACGTCCTTCGAAGCTCACCGCTTCGTTGTCCATGTGCAGGTGGCGCACGGCACTGGGCGATACGTTCAGCACGATTTGTCCGTCGCTGGCAAAACCCTGCGGTACCTGAACCGCAGGAAATTCGGAATTGACCAGCATGTGCGGGGTGCAATCGTTGTCCACAATCCACTCATAGAGCGCGCGGACCAGGTAAGGTCGACTGGAGTTCATCAACGGCTCCTTAAGCCTTAGCGCATATCGCGTTCGACACCAGACAGACTCGCCTGGAAAGCCTCACGCGCAAACTGGCGCTCCATGTAATCAAGCAACGGCTTGGCCGGCCGTGGCAGTTCAATGCCCAGGATCGGCAAACGCCAGAGTATGGGTAATAGGCAGCAATCCACCAAGCTTTGTTCCTCACTGAGGAAAAAAGGTTTATCGGCGAACAACGGCGAAACGCCGGTCAGGCTCTCGCGCAATTCCTTGCGCGCCTGCACCCGAGCGGCTTCTTTTGAACGCGAATCCAGAATCACATCCACCAGCCCGCACCAGTCGCGCTGGATCCGATGGATCAGCAGGCGGCTATTGGCACGCGCCACCGGGTATACCGGCAGCAAAGGCGGATGAGGGTAACGCTCATCCAAGTATTCCATCACCACGGTTGACTCCCACAACGCCAGGTCACGATCGACCAGGGTGGGCAAGCTGCCGTAAGGGTTCACTTCGATCAGTTTCGGCGGATGACGGCCCGCTTCCACACTGATGATCTCGGCGCTGACACCCTTCTCTGCGAGCACGATGCGTACTCGGTGGGAATAGTGGTCGGCGGGGTCGGAGTAACAGGCCAACCGATTGGTCACGCCCATGGCGGTCCTCCTCGCTTGTTGAAATTATCGAAAGCTCAAAAACGAGCGCGCCCAGAGAGCATCCCTGTAACGTCCGGTTCAACCGGTCGCTACGTGTTCAGAGATGCCGCTGGGCGCGCAAGATTAACAGCAATTGCTTACGGTTGGATCAATGCACATCCTTCCAGTATTCGCGCTTGAGCAGATAAGCGAATACGAAGAAGAAAGCCAGGTACAGCAAGACGTACGTACCGATGCGCTGGTGCTGCAGTTTGACCGGGTTGGCCGAGTAAGCCAGGAAGGTCACCAGGTTCTTGACCTTCTCGTCGAACTGCTCTTCATTCAGCGTACCGGTCTTGGGCACGATGGTCAGTTGATCGCACGCTTCATGGGTCAGAGGCGTACCGGTCAACGGATCATATTGCTTCTTGCCGTCTTCAACGACCTGAACCTGCTTGCATCCTACCACTTGACGACCCTGCAGGCCGACCAGAACGTTCGGCATGCCGACGTTCGGGAAGACTTTGTTGTTCACGCCATACGGGCGCGCAGGGTCTTCGTAGAAGGATTTCAGGTAGCCGTAGAGCCAGTCGGTGCCGCGCACGCGGGCCACCAGGGTCAGGTCGGGCGGTGCGGCGCCGAACCAGGCCTTGGCATCGGCCGGTTGCATGCCGGTGTTCATGTGGTCGCCGATCTTCGCGCCAGTGAACACCGCGTGGCTGAGCATCACTTCATGGGGGATGCCCAAGTCATCGGCGACACGCTCGTAACGTTGGAACTTGGCGCTGTGGCAACCCATGCAGTAGTTGGTGAATGTCCGCAGTCCATCCTGCATGGCGGCTTTGTCAGACACATCGATATCGACTTTTTCCAGCTGCGCGCCATGTTCAGCGGCGAAGGACAGTAGCGGCAGGGCCGCAAGCACGAATGCAACGAATAACTTTTTCATCAGCCAGTCACCCTTTCCGGAACCGGTTTGGTCTTCTCGAGCCGGGTATAGAACGGCATCAGAATGAAGTAGGCGAAGTACAGGAAGGTGCAGACCTGCGACAGCAACGTACGCTCAGGGGTTGGCGCCAATACGCCGAGTACGCCCAGGATCACGAACGAAATGCAGAACACCCACAACCAGATCTTGCTCAGCCAGCCTTTGTAGCGCATCGACTTGACCGGACTGCGGTCCAGCCATGGCAGCACGAACAGCACCGCGATGGCTGCGCCCATGGCGATCACGCCCATCAGCTTGTCAGGGATGGCGCGCAGGATCGCGTAGAACGGCGTGAAGTACCACACCGGCGCAATGTGCTCGGGAGTCTTGAAGGCGTTGGCCTGCTCGAAGTTAGGCTTCTCGAGGAAATAACCGCCCATCTCCGGGAAAAAGAACACGATCGAGCAGAACACGAACAGGAACACCACCACGCCGACAATGTCTTTGACGGTGTAGTACGGGTGGAATGGAATACCATCCAGCGGAATGCCGTTCTCGTCCTTATGCTTCTTGATGTCCACGCCATCGGGGTTGTTGGAGCCCACTTCGTGCAGCGCCAGGATGTGCAGCACGACCAGGCCGAGGATCACGATCGGCAAGGCCACCACGTGCAGGGCGAAGAAGCGGTTCAGGGTAATGCCCGAGATCAGGTAGTCACCGCGGATCCACTGGGTCAGGTCGTTGCCGATCACCGGGATCGCACCGAACAGCGAAATGATCACCTGGGCGCCCCAGTACGACATCTGGCCCCACGGCAGCAGGTAACCCATGAAGGCTTCGGCCATCAGCGCCAGGTAGATCAGCATGCCGAACACCCACACCAGCTCGCGAGGCTTCTGGTACGACCCGTAGAGCAGGCCACGGAACATGTGCAGGTAGACGACGATAAAGAACGCTGACGCGCCGGTGGAGTGCAGCAGGCGCAGGATCGAGCCGTACTCGACGTCACGCATGATGTATTCAACGGAAGCGAACGCCTCCTCCGCCGACGGGGTGTAGCTCATCGTCAGCCACACGCCGGTGACGATCTGGTTGACCAGCACCAACAGGGCCAGGGAGCCGAAGAAGTAGAAGAAGTTGAAGTTCTTTGGCGCGTAATACTTGCTGAGATGGTCTTCCCACATTTTAGTGGCGGGGAAGCGCGCATCCACCCAATCCATGAACTTGCTCATCACGCGTTCTCCTTGTCGAGGCCAATGACTATGAGGTCGTCAGTTTCGTAGGTATGCGGAGGCACGGGCAGGTTCAAGGGCGCGGGCTGGGACTTGTAGACTCGGCCGGCGAGGTCGTAGTGGGAACCGTGGCACGGGCAGAAATAACCGCCGACCCAGTCCTTGCCCAGATCGACAGGGGCCACTTCCGGGCGGAAGGTAGGCGAGCAACCCAGGTGGGTACACAGACCGACCAGCAGCAGAATCTCTGGCTTGATCGAACGCACTTCGTTCTTGGCGTAGGCGGGCTGGTCGGAATTCTCGGATTGCGGGTCGGACAACTGGCCCTCGATCTTCTTCAGATTCCCCAGGATTTCCTCGGTACGACGAACGATGAATACCGGTTGGCCGCGCCACTCAGCAATCATCTGCTGGCCTGGCTCGATCTTGCTGACATTCACCTTCACCGGTGCACCTGCGGCTTTCGCCTTGGCACTGGGAAACCATGACCCCACGAACGGGACCGCAGCCCCCACCGCTCCTGCAGCACCCACCACGGATGTGGCTGCTACCAAGAAGCGACGCCGGCCTGCATTCACGCCGTCATTGCTCATTCAGTCCTCTCCCATCAGCTTTTTTGGCCTGTTAAATCAGGCGTCTACTAAGTGTTGAAACTTTACTTATAAAAATTTTGACGGATGGTAATGAAAAGCCCCACGCATGACAAGGGAATTGCCCGGGCCTCCGCCCCCAGGCCTTGTAGTATAGGGGGTCTACGGATGTGGCAAGTTGTCACGCACAAATTTATGTATAAATCGCAGGCAATAAAAAACGCCCAGCTCCGTGAGGAGGCTGGGCGTTTTTGTGGAACGTAAAGCGAATTAACGCTTCGAGTACTGCGGACGCTTACGCGCTTTACGCAGACCGACTTTCTTACGTTCAACTTCACGAGCATCGCGAGTCACGAAGCCAGCTTTGCGCAGAGCGCCACGCAGGGTTTCGTCGTACTGCATCAGAGCGCGAGTGATACCGTGGCGGATTGCGCCAGCTTGACCACTTACACCGCCACCGATAACGGTGACGTAGATGTCGAACTTTTCAACGGTCTCGGTCAATTCCAGCGGCTGACGAACTACCATGCGGGCAGTTTCGCGACCGAAGAAGTTGTCCAGGGAGCGGTTGTTGATCGAGATGTTACCAGTGCCCGGACGCAGGAAAACGCGTGCGGTTGCGGTTTTGCGACGGCCAGTGCCGTAATTTTGAGTCGCCGACATAATGAACTATTCCGTTAAAACTTCAGTTCTTGGGGCTGCTGAGCAGCATGAGGGTGTACAGCGCCCGCATAGACTTTCAGCTTGCGAAACATATCGCGACCCAGTGGGCCCTTCGGCAGCATGCCTTTGACCGCGATTTCGATCGGGGCTTCAGGCTTCTTGGAGATCAGGCCTTCAAAGTTGGAAGACTTGATACCGCCTGGGAAACCGGAGTGACGGTAGTACATTTTGTCTTGCGCTTTGTTGCCGGTAACACGTACCTGCTCAGCGTTGATGATCACGATGTAGTCACCGGTGTCAACGTGAGGGGTGTACTCAGGCTTGTGCTTGCCACGCAGACGGCTGGCGACTTCAGTGGCCAGACGACCCAGGGTCTGACCAGCGGCGTCGACGACAAACCAGTCGCGCTGAACTGTTTCCGGTTTTGCAGTAAAAGTTGTCATTCTTTAATAGCCTCAGGGGCCGCCCTGTAAATTAGACGGCGGATCTTACTGAATAGTGCTTACTTTGACAAGTCAAAGGCAGCCGGATACAGACGCTATCGGGGGCTCGGGTCGGCGCGTCCGTTCAACGGCAAGATTCTTCGGCAGACGGCGCATCACTTCCACTGCAGAAAGAGGTGGGCAATTATGCAGATTGCGAAAAAAAATTCAACCTGCTTTTATGATTGTTTTCCCCGAAGGAGTACCCGATGGATTACCGACAGCTGGGCCGCACCGATCTGAACGTCAGCGCGATTGCCTTGGGCACCATGACCTGGGGCGAGCAGAACAGCGAGGCAGAGGCCTTCGCGCAGATCGAACGGGCCAAGGCCGCAGGGATCAACTTCCTCGATACCGCGGAAATGTACCCGGTACCGCCCAAGGCCGATACCTACGCCACCACCGAGCGCTACATCGGCAATTACTTCAAAAGCCGTGGCGACCGCGCCGACTGGGTTCTCGCCAGCAAGATCGCAGGTCCCGGCAACACCATCGACTACATTCGCGATGGCTACCTGCGCCACAACCGCAAGCACATTGCCCAGGCCCTGGACGCCAGCCTCAAGCGCCTGCAGACCGACTGGATCGACCTCTACCAACTGCATTGGCCGGAGCGCAGCACCAACTTCTTTGGCCAGTTGAGCTACAAGCACAAGGACGAAGACGACCTCACTCCCCTGGAGGAAACCCTCGAAGCCCTGGATGAGCAGGTCAAGGCCGGCAAGATCCGCCACATCGGCCTGTCCAACGAAACCCCGTGGGGCACCATGAAGTTCCTCGCCCTGGCCGAAGCTCGCGGCTGGCCCCGGGCGGTGTCGATCCAGAACCCCTATAACCTGCTCAACCGCAGCTTCGAGGTGGGCCTGGCGGAAATCGCCATTCGCGAACAGTGCGGCTTGCTGGCGTATTCCCCACTGGCGTTCGGCATGCTCAGCGGCAAATACGAAAATGGCGCACGGCCGGCCAAGGCACGCCTGACTGAGTACAGCCGGTTCAGCCGTTACTTCAACCCGCAGTCGGAGGCGGCGTGCAGCCGCTATGTGGCATTGGCGCGCGAACATGGCCTGGACCCGGCGCAGATGGCACTGGCGTTTGTGACGCAGCAGCCGTTTGTGACCAGCAATATTATTGGGGCCACGACGCTGGAGCAGTTGGATAGCAATATTGCCAGTGCTGATCTGAGACTGTCGAAAGAAGTATTGGAGGGGATTGAGGCGATTCAGAAGGATCATCCGAATCCGGCGCCTTGATTGACCTTTAGGCCGCTATCGGGAGCAAGCCCCCTCCCACATTTGGACTTATAAACCCAGTCAAATGTGGGAAGGGCGGTGCGACGACTCGACTTGCTCCCGATGAGGCCATCAGCAACACCGCAAGATCAAAGCGCCCGCGCAATAATCTCCTTCATGATCTCATTGGTTCCCGCATAAATGCGCTGCACCCGCGCGTCCGCCCAGGCCCGGGCAATCGGGTATTCCCACATGAAGCCGTAGCCGCCGTGCAGCTGCACGCACTCATCGAGCACCTTGCATTGCAGGTCCGTGGCCCAATACTTGGCCATCGCCGCGGTAGGCACATCCAGCTTGCCTTCCAGGTGCAGCGCCATGCACTTGTCGACAAACACGCGGCCGATCTGAATCTCGGTGGCCATCTCCGCCAGTTTGAAGCGGGTATTCTGGAAGTCGGCAATCGCCTTGCCGAACGCTTTGCGCTCGCGGGTGTAGTCCAGGGTCCACTGCAATGCCGCTTCGGCTGAAGACAGTGCACCTATCGCCACGGTCAAACGCTCCTGGGGCAGCTCCTGCATCAGGTACGCAAAGCCCATGCCGGCCTGGCCCAGCAGGTTTTTCTTGGGGACCCGCACGTCCTGAAAAAACAGCTCCGAGGTGTCCTGGGCCTTCATGCCGACTTTCTCCAGGCGCTTGCCCTTGTCGAAGCCGGGCGTGCCGGCTTCCACCAAGAACAGGCTGGTGCCCTTGGCGCCGGCCTTGGGGTCGGTCTTGGCCACCACGACCACCAGGTCGGCCAGGTAGCCGTTGGTGATAAAGGTCTTGGAGCCATTGATCACATACTCATCACCGTCCAGCACTGCCGTGGTCTTGACCCCTTGCAGGTCGGAACCGGCGCCCGGCTCGGTCATGGCAATAGCCGTGACCATCTCCCCGGAAATCAGTTTGGGCAGGTACTTGTGCTTCAGCGCTTCATTGCCGTAGTGCAGGATGTAGGGCGCAACGATATCCGAATGCAGGGAAAAGCCGATGCCGGTCAAACCAAGACGGCTGATCTCTTCGATCACCACCGCGCTGTAGAGAAAGTCCGCGCCCAGGCCACCATATTCCTCCGGCAGGTGGGAGCACAGCATGCCCGCCTCCCCGGCCTTGCTCCACAGGCTACGGTCGATGTAGCCCTGCTTTTCCCATTGCCCGTGGAAAGGCGCGGCGTGTTTGTCGAGGAAGGTGCGCACGCTCTCGCGAAAGAGTTCGTGCTCCTGGCTGAACAAGGTTCTGGGGATCATGGGTCACCTGCATGGATTGTCGGACAAGGATGAGCCCACAGAGCCTATGCCGCGATGGCGTCACGGGACACTGGACACATGCGACAAAAAATAAGACGATCCAGCCGTCTGGTGACCACTTTCCCCTATAAGAATAAATGAAATTATGTCTAACCAAATCTCCACGCCCTTGCGGCGCGTCAGCATTTTGGCCATTGATCGGGTATTCGCTTCAACCCTGATGCAAGCCAAGGATTTCTTCCATCTCGCCAGCCTGCGTTACGGCAAACAGCAGGGCCTGGGCCTGACCCCAGGGTTCGATACACGCCTGGTCAGCCCCGACGGGCAATCAGTGCGCAGCTTCAGTGATGTGATCATGCCAGTGGACGGCGGCCTGGAAGATGCCGACATCATCGTGCTGCCGGCCTTCTGGGACGACTTCGACGGCCTGTGCGCCCGCTACCCGCAAGTATTGCCGTGGCTGCGCGAACAACATGCCCGCGGCGCCGTGCTCTGCGGCGAAGCCACCGGGGTGTTCTGGCTGGCAGAAGCCGGGCTGCTCGATGGCAAGGAGGCGACCACCTACTGGCGGTTCTTCACTGCCTTCAGCGAGCGCTTCCCCAAGGTGCAGCTCAACCAGGACAAGCACCTCACCGATGCCGACAACCTGTATTGCGCCGGCGGCACCACTTCGGCCTGCGACCTCTACATCTATCTGATCGAACGCTTCTGCGGCGCCAGCATTGCCCAGGCCGTGGCCCGCGACATCCTCTATGAGGTGCAGCGCAGCTATTCACCGGGACGTATCGGCTTTGGGGGGCAGAAGCTGCACCAGGACGTGATCATCCTGCAGATCCAGCACTGGCTCGAAGAACACTTTGCCGACAAGTTCCGCTTCGAAGACGTCGCTCGGGAACACGGCATGAGCATTCGCAACTTCATGCGGCGCTTCCAGACCGCTACCGGAGACAAGCCGTTGCATTACCTGCAACGGCTGCGTATCGAGACGGCAAAAGGCCTGCTCTCGGGCAGCCGCAAGAGCATCAAGACCATCAGTTATGAGGTGGGTTACGACGATGCGAGTTTCTTTGCGCGCTTGTTCAGGCAGCACACGGAGTTGTCGCCGAACCAATACCGGCAACAATTCCAACAGGCCGCGTAGATACGGCCCCTTACGAGGCAAAGCGACCCTGCCATACCGCAATGGTGCAGGGTCAAACTGAAAACCCTCTGCCGCCTTAAGCAATGCTTGCCTGCGAGACCTCCAACTCCTACAGCTAGACAGGACAAAGACGAACCTACTGCGCGCTGGGCGTCTGGCATTTTAAGCGAGGAAAAAGTCGTCTATTTCTGCCGGACTGCGTTGCAGATCCTAAAGGGCTTTTTCTAAATCCATTTGGCTCAAACTAGGACGGAAACTCAATCATGTTATCCATAGGCAGCAGCTCTTTCAGCCCGGCTATGCAGGCGAGCGAGACAGGCGCATGTGAATCAAAGGAAAATCAGGCTGAAGAGGTAAACAGAAAGCGGAAACAGGAGGAAGATGAAACGGAGGATAAGTCGCCGGTGATTTTTAAAGGGACGGACGGCGCGACCTACAAGATGGAGGGCGGCCAAAAGTCCCTCATAGAAGCGGCGCCGGACGCTGAAGACCACATCACTTTTTAACCAGCACCCGAAATATAAAGGTCCGCAATCGCTGCGGGCCTTTATAGGGATCACATCAGCTTACGGCTTGTGCCCGCGCGACAGGAACTCATGGGACTGCATCTCCAGCAAACGGCTCAACGTGCGTTGGAACTCGAAGTTCAAGCGCCCGCCGGTATACAGGTCCTTGAGCTCGACTTCCGCTGAGATGATCAGCTTGACGTTACGGTCGTAGAACTCGTCGACCATGTTGATAAACCGGCGGGCGATGTCGTCCGTGGTGACGCCCATCTGCTCGACGCCGCTCAAGATCACCGCGTGGAAGATCTTGCCCAGCTCGATGTAGTCGTTCTGGCTACGCGGGCCGTCGCACAGCTGGCGGAACTCGAACCAGGCCACGTCATCGCAGGTACGCAGCGCGATGATTTCGCGGTTCTCGATCATCAGCTTGTCGTTTTCCACCGCCTGGGTGCATTCAGGGGTCAGGGCGCGAAAGCTCTTTTTCAGGCTTTCGTGGGCCGCTTCGTTCAGCGGGAAGTGGAATAGCTCGGCTTGCTCCAGGTGACGCAGACGATAGTCGACGCCGCTGTCGACATTGACGATATCGGTGTTCTGCTTGATCAGCGCGATGGCCGGCAGGAAGCGTGCACGCTGCAAGCCATCCTTATACAAACCGTCGGGCACGATGTTCGAGGTGGCGACCAGGGTCACGCCGTTCTTGAACAGCTCTTCCATCAGGGTGCCAAGGATCATGGCGTCGGTGATGTCGGAGACGAAGAATTCATCGAAGCAGATCACCCGCGCTTCCTGGGAGAAGCGCTTGGCGATGATGGTCAGCGGGTTTTTCTCGCCCGGCAGGGTCTTCATCTCTTCGTGCACGCGCTTCATGAAGCGGTGGAAGTGGGTCCGGACCTTTTCCTTGAATGGCAGTGCTTCGAAGAAGGTGTCCACCAGGTAAGTCTTGCCCCGGCCGACGCCACCCCAGAAGTACAGGCCCTTGACCGGCGTGTGGTCTTTCTTGCCAAACAGCTTGCTGAACATCCCCGGCTTGCTTTGCGAGGCCGCGACCAGATCGTCGTACAGGCGCTGCAAATGACGCACGGCATTTTCCTGGGCCGCGTCATGGAAGAATTCAGGGCGTTTCAGATCAGCTTGATATCGTTCTAGGGGCGTCATAATTTCGTTAGCAAGGCAACAAAAACGGGCCGTCACTGTAACGACGGCCCTGGATAATGGCAATCAACCCTTGGTCGGGTTAATCCTCGGTTGGGGTCAAGGCCACGCGCAAGGCGACGATGGCGGCATCGCGGGACACTGCATCGGCGAACGGTGCGCTATCGGCCACTGCTGCACCGTCCAGCCAAACGCTGAAGCCCTGGGCCTCAGTGCGTACATCCAGCGCGTCGCCGCTTTGCAATTGCTTGGTCACCGCACCCGCCGCCTTGCCGTCGGCAAAGTTGCGCGACAGCAGCAGCTGCTCGCCGTCAGCCGCCAACAGGCGGAAGCGGAAACTGCCGTCCTCTTCGCGAAAGCTCACAAAGCGTGCGGCTTTCGCGGCTTTCTTTTTAGTGCTGATCGGCGCTGCCGCCTGGTTGACGAACGAACGCAGGCCCACCGCTTCGCGCAGCTCGGCCAGGAACGGTGCCGCCACGGCGCGGGCTTTCTTGGCGCCTATCAGCAGCAGGTCTTCCATGTCCGACGGACGCGACATCAGTTGGTGATAGCGCTCGCGAGCTTCACCGAGTTGGCCGTCCAGCAACTGGAACAGGCGATTCTTCGCCTCGCCCCAGCCCAGGCCTTGCAGCAGCTCGCCACGGAACTCTTCTTCCTGCGCCTTGGTCGCAAACGCCTGGTACAGGGTGAACAGGTGCGAATTGTCCGGGTCCTTGGCTTCGCCCGGTGCACGCGAGTCGGTGACGATCCGCGAGATCGAGTCTTTCATGTCCTTGGCGCTGGTGAACAACGGGATGGTGTTGTCGTAGCTCTTGGACATCTTGCGGCCATCCAGGCCCGGCAAGGTGGCGACGCTTTCTTCGATCAGCGCCTCGGGCATGGTGAAGAATTCTTTACCGTTGCCGAACAAGTGGTTGAAACGCTGGCCGATGTCGCGGGCCATTTCCACGTGCTGGATCTGGTCGCGGCCGACCGGCACTTTGTGTGCGTTGAACATCAGGATGTCCGCCGCCATCAGCACCGGGTAGCTGTACAGGCCCATGCTGATGCCCGCATCCGGGTCCTCGCCGTTTTCCACGTTCTTGTCCACCGAGGCCTTGTAGGCATGGGCGCGGTTGAGCAGGCCCTTGGCGGCAACGCAGGTCAGCAGCCAGGTCAGCTCGGGGATTTCCGGGATGTCGGACTGGCGGTAGAAGGTCACCCGGTTCACATCCAGGCCACCGGCCAGCCAGGTCGCGGCGATTTCCATACGCGAGCGCTGGATGCGCTGTGGGTCATCGCATTTGATCAGGGCGTGGTAGTCGGCCAGGAAGTAGAAGGAATCGGCATTGGCATCTTCGCTGGCGAGGATCGCCGGGCGAATCGCACCGGCGTAGTTGCCCAGGTGCGGCGTGCCGGTGGTGGTGATGCCGGTGAGGATACGGGTACGGGTCGTCATGGGTGATCGCTTGTCATCAATTCGAAAGGCGTGGCAGCACCAGATCCTTGAGATCGGTCAGCTTGCCGTGAAAAAAGTGTCCGCATTCTGCCACTTTCAGCAACTCATGGGGGCGTTTCAGGGCGGCGGACCAGGCGTAGACCACTTGCGGGTCGACCACTTCATCGCTTTCCGGCTGGATCAGGGTCAACGGGCAGCCTTGGGGCAGCACGTCCGACTCGCCCAGGCGCATCACCGCCGCAGCGACCATGAACAGGTGCGCGAGCTTCTCGCCCTTGGCTTCCAAACGCCCGCCGAGACTGGCCGCGACGTAGCCGCCGAAGGAAAAACCCAGCAAGGTGATCGGCAGGTCCGGGTGTTTTTCCCGCAGCCAGGTGGCGGCCGCTTCAGCATCGTCCACTTCACCGGCGGCCATATCGTGGGTGCCGGCACTGGCACCGACGCCACGGTAATTGAAACGCAAAGTAATCAAACCGGCATCGCGGGCAGTGCGTTGCAGGGTCGATACGACTTTATTGAGCATGGTCCCACCCTGCACCGGGTTAGGGTGGCAAACCAGCGCCAGGCCACGTGGTTCGGGGTGATCCAGATACAAGGCTTCCAATTGGCCCACCGGGCCGTCGATCAAAACGGGGGTTTCACGCATGAGCAAGGATGAACTCCGTGACCTCTCAAGGGGTCGACTCGTCTAGCTAAAAGTCTGTGCATGGCATCATTGCGAGCTTAATCGCGGTATACAGCGCAGGTCCGAGCCGTTAACGTAAAGCAAAGCCGTTTATAGAGGAAGGACTCGTGGAACACTCGCTCTTAGTTTGGTTGTTGCCGACTCTTGCCCTGGTTGCCGGTGTCGCCATTGGATTCCTGGTTGCTCGCTTGCTGCCGAATGCCGCGCCTAACCGCACGCAGCGTCAGCTGGATGACATCCAGGAACGTTTTGACAGTTATCAGAACGAGGTTGTTACCCACTTCAACAGCACCGCGACCCTGGTCAAGAAGCTCACCCAGAGCTACCAGGAAGTACAAGATCACCTCGCCGATGGCGCTAATCGCCTGGCCCTCGACGACATTACCCGCCAGCGCCTGCTGGCCGCGCTGCATTCCGATGCACCGCAAACCCCACGGGAACGCCTGACACCGCCGCGGGAAAACCAGGAGCCACCACGGGACTACGCGCCAAAGACGCCGAACGCCCCAGGCATGCTGGATGAGCATTACGGTTTGAAGAAGTAAGTCTTCCTCAAGCAATAAAAAAGCCCGGCTGATCATCAATCAGCCGGGCTTTTTTGTGGACAC